>NZ_VYKD01000028.1:0-468288 GCF_032424295.1 Pseudomonas sp. JV449 | reverse complement strand
AAGCATCTAAGCGGGAAACTAGCCTCAAGATGAGATCTCACTGGGACCTTGAGTCCCCTGAAGGGCCGTCGAAGACTACGACGTTGATAGGTTGGGTGTGTAAGCGCTGTGAGGCGTTGAGCTAACCAATACTAATTGCCCGTGAGGCTTGACCATATAACACCCAAGCAATTTGCGTCGAAAGGCCAGATTGCGGTGTGTGAAGACGCAATGAACCGAAAGTTCGAGATTTCACAAAACACCGAAAGCTGTCACATACCCAATTTGCTGAAGCGAGGCCAGCTGGCCACAACTCAGTACCCGAATTTCTTGACGACCATAGAGCATTGGAACCACCTGATCCCATCCCGAACTCAGCAGTGAAACGATGCATCGCCGATGGTAGTGTGGGGTTTCCCCATGTGAGAGTAGGTCATCGTCAAGATTAAATTCCGAAACCCCATTTGCGAAAGCAGGTGGGGTTTTGTTTTGGGCGGTCGGAAAGTGCGAAGAGGCGCCTCGGGAGGGGCTTCAGTGCTAAAGTCCATGCCCATTAAAGGAAACAGGATCTCCGTTCGAAGCGCTAGCAGTACTTTGGGTGGGTCCAGGGTTAACCAAGGGTCGTTTTAGCGTCCTCGCAAAGGCCTGTGAGTGGGCCTGCTGGACTTTATGATGATATGAAGGGGAGTCGCGCTATCTCGCTCTCTGGGAGCTGTCGCGGCCTCAGGGCGCTTTTCTGCAGACGAAAAAAAAGACCTTGAAATTCAAGGTCTTTCTTTAAGATGGTGCCCCGAGGGAGACTCGAACTCCCACTCCTTTCGAAAACGGATTTTGAATCCGCCGCGTCTACCAATTCCGCCATCAGGGCTCAATGGCGGCGAAGTATAGAGATGAGATTACCGTTGGTCAATCACGTTTCATGGTCTATTTTCACTATTTCCGCTAGACTTCCCGGCCCTGCTAGACGAACCCCATCATGCGCGTTGCTGACTTTACTTTTGAACTCCCGGATTCGCTGATTGCTCGCCACCCTTTGGCCGAGCGTCGCGCCAGTCGACTGCTGACCCTGGACGGGGCCAGCGGCACCCTCGCACACCGTCAATTCACTGATTTGCTTGAGCATTTGCGTCCGGGCGATCTGATGGTGTTCAACAATACCCGGGTCATCCCGGCACGGCTGTTTGGCCAGAAAGCATCCGGCGGCAAGTTGGAAATTCTGGTGGAACGGGTGTTGGACAGCCATCGTGTGCTGGCCCATGTACGCTCCAGCAAGTCGCCGAAACCGGGTTCGAGCATCCTCGTCGAGGGTGGCGGTGAAGCCGAGATGGTAGCGCGTCATGATGCGCTGTTCGAACTCCGGTTCACCGAAGAGGTTTTGCCGTTGCTGGAGCGCGTCGGTCATATGCCATTGCCTCCTTATATCGACCGCCCCGACGAAGACTCGGACCGTGAGCGCTATCAAACGGTCTATTCCCAGCGCCTCGGTGCCGTGGCCGCGCCGACTGCCGGGCTGCATTTTGATCAACTGCTGCTGGATGCGATTGCCGCCAAGGGCGTCGAGACCGCCTATGTGACCCTGCACGTGGGGGCCGGCACGTTTCAGCCGGTGCGTGTGGATAACATCGAAGACCACCATATGCATAGCGAATGGCTGGAAGTCAGCCAGGACGTCGTGGACGCAGTTAGCGCCTGCAAGGCGCGCGGCGGGCGGGTGGTTGCGGTGGGCACCACCAGCGTGCGCTCCCTTGAGAGCGCGGCGCGTGATGGCGTGCTCAAACCGTTCAGTGGCGACACCGATATCTTTATTTACCCAGGCCGGCCGTTCCATGTGGTCGACTGCCTGGTGACCAACTTCCATTTGCCGGAATCCACGCTATTGATGCTGGTGTCGGCCTTCGCGGGTTATCCCGAAACAATGGCGGCGTACAAAGCAGCCATCGACAATGGATACCGTTTTTTCAGCTACGGTGATGCGATGTTTATCACCCGTAATCCGGCGCCGCGCGGCCCAGAGGAACAACTATGAGTCGTATGTCGTTTGAATTGCTCGCCACCGACGGCAAAGCCCGTCGCGGTCGCCTGACGTTTCCGCGCGGTACGGTAGAGACCCCGGCATTCATGCCCGTGGGCACCTACGGCACCGTTAAAGGCATGCTGCCGCGTGACATCGTCGCCACCGGCGCCGAGATCATCCTCGGCAACACCTTCCACCTGTGGCTGCGTCCAGGCACTGAAGTGATCAAGAAGCATGGCGACCTGCATGACTTCATGAAGTGGCATGGCCCGATCCTCACGGACTCGGGTGGTTTCCAGGTGTTCAGCCTGGGCGCCATGCGCAAGATCAAGGAGGAGGGCGTGACCTTCGCCTCGCCGGTGGACGGTTCCAAGGTATTCATGGGCCCGGAAGAGTCCATGCAGGTGCAACGCGACCTGGGCTCGGACATCGTGATGATTTTCGACGAGTGCACACCGTACCCGGCTGATGAGGACGTCGCGCGGATTTCCATGGAGCTGTCCCTGCGTTGGGCCCAGCGTTCGAAGAATGCCCATGGCGACAACACCGCGGCGCTGTTTGGCATTGTCCAGGGCGGCATGCATGAAAGCCTGCGCAAACGCTCGCTGGAAGGCCTCGACAAGATCGGTTTTGACGGCCTGGCCATCGGCGGTTTGTCGGTGGGCGAACCCAAGCACGAGATGATCAAGGTACTGGACTACCTGCCAGGCCTGATGCCCGCTGACAAACCTCGTTACCTTATGGGCGTTGGCAAACCCGAAGATCTCGTAGAGGGTGTGCGCCGCGGTGTGGACATGTTCGATTGCGTGATGCCAACCCGTAATGCCCGCAATGGGCATCTGTTCATCGATACAGGCGTGCTCAAGATCCGTAACGCGTTCCATCGCCATGATGATTCGCCGCTGGATCCCACCTGTGATTGCTACACCTGCCAGAACTTCTCCCGTGCTTATCTGCACCATCTGGACAAATGCGGGGAAATGCTGGGTAGCATGTTGAATACCATCCACAATTTGCGTCACTACCAAGTCCTGATGGCTGGTTTGCGCGAGGCTATTCAACAGGGTACATTGGCCGCCTTCGTCGATGCCTTCTATGCCAAGCGCGGGCTCCCTGTGCCGCCCTTGGACTGAGTTTTCCGACCCTAAGATTCACTATTTGCAACTGGAGTGCTAAATGAGCTTTTTTATCTCTAACGCCATGGCTGACGCCGCTGCGCCTGCTGCTGCCGGCCCTATGGGCGGTGGTTTCGAGTGGATTTTCCTGGTCGGCTTCCTGGTCATCTTCTACCTGATGATCTGGCGTCCACAGGCCAAGCGTGCCAAAGAGCAGAAGAACCTGCTGGGCAGCCTGCAGAAAGGCGACGAAGTCGTGACCACCGGCGGCATCGCGGGCAAGATCACCAAGGTTTCCGATGCTTTCGTGGTTCTGGAAGTGTCCGACACCGTGGAAATGAAGTTCCAGAAGGGCGCCATCGCCGCCACGCTGCCAAAAGGCACGCTCAAAGCGATCTAAGTTCCAACCTTTACCAATCGACGGGGCGCGCAAGGCGCCCCGCGTTATAAGCGGGCGGCGTGATGCTGAACAAATACCCTCTGTGGAAATACGTACTGATCCTGGCGGTGCTGGCGATCGGTTTTATTTATTCCGCTCCCAATCTTTACCCTGATGACCCGGCGATCCAGATCACTGGCGCCAGCACTTCGCTGCAGGTCAACCAGGCTGACCTGGAGCGCGCGAGCAAGGCGCTGGCCGACGCGGGTATCCAGGTTAAAGCGGCAACATTGGCAGCTGGTGCGAAGGGCGGGTTGTTGCGCCTGACCAAGCAAGAAGACCAATTGCCGGCAAAAGATGTCGTACGCAAGGCCATGGGTGACGATTACGTTGTTGCCCTGAACTTGGCGCAGACTACGCCACAGTGGTTGCGCAGCATTGGCGCGCACCCGATGAAGCTGGGTCTGGACTTGTCCGGTGGTGTGCACTTCCTGCTGGAAGTCGACATGGACAAAGCCCTCGACGCACGCCTGAAGGTCTATGAAGGCGACGTGAAGAGCCTGCTGCGTAAAGAGAAGCTGCGTTATCGCAGCCTGCCGCAGCTCAACGGTGCCATCCAGCTGGGCTTCTCTGACGAGGCCTCCCGTGAACAGGCCCGTGCGCTGATCCGCAAGAACTTCAACGATTTCGACATCGTACCGGCCGACCTGAATGGTCAGGCGGTACTGCGTCTGGCGATGAGCCCGGCCAAAATCGCGGAAATCCGCGAATACTCCATCAAGCAGAACTTGACCACGGTACGTAACCGCGTCAACGAGCTGGGTGTGGCCGAGCCGATTGTTCAGCGTCAGGGCGCCAACCGCATCGTGGTTGAGCTGCCGGGCGTGCAGGACACCGCTGAAGCCAAGCGTATCCTGGGTAAAACCGCCAACCTGGAGTTCCGTCTTGCGGCTGAGCCGGGTGCTTCCCGTGCAACTTCCGAAGAGTTCGAGTTCCGTGAAGGCAACCGTCCTCCGGCGCTGATCGAGCGTGGCTTGATCATCACCGGTGACCAGGTGACCGACGCCAAGGCCGGTTTCGGCGAGCACGGTACCCCTGAAGTGAACATCCGCCTGGATGGCCACGGCGGCGAACTGATGAGCCGCGCCACGCGCAGCAACGTTGGTCGCAGCATGGCGGTGATCTTCATCGAGCAGCGCCCGGTGACCACCTACACCAAGCAAATGGTCAACGGCGTCGAGAAAGACGTACCGGTGCAGACCTTCAAGGAAGAGAAGAAGATCATCAGCCTGGCGACCATCCAGTCGCCGCTGGGTGCTCAATTCCGCATCACCGGCCTGAACGGCCAGGGCGAATCCTCGGAGCTGGCCCTGTTGCTGCGTGCCGGTGGCCTGGCTGCGCCGATGTACTTCGCTGAAGAACGTACCATCGGCCCGAGCCTGGGTGCCGACAACATCACCAAGGGTATCGACGCGGCCTTGTGGGGCATGCTGTTCGTGTCGCTGTTCATCATCGCCATCTACCGCTTCTTCGGCATCATTGCCACCGTGGCCCTGGCGGGCAACATGGTGATGCTGCTGGCCCTGATGTCGCTGCTGGGCGCTACGCTGACCTTGCCAGGTATCGCCGGTATCGTACTCACCATGGGTATGGCGGTAGACGCCAACGTGCTGATCTTCTCGCGGATTCGTGAAGAGATCGCCGCCGGCATGACCGTACAGCGTGCAATCAACGAAGGCTTCGGCCGGGCATTTACCGCGATTCTCGACTCCAACCTGACCACATTGCTGGTTGGCGGGATTCTCTTTGCCATGGGCACCGGCCCGGTCAAAGGTTTTGCGGTAACCATGTCCCTCGGTATCTTTACCTCGATGTTCACGGCCATCATGGTGACCCGCGCAATGGTCAACCTGATCTTTGGCGGGCGTGACTTCAAGAAGTTGTGGATTTAAGGGGCTGCCATGTTACGTACAATCAACTTCATGGGCGTTCGCAACATTGCGTTCGGCGTCACCTTGCTCCTTACCGTTCTGGCGTTGTTCAGCTGGTTCCATAAGGGCCTGAACTACGGTCTGGACTTCACCGGCGGTACGCTCATCGAGCTGACCTACGAGAAGCCTGCCGACGTCACCCTGGTACGCAGTGAACTGGTCAAGGCCGGCTATCACGAAGCCATCGTGCAGAGCTTCGGTGCGACCACCGACCTGCTGGTGCGCATGCCTGGCGAAGACCCGCAACTGGGTCACCAGGTAGCCGAAGCCTTGCAGAAGGTGGGTGGTGACAACCCTGCGTCGGTCAAGCGCGTCGAGTTCGTGGGCCCGCAAGTGGGTGAAGAGCTGCGCGACCAGGGCGGCCTCGGCATGCTGATGGCGCTGGTCGGTATCATGATCTACCTGGCTTTCCGCTTTCAGTGGAAGTTCGGTGTCGGCGCCATTGTGTCGCTGATCCACGACGTGATCGTGACCGTGGGTATCCTGGCGTACTTCCAGATCACCTTCGACCTGACCGTGCTGGCGGCCGTGCTGGCGATCATTGGTTACTCCCTCAATGACACCATCGTGGTATTCGACCGGGTTCGCGAGAACTTCCGCGTACTGCGCAAGGCGTCGCTGATCGAGAACATCAACATCTCCACCACCCAGACCCTGCTACGGACCATGGCGACGTCGATCTCCACCTTGCTGGCGATCGCGGCGCTGATGATCTTCGGTGGCGACAACCTGTGGGGCTTCTCCCTGGCGCTGTTCATCGGCGTCCTGGCAGGCACCTACTCGTCGATCTACATCGCCAACGTGGTGCTGATCTGGCTGAACCTCAACAGCGAAGACCTGATCCCTCCTGCCGCCACTGGCAAGGAGGTCGACGACCGTCCTTGAGGGGCGCTTGTTGATCTGCTGTTACAAAAAAGGCACGAGTATTGAACTCGTGCCTTTTTTTTTGCTCCAAGGCTGGCTATAGCGCGGATCTTTCGGTCCGTTTGTGATGGTCAGGAGGTTCAACGTGAACAAGTCGTTACTGGTTGGTGCGGTATTGGGTGCTGTCGGTGTAACTGCCGGGGGTGCTGTTGCCACCTACAGCCTGGTAAAAAGCGGCCCTGAGTATGCGCAAGTGCTGGCGGTGCAGCCGGTGAAAACCCAGATTAAAACACCTCGCGAAGTCTGCAAGGACGTCGCAGTGACCCGGCAGAAGCCGGTGCAGGATCAACATCAGATCGTCGGTACGGTGGTTGGTGCGCTGGCCGGTGGCCTGTTGGGTAACCAGGTCGGTGGCGGTAACGGCAAGAAGCTGGCCACTGTGGCCGGTGCGGTCGGTGGTGGTTACGCCGGTAACAAGGTTCAGGAAGGTATGCAGAACCGCGATACCTATACCACCACCCAGACTCGCTGTAACACCGTCAACGACATCAGTGACAAGGTCGTTGGCTATGACGTGCGTTACACCTTGGATGGCAAGGAAGGTTCGGTGCGCATGGATCGTGATCCGGGCGGCCAGATTCCAGTCGACAAGGAAGGGCGTCTCGTCCTGGGCCAGAACCAGCAGTAAGTCTTCTCTTGTATTTGATTTGTGGTGGTGTTGGTATTTAAGCTCACACCAAGCAAATCCCAGGCATAAAAAAAGCACCCCGCAGGGTGCTTTTTTTTGCTCGCTCGCTTAGCGCTTCAGCGAAGCCGGCAGGTGCGGCTGGATCGCCGTCAGTACTGCCTTGAAGCATTTGGTGTTGCCGGCAACGACGTGGCCTTTTTCCAGGAAGTCATGACCGCCGGTGAAGTCGCTCACCAGGCCGCCGGCCTCTTGGATCAGCAGGGCGCCTGCAGCCATGTCCCACTCGGACAGGCCCGACTCCCAGAACGCATCAAAACGACCGGCAGCCACATAGGCCAGGTCCAGGCTGGCCGCGCCAGCACGGCGGATGCCGGCAGTCTGGCCAACCAGGGCGCGGAACATGCCCAGGTAGTTCTCCAGGTTGTCCATCTGGTCGTCACGGAACGGGAAGCCGGTACCCAGCAGGGCGCCATCCAGGCTGGTGCGACCGCTGACGCGCAGGCGACGACCGTTCAGTTGGGCACCACGGCCACGGCTGGCGGTGAATTCTTCCTGGCGAACAGGATCGAGTACTACAGCGTGTTCCAGGCGGCCACGGTATTTGCAGGCAATGCTGACGGCAAAGTGCGGGATGCCGCGCAGGAAGTTGGTGGTGCCATCCAGTGGGTCGATGATCCACAGGTAGTCTTCGCCTTCGCCGCTGCCTTTGTGCAGGCCGGTTTCCTCGCCGAGGATGCCGTGGGTAGGGTAGGCCTTGCGCAGCGCGTCGATGATCTTCTGTTCAGCGGCGCGATCCACCTCGGACACATAATCCTTGGCGTCTTTTTCGTCGACCTTGATGGTATCCAGGCGCTCGATGGAGCGGAAGATCAATTCACTGGCGCTGCGGGCGGCGCGCAGCGCGATATTCAGCATGGGCTGCATGGATGTGTCACCTAAGGTTGTTAAAGAAAGCCGAGCATTCTAGCAGAAACTTTCTTCAGGTGAAGGACGACGTTAGCTTTCATGGCATAACCTTAGGCTGTTCTGTAAGATTTGCTCCCCTTTCCCGTGTCCGAGAGCGCCTACCTTGCTGCAAAACATTCGTGTCGTCTTGGTCAATACCAGTCATCCCGGCAATATCGGCGGGGTGGCGCGAGCCATGAAAAACATGGGGCTGACGCGCCTGGTGCTGGTCGAACCGCGCGTGTTCCCGCACCACGAGGCCGATGCCCGCGCATCCGGCGCCAATGACATCCTGGAAAAAGCCCAGGTGGTCGCCACTCTGGAAGACGCCTTGGTCGGCTGCAACCTGGTGCTTGGCACCAGCGCCCGTGACCGCCGCATCCCCTGGCCGCTGCTGGATCCGCGTGAGTGCGGTACCAAGGTAGTGGAAGAGGCGGCCGGCGGTGCTGAAATCGCCCTGGTATTCGGCCGTGAAGACTCCGGCCTCACCAATGAAGAGCTGCAACGATGTCATTATCACGTGCACATTCCATCAGACCCTGGGTTCAGTTCGCTGAACCTCGGGGCAGCGGTGCAGGTGTTGAGTTACGAAGTGCGCATGGCCTGGCTGGCCGCTGAAGGGCAGCCGAGCAAGGTAGAGAAGGATGAAGTGGCGTCGACCAAGAGTGGCGAACTGGCCACCATGGACGAGCTGGAGCGGTTCTATGAGCACCTGGAGCAAACCCTGGTGGCCATCGAATTCCTCGATCCGGAAAAACCTCGGCACTTGATGGCGCGCCTGCGCCGCCTGTACGGGCGCAGCTCGGTCAGTCGAGCGGAAATGAATATATTGCGTGGCATCCTCACGGAAACCCAGAAAGCGGCCCGTGGCGAGCTTCTTAAGCGGAAGGATTAAAAATGTTCGAGCGTTTGCGAGAAGATATCCAGAGTGTTTTCCATCGTGACCCGGCGGCGCGCAACGCCTTTGAGGTGCTGACCTGCTACCCGGGCATGCACGCGATCTGGATCCATCGCCTGTCCGGCGCCTTGTGGAATATGGGCTGGAAATGGTTGGCGCGGCTGGTGTCGAACTTCGGCCGCTGGTTGACCGGGATCGAGATTCACCCAGGTGCCAAGGTGGGACGTCGCTTCTTTATCGATCACGGTATGGGCATCGTCATTGGCGAGACTGCCGAGATTGGTGACGACGTGACCCTCTACCAAGGCGTGACATTGGGCGGCACCAGCTGGAACAAGGGTAAGCGCCACCCGACGCTGGAGGATGGTGTGGTGGTGGGTGCGGGCGCCAAGGTGCTTGGTCCGTTCACCGTAGGCGCTGGCGCCAAAGTCGGCTCCAACGCCGTGGTGACCAAGGCCGTGCCGGCCGGCGCCACTGTAGTGGGGATTCCGGGGCGGATCATCGTCAAGCCGGAAGTGGGCGATGAGCAGGAAGCCAAGCGCAAGGCCATGGCCGAAAAAATCGGTTTCGATGCCTACGGTGTCAGCGAAGACATGCCCGACCCTGTCGCGCGCGCCATCGGCCAGTTGCTTGACCACCTGCAAGCGGTGGACGGCAAGCTGGACGGTATGTGCGGCGCGCTGAAGGAATTGGGCAGCAGCTACTGTGCGAAAGACCTGCCTGAGCTGCGCGAAGAGGACTTCGCCGAGATCAAGAGTGAGCCCGCCACCAAAGCTGGCTGAGATCTCACATTTGCTGCTAGGCCCATGTGGGAGGGGGCAAGCCCTCTCCCACATTTGATCGCCATTGGTCTCGATATCGAGCCGTCGCCGCGCTGCCGCTGTTCGTCCTCGCCCCGTCCTGCTATGATTCGCGCGCCCTTTTTACGGGTAATCCTGACTAAAGTACTAGGTCTTATAGTTGACTTAAATACTCGGGAATCGCATACTTGCTCCCATTCTGAAACACCTTGGTACTTGTCCATGAGACTGACTACAAAAGGCCGATACGCGGTGACCGCCATGCTTGATTTGGCCTTGCACGCGCAAACTGGGCCGGTGTCCCTGGCCGATATCTCCGAGCGCCAAGGCATTTCCCTGTCCTACCTTGAGCAGCTGTTCGCCAAGTTGCGCCGTAGCAATCTGGTCTCCAGTGTGCGTGGGCCGGGCGGCGGCTATCAGCTGTCCCGCGACATGCAGGGCATCCAGGTGGCCCAGGTGATCGACGCGGTCAACGAATCCGTCGACGCGACCAAGTGCCAGGGCCTGGGTGACTGCCACGCCGGCGACACCTGCCTGACGCACCACTTGTGGTGTGACTTGAGCCTGCAGATCCATGAGTTTTTGAGTGGTATCAGCTTGGCTGATCTTGTGACTCGCCGTGAGGTGCAAGAAGTAGCCCAGCGTCAGGACCAGCGCCGTTGCAATACCAAGGCGCCGCGTCTGGACAAGATCGAAGCGTCCGCCGTCGAGTGACAGCCGAAGAGCTAACGGCACGCCAGCCAGCCTGATTTAGGAGAAAGTCCATGAAATTGCCGATTTACCTTGATTACTCAGCGACCACCCCGGTTGATCCGCGTGTCGCGCAGAAGATGAGCGAGTGCCTGCTGGTCGACGGAAACTTCGGCAACCCGGCCTCCCGTTCCCACGTTTTCGGCTGGAAAGCCGAGGAAGCGGTCGAGAACGCTCGTCGCCAGGTTGCCGACCTGGTTGGCGCAGATCCGCGTGAAATCGTCTGGACCTCCGGTGCCACCGAGTCCGACAACCTGGCTATCAAGGGCGCGGCGCATTTCTACGCGACCAAAGGCAAGCACCTGATCACCACCAAGATTGAGCACAAGGCTGTCCTCGACACCATGCGCCAACTGGAGCGTGAAGGTTTCGAGGTCACTTACCTTGAGCCAACCACCGACGGTATCGTCACCCCGGCCATGATCGAAGCCGCGCTGCGTGAAGACACCATCCTGGTTTCCGTGATCCACGTGAATAACGAAATCGGTACCATCAACGACATCGCGGCCATCGGCGAGCTGACTCGCTCCAAAGGCATCCTGCTGCACGTCGACGCTGCTCAGTCCACCGGCAAGGTCGATATCGACCTGTCCAAGCTGAAAGTCGACCTGATGTCGTTCTCGGCCCACAAGACCTATGGCCCCAAAGGCATCGGCGCACTGTACGTGAGCCGCAAGCCACGCGTGCGCATCGAAGCCACCATGCACGGCGGCGGTCACGAGCGCGGCATGCGTTCGGGCACCCTGGCGACCCACCAGATCGTCGGCATGGGCGAAGCCTTCCGCGTAGCCAAGGAAGACATGGCTGCCGAAAACGTACGTATCAAGGCCCTGAGCGATCGCTTCTACAAGCAGGTCGAGAACCTTGAAGAGCTGTACATCAACGGCAGCATGACTGCCCGTGTACCGCACAACCTGAATTTGAGCTTCAACTATGTCGAAGGCGAGTCGCTGATCATGGCGCTCAAGGACCTGGCGGTTTCGTCCGGCTCGGCCTGTACCTCGGCTTCGCTTGAGCCTTCGTACGTACTGCGCGCCCTGGGCCGCAACGACGAACTGGCACACAGCTCGATCCGCTTTACGTTCGGCCGCTTCACCACCGAAGAGCAAGTCGACTACGCCGCGCAGAAGGTTTGCGAAGCCGTCAACAAGCTGCGCGTCCTGTCGCCGCTGTGGGACATGTACAAAGACGGTGTCGATATTTCCAAGATCGAGTGGGCGGCACACTAACTATAGAAGCCGCCACCCAAGCTCTGTAGGAACGTGGCGGAAAACGCAGGCGTTTCTACAGGGTTCCAGAGCGGCCCTGATGAGTGAGGATTCAGTACCATGGCTTATAGCGAAAAGGTCATCGACCACTACGAAAACCCGCGCAACGTCGGCAAGATGGACGCGGAAGACCCTGATGTCGGCACCGGCATGGTCGGCGCTCCGGCGTGCGGCGATGTGATGCGCCTGCAGATCAAGGTCAACGACGCTGGCGTTATCGAAGACGCCAAGTTCAAGACTTACGGTTGCGGTTCGGCCATCGCCTCCAGCTCCCTGGCGACCGAATGGATGAAAGGCAAGACCCTGGATGAGGCTGTGACTATCAGCAATACCCAGCTGGCCGAAGAACTGGCCCTGCCTCCAGTGAAAATCCACTGCTCCGTGCTCGCAGAAGACGCCATCAAGGCGGCCGTTCGCGACTACAAGCAGAAGAAAGGCTTGATCTAAGCATTTGGCGACGAGTAAGGAGTCAACGATGGCTATCAGCATGACAGAAGCGGCTGCGCGGCACGTGCGACGCTCCCTGGATGGGCGCGGTAAAGGTGAGGGGATTCGTCTGGGTGTTCGCACCACGGGCTGCTCCGGCCTTGCCTATGTGCTGGAGTTCGTCGACGAGGTGGTTGATGAGGACCAGGTGTTCGAAAGTCACGGCGAGAAAGTGATCATCGACCCTAAAAGCCTGACTTACCTGGACGGCACCGAACTCGATTTCGTCAAGGAAGGGTTGAACGAAGGCTTCAAGTTCAACAACCCCAACGTACGCGGTGAATGTGGCTGCGGCGAAAGCTTCAACATCTGAGGCTATTCGTGGGTACTCCTTGTCATTTCGCTTTATTCGAGCTGCAGCCGAGTTTTCGGCTGGACCTCGAGCAGCTTGCCACGCGCTACCGAGAATTGGCGCGTGGGGTGCATCCGGACCGCTTCGCTGACGCTTCCGAGCGTGAGCAGCGCTTGGCGCTGGAGCAATCGGCCAGCCTCAACGAAGCCTATCAGACGCTCAAAAGCCCACCGAAGCGCGCGCGTTACCTGCTCGCGATGAACGGTGGCGAGTTGCCCCTGGAAGTGACCGTGCACGACCCGGACTTCCTGATGCAGCAGATGCAGTGGCGTGAAGAGCTCGAAGACCTGCAGGACGAAGCCGATGTGGCGGGTGTCGCGGTCTTCAAGCGTCGTCTGAAAGTTGCCCAGGATGAGCTCAACGAAAGCTTCGCAGCCTGTTGGGACGATGCAGCGCAACGTGAACAGGCCGAGCGCCTGATGCGGCGCATGCAGTTCCTCGACAAGCTCACCTACGAAGTGCGCCAGCTGGAAGAGCGCCTCGACGATTAACCCAGTGTGCTGCCCGTGATGCGCGCCTGATAGACAGATAAGACCTGATTACCATGGCTCTACTGCAAATCGCCGAACCCGGCCAAAGCCCTCAACCGCACCAGCGTCGCTTGGCGGTGGGGATTGACCTGGGTACCACCAATTCCCTGGTTGCTGCCTTGCGCAGCGGCCTGTCCGAGCCGCTGCCCGACGCTGACGGCCAGGTGATCCTGCCGTCCGCCGTGCGCTATCACGCTGATCGCACCGAAGTCGGTGAGTCGGCCAAGTTGGCGGCGTCTACCGATCCTTTGAACACCGTGCTGTCGGTCAAGCGCTTGATGGGTCGTGGCCTGTCCGACGTCAAGCAATTGGGCGACCAGCTGCCGTACCGCTTTGTCGGTGGTGAATCCCATATGCCGTTCATCGACACGGTCCAGGGCCCGAAAAGCCCGGTGGAAGTGTCGGCGGATATCCTCAAGGTGCTGCGCCAGCGCGCGGAAACCACGCTGGGTGGCGAACTGGTCGGTGCGGTGATCACCGTCCCGGCGTATTTCGATGATGCCCAGCGCCAGGCCACAAAGGACGCGGCGAAACTCGCCGGCCTGAGCGTGTTGCGCCTGCTCAACGAGCCGACTGCTGCGGCCGTGGCCTATGGCCTGGACCAGCATGCCGAAGGCCTGGTCGCTATTTACGACCTGGGTGGTGGCACTTTTGATATTTCGATCCTGCGCCTGACTGGCGGCGTGTTCGAAGTACTGGCTACCGGTGGCGATACAGCGCTGGGTGGCGATGACTTCGACCACGCCATCGCGGGTTGGATCATCAGCAGCGCCGGCTTGTCCGCTGACCTGGATCCGGGCGAGCAGCGTAACTTGCTGCAAACGGCCTGTGCCGCCAAGGAGGCGCTGACTGACGCTACTTCTATTGACGTTTCCTACGGCAGTTGGTGCGCCAAGCTGACTCGCGAAGCCTTTGATTCGCTGATCGAACCGATGATCGCCCGCAGCCTGAAAGCCTGCCGTCGTGCCGTGCGTGACTCCGGTATCGAGTTGGAAGACGTCGGTGCCGTGGTCATGGTCGGCGGTTCAACCCGTGTGCCAAGGGTTCGCGAAGCCGTGGCCGAAGCCTTTGGTCGCCAGCCGCTGACGGAAATCGACCCGGACCAGGTGGTCGCCATCGGCGCCGCCATCCAGGCCGATACCCTGGCCGGCAATAAGCGCGATGGCGGCGAACTGCTGCTGCTTGACGTGATCCCGCTGTCCCTGGGGCTGGAGACCATGGGCGGGCTGATGGAGAAGGTGATTCCACGGAACACCACCATCCCCGTCGCTCGCGCCCAGGACTTCACGACCTATAAAGATGGTCAGACGGCGATGATGATTCATGTGCTGCAAGGCGAGCGCGAGCTGATCAGTGACTGCCGCTCCCTGGCGCGCTTTGAATTGCGCGGCATCCCGGCCATGGTCGCGGGTGCGGCGAAGATTCGCGTGACCTTCCAGGTCGACGCCGACGGCCTGCTCAGCGTCGCCGCGCGCGAGCTGGCGTCCGGCGTGGAGGCCAGCATCCAGGTCAAGCCGTCCTACGGCCTGACTGACGGTGAAATCGCCAAGATGCTCAAGGATTCGTTCCAATACGCCGGTGACGACAAGGTCGCGCGTGTACTGCGCGAGCAACAAGTGGATGCCCAGCGCCTGCTTGAAGCGGTGCAGGGCGCCCTGGATGCCGACGGCGAGCGTTTGCTGGATGCCGAAGAGCGCATGGTCATCGACCTGCAGATGCAGGAGCTGGCCGAACTGATGAAAGGCAACGATGGTTACGCCATCGAGCAGCAGACCAAGCGCTTGTCGCAGGTCACTGACGCCTTTGCTGCCCGCCGCATGGATCAGACGGTAAAAGCCGCACTGGCCGGGCGCAACCTGAATGAAATCGAGGAATAATTAATGCCGCAGGTCATTTTTCTGCCACACGCCGAGCATTGCCCGGACGGTATGGTTGTTGAGGCTGAGACCGGCAAGTCCATCCTCGAAGTTGCCCATGACAACCACATCGAGATCGAAAGTGCCTGTGGTGGTGTGTGCGCCTGCACCACCTGCCACTGCATCATTCGCGAAGGCTTCAGTAGCCTGGAAGAGGCCGATGAGCTGGAAGAGGATTTTCTTGATCGCGCCTGGGGCCTGGAAGCCACTTCTCGCCTAAGCTGTCAGGCAAAGGTCGGGACTGAAGACATCACCGTCGAAATTCCGAAATATTCGCTCAACCATGCGGCCGAAGCGCCGCACTGATTCAAGGAAGTGTCATGAGTCTTAAATGGGTTGATGTGCAAGAGATCGCTATCCTGTTGGCCGACGGCAACCCGGATACGGATCCCTATTCCCTGAATTTTGTTGCTTTGCGTGACATGGTCATGGCCTTGCCAGGCTTTGATGATGAGCGCGATCGCGGTGGCGAAAAGGTCCTGGAAGCTATCCAGACTGCCTGGAAAGAAGAGCAGGACTGACGCCTCCCTTACGCAGTTAGGCAATACCCAAGAACCCGCGTATAATTCGCGGGTTTAATTTTTCGTAAATTACCGTTTCTGGAGTTACACCATGGCTGTTCAACGTACTTTCTCCATCATCAAGCCTGACGCTGTTGCAAAAAACGTCATCGGCGAGATCACCACTCGTTTCGAAAAAGCCGGCCTGAAGGTTGTAGCTTCGAAACTCAAGCAACTGTCCAAGGCTGAAGCTGAAGGCTTCTACGCTGAGCACAGCGCTCGTGGCTTCTTCGGCGACCTGGTTGCCTTCATGATCTCCGGTCCTGTTGTTGTTCAGGTTCTGGAAGGCGAAAACGCCATCGCTCTGAACCGTGAGCTGATGGGCGCTACCAACCCTAAAGAAGCCGCTGCCGGCACCATTCGTGCTGACTTCGCTGACTCCATCGACGCCAACGCTGTTCACGGTTCGGACTCCGAAGCCGCTGCTGCTCGCGAAATCTCGTACTTCTTCGCAGCTACCGAAGTAACCACTCGCTAAGCATCGGCTTAAAGAGTGAGGGTGAATCCATGACGACATCGACTGTAAAAACCAACCTGCTGGGTCTGACTCAACAGGAAATGGAAAAATTCTTCGACTCAATCGGGGAGAAGCGTTTCCGTGCCGGTCAGGTAATGAAATGGATTCACCACTTTGGCGTCGACGATTTCGACGCCATGACGAACGTCAGCAAGGCCCTGCGCGACAAGCTCAAGGCTATTGCTGAAGTACGTGGCCCCGAAGTGGTCAGCGAGGACATCTCCAGCGACGGCACCCGTAAGTGGGTGGTGCGCGTAGCGTCCGGCAGCTGCGTCGAGACCGTGTACATTCCCCAGGGCAAGCGCGGTACCTTGTGCGTTTCGTCCCAGGCAGGCTGTGCCCTGGACTGCAGTTTCTGCTCCACCGGCAAGCAAGGCTTCAATAGCAACCTCACTGCCGCCGAAGTGATCGGCCAGGTGTGGATTGCCAACAAATCCTTTGGCAGCGTCCCGGCGACCGTCGACCGTGCCATCACCAACGTGGTGATGATGGGCATGGGTGAGCCGCTGCTGAACTTCGATAACGTCATCGCAGCCATGCACCTGATGATGGACGACCTGGGCTACGGCATCTCCAAGCGCCGTGTGACCCTGTCGACCTCCGGCGTGGTCCCGATGATCGATGAGCTGGCCAAGCACATCGACGTCTCCCTGGCGTTGTCGCTGCACGCACCCAATGACGCATTGCGTAACCAATTGGTGCCGATCAACAAGAAGTATCCGCTTAAGATGCTGCTCGAATCCTGCCAGCGTTATATGGCGACCTTGGGCGAAAAACGTGTGCTGACCATTGAGTACACCATGCTCAAGGATGTTAACGACAAGGTCGAACACGCGGTCGAGATGATTGAACTGCTCAAGAACACCCCGTGCAAGATCAACCTGATTCCGTTTAACCCGTTTCCACATTCTGGTTACGAGCGGCCAAGCAACAACGCCATTCGCCGTTTCCAGGATCAACTGCACCAGGCCGGCTACAACGTCACCGTGCGCACCACCCGTGGTGAAGACATCGACGCCGCCTGTGGTCAATTGGTCGGGCAGGTGATGGACCGCACCCGCCGCAGCGAGCGCTATATCGCCGTGCGTGAATTGAACGCCGCCGACGATCTGCCGCAAATTGCTGTGAATCGAATCTGAGAGAGGATCTCTATGCCCTTGCGCCTTGCGCTGCTTTTGCTTGTTACCGGCCTCGCCGCCGGTTGTGTTTCATCGGGCCATGACAGCCCTTTGCAAACCGGCAAGGGCCGTGACGAGGCGCGGGTTGCCTATGTGCAACTGGGGTTGGGTTACCTGCGCCAAGGCATGAGCGAGCAGGCCAAGGTGCCGTTGAAAAAAGCCCTTGAACTGGACAGCGACGATGCCGACGCCAACGCTGCGCTGGCCCTGGTGTTCCAGGCCCAGGCCGAGCCTGAACTGGCTGACCGGTATTTCAACAAAGCCCTGGCCGCACGGCCTGCCGATCCGAAATTGCTGAACAATTACGGCAGTTTCCTGTTCAAGCAAAAGCGTTTTGGCCAGGCCGCCCTTTATTTCCAGCAAGCCAGTACCGATACCCTCTATCCTGAGCGCGCGCGGGTGTTCGAGAACCTTGGGGTGACCTCGATGCGCCTCGGCCAGCGCGACAGCGCACGCCAGCAGCTGGAAAAAGCCCTGCACTTGAATGGCCATCAGCCACGAGCGCTGCTCGAAATGGCTGAGTTGTCCTACGAAGACAGGCATTATGTGCCGGCACGTGACTATTACGAGCGTTTTAGCCTGCTCAGCGGGCAAAATGCACGTAGTCTATTGCTCGGCGTGCGCCTGGCGACGGTTCATGAAGAACACGACACGGCCGCACGTTTTGGCCAGCAACTCGAACGACTCTATCCCGGTACGCCGGAATATCAGCAATACCTGTCGGAGCAATGATGAAAGCGGCGCACCCGGAAGTTGTAGCAGCTAATCGCGTAAACCCAGGCGACACCTTGCGTCAGGCCCGCGAAAGCAATGGTTGGTCGCTGGCGGAAGTGGCCCTCAAGCTCAATTTGACCACCACCTCCCTGGGCAACCTTGAGGCCGGCGCATTCGACAAGCTGCCTGGGCATACCTTCGCCCGTGGTTATATCCGCGCCTACGCCAAGTTGCTGGGCATCGACCAGGCCGTGTTGGTCCAGGAATTCGACCAGTTCACCGGCACCGACTCCCAGGGCAGCAATGTGCATGGCCTGGGTCGCATCGAAGAGCCGGTGCGGGTTTCCCACACAATCCTGCGGATTGTCAGCCTGTTGTTGCTGATCGCCGTGATCGGCGGCGGTTTCGTCTGGTGGCAAGACCAGACGTCCCAGCGCAGTAAAGACCTGACCAGCAACGCCATGGAGCACGTCGAAGTCGAGAGCGCCGACGGCACCACCCAGATTCATCCGCTGGATGAGCCGGAAGACCAGGCCGTTGCCCAAGGCCAGGCTGCCCCCGAAACCCCGGCCACCGCTGAGCCGTCCGAACCGGAAAGTGCCCCGACCGCTGCCGTACCGGCCCCAGTGACACCGGCCACGCCAGCCCATACCCCCGCGGCTCCGGTTGCCCAGGCTCATACACCGGCTGCTCCGGTCCCGGCGCCAGCGACTACGGCGCCAACCGCTCCGGCAGCCCCGGCGATTTCACCACCCACCACCCCTGCGTTGATCGCCGGTGACGGGCGTGTACAAATTACCTTCGTCGCTGACTGCTGGACGCAAGTCACCGATGGCAACGGCAAAGTGCTGGTCAGTGGTCTCAAGCGTAAGGGCGATACGCTCGACCTGGGCGGCAAGCCTCCTTTGACGCTGCGTCTGGGCTTCGCCCGTGGCGCGCAAGTGGCCTACAACGGCCAGCCTGTAGACGTAGCGCCGTTCACCACTGGCGAGACCGCTCGCCTGAAGTTGGGACAATAGTCATGCACGGCGAATCTCCAATCAAACGTCGCGTATCGCGCAAGATCTGGGTCGGCTCGGTGCCGGTGGGTGGCGACGCCCCCATCGCGGTACAGAGCATGACCAACAGCGACACCAATGACGTTGCCGCTACCGTTGCCCAGATCAATCGCCTGGAAGCGGCCGGTGTAGACATCGTTCGGGTATCCGTCCCGGACATGGACGCTGCCGAGGCTTTCGGTCGCATCAAGCAGCTGGTCAAGGTGCCGCTGGTTGCCGACATTCACTTCGACTACAAGATCGCCTTGCGCGTGGCCGAGTTGGGTGTCGATTGCCTGCGCATCAACCCGGGCAACATCGGTCGTGAAGACCGTGTGCGCGCTGTGGTGGACGCTGCCCGTGATCGCGGGATCCCGATCCGCATCGGCGTCAACGCCGGTTCCCTGGAAAAAGACCTGCAAAAGAAGTACGGCGAGCCGACCCCGGCAGCGCTGGTCGAGTCTGCACTGCGTCATGTTGAACACCTCGAACGCCTGAACTTCCAGGACTTCAAGGTCAGCGTAAAGGCCTCCGACGTGTTCATGGCGGTGGAAGCCTACCGCCTGCTGGCCAAGGAAATCGTGCAGCCGCTGCACTTGGGCATCACCGAAGCCGGCGGTTTGCGCTCAGGCACAGTGAAATCTGCGGTGGGTCTCGGTATGCTGCTCGCCGAAGGGATTGGCGATACTATCCGCATCTCGTTGGCGGCAGACCCGGTAGAGGAAGTGAAAGTCGGCTACGACATTCTCAAATCCCTGCGTTTGCGTTCACGCGGCATCAACTTCATTGCCTGCCCGAGTTGCTCGCGGCAGAACTTCGACGTGGTGAAAACCATGAACGACCTGGAGTTGCGCCTCGAAGACCTGCTGGTGCCGCTGGATGTTGCAGTGATCGGTTGTGTGGTCAACGGCCCGGGTGAAGCCAAGGAAGCCCATGTGGGCTTGACCGGCGGTACACCGAACCTGATTTACATCGACGGTAAGCCGTCGCAGAAGTTAACGAATGACAATCTGGTGGATGAGCTGGAAAAGCTGATCCGCGAGAAAGCGGCCGAAAAGGTCGCGGCTGACGCAGCGCTGATCGCTCGCGGCTGATTGAACGAATTTAAGGATTTGATGTGAGCAAGTCTCTGCAAGCCATTCGTGGCATGAACGACATCCTGCCGGAGCAAACGCCGTTGTGGCGCTACCTCGAGGGTACTGTCGCGCGCCTGCTGGATAACTACGGTTACAAGCAGATCCGCATGCCGATCGTCGAGTTCACCGAGCTGTTCAAACGCTCCATCGGTGAAGTGACCGACATCGTCGAAAAAGAGATGTACACCTTTGAAGACCGTAACGGCGACTCCCTGACCTTGCGTCCGGAAGGTACTGCCGCGTGCGTGCGCGCCGTGCTTGAGCATGGCCTCACCGGTGCTGGCCAGCCGCAGAAACTGTGGTACATCGGCCCGATGTTCCGTCACGAACGTCCACAGAAAGGCCGTTATCGCCAGTTTCATCAGATCGGCCTGGAAGTATTCAACATCGACGGCCCGGACATCGACGCGGAGCTGATCGTGCTGACGTGGCGCCTATGGGGCCTGCTGGGCATCCGCGACGCGGTCAAGCTTGAGCTCAACAGCCTGGGCACCAGTGAATCCCGCGGCCGCTATAAAGTGGCCCTGGTCGAGTACCTGTCCGCCCACCTGGACAAGTTGGATGAAGACAGCCAGCGTCGTCTGAAGACCAACCCGTTGCGCGTCCTCGATACCAAGAACGCCGACACCCAGGCCGTGCTGGTCAATGCGCCGAAAATGGCCGATTACCTGGACGACGAATCCCGCATTCACTTCGAAGGCCTCAAGGCTCGTCTGGACGCGGCCGGCATTCCGTTCGTGATCAATACCAAGCTGGTGCGTGGCCTCGATTACTACAGCAAGACCGTGTTCGAGTGGGTCACCGACAAGCTCGGCGCCCAGGGCACCGTGTGTGCGGGTGGCCGTTACGACGGGCTGGTCGAGCAGATGGGCGGCAAGCCGACCACCGGCGTGGGCTTCGCCATGGGGATCGAGCGGCTGATCCTGCTGCTGGAAACCCTGGAGAAGGTTCCGGAAGAAATCTCCCGTCAG
The DNA here is from genome assembly GCF_032424295.1 of Pseudomonas sp. JV449. Lineage (NCBI taxonomy): Bacteria > Pseudomonadati > Pseudomonadota > Gammaproteobacteria > Pseudomonadales > Pseudomonadaceae > Pseudomonas > Pseudomonas sp. JV449. The sequence continues at coordinate 447,200 of NZ_VYKD01000028.1, read as the reverse complement.
GTGGACGTGTACCTGTGTGCCTTTGGCGAGGCCGCCGAACTGGCCGCCCTGGCCCTGAGCGAAAAAGTACGTGACCAGTTGCCAAACCTGCGCCTTCAGGTCAATGCCGGCGCAGGCAGCTTCAAGAGCCAGTTCAAGAAGGCCGACAAGAGCGGTGCACTGTACGCACTGATCCTGGGCGATGACGAGCTGGCCCAGCAAGTGATAGGTTTCAAACCCCTGCGTGGCCAGGGCGAGCAACAGAACATTGCCTTTGATGCGCTCGCTGCGCACTTGGCCACCTGCGTCGTGCAGGGTTGAAGCTGTCGAACAGCCGAATTTAGCGATTAAGGAGTATTGGGGTGTCGAGTACTGATGATGAGCAGTTGGCCGAGTTCAAGGACTGGTGGCAGCGTAACGGCAAGCCCCTGGTTACTGGCGGTCTGCTGGCTTTAGTGGTGGTGTTCGGCTGGCAAGCCTGGACAAAGTATCAGGCCAACCAGTCCCAGGGCGCCTCGATCGTTTATCAGCAATTGCTGGAAACTACACTGACCCCGGACGGCAAGCCCGACCCCGCGCAGGTTGCAGACCTGGCCGGCAAGCTGAAGAACGAATTCGGCGGCAGCACCTACGCCCAATACGGCAGCCTGTTCGTCGCGAAAGTCGCGGTCGATACCGGCAAGCTGGATGACGCCGCCGCAGAACTCAAGGCCATCGCCGACAAGCCGACCAACCCGACCCTGGGTGAAATCGCGCGTCAGCGCCTGGCCCAGGTATTGGCGGCACAGAACAAGGCTGACGAAGCACTCAAACTGCTCGACGGCGATGCGGACAAGGCATTTGTAGCCACTCGCGAAGAGCTCAAGGGCGACCTGTTGGTCCAATTGGGTCGTACCGACGAAGCCAATGCTGCGTACAAGAAAGCCAAGGCGGCGCTGTCTGATGAAGCGGCAGTCGGTGGCTTACAAATCAAGCTGGACGACCTGGCCAAAGGGGATGCATGACGTGATCCGTTGGAAACATGCAGCATTGCTGGCTCTGGCCGTTCTGGCCGCGGGTTGCAGCAGCAACAGTAAAAAAGAACTGCCTCCGGCCGAGCTGACCAGCTTCAAGGAAGAAGTCGTCCTGCAAAAGCAATGGAGCCGCTCCATCGGTGACGGCCAGGGCGAGACCTACAATATGCTGGTGCCGGCAATCGACGGTGACAACATTGTGGCCGCTGACGTAACCGGCGTGGTGATCTCCATGGATCGCATGAACGGCGACGTGAAGTGGAAGAAAGACCTTGAATTGCCGGTGTCCGGCGCCGTAGGCGTGGGTTACGGCATGGTCATGCTCGGCACGCTCAAGGGCGAAGTCGTGGCGCTGGACTCCAGCACCGGTGAAGAGAAATGGCGCGCTCGCGTGACCAGTGAAGTCCTCGCACCGCCTGCCACCAACGGCGATATCGTCGTGGTGCAAACCCAGGATGACCGTGTGATCGGCCTGGACGCCAGCACCGGCGAACAGCGTTGGTTGTACGACAGCACCCCGGCGGTGCTGACCTTGCGCGGTACCAGTGGTCCGGTTGTGACCAACAATCTGGCCGTTGCAGGCCTGTCGACCGGTAAAGTAGTCGCCCTGGACACCAGGAACGGCGTGCCTGCCTGGGAAACCCGTGTGGCCATCCCCCAAGGTCGTTCCGAGCTGGATCGCGTAGTGGACATCGACGGTGGCTTGCTGCTGTCGGGCGAAACCCTCTACGTCGCCACTTACCAAGGCCGCGTTGCCGCGCTGGACCTGCAGAGCGGCCGTGTCAACTGGCAGCGCGATGCTTCCAGTTATGCGGGTGTCGCCCAAGGGTTTGGCAGCGTCTACGTAAGCCTGGCGTCCGGCACCGTTGAAAGTGTCGACGAGCGTTCCACCACTGCACTGTGGAGCAATGACTCCCTGGCCCGTCGTCAACTGTCGGCTCCGGAAGTGTTCTCCAGCTATGTAGCGGTCGGCGACTTCGAAGGCTACCTGCACCTGCTGAGCCAGGTGGATGGTCGTTTTGTAGGTCGTGAGCGTATCGACAGCGACGGCCTGCGTGCTCGTCCGCTGGTGGTGGGCAACATGCTTTATGTGTTTGGCAACAGCGGCAAGCTGGAAGCCCTGACCATCAAGTAAGAACTATGCTTGGGGGTAACCCCTCAAGCAGCTTCACCTGTAGGAGCGAGCTTGCTCGCGAAAATCGTTAACGATAACGCGTGCTGTCTGAATAAACGCGGTGCCATTGCGTTTTTCGCGAGCAAGCTCGCTCCTACAGTCGAGCACCAGCCGCTGCCTTGCAGCGGCTTTTGTATTTTCTGAAATAACGAAGTGGAGAGCCGCATGGTTCCCGTAATCGCCCTGGTGGGCCGACCTAACGTCGGCAAGTCCACCTTGTTCAACCGCCTGACCAGGACTCGTGACGCCATTGTCGGCGACTTGTCCGGTCTGACCCGTGATCGCCAATACGGTGAGGCAAAGTGGCAAGGGCGCTCCTACATTATTGTCGACACCGGTGGTATCTCCGGTGATGAGCATGGCATGGACGAAAAGATGGCCGAGCAGTCCCTGCTGGCCATTGAAGAAGCCGATGTCGTGTTGTTCCTGGTGGACGCCCGCGCGGGCTACACCGCTGCCGACCAGATGATTGGCGAGCACCTGCGCAAGCGCAACAAGCGTTCCTATCTGGTCGCCAACAAGATCGACAACATCGATCCTGAGGCGGCCCGTGCCGAATTCAGCCCGATGGGGCTTGGCGACGCGATCCCGGTCGCCGGTGCCCACGGTCGCGGCATCACCCAGATGCTGGAAGTCGCCCTGCGCGACTTCCCTAAGGATGACGCCGAGGAAGAAGAAGGCGAAGAAGAGATCGTTGCCGAAGGCGAGGAAGCCAAGCGCATTCCTGGCCCAAGCGAAAAAGACGGTATCAAGATTGCGATCATCGGTCGCCCGAACGTGGGCAAGTCGACCCTGGTCAACCGCATGCTCGGTGAAGACCGGGTAATCGTCTACGACCAGCCCGGCACCACCCGCGACAGCATCTACATCCCGTTCGAGCGTAACGACGAGAAGTACACGCTGATCGACACCGCCGGTGTGCGCAAACGCGGCAAGATCCACGAGGAAGTTGAAAAGTTCTCCGTGGTGAAAACCCTGCAGGCGATCAAAGACGCCAACGTGGTGATCTTCGTGATGGACGCCCGCGAAGGCGTGGTGGACCACGACCTCAACCTGCTGGGTTTTGCCCTCGAAGCCGGTCGTGCCCTGGTCATCGCGATCAACAAGTGGGACGGCATGACGCCGAGCGAGCGCGATTTCGTCAAGATCGAGCTGCAGCGCCGCCTGTTCTTCGTCGAGTTCGCCGATATCCACTTTATCTCGGCCCTGCACGGCACGGGTGTGGGTAACCTCTACGCTTCCGTACAGAACTCGTTCAAGTCCGCCGTTACCCGTTGGCCGACCAACCGTCTGACCCAGATCCTCGAAGACGCCGTTGGCGAGCACGCACCGCCGATGGTCAACAACCGCCGGATCAAACTGCGTTACGCCCACTTGGGTGGTGCCAACCCGCCGATTATCGTGATCCACGGTAACCAGATCGAGAAGGTGCCCAAGTCCTACGTGCGTTACCTGGAAAACACCTACCGCCGTGTCCTGAAACTGGTCGGTACGCCGATCCGTATCGAGTTCAAGGGTGGCGAGAACCCGTACGAAGGCAACAAGAACACATTGACTGACCGGCAGGTGAACAAGAAGCGTCGTTTGATGACTCACCACAAGAAGGCTGACAAGAAGCGCAGGGATAAAAAGTAGCAGCTGCAAGTTGTAAGCTACAAGCTGCAAGCTAAAGCGGGTTTGCTTGCGGCTTGAAGCTTACAGCTTGTAGCTCAAACCGCCAGGCACAAAAAAGGGCTCTGAATGAGCCCTTTTTTGTGCCTGGCGGTTTGCCCCTTGACCTGCTTGCAGCTTGCAGCTTAAAACTTGCAGCTCACCCGAAGGGGGCTCCCATGATCACCAGCAAGCTGCCAAATGTCGGCACGACTATTTTCACTACCATGTCGCAACTCGCTGCCGAAACCGGCGCGCTCAACCTGTCCCAGGGGTTTCCCGACTTCAATGGGCCTCAGGCTTTGCTCGATGCCGTGGGCAAACATGTCGCCAGCGGGCACAACCAATATTCACCGATGACCGGCCTGCCGGCCTTGCGCCAGCAAGTGGCGGCCAAGATCGCCCGCAGCTATGGCGCCACGGTGAATGCCGACAGTGAAGTGACCATCACCCCTGGCGCCACCGCCGCGATCTTCTGCGCGATCCAGGCGGTGATTCGCACTGGCGATGAGGTCATTGTGTTCGACCCCTGCTACGACAGCTATGAGCCCTCAGTCGAACTGGCCGGTGGCCGCTGCGTGCATGTGCAACTGAGCCTGCAAGGCTTTGCATTGGACTTCGAGAGGATCAAGGCCGCGCTGTCGCCACGTACGCGCATGATCATCCTCAATACTCCGCACAACCCAACCGGCGCGCTGATCAGCCGCGCCGAGCTGGACCAGTTGGCCGAACTGATCCGCGACCGCGATATCTACCTGGTCAGCGACGAGGTCTACGAACACCTGGTATTCGACGGCGTGCCCCACGTCAGCGTGCTGGCCCATGAAGAGCTGTACCCGCGAGCGTTCGTGGTCAGCTCCTTCGGCAAGACCTACCACGTCACCGGCTGGAAAACCGGCTACGTGGTCGCGCCACCGGCCCTGACGGCCGAACTGCGCAAGGTGCATCAATACGTCAATTTCTGTGGCGTGACCCCGTTGCAGTTCGCGTTGGCCGATTTCATGGCCGAACACCCGGAGCACGTCGATGAACTGCCGGGGTTCTACCAGGCCAAGCGCGACCTGTTCTGCGACCTGCTGGCACCGTCGCGTTTCAGCTTTAGCCGGGTGGCCGGTACCTACTTCCAGTTGGTCGATTACTCACAAATACGCCCGGACCTGGATGACGTCGCCATGTCCCTGTGGATGACCCGCGAGCATGGCGTGGCGACCATCCCGGTCTCGGTGTTCTACCAGAGCCCACCGCAAGGCCAGCGCCTGGTGCGCCTGTGTTTTGCCAAGCGCGAGGAGACGCTGCGACAAGCGGCTGAAAAACTATGCGTGATCTGACGGCATTGCCTGACTTGAATATCGCCCTGGTCCAGACCACCCTGGCCTGGCACGACCGCCAGGCCAACCTCGAGCATTTCGAGGGGCTGCTGGAGCAGGCCCGCGGTGCCGACCTGATCGTGCTGCCGGAAATGTTCACCACCGGTTTCTCCATGGCGTCGCAAACCCTCGCCGAGCCGGAAAACGGCCCGACCCATCAGTGGCTCCAGGCCCAGGCTGCGAAGTACAACGCCGTGATCACCGGCAGCGTGATCATCCAGGCCGCTGATGGCAGCCACCGCAACCGCCTGTTGTGGGCGCGGCCGGATGGCGAGGTGTTGCACTACGACAAGCGTCATCTGTTTCGTATGGCCGGTGAACACAATCACTACACCCCCGGCGAGCGCCAGGTGCAGTTCGAATTAAAAGGCTGGCGTGTTCGGCCGCTGATTTGCTACGACCTGCGCTTCCCGGTGTGGAGTCGGGATGCCCAGGACACTGACTTGCTGCTGTACACCGCCAATTGGCCGGGGGCGCGGCGCCAGCATTGGAACCGCTTGTTGCCGGCGCGGGCTATCGAGAACCTGTGCTACGTAGCGGCGGTGAATCGAGTGGGCACCGACGGCAAGGGCTTTGCCTACACCGGTGATAGCCAGGTGCTGGATTTCCAGGGTGAGAGCCTGCTGAGTGCGGGGGAGGCGGACGGGGTGTTCCAGGTGTGCCTGGACGCGGCTGAACTGGCGGCGTACCGCACCAGGTTTCCGGCGAACCTGGATGCCGATAGCTTTCAGTTTGTCTGACAGGCCGTTATCGGGGGCAACCCAAATCTGAAACTCAATAAAAAAGGCCCCTGGGTTCTCACCCAGGGGCCTTCTGTATGACGGCGAAGGTTACGCCGCTTTCGCTTCCTGCTGGCTCAACGAGCGGTTCAGCGCACTGAACAGTGCCTTGAAGCTCGCCGTGGTGATGTTTTCATCAATACCCACGCCATGCACCGGGCGTTCACCGTTCACACGCAGCTCGATATAGGCCGCGGCCTTGGCGTTGGTGCCCGCGCCGATGGCATGTTCGTTGTAGTCCATGATCTCCACCCCAATCGGCAGGCCGGCTACCAGGGCTTCCAGTGCGCCGTTGCCTTTGCCTTTCCAGTGCAGGTTGGTTTCGCCCTGGCCCTTGCCCGAGACTTCCACTTCGACAAAGCTGTTGCCGTTTTCTTCCTGCAGGCGATGGCTGACCAGCGCGTACGGAGTGTTGGCTTGCAGGTATTCACGCTGCAGCAACGCGTAGATCTGCGGTGCGGTCATCTCCAGGCCCACACGGTCGGTTTCGGCCTGGACCACCTGGCTGAATTCGATCTGCATGCGGCGCGGCAAGCTGATGTCGTATTCCTGCTCCAGCAGGTAGGCGATGCCGCCTTTGCCCGACTGGCTGTTCACCCGAATCACCGCCTCGTAGCTGCGACCGATATCGGCCGGATCGATCGGCAAGTACGGCACTTCCCACAGCGCATCCTCTTTCTGCTGGGAGAAGCCTTTGCGGATCGCGTCCTGGTGAGAACCGGAGAAGGCGGTGTGCACCAGATCGCCGACGTACGGATGACGTGGGTGTACCTGGATCTGGTTGCACTCCTCGACGACTTTACGCACGCCGTCGATGTCGGAGAAGTCCAGCTGCGGGTCGAGGCCCTGGGTGTACATGTTCAAGGCCACGGTGACGAGGTCGACGTTACCGGTACGCTCGCCGTTACCGAACAGGCAACCCTCGACACGGTCCGCGCCGGCCATCAGGCCCAGCTCGGTGGCGGCTACGCCGGTGCCGCGGTCGTTGTGGGTGTGCAGGCTGATGATCACGCTGTCGCGACGGTTGATATGGCGACCGAACCACTCGATCTGGTCGGCATAGATGTTCGGCGTCGCGCACTCGACGGTGGCTGGCAGGTTGAGGATCATCTTGTGCTCAGGCGTCGGGTTCCAGACCTCGATCACGGCATCGCAGACTTCCTTGGCGAACTCCAGTTCGGTAGCGCTGAAAGTCTCCGGCGAGTACTCGAAGGTCCACTGGGTTTCCGGCTGCTGGGCGGCGTACTTGACGAACAGCTTGGCCGCGTTGACCGCGATGGCCTTGATGCCGTCCTTGTCCTGGTTGAACACGATGCGGCGGAACGACGGCGATGTGGCGTTGTACAGGTGCACGATGGCCTTTTTGGCGCCGCGCAGGGATTCGAAGGTGCGTGCGATCAAGTCTTCACGGCCCTGGGTCAGCACCTGGATGGTGGTGTCCTCGGGGATGTGGTTGTCTTCGATCAGGGTACGCACGAAGTCGAAGTCGGTTTGCGATGCGGCAGGGAACGACGCCTCGATTTCCTTCACGCCGACCGCGACCAGGGTCTTCCAGAAGCGCAGCTTTTTCACCGCGTCCATCGGCTCGATCAGCGACTGGTTGCCATCACGCAGGTCGGAACTGCACCAGATCGGCGCGGTGGTGATGGTTTTGGAAGGCCAGGTGCGGTCCGGGATATCGATGGTCGGAAACGCGCGGTACTTCGAAGACGGGTCTTTGAGCATGCTCATCGGGAAATCCTTTGTTGTAGGGGCCGAGAAAAGGCGGCCTGCCGTAGAACTGTTTTTAGGGATAAAACGTAAAGACGAGGCAGATCGATTCAGCCTGGCAGTCGTGCGCTGACGAGGCACAGGCTGCGGTGCTGGCGAAGCTGGATGAGGGTGTGAGAGGTTTTCATGGATTTAACCCTACCCGGGGGGGATAGGAGATGGCAAGCGCTCAAGAAAAATTGATAGAAAATCTACGGTTTCGCATTTTTGTAGTTTTTTATTGTTTGTTTTGTGGTTTTTTGTGGTTTTTATTTTGCTCATCTTCGTGGGTGCGCAATGGGCGGTTGCCGTACGGCGACGTTAGCGCCGGTACGGCATCCTGGGTTGCCTGCTACGGTAGTCGTAGATCATCAACGTTTTGCTTGAATTCAATATCCGGTTGTAAATCGGCGAAACTTGGGGAGGTAGTGTCTTTCGCGGCTGGGGGGATCGCCAAGCTTTTTGCGCCCTGGGGAGCCTCGATAATCGAGATTCCGACCCCTTTGTTCAACTCGGCAACCCCTGGAACACCGGCGGCCGTATTCATGTGCACGTTGCCAACCAACGCCACCCATTTCTCCCCCGGTGGTGTCTTCCCAATGATTTTTGTCGCGTAGTAATTGAAGTCTGACAAGCGCTCTTGGACGTAGCCTTGGTTACCAGCCCTGGCCGCGAAGTTATCGCTATGGGCTGTGAGGTAAGGATGCTCGAGCCCTATGACCTTAATGCCGTGTTTGTCGGCTTCCTGAATGAGGTCATACGGGGTCGGACTGTTTGGTGCATAGGTTGAGTAATCGTAAGGGCGGGGATAGGCATATCTCGCATCCTGAGGTTGATAGGCGCCGGCGCCGAACACTGGAGAGCCCTCGAAGTACGGGGCATTTTCGAGATAAATCGTTGTGACTCCGTTTGCTTTTAAGTTCGCCATGTTTTCAATGATGAACTTGTAGCCCCCTGGCTCGTCGTGAAGTTCGCCTATGACCAGGCCATTTACATCGGCTGGCGCCAAGGTCGATTTAATCAGCTGGGCCGACGTCGCATTGTCAGGGATGGCTGGAATGGCAGGCCGTGCCGGCAGTTGCCCCGCACTCATGCGGGCAAAGAAGTCCTGCACGTCACGCCTGAACCAACGCCTCAGTTGCCCGGTGGTGGCCGCGTTCCCGTCGAAGTCTCTGGCCGCTTGGCCACTGAGCACGCGATCCATATATTCGTCGCCCGGTGGTGAAGTTCGTCCTCTGTGCCTCTTGGCGCCGGGCAACTCACTCAGGCGCCATTCCCCTGTCCCGGTTGATTCCATGAACGCCACATTCTTGTAGATGCTGGGGGCATCCGACGGCACTTTGGGATCGATAATACTGACCCGCCCATGCCTGGCGTTGAACACAGAATAAATCTGGTAGGGGCGGTTGATTCCGGTGCTGTCGGTATAGCGGATGTAACAGTTTTCTCCCACTTGATAAATGCCATTGGCGTCTGGTCTGACGCCTCTAAGCGTGTCTTCAGGGACGGAATAGGCGCTCAGGTCTCGCGGTGGCGTAACGGATTGCGCGACGGGGCTGGGGATTGCCTGGGACGCCCTGATGCCCGCGCTGGTCGAAGGGACGGCAGGCGGGACAGGCGCGCCGGGCGGGGGCGTTCCCTGGGTGAGCAGCGACCTTGCGACGGGAGCGGCGGGGACGGGCGTTCCCGCCGCGCGAAACACCGGACGCAAAGGCGTGCTCGGCACATGGGGCAGGCCTGATGCAAGCGCGGTGAAGTCGGCGAAAAGGTTGACACGGCCGCCGCGTGTGAGCAGTCCACCTGGCAAGTGCCGGGCATTGCCCTGGATGGTTTTCAGTGCCGCTCGGCCGAGCCGACTGCCCACCTTTACCCCGGTAGAAATGCCCTTGCCGATGACTGGTATGAAGTCCAGAAACAGGCTGCCCACCTCCACGCCAAACATGATCTTGTTACGCGTCGATTCGGCGTTCACTTCTGCGCTGCTGGTTGACTGGAAGTCGGCTTTATCGATTAGCAAGCGCGTCTGTTGAGTGAACAATTCATCGTGGATGTCTGTTTCCATCGGCTTTAGGGTTATGGAACCAGCGAGGCTTTTTCTTCCTTTGTCAAGAACCTCGGCGGCTGCAAGAAGGTCGGTGCCCCCACTGGTGACGACTCGGCGCGCAGCGTCCACGGATTGCTGAAAATCGTCCTTTTCCGTTGGCGATTTTCTGCTCTGGGTATAGGCCTGCCATTCTTTCTTCTCCAGCAGCGTCGTCAATGCGTCCAGGTTGGGCAGTTCCCTGAACGCCAGTCCGTCGGGGGCTCCGGGGCTGTAGAGCACCACAGAAGCGTCGGTTTGATTGCCGATGACCATCACGCCGCGAACCGGTAGGCCCAGCTGGAGCAGGGTGTTGGCAACAATCGTTTGTCCATCCACCTTCGCACGCTGGGCCGGATCCGGATGATCCAGAACCGCGTTGATCCACTGTACGCCCCGCTTCAAGGTCTTGTCGGTGCTGGCATCGGCTTGGAACCCACCGGGGTTGAGTTGTGCCAGGAAGGCTTCTTTCACCATCAAGTCGGCATTGCTGGCTTTCCACGCCTTGTGTAAATCAGCAGCCGGCCCCGATGCGGCATCCGGCGCCATGCGCGTCTCCAGCAGCTTGGTGTATTCGCCACCCACATCTGCGGTGTAGACCAGGTGCTTGAGTTGTTGTGTATCGAGGGTGATCGGCCGCCTCTGATCATCTGGAACCGGTGAGCCCTTGGTGTCTTGCAGCGCCAGGGTCATGGTGGTTTCGGTGTGCTTGTGGCTTTCGCCCATTTCCCAGTGGCTTGGGTTTTTCAGGGCCAGGTCGGACAGTGACAGATAGGTGATGGTAGTGGAGGGGGGTTGTGGAATGCCGGAGCGACCGAGGTGGAAACGCGTCTTGGTGACTACTTTAACCATCAGTTGATCGGCGTCCACATTGGCCTGGGGGTAAGCCTGTTTCAGCGCCTCATTCATTTGCGACGTGGCAAAGCTGGATAAGGACGGAATGTTTTCCAGCAGGGGGGCGAGTTGTTCAGCGCTCTTTGTCGCTTTCCCTTCCAAGTGGCTGTAGAGCAATTCTTGAGCGGGGCTGAGGTTTTTCAACCAGCCCGGCTGGCCTTTCTCGGCCAATTTCTCGTTACGCGCAAGCATGGCGTTGCTGCCGTCGACTTGTGCCGACCAGTCAGCGGCATCATCCAGGGCCGTCATGAGCGTCGGCCCCAGCGTTGATGTGGGGCTTGATGGCCGCTGCGGGGTGAATGTCCTGGCCATCAACGCATCGACTTCCGCGCCCTGGCGCTGGAGCAGCAAATTTATCCCCTCTGCCTGCACATCCCCGGCCAGGGGGGCCACGCCTAGCATCAAGTCATCCCCCGTAGGCGGCGACGCGCGGTTTTGCAGCGAAAGCGGCAGGCTTTGCCTCAACAGCTCGGCGGCCGGCCCGCCGCTGTCGAGCCGTTGCGCCAATGCTTCGCGTAACAGTGCCGGGGTTGCGAATTCCTCGAAACCTTCGCTGGGGGTATAGAGCACCACGGGGCCATTCTGGTCGTTGAGCTTAATCTCCCGACCGGTGGCAGGCCAGGTCGGGGTGGACGCTGAAGAGCCATCCTTGCTGGTGATCATGAACGCACCGGCGAAGGCTGCACCCTGTACTGTGCCGTCATCAATGGTGATGGGGTACACACCGGGCCTTGATCCGTCAGGCAGTTTACTTTCCCGTTCCTCTAGAGACGGGTAGCGCAGCGCGTTGTCGATCAACTCTTTACTGGCCGGGCTCAGCGTGCCGTCCATCTTGCGGATGGCTGCCAAGGTCGACAGTTGCTGTTTGTGGACCCATAACAGTTGGTCCTGTGGCGAGGGCGAGTTCGCTGAAAGCTGGGGCGTGGTCCAGTATTCCCGAAGCGTCTGAGCGTACTCGGTGGCAATGCTCCTGGCGATGGTGTGCAGCGAGGCGGTGGGCTGGAGGACATTGACTGCCTCATCGGGCGCTGGCCGGGTCACAAATTCGGTCCTGACCCCCGGTGTCTCGAATAGCTGTTTGCTCGGGTTGGCATAGATTTCCCGAATCGCACGGCTCAAGGCAGTCATTATCGGCTCGGAGGATTTCAACTGTTCTACGCCGTTGTTTGACGTATAGCTATTGAACGAAACCTTGTCCGGGTCGAGGGGATTCAGTTGAGGAAACGCCTGTGCCAGCCGTGTCTGCAAAAAGTTTTTGAAATCAGGACGCTGGCGTTGCTCTGAGGCCATCTCGTCCATGAGGCTGGAGTACTGTTCATTCAGTAGCTGCAGATCGCCGATCTTGAAGTGATTCGAGAGAGGGCTGCGGATGGCAGTGGCGGGGTTTATGCCCGATGAGTAAGGGGCGGAGAGGCTGGCGAGTCCCCGTATGGACGAACGAGACTTGGCGGGGGCGGGTTGTGGGCCTGGGCTGTCGTTCTGGGCTGTTGGCGTAGATGATGCAGGGCGAGAAGGTGGAATAACGGTTTGGGGTTGCGCGGGCCTGAAGTCAGAGATATGCATTAAGGAAACTCCACAAGACTTGCTTTATGTGTCCTTGTGAGCGAATTGTCCTCCCTGGGATTCGATGTGTGGGTGGCAAGTCAAGCGATGACGGTTCCTTCGAAAATAGGCGGGAATGGCGACGCACTGTGTCGAGATCGGCGCCATGGTTGTTGAAAGAGGGCGGTCGTCAGTGACCGGTCTATACGTGGGGTTTGAACGTCCAGACCGGGCTGAATGCGCTGCCGCGTATCAGGGCTGGAAGGCGCCGATAAATATCGCAGGATCGACCCGTGCGTCATTGAGGCTGATATTCCAATGCATATGCGGCCCGGTCGCACGGCCCGTCGAGCCGACCTTGCCCACCACCGTACCGCGCACCAGTTGATCGCCGACTTTTACATCGATCTTCGACATATGGCAGAACATGCTGATAAAGCCCTGGCCGTGGTCGACAAACACGGTATTGCCATTGAAGAAGTAGTTGCCGGTCAGAATCACCTTACCGTTCGCCGGCGTCTTGATCGGTGTACCGGCCGGCACGGCAAAGTCCAGGCCCGAATGAGGATTGCGCTCTTCATCGTTGAAGAAACGGCGTACGCCAAACTTGCTCGACAGCGGCCCGTTCACCGGTTTGTCCAGCACCAGGTTGCTCGGCAGGTTCGGGCTGAAACTGCGATAGGCCTTGAGCTGCACGGCCAACTCGCCCTCGATGCGCTTGAGCTGCGCCGGGTTGGGGTTGACCTGGCTTTTGTTCTTCAGGGTGATGCGCTGTTCCGGGTATTTCTTGTAGCCGACGATAAACGGCAGGCTGCGCCCGCCGCTGCTGATGCGCTCGTTGCCCGGCTTGACCGTCAGCGGGATGCCGACAATCGCCAGCCAGTTGTCCTGCTCCTTCACCACCAGCACGGGTTTGCCCTGGTACGTGGCTTTCGGCGCGGTAGCCGAAGGGCCGAGTTCAACCACCGCAACGCCGCCGGGCACCGGCTTGTTCAAGGTACGGCTGATATAGCTGTCGGCATGAGCGTTAACGGCGAGGCATAGCAGCAACAACACACTAAAGAAACGTGGCATCAATCAATCCAATAACGAAAGGGTGACGGGGGTCAGGTGGTTATCTTCCACTCGCACCTGCAATTGGCCTTCACCGAGGCGCGCGGTGAGGCGCTGGCCGGTGTGGGTCTGCGCGGCGTTGCGGATGGCCTGGCCACGCTCGTCGAGCAAAATGCTGTAGCCACGGCCCAAGGTTGCCAGCGGGCTGACTACGTGCAACGTCTGCACCTGGCTTTGCAGTTGCAGGCGACGCGCCTTGAGGCCTTCGCGCATGGCGCGGGGCAGGCGTTCGGCAAGGCTGTCCAGGCGCTGGCGCAGCAGGGCCAACTGGCGCCCCGGATGCTGGCCGGCGAGACGGGTTTCCAGGCGGATCAGGCGTTCGCGGCGGGTATTGAGGCTGCGCTCGAAGGCGCGGCGCAGGCGCATATCCAGGTCATCCAGGCGCTGGGCCTGCTGGCGCAGACGTTCGCCGGGGTGCCGCAGGCGCCGGGCCATGCCTTCCAGGCGCAGGCGGTCGTGGGTCAGGCGATTGCGCATCAGCATCACCAAGCGGCGGTGCAGGCTTTCGACCTGGCGCACCAGGTTGCCGGCGTCGGGGGCCAGCAACTCAGCGGCCGCCGAAGGTGTGGGCGCGCGTACGTCGGCAACGAAATCGCTGATGGACACATCGGTTTCATGGCCGACGGCACTGACGATTGGCGTCACGCAAGCATCCACTGCCCGCGCCACGGCTTCTTCGTTGAAGCACCAGAGGTCTTCCAGCGAACCGCCGCCACGGGCCAGGATCAGCGCGTCAAAGCCACGGGCATCCGCCAGCTTCAGCGCGCGCACAATCTGCGGGATCGCTTCGCGGCCTTGTACGGCGGTGGGGATCAACGTCAATTGCACCTGGGGCGCGCGACGACGGAACACGCTGATGATGTCGCGGATCACCGCACCGGTGGGCGAACTGATAATGCCGATGCGGCGCGGGTGCGCGGGCAGCGGCACCTTGCGTTCGGCACTGAACAGGCCCTCGGCGCTGAGTTTTTCCTTCAGGGCATCGAAGGCCAGGCGCAGCGCGCCATCCCCGGCGGGTTCGACGGTATCGAGGATCAACTGGTAGTCGCCACGGCCCTCGAACAGCGAGACCTTGCCGCGTATCTTCACCGCCAGGCCATCCTTCAACGCCTGGCGGACCCGCGCGGCGTTATTGCGAAACAGCGCACAACGCACCTGGGCGCCACTGTCCTTGAGGGTGAAGTACACATGGCCGGAGGCCGGGCGGGCGAGGTTGGAGATCTCGCCTTCGACCCAGATATTGGTGAACACGTCTTCCAGCAACACCCGCGCGCGGCCGTTGAGCTGGCTGACAGTCAGGACTTCGCGGTCCAGGCCCAAGCGGGCAAAGGGATCTTTAATCATGGGCGGCAGTTTATAGGCATTCGTGCAGGGTTTGACAGAACTGCTCCACCAACGCGCTCGGTGACTGCTGGCAGGCCAGGGCGACGGTGCTCAGGCAGTCCGGGTCGGCCAGGGGCAAAAAGTGCACGTTGGCGGGGGCGATGTCCTGCATGGACTTTGGCAGCAAGGCTATACCGAAACCGGCCTGGATCAACTGCAACTGGGTGGTTTTGCGTGACATCACTCGCGCGGCCTTGGGGAAAAATCCCGCACGCATGCACAGTTCGGCCGACAGATAACTCAGGCCGCCACGCTGGGGATGGGGGATCGAGATAAACGCCTGGTCTTTCAGTTGCTCCAGTTCGATGGGCGCCTGGCTGCGTGCCAGCGCATGACTCGCAGGCACGGCCAGCAGCAGGGGTTCGCTGTATAAAGGCATGACCCGTACACCTTCGCGCTGGCGCAGCACGGGTAAACGCAGCACCCCGACTTCCAGGCGACCGTCGGCGATTTCTTCCAGCTGCGCTTCGGAGGACAGTTTGCCGATATCCATCGACACCCCAGGGCAGCGCTCCAGCCAGGTGCCGATGCCTTGCAGTAAAGGCCCGCTCATCGGCACGGTGCTCGAATGGCTGAGGCGCAGTGTGCCCAATTCGCCGTTGCCCACTTGGGTCGCCATCTGGCTGGCCTTGAGCAATTCGCCCAGCAGGTTGCGCGCCCGTGGATAGAAGGCTTCACCGGCGGCAGTCAGCCGCGGCTGGCGCGCGGTGCGTTCGAACAGCGGGGTTCGCAGTTGGTTTTCCAGCTCCTTGATCTGCCGGCTCAGGGCCGATTGCGCCACGAACAAACGTTCGGCGGCGGCACTGAAGCTGCCGCTGTCGGCGATTTCGACGAAGTAACGCAGTTGGCGGGTGGAGATCACACGTCATGCCTTTTCGAGATAGGTGGAGGGCCTTGAAGATATTAGTCGGATCCCTTACCGATGGCTAAAGTGATGGTCATCTCCAATAAGGAATTACCCATGAGCCCGGTTGAGCTGATGAGTCAGTGGTCGTTTGGTGGTATGGATTGGCTGGTGATCGGCCTGGGCGTGGTGGTGGCCTATATCGTGTTCGGCATCGCCGGTTTTGGCACGGCGCTGGTGGCGGGGCCGATCCTGATTGTGTTTATGCCGCTGTCGAAGATCATCCCGCTGCTGGTGCTGCTGGATTTCGTCGCGGCCTTCGGCGGCCTGCTGCAAACGCGCCGGGACGTGAACAAGCCGGAGCTGCTGCGATTGCTGCCGTGCATGGCGATTGGCTGCACCCTGGGCGTGGTGTTTCTGCTCAACCTGCATTCGGACCTGTTGCTGCTGCTGATGGGGCTGTTTATCAGCGCCTATGCGATCTACAGCCTGGCGGTGAAAACCCGGCCAACGCAGCTGGCCGCTGGCTGGTCGATCCCCATGGGCACCGTAGGCGGGTTGTTCGGTGCGTTGTTCGGCAGTGGTGGCTTTTTATATGCAATCTACCTCAACAGCCGCTTGCCCAAGGACGCGGCGCGCGCCACCCAAAGCGCGCTGATCAGTTGCAGCACGGTGGTGCGCCTGAGCCTGTTCCTGATCGCCGGGGTGTATGCTGACTGGCCGCTGTTGATGTTGGCGCTGTGCCTGCTGCCGGCGATGGCCCTGGGGCTGTGGTGTGGGCGCAGGCTGACCATGCGCATGTCCCGTGAGGCCTTCGTCCGGCTGGTGACGTGGTTGGTGCTGGCCAGTGGCATTGCGTTGATTGGGCGGTACTTGAGCACTTGACCTGATTTCTTCAGGGATTAAGCTGCCGTCCTCCCGGGCCTCATCGCGGGCTTGTCCGCGATGAGGCCAGAAGCCACGCCGCAGGTCTCCCATGAATTCCCAAAGCATCCTTGTCCCGAAAATCTCCACCTTGCCCGTCCACGAACCCCGCGCCCGGGCGATCGTGCGGTGGCTGGTGCGCAAGAACATCATCAAGGAAGAACTGACCACCTGTGGCCGCACCGGCAACCGCATGGCCTATGCCCTGGCCGACGGCGCCCGCGCCGTGGTGCTGCACCCCGAGGCGTTGCCGTTCAACGAGCCGGTCAACGGCCTGGAGATCATCTACAAGCGCTGCATCTATACCCCGGCCAAGGGCTTTCTCGAAGAAGCCGGCTGCCCGGAATGCCTCAAGGAAGTCGGCGAGGCGCTGTTCGAAAGCCTGGAAGACTGGATGCCCGGCCACACCGACAACTTCACCTGCCCGCTGTGTGGGCATGAAGATGACATCAACGGCTTCCTGTTCCTGCAGGCGTGCGGGTTTTCCAACCTGGGGTTCATCTTCAACAACTGGGCGGAGGCGGGGTTCAAGCAGAGCTTTATCGACGAATTCGCCGATTGGCTGGACCAGAAGATCAGTTGGGTCAAAGTCGAGCTGTAGTCCTTCTATCACTATTCCCAAATATGTCAGAGTTTTACATTGAGACCTGGGGGGTGTCTGAGTATAATGGCGCGCTTCCATTTTCCCGCTCGGGAGCCCCCGCGATGCTGCGTATCAGCCAAGAAGCTCTGACATTCGACGACATTCTCCTAGTGCCCGGTTATTCCGAGGTGCTTCCTAACGAAGTCAGTCTCAAGACCCGCCTAACCCGTGGCATCGAGCTGAATATTCCCCTGGTTTCCGCTGCCATGGACACCGTCACCGAAGCCCGTCTGGCCATTGCCATGGCCCAGGAAGGCGGCATCGGCATCATTCACAAGAACATGACCATCGAGCAGCAAGCTGCCGAAGTGCGCAAGGTCAAGCGTTACGAAGCCGGTGTGGTGAAGGATCCGATCACCATCGAAGCCGACGCTACCGTGCGTGACCTGTTCGACCTGACTCGCCTGCACAACATCTCCGGCGTTCCGGTACTGCACGATGGCGACCTGGTCGGCATCGTCACTTCCCGTGACGTGCGTTTCGAGAACCGTCTTGAAGTCACCGTCCGCGAAGTGATGACGCCTAAAGAGCGCCTCGTGACTGTCAAGGAAGGCGCCGACAAGAACGACGTGCGCGAACTGCTGCACAAGCACCGCATCGAGCGCGTGCTGATCGTCGACGACAAATTCGCCCTCAAAGGGATGATGACCGTCAACGACATCGAAAAAGCCAAAGCTTACCCGCTGGCCAGCAAGGATGACCAAGGTCGTCTGCGCGTCGGCGCTGCGGTCGGTACCGGCAAAGACACTGGCGACCGCGTAGCGGCCCTGGTCGCTGCCGGCGTTGACGTGGTAGTGGTCGACACTGCCCACGGTCACTCCAAAGGCGTGATCGACCGCGTTCGCTGGGTCAAGCAGAACTTCCCTGACGTGCAGGTGATCGGCGGCAACATTGCTACCGGCGCGGCCGCCAAGGCCCTGGCCGAAGCCGGTGCCGATGCGGTCAAGGTCGGTATCGGCCCTGGCTCGATCTGCACCACGCGTATCGTTGCCGGTGTGGGCGTGCCGCAAATCAGCGCCATCGCCAACGTCGCCGCGGCCCTTGAAGGCACTGGCGTACCGTTGATCGCCGACGGCGGCATCCGTTTCTCCGGTGACCTGTCCAAGGCCATCGTTGCCGGTGCTTCCTGCGTGATGATGGGCTCGATGTTCGCCGGTACCGAAGAAGCGCCGGGCGAGATCGAACTGTTCCAGGGCCGTTCCTACAAGGCTTACCGCGGCATGGGTTCGCTGGGCGCCATGTCCCAGGCGCAAGGCTCTTCCGACCGTTACTTCCAGGACTCCTCGGCAGGCGCCGAGAAGCTCGTGCCGGAAGGCATCGAAGGCCGTGTGCCGTACAAGGGCACCCTGAGCGCCATCATCCATCAACTGATGGGCGGCCTGCGTTCCTCGATGGGCTACACCGGCAGCGCCGACATCGAAGAAATGCGCACCAAGCCAGAGTTCGTACGGATCACCGGCGCAGGCATGGCTGAATCCCATGTCCACGACGTGCAGATCACCAAGGAAGCGCCAAACTACCGCGTAGGTTGAGGCTTCCAGCAAAATGTTAAGTAACCGGGGCTGTTCTTCAGCCCCGAGTTGTTTCTGATTCATTAGACGAGACTGACTTCATGGCCCTCGACATTCACGCCCACCGCATCCTGATCCTCGACTTCGGTTCCCAGTACACCCAACTGATTGCCCGCCGCGTGCGTGAAATCGGTGTGTACTGCGAACTGCATCCGTTCGACATGGATGACGAAGCGATCCGCGAATTCGCACCGAAAGGCGTCATCCTCGCCGGTGGCCCCGAGTCCGTGCACGAAGCCAACAGCCCGCGTTGCCCGCAAGCCGTGTTCGACCTGGGCGTTCCTGTCTTTGGTATCTGCTACGGCATGCAGACCATGGCCGAGCAACTGGGCGGCAAGGTTGAAGGTTCCGAGCTGCGTGAATTCGGTTATGCCCGTGTCGACGTGGTCGGCAAGAGCCGCCTGCTGGACGGCATCGAAGACCACATCGACGCCGATGGCCTGTTCGGCCTCGACGTATGGATGAGCCACGGTGACAAGGTCACCAGGATGCCGGAAGACTTCCACATCCTGGCCAGCACCCCGAGCTGCCCGATCGCTGGCATGTTCAGCGACGAGCGTCGTTACTACGGCGTGCAGTTCCACCCGGAAGTGACCCACACCAAGCAAGGCGGGCGCATCCTGTCGCGCTTCATTCTCGACATCTGCGAGTGTGAAGCCCTGTGGACCCCGTCGAAAATCGCTGAAGACGCGATCGCCAACGTACGCGCCCAGGTCGGCACCGACAACGTGCTGCTCGGCCTGTCCGGCGGCGTTGACTCCTCCGTGGTCGCTGCGCTGCTGCACAAGGCCATCGGCGACCAACTGACCTGCGTGTTCGTCGACAACGGCCTGCTGCGCCTGCATGAAGGCGAGCAGGTAATGGCCATGTTCGCCGAGAACATGGGCGTCAAGGTGATCCGCGCCAACGCCGAAGAGCAGTTCTTGAACAACCTGGCCGGCGAATCCGACCCGGAGAAGAAGCGCAAGATCATCGGCCGCACTTTCATCGACGTATTCGATGCCCAGTCCAACAAGCTGGACAACATCAAGTACCTCGCCCAGGGCACCATCTACCCCGACGTGATCGAGTCGGCCGGTGCCAAGAGCGGCAAGGCCCACGTGATCAAGTCCCACCACAACGTGGGTGGCCTGCCTGAGGAAATGAACCTCAAGCTGGTAGAACCGCTGCGCGAACTGTTCAAGGACGAAGTCCGCCGTCTGGGCCTGGAACTCGGCCTGCCGTACGACATGGTCTACCGCCACCCATTCCCCGGCCCGGGCCTGGGCGTGCGCATCCTCGGTGAAGTGAAAAAGGAATACGCCGACCTGCTGCGCCGTGCCGACCACATCTTCATCGAAGAACTGCGCAAGGCCGACTGGTACCACAAGGTCAGCCAGGCGTTCGTGGTGTTCCAGCCGGTTAAGTCCGTAGGCGTTGTAGGCGATGGCCGTCGTTACGCCTGGGTCGTGGCCCTGCGTGCCGTGGAAACCATCGACTTCATGACCGCCCGTTGGGCACACCTGCCGTACGAACTGCTGGAAACCGTCAGCGGCCGTATCATCAATGAGATCGAAGGTATTTCGCGCGTTACTTATGACGTGTCGAGCAAGCCGCCGGCGACGATTGAGTGGGAATGATTGGACGTCCGGCATTGTCCGGCACCAACTAGCAAGAAATGCCCTGGAGCCCGCGTAATTGCGGGCTTTTGGCTTTTTGGGTCTGGCAAATTCTGGCAGCTTTGTGCATCGCCAAGCATCGTGTTTGTATGGCATGGTACGGGGCATTGACTGAGCCAAATGCCATGTTCGGTGCTCGATACCATGTCGCCCTAGTAGGGCAGGGCATGGTATCAAATCTCATCATCAGCCCGGTTTCATTGGGTTTTATCGTGGTGCATGAGTGCTTTTCTGAGCATGGTATTTTTTCAATGGAATCCGTAACTGCCATGCTGACCGATACCAAGCTGCGTAACCTCAAACCGCAAGAAAAACTCTACAAGGTGAACGACCGTGACGGGCTGTACGTGGCCGTCACTGCTGCCGGTTCCATCTCCTTTCGTTACAACTACTCAATCAATGGCCGTCAGGAGACCATCACGTTCGGTCGTTATGGCGTGGGTGGCATCACACTTGCGGAAGCCAGAGAGCGCTTGGGCGAGGCTAAAAGATGGTTTCGGCAGGTAAGTCACCTGCCAAAGAGAAAGCCCGTGCCAAGGCACGCACCAAAGGGGCAGAGACGTTTGATGCGTGGGCGGAGAAATGGCTGCGTGGGTATCAGATGGCTGACTCGACGCGTGACATGCGCCGATCGGTTTACGAGCGCGAGCTAAAGCCGCACTTCGGTAATCAGAAACTGGTGGAAATCAATCATGAGGATCTGCGTACCCTGACAGATGCAATTGTGGAGCGGGGAGCTCCAGCCACGGCCGTGCACTCCCGCGAGATTGTGATGCAGGTGTTCCGATGGGCGATAGAGCGTGGGCAGAAGGTTGAGAATCCGGCTGATCTGGTGCGTCCTGCAAGCATCGCTAAATTCGAGCCACGCGATCGCGCTCTAGGGCCTGAAGAAATCGCGTTGATGTATCAGTACCTGGACCGCATCGGCACTGCCTCATCCGTGAGAGTCGCCGCTAAGCTGCTGTTGCTGACCATGGTTCGCAAAAGTGAATTGACCAACGCTACCTGGAACGAAATCAATTTCAGCGAAGCCCTGTGGACCATTCCGAAAGAGCGGATGAAGCGGCGCAATCCCCATTTGGTGTTCTTATCTCAGCAGGCGCTGGATTTTTTCATTGCTCTGAAGACGTTTGCCGGTGGTTCGGATTACGTCTTTCCCTCTCGGTACGATTCCGATTTGCCAATGAGCACCGCGACGATCAATCAGGTGCTGACGCTGACCTATCGGCTCGCGCAGAAAGAGGGGAAGCCGTTGAGCAAGTTCGGACCGCATGATTTGAGGCGGACAGCGAGCACGCTGTTGCATGAAGCGGGTTATAACTCAGACTGGATTGAGAAGTGCCTTGTAATGCGGATGAGTTGGCCATTTTGGAGAGGCAGCTATCGGCAGCCTTTGCCATTAGAGAGGCGAATCAGACTTTTTGACGATTTCACTGCGCATGGCATTTTTCATAATTAGTCGATCATGTTGCTTCTGAAGCCCTTGTTTCATAAGGCCTTAAGTGGTCTGCGTAGAATTATTGACCGCAGTGGCACGAGACGGGAGACCTGCGAAGCTGTTTTTTTGTTCAGTTATATACGAATCGTTCCTGGAGTACACCTGCATTTTAAAGAAGTTTAGGGCCTGGTGAACCGGGCCCTCTCGGAGTCGTAATACTGGGTTGCTAAACCTTATTGTTAATTATGGAATTGGCTTTTTTTCTGATTCTTTGGGGAGTGGTAGGAGCATTCTCCGAGATTCCTGCCCATTCAATTGTTATTTCTTTAGAGAAGTTTTTCCAATCATCTATTGCGCTGCCTGCTGCAGAGAACTGTTCTATCTTTCGCTTCAAATTTCCATATCTTGCAGCACACGATCTATGGGCTTCAGCTTTTTCTGTGGGGCGCATTAGTGTTTGTAGGGATGCAAGAAGTGCAACCAAAATGCTCAGTAGCTTCATAAGTATTGAAAGGCGATCTGAAAACCCGGTGCTATCGAAGAATAAAAATGCACTTACGAAAGTTGAAGATATTACGAGGGGGATACCAACGAATCTATTAATTAGTATGTATCTCTCGGATGTGATGTAATGCCCTGTCTGAGCAACGGTTAATCTTTTATTCCAGTCGTTTATGGTGTCAATCATTTTCGAAGTCTCAGATTTATGAAAAATCTATGCATAGAAAATTACTTAATCCTCTATACATAGATGCGTTATAATGAATTTATCCTACTTGGGCTTCTCTAAAATGCCCCTTTATTGATGTATGGAAGTACTTGCCCTGCGAGGCAGAGCCATCGAACTGATACCAGTCTGACTCAGGAAAGTCATAGTATTGCCAGACAGCTCCCGAGTTAAATTCTATTTCTAGCGTTGACGTATCCACGTCGTAGCCAATACTTCTTATCATAGTGGAGGATATATTTTTGCGGTCCATATTTATTCCTTTTATATTTTTTGTTCGCGTATTTTAGTTACGACCAGTTTGTAATTTTCCTCTTCATGCACATGCTCTTTACTCCAGCACTCGACAAGCTTCGGGTCTTCACTTGTAGGGCGTGGATAGTTAAGTTTCAATCGGATGCGAGAAGGGATTTTTATCGCTTCTCCGGTGACTATTGCCTCTCCTATGCGTAAAGATGGCAATAAATCAATTAAACTATTCATGTTGTCTGGAGCTGATGATTTAATTATGGACTTGTCAGCTGAATTTGTAAGTCTCAAGGCTATTAGCGTGCCAATTTGAGATAGTATGGTTTCTGATATTTCAGACGGACGTTGAGATATTACGAGAGCACCTATTCCGAATTTCCTTCCCTCCTTGAATACGCGCTCTACCGCAGTTTTTGAGTAACTGCTCCTATCATTTTTGCCAAGATAAGTATGGGCTTCTTCAAAGGCAAGTAGGAGAGGTCGTTGTTTTCCAGTATATGCTTCCTTTCTTCCCCAGAACATACTGTCGTAGACAAAGCGAGTTATTAGACCTACAGTTATGTCAAGAACCTCGAAAGGCACTCCGCTCAAATCTAATATGGTTAGCTTCTGAGAGTTTCCGATCCATTCGGCAAGTAGATCGTGTAAGTCTTTAGGAGAGTCCGCTGTTTTGTATTCTCCTGGATTGAAGAGAAAGTCATAGCGCGAGTCTTTCAGTCGAGATAGTATTTTTTTCTCGTATGAAAAATACTCTGTGTGTTTTGACTTAAATGGCGCACTGGTACCCATAGCATAAGGGCTAAAGATAGCGGGACTTAATTTTTCGGGGTCACCTACCGAAATTTCACAGGCATTAGCTCTGGTTTGATCATCCTTGGGGGATGTCGAAAACGAAGCATTCAGTAGCCAATTCATCTCGTACCAGAGTTCTCGTGCGCTAAATGGTATGGGGGAGTCGGCGGTAATTAAGTCCTGGTTTACTATTCCCGACTTTAAATTGAAATTCTTTTTCTTCATTAAAGTGACTAAGTCTCGAAGTTGTCTATACTCCATTCTTTGTTCGTCACGTTGATCTGCCCCGACTAAGAAAAAAGCAAGCTCCTCGAATGTCATCAACCAAAAAGGTATATATAGGGGGGCTTGCGCATCTCCAATTCTTAGTATTTTTGCTTCCGGGAAAGCTGATGCATATTCGCCGTGGGGGTCAATAAGTATTATTCTTGAACCTGCGTAGCTACCTAATATCGATTTGAGGAGAGTAACTGTCGTATTCGATTTTCCGCTGCCGGTAGATCCCATTATGCCGCAATGGCGAAGAATTAGATTGTGAGTGTCTACATGGACGCTAAGGTTCTCGGACGAAGAATGCTTACCAAGCTCTATAGATCCTGAGTCTTGTTCTCCATAAATTTCAAAGAGATCCTTTTCTATGACAAGATGAACCTCATCACCTATAGTTGGATAAGTTCCTATACCCTTTTCAAACTCACCATCACCGATTTTTTCGCCAATTAACTGTATCGACAAAAACTTAGAGCTTGATCTTGTCTCTCCGTCATCATCAGTGCCAAATGGACGGTCGCTTACAGCGGAAACGATTGCATAGATAGTGATATTGCCCATGGGCATTTTGACGAAAGTACCAATCTGGCCTATTTTATAAAGTCGACCATTAATTATCGGTGCTGCAGACGGGATTTCTGCAGAAACCTCGACCTCCACTGCGTTTGAGTCTACTCGGATTACTTGCCCTAAATAAGTAGAATCACTCTTCATTTGTGGTGATCTCAATTTCGTGTTGGCGACCAGAGTTAGCAACCAAAAAATCAACAAGATAGTTGAAATCACCAAGTAGAAGTGAGTTTGTTTTTTCACACCAGAATCTGTTGTTAGTAGCCTTCATGTTCAGCTCAAATTGTTCAAATTTCCAAACGCCGAAAACGCCGTTTACAATTGCTTTTTTCGGGCCGAACACGGTTAGATTTAAATATCCTGCAGATAGTGGCTCTAATCTCTCCACTTCTAAATCGCTATAGAAAAAAACTACAACACTCAGTCTGTTGTTTTGTCGTAAGCAGTTGAATATAATTTCGTTTATGTGCTGATCGAGGAATGAGTATCCGCTAAATATAAAAAGTAGCTCTCCGCCCAGTAAATAATCTTTAAGACGATCAAAGTATACTAGGAAAGGCTGGCGACGGGATGAATCATATTTTTCTTTAGATGGATATATGACAATTTCATTTCTCTCCTCCCCAATTTTTTCTACTCTTCCAAGCCTGACTACCTTATGTGACTTTGTATTTACGTTGCCTTTCCAAAACCAGCTAAGAGAGCCGTGTATCTTCCAGAGTCTTATCCAGTTTTGTGTAAGGTCATTTTTTTTGATGTGTCGCTCTACACTCTCCTGCCAGAAAAAAGGTTCGTATGAGCCAACGAATCCATCAAAGTACGGCGCTCTTATTGATTCCAAAGACTTTTCTATAATTAAATCGTAATTTGTTGTGAATATTTCTTTAGAATAATCTCTATTCTGCATGTTGAACCAAGCAAAGAACTTTTTTGGTGTTTTTAAAGAAGCTGCTGATTCTTTGTTATTTATTATGTTGTAAATGTGTTTGCATATTTCAATGTCTATATTTTTCGCGCTTAATCCATCTACGTCGAGAAAGTTGCTATCTGCACGTTCACCTGTGATTTCCCGGATTCTACGGAACTGATTGAGTATGTCTTCAATGCTCGTTGTTGCGTCAGGGTTTTTCGACTTTAAATCATTCTTTATAATATTGAAATGCGCTAGTGCTTCTGGTTTTAGTAATAGTTCTACCTGCTCGGTTAATTGAGATATGTTGGGTAGGCCTAGTGCGCACGATGTTCCAGCACCCATAAAAAAGCCGATATTTTTAGTGTACGATAGCTGGCTTTTTAGTTCCGAAATTTCTTTTGTTACACTTATTTCTTCCATTTTATTTCTCGGACTAGTGGGGTTGGTGTGCGTGGATTTGAAAAGTGCTTACTGGCGTGTGCGTTTTTTGAGCGCGCGAGTGACATCTGAATATCAGAATTCGGATGTTTCGGTACTTCGCGTTTTTTAATAGTTAGGCTTGTCAAACAGCAACGCGGTGCTCGCCTTGCTGTTGGTATGCAATATCCGTACATGGCAACAGAAATTTCATGCTTGCCTAGATTTAGGCTGCACCACCTCTCGATATTTCTTGGCTGCTGTCTTAGGGTATTGGAGGGCCGCAAACTGTGCACCCGTCCAAGGGGAGGAGACAGACGGGCGATTTTGGTCCTATTTAGAATTGAAAAAGATGGGTGCGATTGGGAATCGAGGGCGGCTAGATTATGCAATGAAACCGTAGCAGGATTATCTGACGAGCGTCTCCGCCGTAGCGGAAATCCTTTTGCATACAAGAGATTACCCAAAATTGCTGGGTCAGATACGAGCATCTTCATGTTTATTCGTCCTTGTGAAGCTGCGTCCGCTATCCGAGTAACCTGCGATGGCAGAAAGCCAGATATTAGCAGAAGGTCTGATAATTGGCTCATGGCCCTAGCATTTTCTAGACAGGGCGCGGAAAGATACTGTTCTTGCGGGACGGTCCACGTGAACTGATGCTGCGCTCGGAGAACGGTGCGCCGATGAAGTCGGTGACACTGCTGAGCAAGATGTATGAATTGGGCGTTACGCCTTCTAGGGGGACGACCGTGTATCAAAAGACAATCCCCTACGCAGAATCGCTGTTTATAGCCTCTGAAAAGTCGCACCAGGTGCGCACTAAGCCTCGCACATGCGGAGCAGGCAGGTGACTGCCATTCCTCTCGCGACCCTTGCTCCGAGTTACACACCGCTGCATACTCATTGAGTAACTTACTCGCTTAGGCGTACCCGATACATCTTGAAAGGATCTCTAATGATTTATCACTACTGCAACGCGACCGCTTTTAAGGGGATTATTTCGACTAAAGAGGTTTGGCTTACTGATATAACCAAGTTAAACGACCTAACTGAGTATAAATCTGGGTTCGATCTGATACTTGAGTTGTTGCAGGAGAAGGGGCTCGCCGAGAAGCCAGACTTCCTAAATATTCAAGTGGATAAGCTAAACGAAAAATTTCAGATTCTAATTGGATGTTTTTCCTTGGAAGGTGACGCTGGCAGTCAATGGGGATTGTATGCAGATGACTCCAAAGGGCTATCGATAGGTTTTGATGAGAACGAAATCGATCAATTTAATTTGTTCAACCGTTTTACGGCGAACGGCTACCAGCCGATAATTTCGCACGTGAAACTGTGCAAAGTTCATTACAGCAAAGATGAGTTCGTGGGAAAAGTTAGAAGCTTCATTGATAGAATGGAGCAGAGTGAATCCCCGATAAAACATCAGCTAACCGCACTTGTTCTGCGCCGCTTTGCGGTTCTATATAAAGATCAATATTTCAAAGATGAACGTGAAATCAGGGCTGTGGTGGAAATTGAGCCTAGCCGGGATGAAGGGTACGCTATTGATATAAGAGTGAATGCATACAAGGAGGAAGCGCGCTTCCACAAGCTCCTAACGTCTTATCAAAATCTCAGCGCAATCAAAGAGGTCATCATCGGCCCTAATTGCTCTTATTCTCCCGAGGATGTTCAGAGCATGCTTACTGAGCAGGGGGTTGAGAAAGTAGAAATCCGTTACTCTTCTGGGAGAGGGCGCTACCGCAACGTGTCTACCTGACACCCTATCCTAATGCCCAGGTATCCGATGACCACACCCATGAGTAATGCAGTCCGTGCAAAAACAGGTTTTCGTTAATGGTGTTTTTCGTTGTATCAACTGACGCCATCAAAATAAGCATTTGATTTATATGAGTTTTTTAATGTTGTTTATGTTCGAGTGGGAATAAGCAAGGCGAGCCTGAATGGCCTGCGTTGAGTGAGTAAAAAACCTGGCCTCGGCCAGGTTTTTTATTGCCTGTCAGGCAGGAAGCCGACTTTGCAGGCTCATGCCCATATTGGTAAGGGCGCTGGACAGCTGTTCCAGCGTGGGGAACCGTATGTCATGCACGCCTGCCCAGGCCGGGCGGTCGATGTAAAAGCTGCCGTCGGCCAGTCGATTGATGGGGGTCGCAACGATGCCCCTGTCTCTGCTGTGGTGCCGCAGGGTGTAGTTGCCCTGGTTTTTGTCGATCAGGTACATGCCCTTGCGAAACAGCAGTCGCTGCTGTTGCTCCAGCGTCCTGTGCACCGGCGGGGCTTCCACTTGTACGCGTAGGTCGGCATTCAAGGTGTCGAAGCTGTCGCCGACGCTTTCATGACTGGGGGCGTTGTCGCGATCAATGGCGATGCCGGGGTCGATACGCACCTCGTTACCTTGCCCCGGAAAGACCTCTTCTATACGCAGCCCGATACCTCCTTCCAGTTCACTGAGACCGGCGAATCCATTAAAGGTATTGATGTTTCTGGCCCCGGTCAGTACCAGCCATTTACCGCCGCCGTTCAGCGCTATGTCGGCTTGGATAAGGAGGTGGGCGAGGTAATTGCTCATCACCTGCTCTGAAAGATCGGCGATAGGGGTGGGGTATTTGTAATGGGCTGCGCAATCGATAGCCTGCACGCGTATGCCATTGGCCCTGGCGGTCTTGACCAGTTCCAGTTCATTGAACTGCCCGGATGGATCGGTGCCCAGCTTGCCAAGGTAGCTTTCCAGGTCCTCCGGCATCTTGCCGGTCTGGAAGTAGTGGTTCAGATCATCCTGGGCGAAGTCGTTGAGCAGGCGCCGCATATACAGGGTTTTCACGCCCTTGCGCGCGAAGAGCGGCATGTTGTTGATCAGCAGGCGGGTGCTGCTGATACGGTCCAGGGTTTCGCCGATGACGTAGCCCGGTAGGTCTTCGGGCAGGCGTTCGAGGACTTCTTCGAAGGCCGTTGTCGGTTCAAAGGCGGGGATGTCCGGACGAGGTGGCAGGCGGGTCCAGGACAGTTCCTTGTAGAAGTCTTGCGCCGATTGCAGCAGTTTGCGGTGCGTTTCGCCGAAGTAGTAGGTGAAGCGGTCAATACGGCCGAAGCGGCTGTGAACATGGGTTTCAGTGAGGCCCATTGCCCAGCGTTTCACTTCCGGGCGGGTGGATGGCGGGGTATCGAAGGGGCTGGTCACCCTGCGCAGCGAGTGGGGTGGCGTGGTCATCGCTTGTGGCGGTGGCGGGACCCGCGAGGGGGCCGGCCCCCGGGCGCTTTTGCTGGAGTTTCCCCCGCCGCCTTTCAAGCCGTTGCTGTGGGGCACAGGTTCCCATTCGTTGAGTTCGTTCAGGCGCACCGGCAGCGCGCCGGAAAAGCCATGGGGGTTGTTCGGGTCGACAATCGCCCAATGCCCACGACCGTTGGGGGCGGCTTCGTAGCGCACGTAATAGGCTTGATCGTTCATCAGGATGGCTTGCTGAGGCATGCCGTCGGAGGTCCGCAGGCTATAGACCTGCTGGAATTTTCCGGGGGCGGTATCCAGGTGTTCTCCTTCCAGTATCAGGTTGGCCTGGTAGGTGGCAGGTACCGCAGGCTCAGGCACCGGCGGTGCGCTGGCGGGCGCTGTGGGCGGCGTCAACTCAATGGGCTCCACTGCGAGGGTGTCGGCCGCTTCGGCGATATCGGGCATGACCCCGTCGGCTTTCAACAGTGCCAGGTTAAATAGCGTATCGATGGCACTGAATACCGCGCCCAGCTCCCCGGCGTGGCGTTCGGCCGGGGTCTTGCCGTTGATGGCCTGGTCGATGTTCAGGCCAAGATTTGCCGCACTGGCCCCCACGACCACCAACGCCACCGGCCAGCCGACCACGGCCATCGGGCCAAAGGTTTTGCCAAAGGCGTTCAGGTAGCCGATCCAGAGTTTCTTGCGCAGGTCGCCATTGCTGCGCAGGGAAAAATCCGCGTCATTGCGCATGCGCGTCTGACTCGATTGCGCCAGCCAGGTAAAGGCATCGTCCTCGATGGCCTGGTCGGCTTGATTGATCAGGCGGTGGTCCCAGGTGCCCCAGTCGACAAACAACTGGTCGAGTTGGTGGGACAGGCCCTTGTCCACCCAGTCCGGCGGCAGGGTACCCGCCAGGGCCTGGGCGGTGCGATAGATCAGCACGGGGGTGAGCAGCATCTGTTTCCACGTCACGGCAGCGGTGTCGTCCTGCTGGATCTGCGCCGACAGCGGGAAATGGGCCATGAAGCGGGCGCGGTTATCCGGGTGGCTGGTCTGGTTCAGCAGCCAGAAATGCAGGTCGGCAGGGGTCTCGAAACAGTGGAAGGCCTGTGACTCGCCCGGTACATAAAGGATTTGCCGCCCATCGCCGTCGACGATGCGCAGGATATCCGTGGCGGTATGTCCACCGATATCCAGCGCCGCCACACGCAGCCCGCCGGCTGAAGTGGCCTTGGCCTGCAGGTTGGACAGGGTTGGGGGCCAGCACAGATTGCTGGCCAGGGCCCGAATCACCGTCTGCAACTGTGACGTGGTGAGATCCCCGGCCTGTCGTGCTTGCAGGGCCTCGGCCAGGCAGTTGACCTTGGCCAGGGTGCGAAAATCATCGAAGTGAGCGCTCCAGAATGCATCCATGCGCGTGGTGTAGCGATCGCTGAAATTGATCGCCCAGAAGTCCTTGAGCACCGCGCTGGCGGACAGCCGCACTTCGTTATGCTGATCGAATAACCGCGCCTCGGCACCCTCGCGATAAAAGCCACCATCACCGTCGAGCAGGTCGGCATTGTCCTGGTCATGTACCTCGAAGCGGTGAATGACCAGCTGCGTCAGCGTCATCGACGCCTGGGGTTTTTCGTTGTGGCTCCAGCCCGTAAACGTCGCCGGGTCACCGACACCGCCGGTGAAGCGGTGCCAGTGCACGTGATCGGGATCCAGGGTCGCCAGACCGTGTTTTGCGAGAATCTCGCGGGCGGCCTCGATGGCCATCCTCTGCATGTTCGGGCACGCATCCAGCACGATGGGCGCCAGGGCCCTGAGTTGTTGCTGAGCGGCGGGGGAGGTGTCGGCAAGCGGCATGCTGCTCTCCTTAAGGGGGAAGAGCCGAGCATGCCAAGCCGTTTAGACGGGCGATGGGTAGATAGTTAGCGCCTGGCGATATCGGAGAAGTAAAACTTATCCAACGTATGCCGCGACTCGGTGTACTCGAACTGTCTCCCGTCCTGCAAAAACGTCTGGTTGCTCACCACGATCACATGGCTTTGCCCTTCGAGGTCCAGGTGCGTCTGGTCGTCCTTGCTGCGGGGCAGGGCTTCGATGGTGCGCTGGGCGTAGCTGATCTGCAGTTGCAAGGTCTGCTCGATGAAGGCGTAGATCGACTGTTCGGCGATCGCCTGGTCCAGGCCTGGGATCAGGTCGGCGACGAAGTGGTTGATGTCGAGGATCACCCGTTTGCCGCCGATGCGCCGTACCCGTTTGATGCGTGTGATGAGGCTGCCGGGTTCGGCCTCGATGTGTTGCAACAATGGGCCTTCCAGGGGGAGCTGGGTGAATTCGACCACTTCGGTGCGTACGTCATCGCCCAGGTCGGCGTGGGTTTCGTGAAAGCTGACGATGCCGCCGAGTTGGAACTCAATCGGGTTGGGCGAGAGCACGAAGGTGCCCTTGCCGTGGATCTTTTGCGCAAACCCACGTTCCTGCAGTTGCTCGATGGCGCGACGCACGGTGCCTCGGCTGGCCTGGTAGCTGTCCATCAATTCGGTTTCGGAGGGCAGGCGCGTGCCGCGTTGCAGGCGTTCGGTGGTGATGCTGGCAAGCAGATCGGTATAGATCTGGTTGTATTTGCTCATGGATAGGGCTCTGTGCCGCGTTGGCGTTCAAGGCAGGAACCTTAGAGGCAGAGCGGGAGTTTGTCCATTAGACCCATGGATTTCTGCGGCTTGCAGCGCAGCGGTGTCCTGCAGGGAATAAGCAAAATCAAACTCGTACAGACGAGTTGTTGCTTTAACTCGTCTGTACGAGTACTTTTGCCTTCGGCGTGCTGCCAATGACTGCCCCCAATAAAAAAAATCAAAGTGGAAACCAAGCATGAGCCACGACTATTCCAACATTGCCCGCGAGATCCTCGAGCACCTCGGGGGCAGCGACAACCTTGAGCAAGCTGCCCACTGCGTGACCCGCCTGCGCCTGGCGCTCAAGGATCCGAGCCTGGTCAACAACAGCGCGTTGAACCAGGTCGATCTGGTCAAGGGCTCGTTCTTCACCGGCGGTTTGTTCCAGGTGGTGATCGGCCCCGGCGAAGTGGAAAAGGTCTACGCCGCCCTGCGCGAACAGACCGGCCTCGCCGCCGCCACCATCGCCGATGTGAAGAAGAAGGGCGCCGACAAGACCAACGCCATGCAGCGCCTGGTACGGGTGTTCTCCGATGTGTTCATGCCGATCCTGCCCGCGTTGATCATCGCCGGCCTGCTGATGGGCGTGAACAACCTGATGGGCGCCAAGGGCATGTTCATCGAGGGCCAGACGCTGCTGGAGGCGTATCCGAACCTGGATGGCCTGTGGAGCCTGATCAACCTGATGGCCAACACCTCGTTCGTGTTCCTGCCGGCGTTGGTGGGTTGGTCGGCGGCCAAGCGCTTTGGCGGCAGTGAAATCCTCGGCATCGTGCTCGGCCTGATGCTGGTGCATCCCGATCTGCTCAATGCCTGGAACTACGGCAAGGCGGTCGCCGGGCTCGACGGCCAGAGCCTGCCGTACTTCGATATTTTCGGTTGGTTCAAGATCGAGAAAGTCGGCTACCAGGGGCAGATCCTGCCGATCCTGATGGCGGCGTATGTCATGAGCGTCATCGAGAAATGGCTGCGCGCTCGCGTGCCCAACGCCATTCAATTGCTGGTCGTGCCAATCACCACCATCGTCGTCACCGGCGTGCTCGCGTTGGCGATCATCGGCCCGGTGACCCGTCACCTCGGCATCCTGATCACCGAAGGCGTGGTCACCCTGTTTGACCTGGCGCCGATGGTTGGCGGAGCGATTTTCGGGCTGCTGTACGCGCCGCTGGTGATCACCGGCATGCACCACATGTTCCTCGCCGTGGACCTGCAACTGATCTCCACCCAGGGCGGCACGTTTATCTGGCCGATGATCGTGATGTCCAACCTGGCCCAGGGCAGCGCCGCGCTCGCGGTGTTCTACACCACCCGCAATGCGCGGGATAAAAGCATGGCCTCGACCTCAGCGATTTCCGCGTACTTCGGCATCACGGAACCGGCGATGTTCGGGGTGAACCTGCGCTTCAAGTTTCCGTTTTACGCGGCCCTGGTGGGCTCGGCGCTGGGCAGCATTTTCCTGTCGCTGAACAAGGTGCAGGCCTCGGCCATCGGCGTCGGTGGTTTACCTGGGTTTATCTCGATCGTGCCGCAATCCATCGCGATGTTTGTGATCGGGATGGTCATCGCGATGGTCGTGCCGTTTGTACTGACCTGTGCGTTGAGCCTGAAGATTGTTCGGCCGGGTTATCGCGTCGCCTGATCAATCGCCATCGAGGCCCGAGAGGCCAGCACAAAACTCTACTGAAGGAACCCACCATGCAAGACTGGCAACACTCGGTGATCTACCAGATCTACCCCAAGAGCTTCCACAGCCACGCGGGTAACGCCACCGGTGACCTGCTGGGCATCGTGGACAAACTCGACTACCTCAAATGGCTGGGCGTGGATTGCCTGTGGATCACCCCGTTCCTGCGCTCGCCGCAACGGGACAACGGCTACGACATCAGCGACTACTACGCCATCGACCCCAGCTACGGGACCATGGCCGACTGCGACCTGCTGATCAGCGAAGCGGCCAAGCGTGGCATCAAGCTGATGCTCGACATTGTGGTCAACCACACCTCCATCGAGCATGAGTGGTTCCAGCAGGCGCGCAGCAGCCTCGACAACCCCTACCGCGACTTCTACATCTGGCGCGACCAGCCGAACAACTGGGAGTCCAAGTTCGGCGGTTCGGCCTGGGAATACGAGGCGCAAACCGGCCAGTACTTCCTGCACCTGTTCGACCACACCCAGGCCGACCTCAATTGGGACAACCCCCAGGTGCGTGCCGAGGTGTTCAAGTTGATGCGCTTCTGGCGCGACAAGGGCGTGGGCGGTTTCCGCCTGGATGTGATCAACCTGATCTCCAAGCCCGCCGACTTCCCCGAAGACAGCAGCGACGGGCGCCGCTTCTACACCGACGGCCCGAACGTGCATGAATACCTGCAGGAGATGCACCGCGAAGTCTTTGAAGGCCATGACCTGATCAACGTCGGCGAGATGTCGTCCACCAGCCTTGAGCATTGCATTCGCTACTCGCGGCCAGAGTCGAAAGAGCTGTCGATGACCTTCAACTTTCATCACCTGAAAGTCGATTACCCGAACCTGCAGAAGTGGGTGAAGGCTGACTTCGACTTCCTGCAACTCAAGCAGATCCTCTCCGACTGGCAACTGGGCATGCAGGCCGGTGGCGGCTGGAACGCGCTGTTCTGGTGTAACCACGATCAACCCCGGGTGGTCTCGCGGTTTGGTGACGACGGTGAGCATCGCGTGGTCTCGGCCAAGATGCTCGCCACCGCGCTGCACTTCCTCCAGGGCACGCCGTTCGTGTACCAGGGCGAAGAACTGGGCATGACCAATCCGGGCTTCGACAGCATCGATCAGTACCGCGATGTGGAGACCCTGAACATCTTCCGCCTCAAGCGCGATGCCGGTGAATCCGAAGCGGCGAGCATGGCGGCGATCATGCAGAAGTCCCGCGACAACGGCCGTACGCCGATGCAGTGGAGCGCGCAGCCGAATGCGGGTTTCAGTAGCGGCGAGCCCTGGATCAGCCTCCCGGCGAATGCCGCGCAGATCAACGTTGAACACCAGCGCGACGATCCCGACTCCGTGCTGCATCACTACCGCGCACTGATCGCCCTGCGCCGTCACGAACCGCTGATTCAAGAGGGGGTTTACCGCCAACTGCTGCAAGACCATTTGCAGGTCTGGGCGTACCTGCGCGAAGGCCACGGCGAGCGCCTGCTGGTGCTGAACAACTTCTACGGCCAGCCCTGTGAGGTCCAGCTGCCTGGCGACGTGATCGAGGCCGCGACCGAGCAACGCCTGCTGATCAGCAACTACCCCGACTGCCCGCGACGCTCGGCCACGGTCGTCTTGCGTCCCTACGAATCGTTCGTGCTGCACCTGATTGATTGATACGCCCCCTGTAGGAGCGAGCTTGCTCGCGAAAAACCTGAGAGCGCCGCGTTAAACCAGTATCGCTGCGTAATCGTTGGCGTTCTTCGCGAGCAAGCTCGCTCCTACAGGGAATCGTGTCGTGCAAGGACAGTAATAAAACAATAAAAATAGAAGGAGCATTCATGAAAACAACAATAAAGCTGGGCCTCGTTGCATCCTGCCTGAGCCTGCCATTCGGCGCGCAGGCCCTGGAATTTGCCGGTTACTTGCGCAGCGGCGCGGGGACGTCGACAGGCAGTGGCAAGCAGCAATGTTTCCAGTTGCCGGGGGCGCAAACCAAATATCGACTGGGCAACGAATGCGAGCAGTACGCCGAACTGGAACTGCGTCAGGACCTGCTGACCCTCGACGATGGCTCGGTGCTCAGCGTCGACGCCATGGCGTCGCTGTACAACCAATACGACCGCGCCCTTAAATTCCAGGGCGAAGACAACGGCTCGGCGCGCATGCCGCAGATGTATGCGCAGTGGTCGAACCTGCCTGCCCTCAATGGCGGTTCGCTGTGGGCCGGTCGGCGTTACTACAAACGCAATGACATCCATATTTCCGACTTCTACTACTGGAACCAGAGCGCCACCGGCGGCGGAATCGAGGACGTGCTGATCGGCGACCTCAAGTACAGCTACGCCATTTCGCGCAAGGACAACCTGTACCAGAAGGAATACGCCACCCGTCACGACTTCAACGTCGCGGGCTTCAAGACCAACCCCGGCGGCGAGCTGGAGCTGGGCTTGAGCCATATCGAAAAGGCCGGCGGGCGCGACACCCACAGCGGCTGGGCGCTCACCGCGCAGCATGTGCAAAAAAACTTCCTGGGCGGCAAGAACAAATTCGCTTTGCAGTACGGCGAAGGCCCCGGCACCGGCCTGGGCTACACCGGCAATACCTTCCTGGATAACAGCAGCAAAAGTTATCGCGCCGTGGAGTTCTTCGACTGGCAGGTGACCCCGCGTTTTGGTGGGCAGATCGAGGCGGTGTACCAGAAGGATATTCGCCCCGGCAGCCAGGACCAGACCTGGATGTCCATCGGCGTGCGCCCTGCGTATGCGATCAGCGAACAATTCAAGTTGGTCACCGAGCTTGGGCATGATCAGGTCGATGCCACCGGCGGCACGCGCAAGCTGAGCAAATTTACCTTTGCCCCGACCTGGTCGCCCAACGGCCCGGATTTCTGGGCGCGGCCGGAAGTGCGTTTGTACTACACCTATGCGACCTGGAACGAAGCGGCCAAGCGTGCAGCGAATGAACTGGCGGCGGGCTCGGCGTTGTCCGACACCGGCGCCTATGGCACCGCGCGGCATGGGTCGAACGTTGGCGTGCAGGTTGAATACTGGTGGAAATAAGTCATCCATGGGATAGGCATCCACCCAAGGATCTTTACAGAACAAAACAGCAGGTGACGTCATGACCGCAACTCAACCCCTGGAACTGCTGGCGCCCTTGTCCGGCGTGCTGCTGGCACTGGACAAGGTGCCTGACCCGGTGTTCGCCAGCCGCATGATCGGCGACGGCCTGTGCATCGATCCCACCTCGCAGACCCTGTGCGCCCCCCTGGCCGGGGTGATCAGCAATATCCAGGACAGTGGGCATGCGGTCAGCGTCACCGACGACAACGGCGTGCAGGTGCTGATGCATATCGGCCTGGACACCGTGAGCCTGGCCGGCAAGGGCTTCACCCGCCTGGTCGAGGAAGGCCAGCGGGTAGAAGCCGGGCAAGCCTTGATCGAATTCGATGCCGACTATGTGGCACTCCACGCACGCAGTTTGCTGACCTTGATGCTGGTGGTCAGCGGCGAGCCGTTCACGCCGTTGGCAAGCGGCCTGGTGGAACGGGGCCAGCCGGTGTTGCAGGTAGCGCCCGGCAACCGGGTAGAGGAGGCCGATGAGGAGGAGGGCGATGCACGCTTCTCAAAGCCGTTGACCTTACCCAACGCCAACGGTTTACACGCGCGCCCGGCCGCCGTGTTTGCACAAGCCGCGAAAGGTTTTAACGCGAGCATTTACCTGCACAAGCAAACCCAGAGTGCCAACGCCAAGTCGCTGGTGGCGATCATGGCACTGCAAACCGTGCAGGGCGATACCTTGCAAGTGAGTGCGGCCGGTGACGATGCCGAGGCGGCGATCCAAGCTTTGGTCGCGCTGTTGCTTGAAGGCTGCGGCGAGGCCATTGCGGCGCCGGCTGCACAGCTTGAAGCGCCCGTGCCGGTATCGTCGGCGACGCTGCTGCGAGGCGTTTGCGCATCGCCGGGATCGGCGTTTGGCCAGGTGGTCCAGATTGCTGAGCCCGAGCTGAAGGTGACTGAACAGGGCGCTGGCGAGGCGTTCGAGCGCGGCGCTTTGGACCGTGGCTTGCTGGCCGCAACCGAAGCGCTGCAAGCCCTGCAAACCCAGGCGGCAGGCAGTGCCCAGGCGGAGATTTTCCGCGCCCATCAGGAATTGCTCGAAGACCCGACGCTGCTGGAACAAGCCCACGGCCTGCTGGCCGAAGGCAAGAGCGCCGCATTTGCCTGGAACAGCGCCACGGTCGCCACTGCCCAGCTGTTCCAGAACCTGGGCAATGCCCTGTTGGCCGAACGTGCGGCGGACCTCGCGGATGTCGGCCAGCGTGTGCTGAAGCTGATCCTCGGAATTCAAGACCGCGCCTGGGACCTGCCCGACCGCGCGATCCTGGTCGCCGAGCAACTGACGCCTTCGCAAACCGCCAGCCTCGATCCCCAAAAGGTGCTGGGGTTTGTCACCGTCGGCGGCGGGGCGACCAGCCATGTCGCGATACTGGCGCGGGCCCTGGGCCTGCCTGCCATATGCGGGGTCGGGCTTGAAGTGCTGGCGCTGGCCAATGGCAAACAGGTCCTGCTCGATGCCGACAAAGGCGAGTTGCACCTGAACCCCAACCTGGTCGAGATCGAACAGCTGGAAGCTGCGCGTAAGCAGCACGTGCTGCGACGCCAGCGTGACGTGGCGCAGGCGTCAGTGCCTGCGATTACCCGCGACGGCCATCACGTCGAGGTGACCGCCAACGTCGCTTCGTTGCAGGAGGTGGAGCAAGCCCTGGCCCTCGGGGGCGAAGGCGTCGGCCTGCTGCGCTCGGAGTTTTTGTACCTGGATCGCAATCGCGCCCCAAGCGTGGATGAGCAGGCCGCCACCTACAGCGCCATCGCCCGAGCCCTGGGTACCGAGCGCAATCTGGTGGTGCGCACCCTGGACGTCGGCGGCGATAAACCCCTGGCGTATGTGCCGATGGACACTGAAACCAACCCGTTCCTGGGCCTGCGCGGCATACGCCTGTGCCTGGAGCGCCCGGAGCTGTTGCGTGAACAGTTGCGCGCGATCCTCGCCAGTGCCGGGCTGGCACGCCTGCATATCATGTTGCCGATGGTCAGCCTGTTGTCGGAGCTGCACCTGGCGCGCAAGATCCTTGAAGAAGAGGCGCTGGCGCTGGGGCTTGTCGAGCTGCCGAAGCTGGGCATCATGATCGAAGTGCCGTCCGCCGCCTTGATGGCCGACGTGTTTGCGCCCCATGTGGATTTTTTCTCCATCGGCACCAACGACCTGACCCAATACACCCTGGCCATGGACCGTGACCATCCACGGCTGGCCAGCCAGGCCGACAGCTTTCACCCGGCGGTATTGCGCCTGATTGCCACCACCGTCAAGGCCGCTCATGCCCACGGCAAATGGGTGGGCGTCTGCGGCGCGTTGGCGTCGGAAGCGCTGGCCGTGCCGTTGTTGATCGGGTTGGGGGTCGATGAGTTGTCGGTCAGCGTGCCGTTGATCCCGACCATCAAGGCCACCGTGCGCGAGTTGGACCTGGTCGACTGCCAGAGCATCGCCCGCCAGGTGCTGGGCCTGGAAAAAGCCGCCCAAGTGCGCGAGGCCCTGCGCGACTATCAAACAGCCACCGTTGTGCTGGAGAACTGAGCATGTTGGATAAATTGAAGCAGGCGTTCTGGAAGGCCCTGACCCCGGATTTGATCGCCGAGACGGTCGAGGCACCGACGCAGAATCTGTTGTCGCCCGAAGTGCTGAGTGCGTTGGGGGGTGCGGATAACCTCAAGTCGCAACAGCGGGTGGCGCTGACGCGGGTGAGGGTGCAGTTGCAGGATGTGGGACGATTGGATGAGGCGGCGTTGAAAGCAGCGAGTGTGCCGGCGGTGATGGTGTTGCCGGGCGGTGTTGTGCACCTGATCACCGGTTTATAAGACGACGTCGATCAACGTTGAGCCATTTGAATGAGCTGCAGTTCGTGTGTGGTGAGCGGGCCTCTCTGGTGAGCAGGCTTTTTGTGGTGAGCGGGCTTGCCCCGCGCTGGGCTGCGAAGCGGCCCCAATAGGGCCGCCGCGATTTTTCAGGAAAACCGTAGCGCCTGGTTTTGGGGCGGCTTCGCCACCCAGCGCGGGGCAAGCCCGCTCACCACAAAAAGCCCGCTCACCACAAAAGCCCCTTCACTACAAAGGCCCGATCACCGGCCCGCTTACCACAAAGCGCTCTCCCACACGGGTACCTAGAGCTTCGGGTTGTCTTCCGGCGGTTTGGTCTTGTCCACACCCGGCACATGCAGATTACCTTCCACCACCTGGTTACCCTCCAGCTGGGGCTGGGTCACCCAGGTCAGGATGTCGTAGTAGCGCCGGATGTTCGCCACGAAGTGCACCGGTTCGCCGCCTCGGGCGTAGCCGTAGCGGGTCTTGCTGTACCACTGCTTCTGCGACAGGCGCGGCAGCATCTTCTTCACATCCAGCCACTTGTTCGGGTTCAGGCCTTCCTTCTTCGCCAGGATGCGCGCGTCGTCCAGATGGCCGGTGCCGACGTTATAAGCAGCGAGGGCGAACCAGGTGCGGTCGGGCTCGGCGATCTTGTCGTCCAGCTCGTCCTTGATCTTGGCCAGGTACTTGGCGCCGCCCATGATGCTTTGCCTGGCATCCAGGCGGTTGGACACGCCCATGGCCTGGGCGGTGTTCTGGGTCAGCATCATCAGGCCGCGCACGCCGGTCTTTGAGGTGACCGCCGGTTGCCACAGCGATTCCTGATAACCGATAGCCGCAAGCAGGCGCCAATCGACTTTTTCTTCCTTGGCGTAGGCGCGAAAGTGTTTCTCGTATTTGGGCAGCCGCTGCTGCAAATGCTGGGCGAAGGTGTAGGCGCCGACATAGCCGAGTACATCGACGTGCCCGTAATAGCGGTCTTTAAGGCGTTGCAGGGTGCCGTTCTTTTCCACCTTGTCCAGGTAGCTGTTGATCTCGTTGAGCAGGCTGTTGTCGTCGCCGGCCGCCACGGCCCAGCTCTGGTTGCTGGCATTGCCGAGGTCGAACGCCACCCGTACGTTGGGGAAGTACACTTGGTTCATCGCCACTTCGTTGGAGTCCACCAGGGTCAGGTCGATTTGCCCCTCGTCCACCATGCGCAGCAGGTCGACCACCTCGACAGCATCGGATTCTTCGTATTCGATGGCCGGGTTCTGCTTTTTAAGCGCCGCCAGCTGTTCGGCGTGGGTGCTGCCCTTGAGCACCATGATCTTCTTGCCCACCAGGTCCGCCGCGTTCGTCGGGCGTGACTGGCCGTTGCGGTAGATGATCTGCGGGGTGACTTCCAGGTAAGGATGGGAGAAACGCACCTGTTGCTGGCGCTGCTCGCTGCTGACCAGGCCGGCGGCGGCGAGCACCGGGCCGTTGGGTTTGCCCAACTGGCCGAACAGGTCATCGAGGTTGTCGGCGGTCTCTATTTCCAGCTTCACGCCCAGGTCATCGGCAAAACGCTTGACCAGTTCGTATTCGAAACCGGTTTCACCGTTGCGGTCCTGGAAGTAAGTCGCCGGGCTGTTTCGGGTAATCACCCGCAATACGCCATCCTCCTTGATTCGCTCGAGCGTGCTGGGTTTATCAACACAGGCGCTGAGCATCAGGAAGAGTCCGGTGACGATGAGCCATCTGGCGCATCGCGGGCGCAAAGCAGTTGGGGAGAACATCTGCGCAGTATACGCAAACGGCCCACGGCGCCATATCTCGACAGCGGCGGACTTGTCTGCTAGCGCCGCCAAAACTGTGCTGCAACCCGCAGAAACGTGGCTTGGCGCCCGATTGTGACGGTTAAAATAACTGCGCGGAATGCCTTGGATAACGCCCCGATAGCGTGCAAACCGTGCCAACTGACGTTCGGCAGCCGCCAGCGGTGCCGTTTCGGGTGCCGTTGGCGATGGTTTACGCTAGAATGCACGGCCTCAAA
The DNA here is from genome assembly GCF_032424295.1 of Pseudomonas sp. JV449. Lineage (NCBI taxonomy): Bacteria > Pseudomonadati > Pseudomonadota > Gammaproteobacteria > Pseudomonadales > Pseudomonadaceae > Pseudomonas > Pseudomonas sp. JV449. The sequence continues at coordinate 405,984 of NZ_VYKD01000028.1, read as the reverse complement.
GCACACCCCTTCCCGAGGCTGTCCCGAAGATGTTGATCCTGCGCGGCGCTCCTGCCCTTTCTGCCTTTCGCCACAGCAAACTCCTTGAACAACTGAGCCAGAAGGTTCCAGCGGTTACAGGCCTGTATGCTGAATTTGCTCACTTCGCCGACGTTACCGGCGTCTTGACCGCCGACGAACAGCAAGTGCTCGCACGCCTTCTGAAGTACGGCCCAAGCGTTCCCGTTCAAGAGCCGACCGGCCGCTTGTTCCTGGTTCTGCCACGGTTCGGCACCATCTCGCCCTGGTCGAGCAAGGCCAGCGATATCGCCCGCAACTGCGGCCTGGCGAGCATCCAGCGCCTGGAGCGCGGTATTGCCTTCTACGTTGCCGGCCAGTTCAGCGACGCCGAGGCCGAGCTGATCGCCAGCAGCCTGCACGACCGCATGACCCAGATCATCGTCAGCCAGCTGGAACAGGCTGCCGGCCTGTTCAGCCACGCCGAGCCCAAGCCGCTGACCGCGATTGACGTGCTGGGCGGTGGCCGCGCTGCGCTGGAGAAGGCCAACACCGAGCTGGGCCTGGCCCTGGCCGAAGACGAGATCGACTACCTGGTCAACGCCTTCACCGGTCTCAAGCGCAACCCCCACGACATCGAACTGATGATGTTCGCCCAGGCCAACTCCGAGCACTGCCGTCACAAGATCTTCAACGCCAGTTGGGACATCGACGGCGAAAGCCAGGAAAAAAGCCTGTTCGGCATGATCAAGAACACCTACGTGATGCACAGCGAAGGCGTTCTGTCGGCTTATAAGGACAACGCCTCGGTCATCGTCGGCTCGGTTGCCGGCCGCTTCTTCCCGGACCCTGAAACCCGCCAGTACGGCGCGGTGCAGGAGCCGGTGCACATCCTGATGAAGGTCGAGACCCACAACCACCCGACCGCGATTGCCCCGTTCCCGGGCGCGGCCACCGGTTCCGGCGGCGAGATCCGCGACGAAGGTGCCACCGGCCGTGGCGCCAAGCCAAAGGCCGGCCTCACCGGTTTCACCGTGTCCAACCTGCAGATCCCAGGCTTCGAGCAGCCGTGGGAAGTGCCGTACGGCAAGCCTGAGCGCATCGTCACCGCACTCGACATCATGATCGAAGGCCCGCTGGGCGGCGCCGCGTTCAACAACGAATTCGGGCGCCCGGCGCTGACCGGCTACTTCCGTACCTTCGAACAGTCCATCACCACCCCCCGTGGTGATGAAGTGCGCGGTTACCACAAGCCGATCATGTTGGCCGGCGGCATGGGCAACATCCGTGAAGAACACGTCAAGAAAGGCGAGATCCTGGTCGGCTCCAAGCTGATCGTGCTCGGCGGCCCGGCGATGTTGATCGGCCTGGGCGGCGGCGCGGCTTCCTCCATGGCCACCGGCACCAGCTCGGCCGACCTGGACTTCGCTTCCGTACAGCGCGAAAACCCAGAGATGGAACGTCGCTGCCAGGAAGTCATCGACCGTTGCTGGCAGTTGGGTGACAAGAACCCGATCAGCTTCATCCACGACGTCGGCGCCGGTGGTTTGTCCAACGCCTTCCCGGAACTGGTCAACGATGGTGACCGTGGTGGCCGTTTCGAACTGCGCAACATTCCAAACGACGAGCCGGGCATGGCCCCGCACGAAATCTGGAGCAACGAATCCCAGGAACGTTACGTACTGGCGGTCGGCCCTGAAGACTTCGCGCGCTTCCAGGCCATCTGCGAACGCGAGCGTTGCCCGTTTGCCGTGGTCGGCGAAGCCACTGCCGAGCCGCAGTTGACGGTGACCGACAGCCACTTCGGCAACAACCCAGTGGACATGCCACTCGAAGTGCTGCTGGGCAAAGCCCCGCGCATGCACCGTTCGGCGGTGCGTGAAGCCGAGCTGGGCGATGATTTCGACCCAAGCGCCCTGGACCTGGCCGACAGCATCGAACGTGTGCTGCACCACCCGGCCGTGGCGAGCAAAAGCTTCCTGATCACCATCGGCGACCGCACCATCACCGGCCTGGTGGCCCGTGACCAGATGGTCGGCCCATGGCAGGTGCCGGTGGCCGACGTTGCCGTCACCGCTACCAGCTTCGACGTCTACACCGGTGAAGCCATGGCCATGGGCGAGCGTACGCCGCTGGCCCTGCTGGACGCCCCGGCGTCGGGCCGCATGGCCATTGGTGAAACCCTCACCAACATCGCCGCGTCGCGCATCGGCAAGCTGTCCGACATCAAATTGTCGGCCAACTGGATGTCCGCTGCCGGTCACCCAGGTGAAGACGCGCGTCTGTACGACACCGTGAAAGCGGTCGGCATGGAGCTGTGCCCGGAGCTGGGCATCACCATTCCGGTGGGCAAGGACTCCATGTCCATGGCCACCCGTTGGAACGATGAAGGCGTGGACAAGAGCGTCACCTCGCCGCTGTCGCTGATCGTCACCGGCTTTGCGCCGGTCACCGACATCCGCCAGACCCTGACCCCGCAACTGCGCATGGACAAGGGCACCACCGACCTGATCCTGATCGACCTGGGCCGTGGCCAGAACCGCATGGGCGCCTCGATCCTCGCGCAAACCCACGGCAAGCTCGGCAAACAGGCGCCGGACGTGGACGACGCCGAAGACCTGAAAGCCTTCTTCGCCGTGATCCAGGGCCTCAATGCCGACGGCCACCTGCTGGCCTACCACGACCGTTCCGACGGTGGTCTGCTGACCAGCGTGGTCGAGATGGCCTTCGCCGGTCACTGCGGCCTGAACATCGTGCTCGACAGCGTTGCCGAGGACGCCTCTGAAATCAACGGCATCCTCTTCAACGAAGAGTTGGGCGCGGTGATCCAGGTGCGCCAGGACGCCACGCCGGACGTCCTCGCACAATTCAGCGCAGCTGGCCTGGACGACTGCGTGGCGGTGATCGGCCAGCCGATCAACAACGGTGAAATCAACATCTCGTTCAACGGCGACACCGTGTTTGCCGGCCAGCGCCGCTTGCTGCAACGCCAGTGGGCCGAGACCAGCTACCAGATCCAACGCCTGCGTGACAACGCCGACTGCGCCGAGCAGGAATTCGACGTGATCCTGGAAGAAGACAACCCGGGCCTGAGCACCAAGCTCAGCTTCGACGTCAACCAGGACATCGCCGCGCCGTACATCAAGAAAGGCATCCGCCCACAGGTTGCCGTGCTGCGTGAGCAGGGCGTCAACGGCCAGGTGGAAATGGCGGCTGCATTCGACCGCGCCGGCTTCAATGCGATCGACGTGCACATGAGCGACATCCTCGCCGGTCGCGTTGACCTCAATGAGTTCAAGGGCCTGGTGGCCTGCGGTGGTTTCTCCTACGGCGACGTACTGGGTGCCGGTGAAGGCTGGGCCAAGTCGGCGCTGTTCAACAGCCGTGCCCGCGACGCGTTCCAAGGTTTCTTCGAGCGCAACGACAGCTTCACCCTGGGTGTGTGCAACGGTTGCCAGATGATGTCCAACCTCCACGAGCTGATCCCGGGCAGCGAGTTCTGGCCGCACTTCGTGCGTAACCGTTCCGAGCAGTTCGAAGCCCGCGTCGCCATGGTGCAGGTGCAGGAATCCAACTCGATCTTCCTGCAGGGCATGGCCGGTTCGCGCATGCCAATCGCCATCGCCCACGGTGAAGGCCATGCCGAGTTCGAAAGCGAAGAGGCGTTGCTCGAGGCCGATCTGTCCGGCTGCGTGGCCATGCGTTTCGTCGACAACCACGGCAAGGTCACCGAAAGCTACCCGGCCAACCCGAACGGCTCGCCGCGCGGGATCACCGGCCTCACCAGCCGCGACGGTCGCGTGACCATCATGATGCCGCACCCGGAGCGCGTGTTCCGCGCCGTGCAGAACTCCTGGCGCCCGGAAGAATGGAACGAAGACGGTGCCTGGATGCGCATGTTCCGCAACGCCCGCGTGTGGGTGAACTAAGACCGTGTACAAGCTCGCCTTCTTCGTGCCCGACAGCCATGTGGAGACGGTGAAAACCGCCGTCTTCGCTGCTGGCGGCGGACGCATCGGCGACTACGACCGCTGCGCCTGGCAAGTGCTGGGCCAGGGCCAGTTTCGCGCGTTGGACGGCAGCCAGCCGTTTATCGGGCAGGTTGGCCAGGTTGAAGTGGTTGAAGAGTGGAAGGTCGAGTTGGTGGTGGCCGATGAGTGGGTCAAGGCGGTTGTCGCGGCCTTGAAGCTCAGCCACCCCTACGAGACACCGGCGTATGAAGTGTGGCAGTTGGCAGATTTCTGATCGGCTGGCTGTTAAAACAAGAAACCCGCTGGGCCAGTTTGGCCAGCGGGTTTTTTGTTGGCTGTCATGCAATCAGGGCCAGGCCTTCAACGACTCAGGGCGCGGGGGTCAGCCCGACTTCCACCCGCAGTGCACTGATCAAGGTGCTTTCGTAGCTGAAGCGCTTGCCCTGCATCGGTTCCCAGCGGTCGACGTAATACAGGCCGTCAGCATTGACCTTGATGGGCGTCGACACAATTTCCCCGGTGCGCGAACGGTGCAGCACATTGTTCTGCGCCGGTGTTGGGCGTTCGATCAGGAAATGGCCGGGTCTTTTCAGCCGAGACCGGTCGACCGGAACGAACGGCGCTGGTGCCGTTAAGCCTTCCACACCGGCCTCCAGAACTAAGTCGCTACGCAAGGCCCTGGCATCGAGGTCTATGCCTTCGGAAAATGTCTCCCAGGTGCCGGGGCGAATGTTTCGCGCCAACGCGGGGGGCGTGTCCCTGACATGCAGGCTGACGGCACCTTGCAGTTCCGCCAGTCCGGGCACCCCCAGGTTGTTGTTGGTGTGAGTGCTGCCGATGAACGCGACCCACTTGTGTGGCCCATGCGCCGCCTGGTCGGCCTTGATCACATTGGAGGCGAAGTAGCTGAATATTTGATTGCGCGTTACAGACATGTCCCCACCCAGCCCTTTGAGGTGATAACTGGCGGCGCAGTCCAGGGCGCGGACGCGCAAGCCGTGCTTGCCGGCTGCCTGGACGACTTCCGTGTACGTATCGCGGCCTTTGTAGCCGCGCATTTGCCCCTGGTCCAGATAGTTCAGGTAGCGCTTGAGGGTGTCCGGCAGGTGTTGGGTGCGCAGGAAGGCATCCAGCTCTGCCTGATGCAAATCGGTCATCAGGTGTTCTACGTACAGGGTATTGAACCCCTGCGCCTTGAGGTGCCCCATGTGCTCGCGCAACAACCGTTTGCTGGACTCCGCCCGGTGCCCTTCACCGATCACCAGTCCGGTGAACTCGCTGTGACGGATGCTTTCCAGCAGCGCCTCTGGGGTTTTCGGCGAGCCCAGAACCGAAGGGTCGGGCCTGGTGGGCGGCACGTGGCTGGCCATATAGGTTTGTGCCTCGGTGCTCAGGCGTTCCCTGGTGTTCTGGAACGCCTGGAGTGCTTCGCGATGATCGGGGGCCGTCGAGTAGTAACGTGTATTGAGCCCATATCGCGTAGTAGCCTGTTGAGCGATGCTGGCGCGCAACGGCGGCGCGATGTCGTAGTCGCTGAAGTGGTTGGCGACAGCGACTGACGCAGCACCGGATGGCGTTACCGGCTCGGGCGCCGCATAGGCTGTGTGAAGGGTCAGCCGGTAGTCAGCGTGGGCCAGTGGATCGCCGACGATGGCGCCCGGCTCGTCGATCCAGATGCCCACCGGCTGGCCTGGGCCGACATCGTCCACCCGCAAGGCCACCGCGTCGTGCAAGTCGGCCAGGCCCGGCGTTTTATCGAAGGTACGCAGGCGCGAGGAATCCACTAACGCGATCCAGCGAGCGTCGGGCTCGTCGATGGCGTCGGTCTCGATGGTCTTGTGGGAATAGAAGTTCCTGGCCGCGTTATCCCGCGGCGTCGTCGCCGGTGTGTCGCCCATTTGCAGGGCATCCTCCAGTTGATACGAGGTCGAGGCGTCGAGGGCTCTGAGTTTCAAGCCCTTTTTTTGCGCCTGGCGCACCAGGGCGACAAACGAATACTCGGCGTCTTCTGCGAAGCCAAACGCCTGGTCAATCGTCTTCAGGTGGCGTTCGATGTGCTGCCAGGATTTACCGGTGTTGAGCTTCTGCAGTTTTATGCGGAATAAATCGGCAGGCAGGTGCTCGATGTACAGGTACTTGAAGCCTTTGCTCAGCAAGCTGTCCATTTGCGTTATCAGGAGTTCTTTACTGGCGATGGAGCCTGGTGCCGCGCCGATGACCAAGTGCCGGTTTGCGGCCAAGGCATCGCTGGCCAGTAGTTGCGTAAATGAGGCGTCGGCGTCGATGGCCGGGACGTCGGCGCGGGCCGGCAACGGATCAAGGTGTTTGAAGAACGCTTCGGCGTCACTCGTCAAGCGTTCGGCCTGTTGCAAATAAGTGGTGCGCAGGGAGTGCAACTCGCTGGCGACGTGCCCCAGCGCCCCCTCCCGCGAGCCGAACTCCCATTCAGTCCGCTGCACGATGCTGGCCCGCACATCCGGATTGATCGCCAGTTCCAGTTTGCTCGCGTACTTCACCGGTATTTCATAGGGCTTGAGCGGCTCCGGTGTGTCGGGCAGTTTTTCATATTTAGGTGCGCCGCCGGTGATCCCGGTGCGGCTCCAGACGCCTTGCGCATCCGGGGCTGCCACGCGTGTGGTGGAGACCAGTTTGCCACTGGCCGGGTCCAGTCGGTAGAGCAGGTAGCGGCCGATGGGGTCCGGGGTTTTCTTCGCCCACAGCGCTTGGCCATCGAAGAGTACCGCTTGCATGTCTTCCAGGGCCAAGGGCTTGGGTTGCAGAGGCTGGACAAGTTTCAAGGCTTCGCTGGGGACGGCAGTGCGCCTGGCGATCGGGCTCACGGCGGGTCGGGCAAGCTGCCTGAGGGACACTAGGGCCGGGCGCAGATCGGTGAATGCGGCGCCGGCACTGTTGAGCATGTAGCCGATCAAGTGCTCCAGGGCGGCGCCGGTATCGCCCTGCTGGTAAGCGTGCAAGGCCAGCATGCCGTCCTTGAACGCCAGCAGCATGCCCAGGCTCAGGCTGAGGACGGGGAAGGGCGCGGTGGCAATCGCAGTGACCCACTCCACGCAGGTCCACAGAATACCGGTGATCATCTTGAGTCGATTGACCGTGGTGCCTTCAACATCGTCGATCTTGCGCTGCAGCTTCATGTTGTAAAGCGCTTGGCGCAGGTCCGGCAGGGGCACGCGAGTGGCGTCGTAGCGCGCAAGGCTGACGGAGGTCTTGTTCAGGTCCTCGGGTAACTGCGCCTTGGCGTTTTCCAGGAAAGTCCGTACCCGCGTCTGCGACTGGGCCCCTACCCGCAGGGTCAAATAGCCGACCATGCCGGGAATTTTTTTCAGCAGGTAATTGAACTGCCGGGCCTCGCGAAAGCTGATGCCATCCGGTGCGTTGGGGGTGTAGAGCAACGTCGGGAAGCCGCTGTGGCTGAACAGGAAGGTGTCGATGACCCACTCCCCGTCGACCAGCAGTCGATGGATGGCATAGGTGCCGCGCTGGTCGGTGGCGGTACTGCCCATGCTGGCGATACTGCGTTCAAGCCACTCCCAATCGACCCCGGCGATATGCCCTTGCAGGCGGCACTCCAAGGCAGCGTTCTGCATCTGGCGTTGGGTGATGCTCAGGGTTGCATTGCGCCGCAACTCGTAATCCGCGCTGCCGACATTCAATAGGCGGGCCCTGACCTCGTTGATGTAGCGCTGGCCGATCCACACACCGGTGACCGAGCGGGCGACCTTTTCTGCGGTCAGCGGGCTCAGGTCAATGCCGTTGGGACCTTTGAAGCGGGCCGCCCGCGAAAACTTTTCGTCGAGAAAACCCACGCCGTCCGCGTAGCCGTCACGGTACAGCTGGGTGTAGGTCAGCGGTTTCGGCGTCCAGGCGCCGAGCAGTGCCGGCGGCGAGAAGGCCCAGACGGTATCGGGGTCGACATCGTTCTGGTGACGTCCCAGCAGCTCGTTCAGGCGCTTTTTTGCCTGCTCATGCAGAAAGTCGGGGAAGCTGGGGAAGTGCGCATCGGACAGCGCAAAGACGTTGTAGGCATGCAGTGCACCCTCGGCGTCGTCAGCCAGTTTCAAAAGCTTCTGGCGGTTGGCGTTACTGGTGGAGCGGTACCAGTCCGGTGTGCTGAAGGCATAGTCGTCGACCCGTGTCGCCAGCACATGGGCCGACATGGCCTTGAGGCAATGAGCATGGTTGCCGATGTTGCCAAAGCGGACCTCTTTGTATTCCTCGGCATGAGGCTTGAAACTCAGGCCAGTCAAGACCTGCTTCATCGCTGCACGAAAGCGCAAGGCGACCCGCGTGATCAGGTAATCGGTGAGGGTGCCGGGCGGTTGTTTCGAACCGTTGTCCAGGCTCCAGCCAAGGATGTGCTGCTGGCAGGCAACCTCATCGTCGAATGCCTGGAATTGCTGCCGCCCAGGTGCCTCAGGGGTACACAGCAGCAGGCGTATGACCTTGCCGTTGCCGTCGCTCTGGCGCAGCACCCACATATCCTGCAACTGGGCCTCATGCAGAGACAGAGTTGCGGCGCTCAGGCGGGCGTCGGTGCCTTGGCGCAGGGTCTGCACCAATTGGAAGTCGTCTTCACTGAGATGGCCCTCGAGCACGGCGGTATAGGCCAGCGCGTTGATCCTTTGGTCGAGCATCTGTTCGATCGCGAGGCTGGTTTCGGGTTTTGCATGCATCTGTTGTTGCGCAGCGGCGAAGTCGAGGCGCGGTTGCAGGGTGCTAAGCGTCTGTACCAGCCAGGTCACGGTGAGGTCCTTGTATGCCTCTGGCAGTGGCGCCTCTTGATAGGTGAGCGTGGTTTTTTTCAGGAAGTCCGAGCCCGTCTGCTCGTCACCTTCGTGCAGTCCGCGCAGGGTCAGGTCGATCAGGTTGCGGTCGTGTTCGTACTCGCCGATGGGGGAGACGTAGCGACGGGTATTGATCACCAGGCGTTCCGGTTCCAGGTCGTGGATATCCAGGTCTTCGCTCAGCCGCTCCAGCAGTTGATAGCGGGCCAGTGTTGCAGGCGTGGTGACCGGGCCCAGCAGTTCAAGCAGGTGTTGGCGGGCGGTGTTGTAGTCTGCCAGGTGCCTGGCCAATTCGGCCCGGCGGGTTTCGCTGGCGCTCCGGTACCAGTCCGGGGCGCTCTGGCGCAGGTAGCGCTCCAGCACGCGCTGGGCACGCCATGCCAGGCGTGCGGCCAGGTCGGGCAGGGACGCGACGATGGCGTGGTCCAGTGCGCTGATCAGCGTGTCCACGGCCTGCTCGGGGTTGTTCACCAGGCTCAGGGCATGGTCAATGTCTGCGTTGCGCTTATCGATCAGGGCGTTGTAGGTGTGTTCGAACAGCGGCCGGTCATTGATGGGCGTCAGTGCCAGCGGCCAGATCGCGCCGGGGCTGATGTGGTGGTAGCGCACCGGCAGCAGGTGCATGAAGTCGCGGCGTTGCGCGGCGTCGTCCATGCCGCGCAGCAAATGCGCGTTCAGTTGAGGCAGGGAGCCAAAGGTTTCAATCCCGCGCGTGGGGGTGAACAGCATCACTTCGCCCACGGCCGGCATGGAGGAAAGGTCGGTGACGACCGGGCTGGTGCGTTCGGTCAGGACAAAGGCCCCGGCCAGTTCGATGGTTTGTGCTTGATAGTCCAGGGTCAACGCATAGAAACCAGGCCGCAGTGTGCTGCCCAGCGGCACACGCTCCAGCATGGCCTGTTGTTGCGGGTGCAGCAGACGGTCCTGGGCGCTCAGGGCGGTTTCGTTGGCAAGTGCAGTGAAACCCGCTTCAAAGGTCATGAAGGATTTACGCGGTTTTCCGTCGATCTGCTCGTAGCGGTCGAGGTGTTCCAGATGGGTGTTGAGTGTGGCCTTGAGCGTGACCAGTTGTTGGGGCAGGTCAGCCTGTTTCAGCGATTGGTAAAGCGTTCGGCTCTTGTGCAGGAACTGTTGCCGGTAGCTCGCCAGGATTGCGTTGGTTTTTTCCAGATAGGCCTGTTCGGCTGAGGGTTTGTGTTCTGGCAACAGCGGTGCTTCGACATTGAGCAGGTGATGACCGATCTGATTGAGGTTGCTTTCGATGCCTTCAAAGACCTGGGATGGTGTGTTCACAGGCGCGCTCTCCATGCTGATGATAGGAACCTCAGCATGGAGCGCTGCACCGTTGGCAAGGCGGTAGATAAGTAGCGATGTCAGGCGCTGGTGTGCACCGGATCACGGTTGGCCAGGGCCTTGAGCGCGCTGCTCAAGCCCTGGGCCGATTCACCCACCAGCAAGTGCCAGATGCCGTCGTCGAGCTGGCGGATTCCCTGGCAACCCAGGGCTGTGAGCTGCTGCTCGGACAGCGCTTGGTCATCAGCCAGCTTCAAGCGAATGCGGCTCATGGCCACGCACTCCAACTGCAACACATTACGCGCACCGCCCAGTGCATTCAGCCATTGTTCGGCGTGTGGCGGGGTGACAGCGCCGGCCTCGGGTTGAGCGGGGGCCGAGGGCGACGATGGCTGGCCGGACGTGGGCATGGCCAAGCGAATCTCGTCGGCAATGCTGTCCGCCAGCGGGCCCACCACCACCTGCAAGCTGCCGCCGTTACCGGGGCGCACCACGGCCATCGCGCCCAGGGCTTTGAGCTCTGCATCCACGGCCTTGTTGCGATCGACCATGTCCAGGCGCAGGCGTGTGGTGCACGCGCCGACACTCAGCAGGTTGTCAGCGCCGCCCAGCGCACGGATGTAGGCGCTGGCCCGTTGGTGGTCGGTCATGACTTCGGTCGGGGCGGCCTGGATATCTTCCCGGCCCGGTGTCTTGAGGTTGAAGCGACGGATGCAGTAGCTGAACACGCTGTAGTAGATCACGGCATAGGCCAGGCCCACCGGCACCATCAGCCAGCCATTGGTGGACTTGCCCCAGCCCAGCACCATGTCGATAAACCCACCGGAGAAGGTAAAGCCCAGGTGGATGTTCAGCAAATTGGTGACGGCCATCGACAGGCCTGTGAGCAGCGCGTGCAGCAGGTAAAGGAACGGCGCGAGGAACATGAACGCGAATTCGATGGGTTCGGTCACGCCGGTCAGGAAGGAGGTCAGCGCCATCGACAGGAAGATCCCGCCCATGACTTTGCGCCGCTCCGGCAGGGCGTTGCGGTACATCGCCAGGCAGGCAGCGGGCAGGCCGAACAGCATCACCGGGAACATCCCCGTCATGAACTGGCCGCCCTTGGGGTCGCCGGCGAAGTAGCGGGTCAGGTCGCCAGTGACCACCGCACCGGTCAGCGGGTCGGTGAAACTGCCGAACACAAACCACGCCATGTTGTTGAGGATATGGTGCAGGCCGGTGACGATCAGCAGGCGGTTGAACACGCCAAACACGAACGCGCCGAGGCTGCCGCTTTCCATCAGCAATACGCCGAAGCTGTTGATCCCGTGCTGGATCGGCGGCCAGATCAAGCCAAAAATCACCCCCAGCGCCACCGCTGAAAACCCGGTGACAATCGGCACAAACCGCCGCCCGCCGAAAAACGCCAGGTACTCCGGCAGCTTGATGTCCTTGAAGCGGTTATACAGCGCACCGGCCATCAAGCCGCTGGCGATACCGGCGAGCATGCCCATGTTGATGGTAGTGTCCATCACCTTGAGCGTGGAGATCATCACCAGGTAACCAATTGCCCCGGCCAGGCCAGCGGTGCCGTTATTGTCACGGGCAAAACCCACGGCAATACCGATGGCGAAGATCAGCGCCAGGTTGGCGAAGATCGCCTGCCCGGCATCGTGCATCACCGCGATGTTGAGCAAGTCGGTGTCGCCCAGGCGCAGCAAGAGACCGGCGATCGGCAAGATCGCGATCGGCAGCATCAGCGCACGGCCCAGGCGTTGCAGGCCTTCAATAAAGTGTTGGTACATGGCGTGTCTCCTTTTTTCTTGTTGTTGTCAGCTCAGCGGCCAGTGGTGTTGACAGGCTTGGCGAACCGCCCTGGCGCTGCTCAGGTCGAGCAGGCCGAGGCTCAGTTGCCGGCATTGCGCCGCGTCCAGGTGGCGGACGCGGTCCTTGATTTCGCCGATCTGCGGCGGGCTGACCGACAGCTCGCTGACCCCCAGGCCGACCAGCACCGGCGTGGCCAGCGGGTCGCTGGCCAAGGCCCCGCAGACACCGACCCAGCGGCCATGCCTGGCCGCGCCGGCGCAGGTCTGGGCGATCAGCCGCAGCAATGCCGGATGCAGCGCATCGACCCGCGCAGCCAGGCCGGCGTGGTCGCGGTCCATCGCCAGGGTGTACTGGGACAGGTCATTGGTGCCGATGGATAAGAAGTCCGCGTGCTCGGCCAACTGCTCGGCCATCAGCGCGGCGGCGGGCACTTCGATCATCACCCCCAGCTCCGGGCGCTGGGTCAGTTCCAGCTCGGCGCACAATTGATCCAGGCGTTGGCGAATGTGCAGCAGTTCGTCGACTTCGCTGACCATCGGCAGCAGGATGCGGCAGCGCTCCAAGGGGCACACTTGCAGCAGCGCACGCAGTTGCTGATCCAGCAGCTGCGGGCGTACCTGCGCCAGGCGAATACCGCGCAGGCCCAAGACCGGGTTGGCCTCGACGGGCAGCGGCAGGTAGTCGAGTTGTTTGTCGCCGCCCACATCGATGGTGCGGATGATCACCGACTTGTCGCCCATAGCATCCATCACAGCTTGATAGGCTTGGCGCTGCTCCTGTTCATCCGGCGCCGTGCGGCGGTCGACGAAGAGGAATTCGGTGCGCAGCAGGCCGACACCGTCAGCGCCATTTTCAAAGGCCACCTGGGCCTCGGCGCTGGAGGCGACATTGGCGGCCACTTCGATGTTCACGCCATCGCGGGTTTGCGCCGGTTGTTGGGCCTGGGCCTGTTGCTGCCGGCGACGCAGTATCTGCGCGTCGCGGATCCGGTGGACTTCGGCATGACGCGCCTCGCTGGGGGCCAGTTCCAGGCGGCCGTTGCCGGCGTCGAGCACCACGCGCTGGCCGTGCGGCACATCGAGCACCTCAGTGCCCAACGCGACGACACATGGCAAGCCTTTGCCCCGCGCCAGGATGGCGACATGGGACGTGGCGCCACCTTCGGCCATGCAGATCCCGGCAGCCTGTTGCGCGCTCAGTTGCAGCAAATCCGAAGGGGTCAGTTCATGGGCGCTGACAATCGCTCCCGCAGGCAATTCGAAATGCCAGGCTTCACCCAACAGTGCGCGCAGGACCCGTTGTTGCAGGTCGCGCAGGTCGTTGGCGCGTTCGGCGAACAGCGGCTTGCCCAGGGCCAGCAATACCGCGCACTGCGCCTGGATCGCATCACGCCAGGCATGGGTGGCGGCGCTGCCGTGTTCGATAGCTTCGGTGGCGGCGTCCAGCAGGGCGGGGTCTTCGAGCAGGGCCAGGTGGGCGGCGAAGATCTCTTCTTCTTCGACGGCCTTGCGTTGGCGAGCCTGGTCCAGGGTGCTGCGGATTTCACCGCGCACCTGCTCCAGGGCTGCGTCCAGGCGTTGCAGTTGTTCGTCAGTGACGTGATGGCCGGGGTCCGACGGCAACTCGATACCCGCCAGCCGAAACAACGGCCCGCAGACCAGTCCCGGTGCCGCGCACACGCCCTGCAACACATCAACTTCCGTGGTTGCCCGGCGCGGCATGGCGACGACCGGTGCGTGGGGTTCAGCCTTGACGGCGGCGGACAAGGCCGCGACCAGCGCCTGCAGCGCGGCTTCGGCGTCCTTGCCGCGACAGGTCACGCGCACCTCGTCGCCTTCGCCAATGCCCAGCCCCATCAGACCGATCAGGCTGTCGCAGGCGGCCGACCTTGCGCCGAAGTGCACCTGCGCCTGGCTGCTGAAACCCTGGGCGGTCTTGCGAATCAACGCCGCCGGTCGTGCGTGCAGGCCGCCACGGTGCATCACGTGCACGCTGGCGCTGGCTTCGGCGACGGCGTAATCCACAGCCGTTTGCTGCGCTGCGTTCGCACGCGGCACAACCTGCACCAAGGGGTCGCCCTGCTTGACGGTTTTCGCGGCCAGCGGGCGCAGTTCAAAATGTTCGCCATTGGTGAGGATGATCAGGCTGACCAGGCTTTTGCACTGGCGGGCGATACGGTCCAGGTCAAAGCGCACCAGCGCCTGGCCATTGCTGACCCGGGCGCCTTCCTTGACCAGCAGGGCAAACCCTTCGCCGTTCAATTCGACCGTGTCGATGCCGATGTGCAGCAACACTTCGGCGCCGTTGTCGGCGCGTATCGTCAAGGCGTGGCCGGTGCGGGCGACGTGGATGACCACGCCATCGCACGGCGCATGCAGGCAATCGTTGAGCGGGTCGATCGCCATGCCGTCGCCCAGGGCGCCGCTGGCGAACACGTCGTCAGGCACGTTGCCCAGGGCCAGTAACGGCCCGCTGAGGGGGGCGTTGAGGGTCAGTTCATTATTGTTGTTGGGCATGGGCACGGTACTCATCAGGAAAGCGCGACTCAGTGAGTGCGGGTAACTTTGCTCAGGTGGCGCGGCTGGTCCGGGTCCATGCCTCGGGCGACGGACAGGCCGGCCGCCATGACATAGAAACTCTGGATCGCCAGGATCGGGTCCAGGCTCGGGTGTTCGGCGCGGCTCAGGGTCAAGTCGCGTTCGGCGATATCGTCCGGTGCTGCGAGCAGCACGCGGGCACCGCGTTGGCGCATATCGGCGGCCAGGCTCAACAGGCCGGCTTGCTCGGCACCCCGTGGTGCGAAGACCAGCAGCGGGTAGTCCGCGCCGATCAAGGCCATCGGCCCGTGGCGTACCTCGGCGCTGCTGAAGGCTTCGGCCTGGATCGCCGAGGTTTCCTTGAGCTTGAGCGCCGCTTCCTGGGCGATGGCAAACCCGGCGCCACGGCCGATCACCATCAGTTGCTGGCAGCCGCGCAGCGCCTCGATGGCGGGCGTCCAGTCCTGCCCGGCGGCTTCACGCAGGCCTTCGGGCAGGGCCTGGCAGGCTTGCAGCAAGTCGGGCTCCTGGTTCCAGTGGCCGATCAACTGCGCGCTGGCGCTGAGGGTGGCGATAAAGCTCTTGGTCGCGGCCACGCTGAGTTCCGGCCCGGCGCACAGGGGTACATGGAATTCGCAGGCGGCTTCCAGCGGCGAGTCTTCGGCGTTGACCAGCGAGATGCTCAAGGCGCCACGCTTGCGCAGCAGGCGCAAGCTGTTGACCAGGTCCGGGCTTTGCCCCGACTGGGAGAAACCGAACGCTACCTGGCCGCTGACTTTCATGGGTGCTTGCAACAAGGTCACCACCGACATCGGCAACGACGCCACCGGGATGCCGACATGCTGCATGGCCAGGTAGGCGAAGTAGCTGGCGGCGTGGTCCGAGCTGCCCCGCGCAATGGTCATCGCCACCTGCGGCGGCTGGCGGCGCAGGCGACCGGCGACTTCCTCCAGCAGTGGGTCCAGGCGTTGCAGTTGTGCCGCGACGGCGTCACAGGAGGCCAAGGCCTCTTCAAGCATTTTTGAAGACAATGGTTTCTCCTTCGACCATGACGTCGGTGAGGTGCAGGGAGCGGTCCAGGCGTACGCAGTCGGCAAAGCTGCCCGGTTGCAGGCGGCCGCGTTCTTCCAGGCCCAGGTAATCCGCCGGAAATTGCGACAGGCGTTGTGAGGCTTCGCTGATCGGCAGGCCGATCTTCACCAGGTTGCGCAGCGCCTGGTCCATGGTCAGCGTACTGCCGGCCAGGGTGCCGTCGGCCAGGCGTACACCGCCCAGGCATTTGGTCACGGTGTGGCTACCCAGCTTGTATTCGCCGTCGGGCATGCCGGCGGCGGCGGTGGAATCGGTGACGCAATACAGGCACGGGATCGCCCGCAGGGCTACGCGCATGGCACCGGGGTGCACATGCAGCAGGTCCGGAATCAATTCTGCGTACTTGGCGTGGGCCAGCGCGGCGCCGACGATGCCCGGCTCACGGTGATGCAACGGGCTCATGGCGTTGTACAAATGGGTAAAGCTGGTGGCGCCGGCGGCGAGGGCGGCGACGCCTTCTTCATAGCTGCCCAGGGTGTGGCCGATCTGCATGCGCACGCCGCGTTCGCTGAGGGTGCGGATCAACGCATCGTGGCCGGCGATTTCCGGCGCGATGGTGATCACGCGGATCGGCGCCAGGCGCAGGTAGGTTTCCACTTCCGCCATCAAGGCGGTGTGGGCGAAGTTGGGCTGCGCGCCGAGTTTTCCCGGGTTGATGTAGGGGCCTTCCAGGTGCACGCCGAGTACCCGGGCGCTGCCCGTAGGACGCTGCTCGCAGAAGCGCCCGAGTTGGCCGAGCACGCTGGAGATTTCATCCACCGGCGCGGTCATGGTGGTGGCCAACAGCGACGTCGTACCAAAACGCACATGGGTGCGGGTGATGGTCTCGAAAGCGTCGGCGCCTTCCATGATGTCTTTACCGCCGCCGCCGTGGACGTGCAGGTCGATAAAACCCGGCAGCAGGTAGGGCAAGTCGTTTTCAGCCGGGTCGCAAGGTTCGCCCTCGATGGCGATGACCTTGCCGTGCTGGTGCACCAGGCGGCCGCGCATCCAGCCGTGGGGCGTGAGGATATTGTCTTCGGACATGGGCAGTTCTCTAAGGCCGCAACTCGGCGGCAAAGTCGTAGCGGCGCAGTTCTGCGACGAAGTCGTAGTAGTCGTTGCGGCAGTAGGTGTCGGTGATTTCGATCGGCGTGTTGTCGGCGGTGTAGCCCACGCGAGTCATCAACAGCATGGCGGTGCCGGGGGCGATGCCCACCAGTCTGGCGAACTCGTCCGAGGCATTGATCGCCTGGATGTGTTGCAGGGCGCGCACGATGGGCTTGCCGATGCTTTCGAGGTATTCGTACAACGAATTGCCGATGGCTTGCGGCTGCGGCAGCACCGAGGCGGGCATGGCGGTCATCTCGATGGCCATCACTGTGTCATCGGCTTTGCGCAGGCGTTTGAGGCGCGCCACTTTGTCGGTGGGCGACAGGCACAGGCGGATCAGCTCTTCGTGGGTCGGCGGCGTGATGTCGCGCTCCAGCCATTGGGAGCTGGGCACGAAGCCTTTGAGGCGCAACATTTCGCTGAAGCCCGACAGGCGTGACAGCGGCTGCTCCAGGCGTGGCGTGATAAAGGTGCCGGAACCCTGGCTGCGGCGGATCAGGCCTTGGGCGAACAACACTTCCAGCGCTTTACGGGCGGTCACCCGCGAAATGCTCAGCTGTTCGCTGAGGGCGCGCTCCGAGGGCAGGGCCTGTTCGGATTTCCACTGGCCGGCATGGATCGCCGCTTCCAGGTTGCGGGCCAATTGCAGGTACAGCGGCGTGGATTGTTTGTCGTCGGGACGCAGCGTCAGGATGGGGTTCATCTATGAGGTTTCCGATGCGGTTATTGGAGTGTTGTCGCCCGGTATTGGCCGGAAGCTAATACCACTTAAATACCATGTCAATGCTGCCAAAACGGTGCGAGTACCGGTTTCAGGGCGCCTTAATGGTGCCCGGTATCAAGTGGTATTAGAGAGGTCTTTATCGCGCGCAGAAGTGCGCAGCCCGCGCGGTGAACTGGTATTCACCGGCAGGCGTGGGAGGGGGAGGGAAATATTTTTAATTAAATTACGAACGGTCGAAGATTTACGGGCGGATCTCGATCAGCGTGCCGTCCTTGACCAGGTTCCAGACTTCGCGCATGTCGACGTTGCGCATGCCGATGCAGCCGTCGGTCCAGTCCAGGGTGTGGAACCACTGCTCCGGGTACTCTTCGGTGTCGGGCGTGCCGTGGATCATGATCATGCTGCCGGGCTTCACCCCTTCGCGGCGGGCGCGGGCGGCATCGCTGATATTCGGGTAGGAGATGTGCATGGACAGGTAGTAGCGGTCGCTGGTCTTGCGCCAGTCGATCCAGTACAGGCCTTCCGGGGTGCGGCGGTCGCCCTCGATCAGCTTGTGGCCCTTGGGGTTTTTGCCCAGGGAAATCCGATAGGTCTTGAGGGGCTTGCCGTCGTTGATCAACTGCAATTGGTGGGCGGACTTGAGCACCAGGACTTTTTCGACCGTCTTGCCGCCCAGGGTTTCCACGGTAGAGGCCGGCGAAAGCGTGGCGAACGACAGGCAGATCAGAGCAAGCAACCAACGCATTAAAACGGTATCCCTGTGGCGACGAGCTGCCGAATGGTTATTGGGCGGGCTTTGAAGAAAGAGGTGGCACGGCTTCGCTGCGCACCGGGAAGGACTGCTGGCGGCGGTCGGCGAAAAAGTATTCTAGGGTACGCCCGACCGTGCGGAAAGCCAGCTCGGACCAAGGGATGTCCGCCTCGTCGAACAGCTGCACTTCGAGGCTTTCGGGGCCGGCGGCGAAGTCCAGGTCGACCAGTTCGGCGCGGTAGAAGATATGCACCTGGCTGATATGCGGCACGTCGATCAGCGTATAGATCGCCAGGTTGCGCACGCGGGCGCAGGCTTCCTCCAGGGTTTCGCGCGTGGCGGCCTGTTCGACGGTCTCGCCGTTTTCCATAAAACCGGCGGGCAGGGTCCAGTAACCCAGGCGCGGCTCGATGGCACGACGGCACAGCAGCACTTTATCGCCCCACACTGGCACGGTACCGGCGACGATATTGGGGTTCTGATAGTGGATGGTGGAGCAGTGATCACACACAAAACGCAGGCGCCCGTCGCCTTCGGGAATGCGTTGGGTCACCGGTTTACCGCACTGGCTACAGAAATTCATGCTGGGGTTCCTGGAAAGTGCGCCTATCTTGGCGTGGCGGGCGGGGGCCTGCAAGTTGTCGTTTAGCGACACCTGCCGGGTTTTGGGGTTGGGCACCCGCACGCTTTGGTGCATGATGCAAGGTAGCCAACAGACCGAGATGACTCATGCTGGACGAGCTACTTCGCCGGGTAAGCAATCACACCCCCCACACGCTGGAAACCGACGGGCGTTTCCCCGAGGCCGCGGTGCTGGTGCCGATTACCCGCAGTGACGAACCTGAGCTGATCCTGACCCTGCGCGCCAGCGGCCTGTCGACCCATGGTGGCGAAGTGGCCTTTCCCGGCGGGCGCCGCGACCCCGAAGACCCGGACCTGATCTTCACCGCCCTGCGTGAAGCCGAAGAAGAAATCGGCCTGCCCCCCGGCCTGGTGGAAGTCATCGGCCCACTGAGCCCGCTGATCTCCCTGCACGGCATCCGGGTCACGCCCTATGTGGGGGTGATCCCCGACTACGTCGAGTACCTGGCTAACGATGCTGAAATCGCTGCCGTCTTCAGCGTTCCCCTGGACTTTTTCCGACAGGATCCACGCGAACATACCCACCGAATCGATTACCAGGGTCGCAGTTGGTACGTGCCCAGTTATCGCTTCGGCGAATACAAGATCTGGGGCCTGACGGCAATCATGATCGTCGAGTTGATCAATCTGCTTTATGACGACGCCCAGATAAGCCTGCACCAGCCGCCCAAGAGCTTCATCAATACCTAAGCCGTCGTTTGAACGGCCAGCCGTGAGGGAACAGCATGAAATACCGCCTGGGCGATGCCCGCGTCGAGACCCATCCACACAGCTGGGTGGCGCCGAATGCCACGCTGGTGGGCAAGGTCAAGCTGGAGGAGGGCGCCAACGTCTGGTTCAACGCGGTGCTGCGTGGCGACAACGAGCTGATCCTGATCGGCAAGAACAGCAACGTCCAGGACGGCAGCGTGATGCACACCGATATGGGCTACCCGCTGACCCTGGGCACCGGCGTGACCATCGGCCATAACGCCATGCTGCATGGCTGCACGGTCGACGATTACAGCCTGATCGGTATCAACGCGGTGATCCTCAACGGCGCCAAGATCGGCAAGCACTGCATCATCGGCGCCAACGCGTTGATCGGCGAAGGCAAGGAAATCCCCGATGGCTCCCTGGTGATGGGCTCGCCGGGCAAAGTCGTGCGTGAGTTGACCGACGCACAGAAGCGGATGCTGGAAGCCAGCGCCGCGCACTATGTGCATAACGCCCAGCGTTACGCGCGGGACCTGGTTGAGCAGGAAGAATGAACCCGATTGAACGCCCCGTCGCCTCGCCGTGCGTGAGCATTTGTGCGCTGGACGATGACGATATCTGCACCGGCTGCCAGCGCACCGTGGATGAGATTACGCGTTGGAGCCGCATGGACAACGCCGAGCGCCGGGTGGTGTTGGGGTTGTGCCATGAGCGGGCGGTGGCGAGTGGGTTGGTGTTTATGGTTTCTGGGAAATCCGGCGCCTGATGGATCGCCATCGGGGGCAAGCCCCCGATGAGGCCCTCCCAGACGACATATTTCAAAATGTGAAGTACCCTGTGCCCCTTGTTCACAGGTCCCTCGCCCCATGCTCTTCCTGATCGCCTACATCAGCAGCGTCGTGCTGATCAACTTCGCCTTCTCCACTGCCCCGCACCTGGACGTCATCTGGTCGGCCTGGGGCGGCCTGGTGTTTATTCTGCGCGACATGGTGCAAACCCGCTTCGGCCACGGGGCGATCATCGCCATGCTGGCGGCGCTGGTGTTGTCGTATATCACTTCGGACCCGTCCATCGCCCTGGCCAGCGCCACGGCATTCGCGGTGTCGGAATGCATTGACTGGCTGGTGTTCAGCATCACCAAGCGCCCGCTCCACGACCGCCTGTGGATAAGTTCGGCGCTCAGCATTCCCCTTGATACCTTTATCTTCTTCGGCCTGATCGGTGCGCTCACCCCTGCCGTGGTGGGCACCGCCTTGGCGTCGAAGTTCGCCGGGGTCACGGCGGTGTGGCTGATCATGGCCTGGCGCATCCGCAAGCGGGCCGTCGCCAACTGAGGCCAATTTTTACAGTTCATGTAAAATGCCGGCCTTTCTCCCCATGATCCGCTCCCCTGAGGACCTGAGATGACCCGAATCGGAACTCCATTGTCGCCAACCGCGACCCGCGTTTTGCTGTGTGGCTGCGGTGAGCTGGGCAAGGAAGTGGTGATTGAACTGCAACGCCTGGGCGTTGAAGTGATTGCCGTGGATCGCTACGCCAATGCGCCGGCCATGCAGGTTGCCCATCGCAGCCATGTGATCAACATGCTCGACGGCGCCGCCCTGCGTGCGGTGATCGAAGCGGAAAAACCGCACTTCATCGTGCCGGAAATCGAAGCCATCGCCACCGCGACGCTGGTTGAGCTGGAAGCCGAAGGCTTCACCGTGATCCCGACTGCGCGCGCCACGTCGCTGACCATGAACCGTGAAGGCATCCGTCGCCTGGCCGCCGAAGAACTGGACCTGCCGACCTCGCCGTACCATTTCGCCGACACCTTCGAGGACTACAGCAAGGCCGTCCAGGACCTGGGTTTCCCCTGCGTGGTCAAGCCGGTGATGAGTTCGTCGGGCAAGGGCCAGAGCCTGCTGCGCAGCGCTGACGACGTGCGCAAAGCCTGGGATTACGCCCAGGAAGGCGGACGTGCAGGCAAGGGCCGAGTGATCATCGAAGGTTTTATCGACTTCGACTACGAAATCACCCTGCTGACCGTGCGCCACATCGGCGGCACCACCTTCTGCGCGCCGGTCGGCCACCGTCAGGAGAAAGGCGACTATCAGGAATCCTGGCAGCCACAGGCCATGAGCCCGGTTGCGCTGGCAGAGTCCGAGCGCGTCGCCAAAGCCGTGACCGAAGCCTTGGGTGGCCGTGGTCTGTTTGGCGTGGAACTGTTCATCAAGGGTGATCAGGTGTGGTTCAGCGAAGTGTCGCCACGCCCGCACGACACGGGTTTGGTGACGTTGATTTCCCAGGACCTGTCGCAGTTTGCCCTGCATGCGCGTGCCATCCTGGGCTTGCCAATCCCGTTGATCCGTCAGTTCGGGCCTTCGGCGTCGGCGGTGATTCTGGTGGAAGGGCAGTCGACCCAGACCGCGTTTGCCAACCTCGGCGCTGCACTGAGCGAGCCGGACACGGCGTTGCGTCTGTTTGGTAAGCCAGAAGTGAATGGCCAGCGCCGCATGGGCGTGGCGTTGGCGCGGGATGAATCGATTGAAGCGGCTCGGGCCAAGGCGACCCGTGCTTCCCAGGCGGTTGTGGTAGAGCTGTAAAGCATCGGGAGCAAGCCCCCTTCCACATTTTGATCGCATTGTTCCAGTAGAAATGCGGTCAAAATGTGGGAGGGGGCTTGCTCCCGATAGCTGTTTATCAGACGACCTTGTTCAAATCGTTATCCCGCGTCTCTTTCAGGCACAGCACAGCAATCAAGCTGAGCAACGCTGCCGCCGACACATACCCACCGACATAACTCAGCCCACCCATCGCCACCAGCTTGGTCGCGAAGAACGGTGCGGCCGAAGCGCCCACGATCCCACCCAGGTTATACGCCGCCGAAGCCCCGGTATAACGCACGCGGGTCGGGAACAATTCCGGCAGCATGGCGCCCATCGGCGCGAAGGTTACGCCCATCAGGAACAGCTCCAGCGCCAGGAACAATGCCACGGCCCAGGTCGAACCGTGGGTCAGCAGGGGCTCCATGGTGAAGCCGGACAGGATCGCCAGGATTGCGCCGACGATCAGCACCGGCCTGCGTCCGTAGCGATCACTGGCCAAGGCGGCCAAAGGCGTGGCAAGGCCCATGAACAATACGGCAAAGCACAGCAGCCCAAGGAATGTCTCGCGGCTGTAGCCCAAGGTCGACACGCCGTAGCTCAGGGAAAACGCAGTGGTGATGTAAAACAGCGCGTAGCACACCACCATCGACGCGGCGCCCAGCAGCACCGGCAGCCAATGCTGGCTGAATAACTCCACCAGCGGCACTTTCACCGGCTTTTCCTTGGCCACGGCGTTGGCGAACACCGGAGTTTCGTGCAGTTTCAAGCGTGCATACAGGCCGACCATCACCAGCGCCGCGCTGAGGATGAACGGAATACGCCAGCCCCAACTGCGGAACTGCTCGTCGTTGAGGCTCATGGCCAGGATCAGGAACAGGCCGTTGGCGGCCAGGAACCCGATGGAGGGGCCCAGTTGCGGAAACATGCCGAACCAGGCGCGTTTGCCTTTGGGCGCGTTCTCGGTGGCCAGCAAGGCGGCGCCGCCCCATTCCCCGCCCAACCCAAGGCCCTGGCCGAAACGCAGCACGCACAACAGGATCGGCGCCCAGGCCCCGATGCTGTCATAGCCGGGCAGCAAACCGATCAGCGTGGTGCACACGCCCATTAGCAGCAACGAGGCCACCAGCGTGGATTTTCGGCCGATACGGTCGCCAAAGTGGCCAAACAATGCCGAGCCCAGCGGACGCGCGATAAAGGCGATGCCAAAGGTCAGGAATGACGCCAGCATCTGCGCAGTGCCGGAGGTCTGCGGGAAGAACACCGGGCCGATCACCAGGGCTGCGGCGGTGGCGTAAATATAGAAGTCGTAGAACTCGATGGCGGTGCCGACGATGCTCGCGGTGGCGACTCGTGCAGTCGAGTTGGTCGGGGCGGCGGTCGCAGCCTCGTTATAGGTGGTGCTCATTGAGTTATCCCTGACAGTCGTTGCGCGTTTGGACGCGGATTATTATTGGGTCGAACCCCCTTGGATCAGGGTAGTGCGCGGGGCGGCTCGGGATGGGAGCGAACACCGGTCAGACACGATGCAGCGGAGCCTGGACGCGCGGAGTGCGGGTAGCACGCGGTCGGGCGGGGCTTGGGTAAGCCGCAGGGATTATAGGAAGGGGTGTGTGGATCCAACAAGGGGCTGACACGCTGCAAATCCAAATGTGGGAGGGGGCTTGCTCCCGATGGCAGTGGGTCAGTCCCCGAATGCAGTGAATGGCACACCGCTATCGGGAGCAAGCCCCCTCCCACATTGGATTTTGGTTTGTCAGGAGAGCTACGCGGCGACAGGCACTCGGCTGGTGTGCCAGATCAGCACTTTCGCTACGCGGTTGTCTTCGGTCTCGAGGATTTCCAGGCGATAGCGCCCGATCTTAAGGCACACCGCGCAATCCGGAATGGTTTCCAGCGCTTCGGTCACCAGGCCGTTGAGGGTCTTTGGGCCGTCGCTGGGCAGGTGCCAGCCCAGGCTCTTGTTCAGTTCGCGGATCGAGGCGGCGCCATCAATGATGTAGCGGCCGTCGGTCTGGGCTTCGATGTGCGGGTTGTCGGTGCTTTGCTCACTTTCGAATTCACCGACGATTTCTTCGAGGATGTCTTCCAGGGTGACGATGCCCAGCACTTCGCCGTACTCATCCACGACCATGCCCAGGCGCCGCTGCTGTTTGTGGAAGTTCAGCAGTTGCAGTTGCAGTGGGGTGCTTTCCGGGACGAAGTAGGGTTCGTGGCAGGCGGCGAGCAATGCGTCCTTGGTCAGGCTGGCATCGGGCAGCAGGTGCTGGACCTGGCGGGTATTGAGCACGGCCTGGACCTGGTTGATATCACTGTGGAACACCGGCAGGCGGGTGCGCGGGGAGGTGCGCAGTTGTTCGATGATGTCTTCAATCGAGTCGTCGAGGTTGATGCCGTCCACTTCACTGCGTGGCACCAGGATGTCATTGACCGTGATGTTGTCCAGCGCGTGGATGCCAGGCATGCCGGGGGTGCGGTCGGCGTCGGCATCAGGCTCGGGTTCGTCATCGTGGTCGGGTAGCGGTTCATCGCTCTTTTTAACCACCCCGGATTTGCGCGCAAACGGGCGCAATAACAGCAGGCTGATGCCGTTGAGCAGCCAGGCCAGGGGATAGAGGATTTTCAGCGGTACGCCCAGCAGCGTATTGCCAAAGCCCAGGATCGCTTGCGGATAACGGGTGGCCAGGGCGCGCGGCAGGTAGTCGGCCAGCACCAGCAGGAGTGCACAGGACATCAGCCAGCCGAGCCAAGGGCCGTTCTGTGCCCAAGCATAGATCGCCAGCAGGGTGCAGAGAATCACCACGGCGGCGCGACACAGGCTGTTGCACAGGATCAGGCTGTGACGCGGGAAATTCAGGCGGGCGGCCGCTTTGTCTCCCTGGCGAGTGCCGGGGCGCAGGGCCAGCAGGTGCTGTTGTGCGGCTTCGATGGCGGTAAACAGCCCGGCCCATAACACCAGCAAGGCGATTACCGCGAGCATCGGCCCCAGGGGCAAGTTGTCCATGATTGCTGCCCGTCAGATATGCAGGATGTATTCGCGAACCAGCTTGCTGCCGAAATAGGCCAGCATCAGCAGGCAGAAACCGGCCAGGGTCCAGCGGATCGCTTTATGCCCGCGCCAGCCGAGGCGGTTGCGGCCCCACAGCAGCACGCTGAACACGATCCAGGCCAGGCAGGCCAGCAGGGTCTTGTGCACCAGGTGCTGGGCAAACAGGTTTTCGACGAACAGCCAGCCGGAGATCAGCGACAGCGAAAGCAGGGTCCAGCCGGCCCACAGGAAACCGAACAGCAGGCTTTCCATGGTTTGCAGCGGTGGGAAGTTCTTGATCAGGCCGGAAGGGTGCTTGTGCTTGAGTTGGTGGTCCTGCAACAGCAGGAGCAGGGCCTGGAACACCGCGATGGTGAACATGCCATAGGCCAGGATCGACAACAGGATATGCGCGAGGATGCCGGGCTCTTCGTCAATCACCTGTACGGTGCCGGTGGGGGCGAACTGCGCCAGCAGCACCGTCAGCACGCCCAGGGGAAAGAGCAGGACCAGCAGGTTCTCGACGGGGATCCGGTAGCAGGCCAGCAATGTCAGCGCGATGACTGCTGCAGCGATCAGGCTGGCGGCGCTGAAAAAGTCCAGGCCCAGGCCAACCGGGGTCATCAGGTGGGTGAACAGGCTCGCGGCGTGGGCCAGCAGGGCGAGGACGCCCAGGCCGACCAGCAGGCGTTTGTCCGCCTTGGTGCCTTGGGCAAGACGAGTGCCCTGATAGAGGGTCGCAGCGGCATAAAGGAGTGCGGCGGCGAGGCTGGGTAGCAAACTGGGTGACAAGGGGACCATAAATCCTGATAGACAAGCCCGAAAGGCGCTGAGTTTGGCATACACCTGCGTTCCACGAAAGACTCCCGGACCAGACAGCGGGTGTGCATGGACGCAGTCTTCGCTATAATCCGCGATCTGCCCACGCCGCAGGCTCGCCGAGCGCTGTGTTTAATAGCGATTTACCACAGCCTGGGCTGCCATTACCTCGGTCTACCAATGCATTTCGATGATTAGGGCCTGAAAGGATCGCGCATGTTTGAAAACTTGACTGACCGTCTCTCGCAGACGCTGCGCCATGTAACCGGCAAGGCCAAGCTGACCGAGGACAATATTAAAGACACCCTGCGCGAAGTGCGCATGGCGTTGCTGGAAGCCGACGTGGCCTTGCCAGTGGTGAAGGACTTCGTCAACTCGGTCAAAGAGCGCGCAGTGGGCACTGAAGTGTCCCGCAGCCTGACGCCGGGCCAGGCCTTTGTGAAGATCGTCCAGGCCGAACTCGAAAGCCTGATGGGTGCGGCTAACGAAGATTTGAACCTCAGTGCCGTGCCACCGGCCGTCGTGTTGATGGCCGGCCTGCAAGGTGCCGGCAAGACCACCACCGCCGGCAAGCTGGCGCGCTTCCTTAAAGAGCGCAAGAAGAAGTCCGTGATGGTGGTATCGGCCGACGTGTACCGTCCGGCGGCCATCAAGCAGCTGGAAATGCTCGCGGGCGAAGTGGGCGTGACCTTCTTCCCGTCCGACCTGAGCCAGAAGCCGGTCGACATCGCCAACGCCGCTATTAAAGAAGCAAGGCTCAAGTTCATCGACGTGGTCATCGTCGATACCGCCGGTCGCCTGCACATCGATGAAGAGATGATGGGCGAGATCAAGGCGCTGCATGCCGCGATCAACCCGGTCGAGACGCTGTTCGTGGTCGACGCCATGACCGGCCAGGATGCGGCCAATACCGCCAAGGCCTTCGGCGACGCGCTGCCGCTGACCGGCGTGATCCTCACCAAGGTCGACGGCGACGCCCGTGGCGGTGCCGCGCTGTCGGTGCGTGCCATCACCGGCAAGCCGATCAAGTTCATCGGTATGGGCGAGAAGAGCGAAGCGCTCGAACCGTTCCACCCTGAGCGTATCGCCTCGCGTATCCTCGGCATGGGCGACGTGCTCAGCCTGATCGAACAGGCTGAAGCGACGCTCGACAAGGACAAAGCCGATAAGCTTGCTAAAAAGTTGAAGAAGGGCAAGGGCTTCGACCTCGAAGACTTCCGCGACCAACTGCAACAAATGAAGAGCATGGGCGGCCTTGGCGGCCTGATGGACAAGCTGCCGAACATCGGCGGTGTGAACCTGGCGCAAATGGGCAATGCCCAGGGCGCGGCAGAGAAGCAGTTCAAGCAGATGGAAGCCATCATCAACTCCATGACCCCGGCCGAGCGCCGCGACCCTGAGCTGATCAGCGGTTCGCGCAAGCGTCGGATCGCCATGGGTTCCGGCACCCAGGTGCAGGACATCGGTCGCTTGATCAAGCAGCACAAGCAGATGCAGAAGATGATGAAGAAATTCTCCGCCAAGGGCGGAATGGCCAAGATGATGCGCGGCATGGGCGGTATGTTGCCCGGCGGCGGCATGCCGAAAATGTAAAGTATTCGAGCGGGAGTTCACTCCTGCTCCGACCCACAGGGATGTGGGATCTCCAGCAAACCCGCCGTTGGCGGGGGCTGACCTGCCGTTTTAACCGACGGCTCTCTAGCAGATCTGAATGGCCCGCTGATAGGCGCCAGAAAAAGACATTTGCAAAAGTCCGGATATTCCTTAGAATATGCGGCCTTTCGGGCACCTATGCCCGCTGTGCATTTAGATTTGCAGCACCGACTACAGGAACGATGTTCACATGCTAACAATCCGTCTTGCCCTTGGCGGCTCCAAAAAGCGCCCGTTTTACCACTTGACCGTAACTGACAGCCGTAACCCACGTGACGGCTCTCACAAGGAACAAGTAGGTTTCTTCAACCCGATCGCTCGTGGTCAAGAAGTCCGCCTGTCCGTGAACCAAGAGCGCGTAGCCTACTGGCTGAGCGTTGGTGCACAACCGTCTGAGCGTGTTGCCAAGTTGTTGAAGGACTCGGCTAAGGCCGCAGCCTGAGCAATATGAACGCGACGCCAACTGTTGCTGATGATTTGATCGTTATCGGCAAGATTTATTCTGTTCATGGCGTTCGCGGCGAAGTGAAGGTGTATTCCTTTACTGATCCGACTGAAAACCTGTTGCAGTACAAGACCTGGACGCTCAAGCGCGAAGGTAGTGTGAAACAGGTCGAGCTGGTCAGTGGGCGCGGGAGCGATAAGTTCCTGGTCGCAAAGCTCAAGGGTCTTGATGATCGTGAAGAAGCTCGTCTTCTGGCCGGTTATGAGATCTGCGTGCCGCGCAACCTGTTCCCTGAATTGACCGACGGCGAGTACTACTGGTACCAGCTGGAAGGTCTGAAGGTCATTGATCAACTCGGGCAATTGTTCGGGAAAATCGATCATCTTCTGGAAACCGGCGCCAATGATGTAATGGTGGTCAAGCCTTGCGCTGGCAGCCTGGATGATCGCGAACGCCTGTTGCCCTATACGGAGCAATGCGTGTTGGCTGTCGACCTGGCCGCAGGCGAGATGAAGGTGGAATGGGACGCGGACTTCTAAGCGTGGCTAATTTGCGCATTGAAGTGATCAGTTTGTTTCCCGAGATGTTCTCCGCCATCAGCGAGTACGGCATCACCAGTCGGGCGGTGAAACAGGGGCTTTTGCAGCTCACCTGTTGGAACCCGCGAGACTACACGACGGATCGACATCACACTGTGGACGATCGCCCATTTGGCGGTGGCCCGGGCATGGTGATGAAGATCAAGCCCTTGGAAGATGCATTGGTTGAGGCCAAGGCTGCTGCCGGGGAGAAGGCGAAGGTTATTTACCTGTCCCCTCAAGGCCGCCAGCTGAAACAGGCTGGGGTCCGCGAACTGGCGAATGAGGAAGCACTGATCCTGATTGCCGGTCGCTATGAAGGCATTGACGAGCGTTTTATTGATGCTCATGTCGATGAAGAGTGGTCGATTGGGGACTATGTCCTGTCTGGCGGCGAGCTGCCGGCGATGGTCCTGATAGATGCGGTTACACGACTGCTGCCTGGAGCTTTAGGGCATGCGGACTCCGCGGAGGAAGACTCCTTCACGGACGGTTTGCTGGATTGCCCGCACTACACCCGACCGGAGGTGTATGCGGATCAGCGTGTTCCCGACGTATTGCTAAGTGGCAATCACGCACACATCCGGCGTTGGCGTTTACAGCAGTCCCTTGGTCGGACCTATGAACGACGCGCCGATCTTCTGGAAAGCCGCTCGCTTTCTGGAGAAGAGAAGAAGCTGCTCGAGGAATACATCCTCGCGCGGGACGATAGTTAACAACGTATCGATGGTAGGTCCATTGACTTACCTTAGGAGCACAGCATGACTAACAAAATCATCCTTGCACTCGAAGCAGAGCAGATGACCAAAGAGATCCCTACCTTTGCCCCGGGCGACACTATTGTCGTCCAGGTGAAAGTGAAGGAAGGCGACCGTTCGCGTCTGCAAGCGTTCGAAGGCGTGGTAATCGCCAAGCGTAACCGTGGTGTGAACAGTGCTTTCACTGTTCGTAAAATCTCCAACGGTGTTGGCGTAGAGCGTACTTTCCAGACCTACAGCCCGCAAATCGACAGCATGGCCGTCAAGCGTCGCGGTGACGTACGTAAAGCCAAGCTGTACTACCTGCGTGACCTGTCCGGTAAAGCAGCTCGCATCAAGGAAAAACTGGCTTAAGTCCAGCTTCCCGATGCAGAAAAAAGCAGCCTACGGGCTGCTTTTTTGTGCCCGCGATTTGAGGTCCGGGATAGGATCTACCTGATTCCGCCATTTTTCTGTTCGAGTCCCTATGCCCGCCATCGACCACCCCCTGATCGACCGTTTCCTCGATGCCCTATGGCTGGAAAAAGGCCTGTCAGATAACACCCGCCAGGCCTACCGCAGCGACCTGGCGCTGTTCAACGGCTGGCTGCAGGAGAAACACCTGGAACTGATCAATGCCGGCCGCGAGCTGATCCTCGATCACCTGGCCTGGCGTCTGGAGCAGAACTACAAACCCCGTTCCACTGCACGATTTCTCTCCGGTGTGCGTGGCTTTTATCGCTATTTGCTCAGGGAGAAACTGATTACCCTCGATCCGACCCTGCAAATCGATATGCCGCAACTGGGCAGGCCCTTGCCCAAATCCCTGTCGGAAGCCGACGTCGATGCCTTGCTCGCTGCGCCCGACCTCAGCGAAGCCATCGGCCAGCGTGACCGCGCCATGCTGGAAGTGTTGTATGCCTGTGGCCTGCGGGTCACGGAGCTGATCAGCCTGACTCTGGAGCAAGTCAATCTGCGCCAGGGGGTGCTGCGGGTAATGGGCAAGGGCAGCAAGGAGCGGCTGGTGCCGATGGGGGAGGAAGCGATTATGTGGGTCGAGCGCTACATGCGCGATGCCCGTAGCGAGCTGCTTGGCGGGCGGCCCAGCGATGTGCTGTTTCCCAGCCAACGCGGCGAACAGATGACCCGCCAGACGTTCTGGCATCGCATCAAACACCAGGCCAAGGTCGCGGGGATCGGCAAGAGCCTGTCGCCCCACACTTTGCGCCATGCATTCGCCACCCATTTGCTCAACCACGGTGCGGATTTGCGCGTGGTGCAAATGCTGCTCGGGCACAGCGACTTATCCACCACCCAGATCTACACCCATGTGGCGCGTGCGCGCTTGCAGGATATGCATGCCAAGCACCACCCGCGAGGCTGAAAAGCGCCAATTTATTCCTCCACGGGCTGCCCTGCGGCCCAACTGTGGTAGGCTTTGCCGGTTAGCAAAGGGGACCGCCCGCACCCGTGTTTCCGTATTGGCGCGCCTGCACCCGTCCCTGCATCTGCCTTCAGGAGTTTCCATGCGCTTGACCCAGATTATTGCCGCCGCAGCCATTGCGTTGGTTTCCACCTTTGCCGTCGCCGATGACGCTGCCGAGCAGACCATCCGCAAGAGCCTGGCCAACCTGCAACTCGACACCCCGATCGAAAGCATCAGTGCCAGCCCCATGGCCGGCCTGTATGAAGTCAAGCTCAAGGGCAGCCGCGTGCTGTACGCCAGTGCAGACGGTCAGTACATCGTCCAGGGCTACCTGTTCCAGCTCAAGGACGGCAAGCCGGTCAACCTGACCGAGAAAGCCGAGCGCCTGGGCGTGTCCAAGCTGATCAACGGCATCCCGGTGGCTGAAACCGTGGTTTACCCGGCTATCGGCGAGACCAAGACCCATATCACCGTGTTCACCGACACCACCTGCCCGTACTGCCACAAGTTGCATGCCGAAGTGCCTGCGCTGAACAAGCTGGGTGTGGAAGTCCGCTACGTAGCGTTCCCGCGCCAGGGCCTGGGTTCGCCGGGCGATGAGCAATTGCAGGCGGTCTGGTGCTCGGCCGACAAGAAAGCGGCCATGGACAAGATGGTCGATGGCAAGGAAATCAAGGCCGCCAAGTGCGCCAACCCGGTGTCCAAGCAATTCGCCCTGGGCCAGTCCATCGGCGTGAACGGTACGCCGGCCATCGTTTTGGCTGACGGCCAGGTGATTCCGGGCTACCAGCCGGCACCACAAGTTGCCAAACTGGCGCTGGGTGCGAAATAAATCTGCATCGTCGACACGTCGACGATCAAGGCCCTTGGTCAAATCCAAGGGTCGTTAATTGCAAGCCGCAGTCGTGCGGCTGTTTTCCACGGCCGACCTAGCGTCGGCCGTTTCATGGGGAGTTCTTCAGTGAAACCGGTCAAAGTAGGCATCTGTGGGTTAGGGACCGTCGGTGGCGGCACCTTCAACGTACTTCAGCGTAATGCTGAAGAAATTTCCCGCCGCGCAGGCCGTGGGATTGAAGTGGCGCAAATTGCCACGCGTTCGCCAAAGCCTCAGTTCGAAACGACCGGTATTGCGATTACCAACGATGTCTTCGCCGTGGCCACCAACCCTGAAATCGATATCGTCATCGAATTGGTCGGCGGCTACACCGTGGCCCGTGAGCTGGTGCTCAAGGCCATCGAGAATGGCAAGCACGTGGTCACGGCCAACAAGGCGCTGATCGCCGTGCACGGCAACGAGATCTTCGCCAAGGCCCGCGAGAAGGGCGTGATCGTGGCGTTCGAAGCCGCCGTGGCCGGTGGTATCCCGGTGATCAAGGCGATCCGCGAAGGCCTGTCCGCCAACCGTATCAACTGGGTGGCCGGCATCATCAACGGCACCGGTAACTTCATCCTCACCGAAATGCGCGAGAAGGGCCGTACCTTCGAAGACGTGCTCGCCGAAGCCCAGGCCCTGGGTTACGCCGAAGCCGACCCGACCTTCGACGTAGAAGGCATCGACGCGGCGCACAAGCTGACCATCCTGGCGTCCATCGCCTTTGGTATCCCGCTGCAGTTCGACAAGGCCTACACCGAAGGCATCACCAAGTTGACCACTGCCGACGTGAACTACGCCGAAGCCTTGGGCTACCGCATCAAGCACCTCGGTGTGGCGCGCAGCACCCCGGCCGGTATCGAGTTGCGTGTGCACCCGACGCTGATCCCGGCCGATCGCCTGATCGCCAACGTCAATGGCGTGATGAATGCCGTGATGGTCAATGGCGACGCTGCCGGTTCGACCCTGTTCTACGGCGCCGGCGCCGGCATGGAGCCGACCGCTTCCTCGGTGATCGCCGACTTGGTGGACGTGGTTCGCGCCATGACCAGCGACCCGGAAAACCGCGTGCCGCACCTGGCCTTCCAGCCGGATTCGCTGTCGGCCCACCCGATCCTGCCGATCGAAGCGTGCGAAAGCGCCTACTACCTGCGCATCCAGGCCAAGGATCATCCGGGCGTATTGGCCCAGGTTGCCAGCATCTTGTCCGAGCGCGGCATCAACATCGAGTCGATCATGCAGAAGGAAGTCGAGGAGCAAAACGGCCAGGTGCCGATGATCCTGCTGACCCACCGCGTGCTCGAGCAGCACATCAACGATGCCATCACCGCGCTGGAAGCCTTGCAAGGCGTCGTCGGCCCGGTCGTGCGTATTCGTGTCGAACACCTGAACTAACCGATTGTTCCAGGGGGCCCCGCGCGTTCGGCGGCCTCTGTTCGAGAATGTTTTAGAGGAGCCAGTCATGCGTTACATCAGCACCCGCGGCCAGGCACCGGCCCTGAATTTCGAAGACGTCCTGCTGGCGGGCCTCGCCACTGACGGCGGCCTGTACGTGCCGGAAAACCTGCCACGCTTCACCCAGGAAGAAATCGCCTCCTGGGCCGGCCTGCCGTATCACGAGCTGGCGTTCCGGGTAATGCGCCCATTCGTCACCGGCAGCATTCCGGATGCGGATTTCAAGAAAATCCTGGAAGAAACCTACGGCGTGTTTTCCCACAACGCCATCGCACCGTTGCGCCAACTGAACGGCAATGAGTGGGTGCTGGAGCTGTTCCACGGCCCGACCCTGGCGTTCAAGGACTTCGCCCTGCAACTGCTCGGTCGTCTGTTGGATTACGTGCTGGAAAAGCGTGGCGAGCGCGTGGTGATCATCGGTGCCACCTCCGGCGATACCGGCTCGGCGGCGATCGAAGGCTGCAAGCACTGCGAAAACGTCGACATCTTCATCCTGCACCCGCACAAGCGTGTCTCGGAAGTACAGCGCCGCCAGATGACCACCATCTTCGGCGAGAACATCCATAACATCGCCATCGAAGGCAACTTCGACGACTGCCAGGAAATGGTCAAGAACAGCTTCGCCGACCAGGGCTTCCTCAAAGGCACACGCCTGGTGGCGGTGAACTCGATCAACTGGGCGCGGATCATGGCCCAGATCGTCTACTACTTCCACGCCTCGCTGCAGTTGGGTGGCCCGGCGCGCTCGGTGTCGTTCTCGGTGCCGACCGGCAATTTCGGCGACATCTTCGCCGGCTACCTGGCCCGTAACATGGGCCTGCCGGTCAACCAGTTGATCGTCGCCACCAACCGTAACGACATCCTGCACCGCTTCATGAGCGGCAACCAATACGTCAAGGAAACCCTGCACGCCACCTTGTCGCCGTCCATGGACATCATGGTGTCGTCGAACTTCGAACGCCTGCTGTTCGACATGCACGGTCGCAACGGCGCAGCCATCGCCGGCTTGATGGACACCTTCAAGAGCGGCGGCGGTTTCAGCGTTGATGAAGAGCGCTGGACCGAAACCCGCAAGCTGTTCGACTCCCTGGCCGTGGACGACGCGCAGACCTGTGAAACCATCGCCGAGGTCTACGCCCAGACCGGCGAGCTGCTCGACCCGCACACCGCCATTGGGGTGAAGGCCGCCCGCGAATGCCGTCGTAGCCTGGATATCCCGATGGTGATCCTCGGCACCGCCCATCCAGTGAAATTCCCGGAAGCGGTGGAGAAGGCGGGTGTCGGCAAGGCGCTGGAACTGCCGGTGCACCTGACCGACCTGTTCGAGCGTGAAGAGCGTTGCACGGTGCTGCCGAATGACTTGAAGGCGATGCAGGCGTTTGTCAGCCAGCATGGCAATCGTGGCAAGCCTTTGTAAGGCAGGTCACCAAGACAAAAACGCCGCTTTCCCTTCCTTGGGTCAGCGGCGTTTTTTGTTTCTGGCAGGCCCGACAGCGTGCCGTTTACAAGAGCAACTTAATCGCTACTCCAGTAATCGAAGCAATCGTTGCGACCACGGCCATTGCTACGCCCATGGGGTACCAGAAAGTTTCACAGTTTATTTTCAGGGGTTCCGATCTGAGCTTGTCTTGCTCAGCCTGCATGCGTGATATTTCTGCGTAAATGCGCCTTACATCGGCATGCATTTTCTCCATCGTCGCCAGTCGCTCATCGTTTTCCACCATCGCATTCCTCCTTCGCAATAAGGGCCTTTGGCATACGCTTTACCCACGTGGCACTGTGATCAGCGCTCATCGAGTATAGGATTCACCCATGGCCTGCGCGGCAGGGGAAGCCCAAAACAGCAGCCCATTGCGTAAGCATTTATGTGCCGCCGTTTTTTGCCTGTCATGTTGCAAGCGCATGCTGGAAACGTCATCCCCCGACAACCCCGCATAAACGAAAAAGCGAACTTTCCTACGTCACAACCAGTCACTTAGGATAGATGCAGCTCCCGTTTACAAGAATGTTTGCGAACTATTGAGTGGTGATCGAGATGGAAAGTATCAGCCTATTGCTCGAAGAGGCACTGAGCCCTTATCAGGTGACGTTGACCACCGCAGGTGTGCAGGAAGAGTGCCTGGTAACCGTGAAGAACCCCGCCGGTGCGATCATGGTCGAGCGTGAAGTCGACCGGGCGCAATTGCTCGATAAGCGCCTATTGGTGGATGTGGTGGATTGCCTGCTGCGTGATCTCAAGATCGCTGAAGGACGCCTGGAACCCTCGGTCATCGCGGCCTTGCGCAACGCCGCCCAGACCCGCAGCGCTGCCGTTGCATGAAGAATTGTTTATAGATGGAAACTTCCCACGTCATGGCCGGTCAGATTTCGTAACAGCAAGAGCAAACATTGTGCTCCGGTGTTTGTGCCTTGTTGTACTGGTCTTTGTAGGCCACGTTTAACCCCGAAGTGTCTCCCCACTCTTCGGGGTTTCTTTTTGCCTGGGATTTGTCACGGCGCTGGCGAGTCCTGGAAAAAGCTCGGGTTGTCTCGCAGGTAATGTTCACGCATGACAGGGTCCAGCCAGGCGGCATAGGACTGTTGTACTTGTGCCAGCGGGAGGCTGGGCAGAACCTGGTTGATCCGTTCCATGGCTTCGCGCCCCTCAGGTGTATCCGAGCAGCCGATATGCGTGCGCTGGTAAGGCGCTGTGCCCTTGATGGGGTAGAAGCTGAGGTCGTCGGCTGCGATCCCCTGTTGCATCGCGTGGTAGCGGATTTCCGGCCAATAGCCCAGCACTGCCTCCAGCCGGCCCAGGCGCTGCATCTGCAGCAAGCTGCCAAGGGCATCGTTGCCGTAGTGCAGTGCCAGTTTGTGTGTGTCGGCCTGTTTCAGTCGCTCATCGATAACGGCGCCGTAGCTGCGTTCCGCGATCGCGCCTACCCTTGCCTTAGGGGCGTCGAAGAAGGCCTGCAGGTCAAATTGGCCGTCTACGATAAACGCCGCCAGGGCGCCCTGCTGGCTGCGTCGGATCGTGATGCCATTACTGGCGACCACAAACGCCTGCCTGGAAAATACGATGTACCTGGCCCGCTCGGCCGTCCACAGCAAGGATGGATCGCAGGTGAGCGTGGGTTCGCGCAGCATCTGCATGCCGCGCGCGCGATTGACGTGCATTACCTGGTGGCGATATTCCGGCAAGTGTCCGATCAGTATCGGCAGCAACTGGTCCAGGGCACCCTGGCCTTTGCCTGGCCCTTCGAAGATGGTCAGCGGCGGCAAGTCGCGCAATAACCAGATCAACGTGCCCTCTGCGCTCGCCGGTACGGGCCAGCCGCCGGCCAGCATGGCGGCCAGGTACAGCGCAATGAGCCAGTGTTTGCAGCCGTGGGGCATCAGATTGCACCTTGCTCACGCAGGCGGACAATGGCAGCGGCGTCGTATCCCAGCTCGCCCAACACCACGCCGTTGTGTTCACCCAGTTGCGGCCCCACCCATTCGCAACTGCCCGGTGTGTCCGACAGCTTGGGCACGATGCCCGGCATCTTGAAGTCCTTGCCGCCGGGAAGCCGGGCCTTGAGGAACATCTCGCGCGCGAGGAATTGCGGGTCGCCCAGCATGTCCTCGGCGCTGTAGATACGGCTGGCGGGCACTTCAGCCTTGTTGAGTTGCTCCACCACCTGCTCCAGCGGCAGCGAGTTCACCCAGCGATCAATCACGCCATAGAGTTCATCGCGACGGCTATCGCGCCCGTCATTGCTGGCCAGTTGTGGATCGTTCGCCAGGTCTTCCCGGCCGATGGCACTCATGAAGCGTTTGAAGATGGCATCGCCGTTGGCACCGATCTGTACGTGCTTGCCGTCCGCGCTGGTGTGGATCGACGACGGCGTGATGCCGGGCATGATGTTGCCGGTACGTTCGCGAATAAACCCGAATACGTCGAACTCGGGGATCATGCTTTCCATCATGGCGAAGATGGCTTCATACAGCGCCACATCGACCACCTGGCCCACACCGCCGTTAACCTCGCGATGACGCAGCGCCATCAAGGCGCCGATGACCGCCCACAGCGCGGCGATGGAGTCACCAATGGAGATTCCGGTGCGCACCGGCGGGCGATCTTCGAAACCGGTGATATAGCGCAGCCCGCCCATGGACTCGCCCACTGCGCCAAACCCGGGCTGGTCTTTCATCGGCCCGGTCTGGCCAAAACCCGAGAGGCGCACCATCACCAGTTTTGGATTCAGCCCATGCAGGGTTTCCCAGCTCAGGCCAAGCTTCTCCAGTACGCCGGGACGGAAGTTTTCGATCAGGATGTCGGCGTCTGCCAGCAGTTGCTTGAGAATCGCCAGCCCGTCCGGGTGCTTGAGGTTCAACGTCAGGGACTTTTTGTTGCGCGCCTGCACAAACCACCATAACGAGGTGCCTTCATACAGCTTGCGCCATTTGCGCAACGGGTCGCCGCCGTCCGGGGATTCGACCTTGACCACCTCGGCACCGAATTCAGCACAAATGCGTGAGGCGAAGGGCCCGGCGATCAGGGTGCCGAGTTCGATGACTTTCAGGCCGGCAAGCGGTTTGGCATTAAACGACATGGGGATCCTTGTCTGCGCAGAACGGTGATGTGAAGCCTTTTAACATAGGCGAGCAGGCCAGGGATAAGGATGATGCAGCGCAGGATTCGTTGAATGGCCTCGCCATCGGTTAGACTGGCCGCCTTTCCCTGTCTCTAGAAGCCCGTTCATGGCCCAGCCGTCCACGACCTACAAATTCGAACTCAACCTCACCGACCTCGACCGTTCGGTGTACGAGAGCGTCAAGCAGACCATCGCTCGCCACCCCTCGGAAACTGAAGAACGCATGACCGTGCGTCTGCTGGCCTACGCCCTTTTTTACAACGAACAGTTGGCGTTCGGTCGTGGCCTGTCAGATGTAGACGAGCCAGCCCTGTGGGAAAAAAGCCTGGATGATCGGGTTTTGCATTGGATCGAAGTCGGCCAGCCGGATGCCGACCGCCTGACCTGGTGCTCGCGCCGCACCGAGCGCACCAGCCTGCTGGCATACGGCAGCTTGCGCGTTTGGGAGGGCAAAGTGGTGCCGGTGGCGAACAACCTGAAGAATGTACACATCGCAGCAGTGCCCCAGGAGATTCTGGAGGTCCTGGCCAAGGACATGCCCCGCGTGATCAAGTGGGACGTGATGATCAGTGAAGGCACGATTTTCGTCACCGACGACCGTGGCCAGCACGAAGTGCAACTGCAATGGCTGGTCGGCGAACGCGGTTGAATTGGAGCTGCAAGCCTCAAGCTGCAAGCCTCAAGCTACAAGCTACAAGCTTGAAGCTTGTAGCTAAAATCCCCCTACAGAGAACTCCCCAACGTCCCATGCGTATCGATCCCCGCCCGTTGCCCGCCGTCTTGCCCTTCCTGGGTGAATTGCCACCGCTATTGACCCGTCTCTACGCCGCTCGTGGCGTGCAGTCCGAGGCCGAGCTGGACAAGAGCCTGGCGCGGTTGATTCCCTATCAGCAGCTCAAGGGCATCGACGCGGCGGTGGACTTGCTGGTGACGGCATTGGAGCAGCGCCAGCGCATCCTCATCGTCGGTGACTTCGACGCCGATGGTGCCACCGCCAGCACCGTAGGTACCCTGGGCCTGCGTTTGCTCGGTGCGGCCCATGTCGATTACCTGGTGCCCAACCGCTTCGAATACGGCTATGGGCTGACCCCGGAAATCGTCGCTGTGGCCCTGCAGCGCGAGCCGCAGTTGCTGATCACCGTGGACAATGGCATCTCCAGTGTCGAAGGCGTGGCGGCGGCGAAAGCGGCGGGGTTGCAGGTATTGGTGACCGATCACCACTTGCCTGGTGATGAGCTGCCGGCGGCGGATGCCATCGTCAACCCGAACCAGCCGGGCTGTGAGTTCCCGAGCAAGGCCCTGGCCGGCGTGGGCGTGATCTTCTACGTACTGATGGCCCTGCGCGCGCGTTTGCGCAGTTTGGGCTGGTATGAAAACAAGCCTCAACCCAACATTGGCGAGCTGCTCGACCTGGTCGCCCTGGGCAGCGTCGCCGACGTGGTTCCCCTGGACGCCAATAATCGCATCCTCGTGCATCAGGGCCTGGAGCGTATTCGTGCCGGTCGCGCACGGCCGGGGATCAAGGCGATCCTCGAAGTGGCCAAGCGGGATGCAGCGCGCATCACCTCCACCGACCTCGGCTTTATCCTCGGGCCACGCTTGAACGCCGCCGGGCGCCTGGACGATATGAGCCTGGGCATCGAATGCCTGCTCACCACGGATTTCGCCGCGGCACGGGAAATGGCCGCACAACTGGACGGCATGAACCAGGACCGCAAATCCATCGAGCAGGGCATGCAGCGCGAAGCCCTGGCTCAGCTCAAGGACTTGCCGGTGGACTCAATGCCCTACGGCTTGTGCCTGTTTGATCCGGACTGGCACCAAGGTGTGATCGGCATTCTTGCGTCGCGCATGAAGGAGCGGTACTTCCGCCCCACCATTGCCTTCGCCGATGCAGGCGATGGGCTGCTCAAGGGCTCAGGGCGCTCTGTGCAAGGCTTCCACATCCGCGATGCCCTGGCGGTGGTCGCGAGCCAGCACCCCAACCTGATCAGCAAATATGGCGGCCACGCCATGGCGGCGGGGTTGACCTTGCCCGAGGAAAACTTCCCACTGTTTGCCGAGGCCTTTGACGCCGAAGTGCGTCGGCAGCTGCGCGAAGAAGACCTCACCGGGCGCCTGCTGTCCGATGGCACCCTGGCGGTGGAAGAGTTTCACCTGGAACTGGCGCGCGCATTGCGCCACGCCGGGCCGTGGGGGCAGCACTTTCCCGAGCCGTTGTTCCATGGCGTGTTCCAACTGGTCGAGCAGCGGGTAGTAGGGGAGCGGCACCTGAAAGTGGTGCTCAAGAGCGAATGCGGGTCGGTGAAGCTCGATGGCATTGCCTTCGGCGTCGACCGGGAAGTCTGGCCGAACCCGACCGTGCGTTGGGTGGAGTTGGCCTACAAGCTGGATGTGAACGAGTTTCGTGGCAATGAAACCGTGCAATTGATGATCGCGCATATCGAACCGCGTTAAATCTCACTGACACCACAAACAACTGTGGGAGGGGGCTTGCCCCGATAGCGGTGTTTCAGTCAGCTTACCTCTAGCTGACCCACCGTCATCGGGGGCAAGCCCCCTCCCACATTTTTTATCGCCTACAGCCTGAGATTACTCGGCTTTGTCCTTGGCCTGGTGCTTGACGATGATATCCACCAACCGCTTGGCCAGTGCCGGATAGTTCTCATCGAAGTGATGCCCGCCCGGCAGTTTCACCGCCTCGCCCACGGCGGTCTTGTCGGTGCAGCCACTCTCGTCGACTTCTTCGGCACCGTAGATGCACACCACCTTGTCAGCCGGCAGCTTGGCCATTTCCGGGCCGGTCGCGGCTTCTTTGCCGGCGTTGCCCAGCCAGCCTTCCACTTCGATTTCAAAGCTGCCGGTGCGGGCGAAGGCCAGCAGGATGATGACGTCCACACGCTGTTGTTCGTTTTCCGGCAGGCGGTTGTAGATCGCCGGCAGTACGTCGGCACCGAACGAGTAACCGGTCAGTACAAAGCGCTTGGTGCCCCACTTCTGCCGGTAGTGCTGCATCAGCTCGGTGAGGTCCTTGGCGCTTTGTTCCGGGGTCTTGTGCTGCCAGTAGTAGCGCAGGGTGTCGATGCCGACCACCGGGTAGCCGATCTTGGCCATTTCGCCGGCCACGTCGCGGTCGAGGTCACGCCAGCCGCCATCACCGGAAAGGAACAACGTCACGGTGTCCTTGGCCTGGCCAGCCGGCACTTCCACCACGGGAATCGCCAGGCCGCCGTTGTCCGAACCCACCAGTTGCTTGCGCAGTTCGTTGTTCAGCACTTGCGGATAGTGAATGTCGTAGTCGCTGATACTGGTAGTGGCGCGCGGGGTGTCACGTACGAAACTGGCGCTTTCATCGTCAGGGTTGTCGTTCCAGGCCACCAGCCAATTACCGTGTGCGGCGGTTTTCGGCAGTGGGTCCTTGCACCCTTCCTGCACCAACGCGAAGCCGACGGAGATGGCGTTGGCCTTGTCGTCGCTCTGAGTGGCCAGCCAGCGCCAGGCGAGGGCGGCGCCAGGGCCGATGCCGCTGACCAGGGTCGCGGGGCCCTTGAGCTGGCCCAGGGCGCTTTGCAGCGCTTGTTCCTGGAGCTTGCAGTCATCCTTTGGCAGGATCACCTGGACGATCTGCGCCTTGCCGCCCTGGCTCAGGGTAATCAACTGGCTATCGGTCAGTGTTTCGTCAGCCATCACCGCCACCGCGACGCGGGCTTTCGGGGTGCCGGCCGGGGTCACGCGGGTCATCACCGAGCCGTCGGCCTGGGGCAGTTGCTCCAGGGTCGGCTGCGGGGCAGGGCGGTTCCAGAACCAAAAGCCGCCACCCAGGACCAGGGCGAGCAGCACTACAAAGGCCAATACATACCGCCAGGAGCGTCGAATCATCAGCGTTTCACCAATCCAGTCAAGCCGCCCGCGATCAGGGCGGCGGTATCGGCCAGTGCCACCAGCGGGTCAAGTCCTGCGGGCACGGCCATGTAACGGGGTTCCCAGTCAGGCTGGAACTTGTCTTTGAAGCGGCGCAAGCCTTGGAAGTTATACAGTTGCTCGCCGCGACGGAACACCATCGAGCCCAGGCGCTGGGTCAGCGGCGCGCCGCGTCGCGGTTGCAGGCCCGACAATGGCACCATGCCGAGGCTGAAGCGGGCGTAGCCGTGACTCTTATAGTGTTGAATCAGGCCGACCATCATGAATTCCATGGTCAACTTGGGCGCATCCGGGTGGGCGCGCATCAGGTCGAGACTGGCCAGGTCGTGGTTGTAGGTCTCGAGCAGGTTGGCGAAGGCCACCGGGCGGCCTTCGAAGCGAATGATCGCGATACGAAAGTGCTTGAGGTAGTCGTCGCTGAAGCGTCCGAGGGAAAAGCCTTTTTCCCGCACATTCTTACCGGTAAGCCAGGCGTCCGAGATGACTTTTAATTCATCCATCGGTGCCGTGCCGGGTTCAAAGATCTCCAGGGACAGGCCGTCCCGGGTGCCACGGTTCCAGGTGTAGCGCAGGTCCTTCATCTCTTTGCCCTTGGCTTCCAGGTCAAAGCGTTTCAGGTCGACGCGGGCTTCCTCGCCCAGCTTGATCGCGGTGAGGCCGATGTCCATGTAATAGGGCAGGTTCTCGGCGCGTACCTGATAGAACACCGGGCGCGCATGATGGATGTCGCACAGGTCGCGGAACTGCCAGATCATTTCGGCACGGGGCTGGGTCGGACCGATCGGGTCATACAAGGCCACCAGGCTGCGGCCGCGACGGGCATACATCAGGAACGCTTCGTCATTCGGGTGGAACAGCAGCGCCTTGTCGCCGGTCAGCGCCAGGCCGCCGTCGGGTTGCGACGATGCCATCAGGATCTTGCTGGCGCGTTCCAGCTCCTCGGGTGTCGGCAGGTGGATCACCGGGCGTGCGGTGCGCAGCAGCCAGGTCAGCGAGACGATGACCAGCAGCACGGCGGCGCCCAGCAGCGAGCGCAGGCCGCGCGGGGCATTGGCATCGAGGGTGAACTGCCACCACAGTTGATGGCTGTACGGTACATCTTGATACGCGAACAGCAGCAGCCAGATAGAAGCCCCCAGCACACAGACGCTGGCCACCAGATACAGCGGTGAGAAAGGCAGCTCGGTCAGGCGGCTGGCGCGATAGAACGAGCGGCGGAAGATCGCCAGCAGTATCGCCGTCATGGTCATCAGGCTGGCTTCTTCCCAATCGAACCCCTTGAGCAGCGAGAGCAGGGCGCCCACCAGCAGCAGCACCATGGTCAGCATCCACGCAGCCGACAGGCGTCGACGCAGGCCCTGGGCCAGCAACAGGCACAGCACGCCGATCAGGCTGGCACCGAAGTGCGAGGCGTCAATCAGGCGGTGGGGGATCAGGAAGCCGATGTTTTCCAGGCGTGAGTCGATTTCTGGCGTGGCGCCGGAAAACAGCAGGACCACGCCGGACAAAAAAACCAGTACGGCCAGCACCGGCGCCGCCAAACCCGAGGCTACCCGCAGGCTTTGCTGAGTCTGGAACAGGCGCTGCGCTTCGTTGACCAGCAGGAATACGCAGGCGATCAGCAGCGGCAGGACCACGTAGATCATGCGGTACAGCAGCAGGGCGGCAGCCAATGGCGCGGCACCGAGCTTGTCGGCGAATGCGGCGAGCAGGATGGCTTCAAATACGCCCACGCCCCCTGGCACATGGCTGAGCACACCAGCGGCCAGCGCCAGCAGGTACACGAGCAGGAACGGGCCGAAAGGCGGTGCTTCCGGCAGCAGCATATAAAGGACGGTGGCGGCAGCGGCAACGTCC
This sequence comes from Pseudomonas sp. JV449, assembly GCF_032424295.1. NCBI lineage: Bacteria > Pseudomonadati > Pseudomonadota > Gammaproteobacteria > Pseudomonadales > Pseudomonadaceae > Pseudomonas > Pseudomonas sp. JV449. Next base: position 362,587 of record NZ_VYKD01000028.1, on the reverse strand, counting down.
AGTGCGGTGATGATCAGTTGCAGGAATGTCAGGCGGCGACCGGGCAGACGCAGGGTCCGACGCCCGGCTTTTACCAGCAGGTTGTCCGGGTAGGGTTGTTCCGGCAGGCGGCGGCGATAGATGCCGATGCACAACATGGCCGACAGCAACAGCACTGCGCCGGCAACGCCGCCGAGCACCGTTTGTGGCAAATGCAGGTAGGTCGACGCTGCCGGCAAGTTGCTCAGCGTGGCCAATGCAGCCAGCGGGGGCAGGGCGCAGCCCAGTGCCAGGCTGGCGAACACGGTCATGTGGGCGACTTCCGAAGCCCCGATGCCATGGCGTGCATATAAACGGTAGCGTACCGAGCCGCCCGAGAGCATCGACAGGCCAATGGCATTGCCGATCGCAAAGGCAGTAAAGCCGCCAAGGGCCAAGGTCTTGGCCGGCAGGTTCACCCCGGCATAGCGTGCGCCGGAAAACTCATAGCCCAGCAGAATGACAAACCCGGCGACGGCGGCGGCGAACGCACCGAGCAATGCGGGTTTGGGGACTTCCAGGATCGAATCGTGGAGGGCGTAGAGGTCCAGTTCCAGCAACAGGTGTCGGCAGGCGATCAGGGCGATAGCGAACAGCAACAAGGTAACGGCCAGCCCGATGGGTTGCCGGTATTTGCTCAACAGATCCAGCCAGCGCAAGCGGGTGGGGGCGATAGGTTGTTCTGCTGTGACGGTGTCTTGTGGTTCAGACGAGTTGGCGCGCATCAATCACCTCGTGGATTGTGCGCGACAGGATGGAGGTATCCAGCCAAGTTACCAATCCCTATGGACAAAATAATTACAAATATTAACGCGGATCACCGGGGGCGGCGACTGCGGCCATTGGTCGTAGAGGCGTAAGCATAGCGTGCAATGAGATGGACTCTACAAACCGTGTACGGTTTCATGAAAGATGCCATGCCATTGTTTCAGAAGAACTTTTTCATCGAATACAAAAAAGGCCACTCTTTCGAGTAGCCTTTTTTGATGTTTGGTTGCGGGAGCCGGATTTGAACCGACGACCTTCGGGTTATGAGCCCGACGAGCTACCAGACTGCTCCATCCCGCGTCTGTGGGCGGCATTCTACAGCCAGATGGCGAGGTGTCAACCGTTAATGAGCCGATGGGTCAAATAAGTGTGAAATAGCTGACATGTAACCTAAGTTCGCGATTGAAAACGCTTTTTGTAGTGAGCGGGCTTGCCCCGCGCCGGGCTGCGGAGCAGTCCGTGGTGAAGTGCACACTATCTTGTGTGGGGCTGCTTCGCAGCCCAGGACGGGACAGCCACAACAAAAAAGGCCACTCTTTCGAGTAGCCTTTTTTGATGTTTGGTTGCGGGAGCCGGATTTGAACCGACGACCTTCGGGTTATGAGCCCGACGAGCTACCAGACTGCTCCATCCCGCGTCTGTGTGTCGGCATTCTACAGAGGATCACGAGTGTGTCAACCTGTGAATCGAAGAAAAGCGCTTGTGGTTCAATCGGTTAGGTCTCCATGCGGGGCCATTTGAGGCGTGCGGGCCAGTAGGGCCAAGGGTTTCAGCTCTATTGGAAGGCTAATTTCGATTGAGAAAATAAATTCATCTAGGAAATTTCCTACCACTCAATCGGAAGATTCAAACTACTGGTGCTATATACAGGGGTGGATGCGATACTGGCCACCCGTTGGATTAAACCCGCCTTTCTACTTATGACGCAGCGCAAAATCATCCACGTTGACTGTGATTGCTTCTACGCCGCCATTGAGATGCGCGATGACCCGAGCCTGGCGCAAAAGCCCCTGGCAGTAGGTGGGTCGGCAGATCGAAGGGGCGTGATCGCTACATGCAACTACGAAGCGCGGGCGTATGGGGTGCGTTCCGCCATGTCGTCGCGACATGCCCTGAAGCTCTGCCCGGACCTGACCATCGTCAAGCCGCGCATGGATGCCTATAAGGAGGCGTCGAAGGAAATCCAGACGATCTTTCGCGACTACACCGACTTGATCGAGCCCCTGTCGCTGGACGAGGCCTACCTGGATGTCTCCGATAGCCCGCACTTTGGCGGCAGCGCCACGCGCATCGCCCAGGACATTCGGCGCCGGGTCTCCAACCAATTGCACATCACCGTGTCCGCCGGCGTGGCGCCGAACAAGTTCTTGGCCAAGATCGCCAGCGATTGGAAAAAGCCCAACGGCCTGTTTGTCATCACCCCGGATCAGGTCGAGGACTTTGTCTCCCAACTGCGGGTAAGCAAGTTGCACGGCGTGGGCAAGGTGACGGCAGACAAGCTGGCGCGCCTGGGCATCGAAGACTGCCTGCAATTGCGCGAATGGAACAAGCTGGCGCTGGTACGTGAGTTCGGCAGCTTTGGCGAGCGCTTGTGGAGCCTGGCCCGTGGGATAGATGAACGTGTGGTGCAGAACGACAGCCGGCGGCAGTCCATCAGTGTGGAAAATACCTACGATGTGGACCTGCCGGATCTCTCAAGCTGCCTGGCGAAACTGCCCGAACTGATGGAGACCCTGGCAGGGCGCATGGCGCGTATCGACAGCAGCTACAAGGCGGGCAAGCCGTTCGTTAAGGTGAAGTTTCATGACTTTACCCAGACAACGTTGGAGCAGGCGGGCGCGGCGCGGGATCTGGAGAGTTATCAACAGTTGATGACCCAGGCGTTCAATCGCGGTGGGAAACCGGTGCGGTTGTTGGGGATTGGGGTGCGGTTGCTGGACCTGAGTGGCGGGAACGAACAGTTAGAGTTCTCCTGGTAGAAGCCGGGAAAAAATGTGGGAGGAAGCAAGCCCCCACATTTGGATCTGCAGCGTTTTCGAAGCCTCAGCGTGCTCCGGGATCCGCCACCAACCGCCCCGCATCCTTGGTCAACGCCTGCAGGAATTCCTGCTGCAACTCGGGATCATTGCGGGTCAGTTCGATCAGGCTTTGTTCCAGTTCGCTGGCTTCTTCCTCCAGGCCCAGCTCCGACAGGCGCTTGACCCGGTGCACCCACTGGCTGACTTCATCGTCTTCCAGGTCGTCGTAGATCAGGCCGTGGGCTTCCAGCAACTTGCCGCGCAGGGTGCTGCTGATCGCCAGGGTCGAGTCCGAGTGCACGTCGTCCTGGCCATCTTCCACGCTGATCTTCAAGGTCGTGACGCGGTTCAGGTCCTGCTCGGCAAACGGGCTGTCCAACAGGTTCAGGCGCAGCACGCCGTTGCGGTCGGTGGTCAGCTCATGGGTCTGTTTGCCGGCGGTGACCTGGACCGGGCGCTCGCTCCAGGGCAGGCTCGAATACTCCACGCGTTTGTCGCGCTGGACTTCATCGATACCCGCCAGGTTCTGTTGCGCGCGCCCATGGGATTGCACGTTCATGAACGGGTTGAGACCGTCCACGCCGTAGGTCAGCCAGTCGTGGGTCATGCTGGTCGGCAGGTTACCGAGGGCGAAGATGTTCGCCACGTTGGCGCCCGCACCCGCGACCAAAGCCACTGCACCCAGGGGCATCTCATAGAGTTTGCGCCAGGGCTGGTAAGGCGTGTAGCGATCGTAACGACGGGTAACTTCGAATTCGGTGACCTCAAAGGTCTTTTGCTCGTGAATGCGAACCCGGCGTTGCGGCAGTTCCAGCACTTTGGGTTCGCCTACATCGATCTGCAGGCTGTGGTCGAGCAACTTACGCTCGACCCGCTCCTCGTGCTCACTGCGTTGCGACATCTGATTGGCGCAGCCGCTGACCAGCAGGGCGCCGCACAAGGCGGCGCCCCCCAGGGCTCTGGTGTTTCGCTTGAACATGACGTCTCTTGATCTGGTTTTCAGCGACGAATACGCGCCTGGAGGAAAGACAGCACGTCAGCCACCGGCAAGGGTTGGGCTTCGGCTTCGGTCCGGCTCTTGTATTCCAGATTGCCATCGGCCAGGCCGCGGTCACTGACCACGATCCGGTGCGGGATGCCAATCAGCTCCATGTCGGCGAACTTGATGCCTGGGCTGGTTTTCTTGTCGCGGTCATCCAGCAGCACTTCAAAACCAGCGGCCGTCAGTTCGGCATACAGTTTGTCAGTGGCTTCGCGTACTTGCTCGGTTTCGTAACGCAGTGGTACCAGGGCCACCTGGAAAGGCGCGAGGGCGTCACTCCAGATAATGCCTTTCTCGTCGTTGTTCTGCTCGATGGCAGCGGCAACCACGCGGGAAACGCCAATGCCGTAGCAGCCCATGTCGAGGGTAATCGGCTTGCCGTTCTCGCCCAGCACTTCGCACTTCATCGCCTTGCTGTACTTGTTGCCCAGCTGGAAGATGTGCCCGACTTCGATGCCGCGCTTGATTTCCAGGGTGCCCTTGCCGTCCGGGCTTGGGTCGCCGGCCACCACGTTGCGCAGGTCGGCCACGGTCGGCACCGGCAGGTCACGCTCCCAGTTCACGCCGAAGTAGTGCTTGTCGTCGATGTTCGCGCCGATACCGAAGTCGCTCATCAACTCGACCGAGCGGTCGATGATGATCGGCAGCGGCAGGTTCAGCGGGCCGAGGGAACCGGCACCGGCGCCGATGGCGTCGCGCAGTTCGGCATCGCTGGCCATGACCAGCGGGCTGGCCACGCCAGGTTGCTGGGCGGCCTTGATTTCGTTGAGTTCGTGGTCGCCACGGATCACCAGGGCGATCAGCTTGCCTTCTTCTTCGGCGTGCACGATCAGGGTCTTGATGGTCTTTTCAATCGGCAGATTGAATTTCTCCACCAGGGCCGCGATGGTCTTGGTCTCTGGCGTATCCACCAGGCGCAGTTCTTCAGCCGGGGCTGGACGGGAGGTTTCCCGTGGCACGGCTTCGGCTTTCTCGATGTTCGCCGCGTAGTCGGAACCGTTGCTGAACGCGATATCGTCTTCGCCGGACTCGGCCAGCACGTGGAATTCGTGGGAGCCGGCACCGCCGATGGAGCCATTGTCCGCTTCAACCGCCCGGAACTTCAGGCCCAGGCGCGTGAACACATTGCAGTAGGCCAGGTGCATGCGGTCGTAGGTGGCCTGCAGCGATGCCTGGTCGGCGTGGAACGAATAGGCGTCCTTCATGATGAATTCGCGGCCGCGCATCAAACCGAAGCGTGGGCGGATTTCATCGCGGAATTTGGTCTGGATCTGATACAGGTTCAGAGGCAGCTGTTTATAGCTGCTCAACTCGTTGCGCATCAGATCGGTGATCACTTCTTCATGGGTCGGGCCGGCGCAGAAGTCGCGGCCATGACGGTCCTTGAAGCGCAGCAACTCAGGGCCGTACTCTTCCCAGCGCCCGGATTCCTGCCACAGCTCGGCCGGTTGGGTGCTCGGCATCAACACTTCGAGAGAGCCGGCGGCGTTCATTTCTTCGCGAACGATGGCTTCGACCTTGCGCATCACCTTCAAGCCCATGGGCAGCCAGGTGTACAGGCCCGAGGCCAGTTTGCGGATCATGCCGGCGCGCAGCATCAGCTGGTGGCTGATCACGACCGCATCGGAAGGCGTTTCTTTCTGTGTGGCGAGCAAATATTGACTGGTACGCATGGTAGGCCGTTGTCGGTTGCTTGGACTTGAAATGACTTGGGATTGTACGGGCGCAAACTGCCGCCGTACAGGCATCAGAATGCAGGGCTGTCTGTAGGCGCAGAGCTTGCTCGCGATGGGGGCGCCGCGGTCTGGCTTTTAAAGGGCCCCCAGAATCAGTCCTCTACCGGCGGATTCAACCGCATCCGCCGATTCTCCTGATACCAGTGCAACGCAATCAGCAGCAATGTCGGCACGCCCAGCATGCAGGTGATCAGGAAGAAGTTGTGGTACCCGAACTTCTCCACCATCACCCCCGAATACCCGCCGATCAGGCGAGGCAACAACAGCATGATCGAGCTGAGCAGCGCATATTGGGTGGCGGAAAACTTGAGGTTGGTCAGGCTCGACAGGTAGGCCACGAATGCCGACGTGGCCAGGCCCGAGCTGAAGTTATCCAGGGAGATGGTGAAGATCAGCATCTGCAGGTCGGGGCCCATGTCGGCGAGCATCACGAACAGCAGGTTGGTCCCCGCCGACGTCACGCCGCCGATAAACAGGATCGGCAGGATGCCGAAGCGCACGATCAGCAGGCCGCCCATGCCGGCGCCGAGCAGGGTCATGATCAGGCCGAAGATCTTGCTGACCCCGGCGATCTGATCCTTGGTAAAGCCCTGGTCGATGTAGAACACGTTGGCCATCACGCCCATCACTGTGTCGGACATGCGATAGGTGGCGATCAGCCCCAGCAGCAGCAATGCCTGCCAGCGGTAGCGCAGGATAAAGTCGTTGACCGGCGTGAGCACCGGCGCCAGGCCCCGTCGGCCCGTGGCCGACAGGCACAGTGTGGTGAGAATGATATAGAGAATGGCGCGCAGGAACGCGCGGTCGTCCATCAGCAAGTCCCACAGGCTGACGCCCTGGAACAGCACGCTGGCGAAGTCGGTGTTGAACAGCTGGGTGAACATCGCCGGTACGGACACCAGCAACACGATCAGCACGAACACCGACACCAACTGATGCACGAAGCTGTAGCGCCCGGCCTGCAACTGGGTGCGCAGCGGTACATTCGGTTCGCGCATGAACAGCGTGGTCAGCAGCGCCGGGATCATCAGCACGCCGAACAGCACATAGGTGCCGGTCCAGGCCGAGTGCTTATAGTTGAAGCCGGTGGAGCCGAAGCCTTCGGCAAAGAACAACGCACCGGCCGTGGCCAGCAGGGCGGCGATGCGGTAGCCGGACATATAGCTGGCGGCCAGGGCGGCCTGGCGGCTGTCGTCGGCGATTTCCAGGCGATAGGCGTCGACCGCGATGTCCTGGGTGGCGGAAGCGAAGGCCACCACGACGGCAATGGCGATCAGCCAGGACAGGTGTTTCTGCGGGTCGCAGAAGCCCATGCCGATCAATCCGAGGATCACCAGCGACTGTGCAAGCACCAGCCAGGAGCGACGACGTCCGAGTTTACCGAGCAGTGGCAGACGCCATTGGTCGAGCAGCGGCGACCAGACCCATTTGAAGGCGTACGCCAAACCGATCAGGCTCGCATAGCCGATGGTCTCGCGGGCCACACCGGCCTCACGCAGCCACACCGAAAGCGTCGAGAACACCAACATGTAAGGCAAGCCGGCGGCAAAGCCGAGCAACAACAGCACTAACGTCGAGGGGCTGGCATAGGCGGCGAGCGCGGCGCGCCAGGTTTTACGGGGCATGGGCTGGAGTCTGCCTCAGATTCACGGAAACAAAGCGCGCACTCTAACCGCTGTGCTCTACCGGGCGCCAGCCATGGCGCTGAATATCCACGCGATTGTTGCGCACCGTGACGCCCTCATCACGCAAGCGCGCCCGTTGCTCGTCGCCTGAGGCGCTGCCCACCGGCAGACTTATCCGACCACCGGCACCCAGCACGCGATGCCAGGGCAATGTGGTGCCCTCGGGAAGTTGGCTCAAGGTACGACCCACCCAGCGCGCGGCGCGTCCCAGCCCGGCCAGTTGCGCCAGTTCGCCGTAGCTCACCACGCAACCGGCGGGGACTTGCGCCAGGGTCAGGTACAGCGCGGTGCGGCGCATTTCGGCGGGGGTTTGTGGGGCATCGGCAGGCTGATTGACTGTGGGCATATCCGTTGGGATCTTCGGTCTTTTGTAAGAAACGTCTGTAAGTATGCTGTTGAGAATTGAACTCAACACAAATCCTTGAGTCAGTCCTAGCTATCTAACACGATAATCGCCCCTTTTCGCCAACCTTGAGCTCCCCATCCGCTTATGTTGTCCAGAACCCTGCTGTGCCTCGCTGTCTTCAGTGCCTCCACGCCCCTGCTGGCCGATACCGTCTGGTTAAAAAACGGTGATCGCCTGACCGGCAAGATCAAGGTCTTCGACGGTGGCAAGCTGCTGATCCAGACCGACTACGCCGGCGCCATTCCGGTGGACTGGAAGCAGGTGAAAACCCTGGAGAGCGACCAGGAGTTGCTGGTCAAGCAGGACGCCTACACCGGCGAGAAGGCCAAGTCCCTGCAGGCGGCGGACGATGGCAAGGTGGTGCTGGCCAATGGCGAGGCGCCCAAGACCGTCGAGCTGGCAAGTATCCAGCAGATCATCAAGCCCAAGCCGGTGATCGAAGACCTGGTGTGGAAGGGCAATGTCGACATGGCGCTGGACTACAAGCGCGCCGAAAAAGACACCAATGACTACGACATCGACTTCAAGACCACCGCGCGCCATGGCCAATGGCGCCATACCGGGCAGGGCGAGTACAACCGCGAGTTCCAGGACGACGTCACCACCACCGACAACTGGGCGCTGGAGTATGACCTGGACCGCTTCATCACCGAGCACTGGTTCTGGCAGGGGCGGCTGACCTACAAGCGCGACAAGGTTGAAGACCTGGCGCGTCAACGTACCGTCGGTACCGGCCCGGGCTACCAGTTCTGGGACGACGAACTGGGGGCGTTCTCCCTCGGCTCGCTGGTCAACCGCACCGATTACGAGTACGCCGATGGCGGCAAGGACAACTTCTATTCCTTGGCCATGAAGTGGAACTACAACCGCTACCTGGTGGGCAAGACCGTTGAGTTCTTCACCAATGGCGAGGTGGGCAAGCCTATCGACGGCCCGGCCGAGTACTCCCTGGATGCGGAAATGGGCCTGCGCTATAAAGTCACCGAGTGGGCGTCGCTCAACCTCAAGGCCGAGCGCGACGTGATCAGCGGCGATTCGGAAAGCAGCCTGAGCAAGACCCGCTATACCGCAGGCTTCGGCGTCGCCTGGTAATCGAGCCGCTGGCAACCGGCGCGTAGATTGATTACCTTGTGTTGAGATCCATTCCCATACGCTATGGGCGGCCGAATACCCGAGGAGTCATACGTTGAGCACGCAGGTTGCCAAGAACGCCCGAGAGCTGTTGCTCAAGGAATACCGTGGGGCTCTCTCCACACTGTCCAAGGCCATGCCCGGCTTTCCGTTCGGCTCGGTCGTGCCGTATTGCCTCGACGAGCAGGGCCGCCCGCTGATTCTGATCAGCCGTATCGCCCAGCACACCCATAACCTGCAAAAAGATCCCAAGTGTTCGCTGCTGGTCGGCGAGCGTGAAGCGGATGATGTGCAGGCCGTGGGGCGCCTGACCTACCTGGCCGAAGCCGAGAAACTCGAGGACCCGGTCGCCATCGAAGCAGCGGCCGAGCGCTATTACCGCTACTTCCCCGATTCGGCCAACTACCACCAGGCCCACGATTTCGATTTCTGGGTGCTCAAGCCGGTGCGTCACCGTTATATCGGCGGGTTTGGCGCGATTCACTGGGTCGACCAATTGACCCTGGCCAATCCCTTCGCGGGCAAGGCCGAGCGCAGCATGATCGAGCACATGAACAGCGACCACACCAAGGCCATTGCCCACTACGTCGAGTTGGCCGGCTTGCCGACGTTCGAGCCTGCGCAATTGGCCGGCATCGACAGCGAAGGCCTGCACCTGCGTATCGGCCAGGCCCTGCACTGGCTGCCGTTTGCGGCGTCTTGCAACACGCCGACACAAGTACGCGAAGCCCTTGTTTCATTGGCCCACGCTGAGGTCTGGCCGAAAAAAGCCGCCGCTGAAGCTTGAATTCACGAAACGGCGACGTCATCTAAGGTGGACTGGCAAGGCATTCTTGCGTTGAGGAACCTTTTGATGCGCCCTTTTTTATTGCTCTTTCTGCTGTTCCCGGTGTTGGAGCTGTTCGTATTCGTTCAAGTCAGCGGTGCGATCGGGTTTTTCCCGGCCCTGTTGCTGATCATTCTCGGCTCGATGCTCGGCGTCCTGGTGCTGCGCGTCGCCGGCCTGGCCACGGCGCTGCGTGCCCGTGAGAGCCTGAACCGCGGCGAACTGCCGGCCCAGACCATGCTCGAAGGCCTGATGATGGCGTTGGCGGGCGGCCTGTTGATCCTGCCGGGCTTTATCAGCGACGTAGTGGGCCTGGTGATGCTGCTGCCGTTCACCCGCAAATTGCTGGCGGGCAAGATGCGCCAGCGCGCCGAAGAGGCCGCTATTCGCCAACGTGCGTTCGCCGACGACCTGCAACCCCGTGGCGGCCCGGCTCCGCGCCAACCGTTGGGGCGAGAAGGCGACGTGATCGAAGGCGAGTTCGAACACCGCGACAGCAAATAACCGCTTCACTGGCACGGCACCTTCGGGTGCCGTGTTCCTTTTATAGGCTGGCAGACGCAAAAAAAATCATCGCCGGCCCCTTGTAATAAGCTTATGCGCCCTTATGTAACGGTCACCGCAAGGTTTCTGGTGGCGACACCGGACAGACTTCCGTGTTTCGCCCAGCGAACCGCGACCGGCACTGCCGGAATACAACCCGCCGGTATCGATACCGGCCGATGAAAAACACAATTAGGAGAGATCGACAATGAGCAAGCTTCGTCCTCTGCACGACCGCGTCGTAATCCGTCGCAGCGAAGAAGAAAAGAAAACCGCTGGCGGTATCGTTCTGCCAGGTTCGGCTGCTGAAAAAGCCAACCACGGTGTGATCGTCGCTGCAGGCCCAGGCAAGACTCTGGAAAACGGTGACGTACGTGCGCTGGCCGTTAAAGTCGGTGACAAGGTTGTATTTGGCCCTTACTCCGGCAGCAACACTGTGAAAGTCGACGGCGAAGACCTGCTGGTTATGGCTGAGAACGAGATTCTCGCCGTTCTGGAAGACTGATTTCCCCGCTCATTTTCCCGTTACTACAAAGTATTTAAGGAATATCGATCATGGCTGCTAAAGAAGTTAAATTCGGCGATTCCGCCCGTAAGAAAATGCTCACCGGTGTCAACATCCTGGCTGACGCAGTAAAAGCGACCCTGGGCCCGAAAGGCCGTAACGTGATCATCGAGAAGAGCTTCGGCGCTCCGACCATCACCAAGGACGGCGTTTCCGTCGCCAAAGAAATCGAACTGGAAGACCGTTTCGAAAACATGGGCGCGCAGCTGGTCAAAGACGTTGCCTCCCGTGCCAACGATGACGCAGGCGACGGTACTACCACCGCCACCGTTCTGGCTCAGGCGATCGTCAACGAAGGCTACAAGGCCGTTGCTGCCGGCATGAACCCGATGGACCTCAAGCGCGGCATCGACAAGGCCACCATCGCCATCGTCGCTGAGCTGAAAAACCTGTCCAAGCCTTGCGCCGACACCAAGGCTATCGCCCAGGTAGGCACCATCTCCGCCAACTCCGACAGCTCCATCGGCGACATCATTGCCGAAGCCATGGAAAAAGTCGGTAAAGAAGGCGTGATCACCGTTGAAGAAGGCACTGGCCTGGAAAACGAACTGTCGGTTGTCGAAGGCATGCAGTTCGACCGTGGCTACCTGTCCCCGTACTTCGTCAACAAGCCGGAAACCATGGTTGCCGAGCTGGACAGCCCGCTGATCCTGCTGGTCGACAAGAAGATTTCCAACATCCGCGAAATGCTGCCAGTGCTGGAAGCCGTTGCCAAAGCCGGCCGCCCACTGCTGATCGTTTCCGAAGACGTTGAAGGCGAAGCCCTGGCGACCCTGGTTGTGAACAACATGCGTGGCATCGTTAAAGTCGCAGCCGTCAAGGCTCCAGGCTTCGGCGACCGTCGCAAGGCCATGCTGCAGGACATTGCCGTCCTGACCGGCGGTACCGTTATCTCCGAAGAGATCGGCCTGAGCCTGGAAAGCGCCACCCTGGAAAACCTGGGTAGCGCCAAGCGCGTGACTATCTCCAAGGAAAACACCATCATCGTTGACGGTGCTGGCGTTGACGGCGACATCCAATCGCGCATCACTCAGATCCGTGCCCAGGTTGCCGAGACGTCTTCGGACTACGACCGTGAAAAACTGCAAGAGCGCCTGGCCAAGCTGTCCGGCGGCGTTGCAGTGATCAAGGTTGGCGCGGGTTCCGAAGTTGAAATGAAAGAGAAGAAAGCCCGCGTTGAAGACGCCCTGCACGCAACCCGCGCAGCCGTCGAAGAAGGCGTGGTACCTGGCGGTGGCGTCGCGCTGATCCGTGCCCTGGAAGCCCTGACCAACCTGGCCGGCGACAACGCTGACCAGAACGTCGGTATCGCTGTGCTGCGTCGTGCGGTTGAAGCACCGCTGCGTCAGATCGCTGCCAACTCCGGCGACGAGCCAAGTGTTGTGGTCAACGAAGTCAAGAACGGCAAAGGTAACTACGGTTACAACGCTGCGACTGGCGTCTATGGCGACATGATCGAAATGGGCATCCTGGACCCTACCAAGGTGACTCGTTCCGCGCTGCAGGCCGCAGCCTCCATCGGTGGTCTGATCCTGACCACCGAAGCTGCAATCGCTGACAAGCCAAAGGCTGAAGGCTCGGCTGGCGGCGGTATGCCAGACATGGGCGGCATGGGTGGCATGGGCGGCATGATGTAAGCCAGCCTTACCCCTGTACTGAAAAAGCCCCGCCTGCAGTGATGCAGGCGGGGCTTTTTTGTGGGCGGCGGCTTGGGCTCAGGTGGGCGCCGCGCGCTTGGATGGCCGGTACAGCAACAGGCAATACAGCCCCAGGCAGATCAGCCAGCAGAAAATTGCCGTCCACACGTTATGGGAAAAGAAGTGCGCGCCTTGCATCATACGGCTGACGGAAAAAACGCTGCCCAAGCCGACGGCGAAGATGAATGCGTAGCGCGCCAGGCGCGGCTGCCGGTCACGCAGTGCAAAAAACAGGGCGAACAAGGCGAACCCGGTGGCGGCATGACCGCCTGGCCAGCAGCGCCCGGGTTTATCGGTGGGCGGGCGAGGGCTCAGCAGTTTGCTGTAGGTTTCCTGACCGCCGAATTCCTGGACGCTCCACGGGCACTGGACGCCGGTGATGGTTTTCAGCGGAGCGACAAACGCGGTCGCCAGCCCGAGTGACAGCACCAGGCAGCCCAGTTCACGACGATAGGGTTTGAGCCGTCGGAGAATAAACGTGCCGGCAAATCCCAGGATCGCCAGGACCGAGAACAGGATGACCAACTGTTTGGCACGATCATGCAGGATGTCTTCGAGGAAGAAACTGTAACGCCCGATGAAGCCGCCCTCCGCGCCGTTGTAGAACAGCTTGGCGAGGTTCATGTCCAGCGAGGTCAGCTCCAGCAGCAGCAACAGGAGCGCAGCGCCGCCGGGGATGCCCAGGCAGAGCCATAGGTTGAGAGGTTTGGAGACGGGGACGGCGGGGGTGGTTCCCATGGTGGACCCTGGTGAAAAACGTCCCGTACTGACCTGTACGGGGCGTTTTGGTTAGCGCGTGCTCAGTGCCGGGGCCTCTTCCTTGGGCGCTCTCCAGCTCAGTAACTGTTGTTTGAAGTCATAGCTGGCGGCCTGGTAGTAGGTGATCGCCCGCTGGATCAACGGGTCATCGCTGCCGACCCGCAACTCCTGGCTCTTACCCAGGGCCTGGTCGTGGCGGCGCAGGCCCAGGCGTGGGCTGAGAATGGCCAGGTCCTTGCCGTCGAACAGGCCAAGGTGCTGGTAGTTGCCGAGCACCACCCGAGGTGGCAGTGGGTTGTCTTGCAGTAGGTTGCGACCAAAGAAGGTGGATTCGTAGCTCAGGTTGAGCAGGCCCAGCAGCGTGGGCGCCAGGTCGATCTGGCTGGCCAGTTGTGCGCTTTCCCGTGCGTCGATCAGCTTGGGCGCATAGATGAACAGCGGAATCTGGTAGTTGGTGATGGGCAGGTCTTCCTTGCCTGCGCTGCCGGCGGTGTGGTCGGCGACGAAGATGAAGATCGTGTTATCGAACCAGGGTTTTTGGCGGGCGGCTTCCAGGAATTGGCCGATGGCGTGGTCGGTGTATTTCACCGCGCCGTCGCGGCCATTCCCGGATTTGATGTCGATACGCCCATCCGGGTAGGTGTAGGGGCGGTGGTTGGAAGTGGTCATCAGTTGCAGCAAAAAGGGCTGCTGCTTGGCGTAGTCGATGTCGGCCAGTTTCAGGGTTTGGTTATACAGGTCCTCGTCAGCCATGCCCCAGGCGTTCTTGAACGAGATTTCTGACTCGGGCACGCTGCTCTGGTCCACGACGCGATAACCGTTGCCGCTGAAAAACGCGTTCATGTTATCGAAGTACCCGCGCCCGCCGTACACAAACACGCTGTCGTAACCGACGGCCGTGAGCTGTTGCCCCAGGCTGGCGAAGCCGCTTTCACGACCGATGCGCTTGACGATCGAGCGCCCGGGCGTGGGTGGAATCGCCAGGGTGATCGCCTCCAGGCCACGGTCGGTGCGAGTGCCGGTGGCATAGAAATTATTGAAATACAGGCTCTGTTTACGCAGCGCATCCAGGTTAGGCGTGAGGTTGCGCTCGTCGCCGTTGCTGCCCATGTACTTGGCGCTGAAACTTTCGATGGTCACCAGCACGACATTGGGTTTGCGCGGCGTGCCCGGATTGGTGATGGCGCGGCGGATATCCAGCGGGTCCTGGCCGATAAAGCGGGCGTTGGGTTCGCTCAGCTCTGCACGCAGTTGCGTGGCGATAACCTCAGTCGGCAGGGTTTTGTAGAACTGTGGGTAATCCAGTTCGTTGTTACGGAATGCGGCAAAAAACTGATACGGACCATTGCTGGCCAGTTCGTTCTTGTAGGCGTTGCCACCCAGGGCTCGCGGGCTGTCCTGGCTGATCAGCTGCAGGCTGAGGCCAGCAATCACCAACAGGGCCAGGGCATTCACCAGGCGACCGCGCATCGGCGGCAGTGGGGCGCTCATCGCCGCATTGAACGGCTTGCGCAAGGCCAGGCTCAAGACAATCGCCAGCATGGCGAGCAGGCTCAGCAGTTTGCCGATCGGGTAGGACTCGAGCAGGTTGTTCAACACCTCGTCGGAGTACACCAGGTAATCGACGGCAATGAAGTTGAAGCGCACGCCGAATTCATCCCAGAACAGCCACTCGGCCACCGAGGTAAACAGCATGGCGAACAGGCTGACGGTGAGCACGGCCTGCAGGAACCAGCGGTGACCGCGACGGCGCCACAGCACGGGCGGGCACAGCAGCAAATACAGACCCAGCGGCAGTGCCGCATACGCCAGGAAACCCAGGTCGTACAGCAGGCCCACGCCAAACACCGGCAACAGGTTGCCGCCGACTTCATCCAAATGGGTGATGAGCAGCACGCCACGAGTGAGCAGGAAAATAACCAGCCAGGCACCGGTTACCAACAGCAAATAGCGCATTGGCGCCGTCTTGAGCAACCCCATGTCCATGTTCCTTATATCAATGGGGGGCGATCTTCTGCCTGACACTGTAGTCAGTTTGTGAAGCTATAGTGAAAAACTCGTTGGTAGGCTGAATCGGTTGAAAACCTATATTGGCACGCCTTTCCGCTCTATCCCTGAGCCACACTTGGCCTTAAGCTGCGCGAGCCAACACGGCCGTTACCGCGTACGGAGACACTGCCCATGCGAATTCTACTGGTTGAAGACAACCGCGATATTCTGGCCAACCTGGCCGACTACCTGGGGCTAAAAGGCTACACCGTGGACTGTGCGCAGGACGGTTTGTCGGGCCTGCACCTGGCCGCGACCGAGCATTACGACTTGATCGTGCTCGACATCATGCTGCCTGGCATCGATGGCTACACCTTGTGCAAACGCCTGCGTGAGGACGCGCGCCGTGACACGCCGGTGATCATGCTCACCGCTCGCGACCAGTTGGATGACCGGCTGCAGGGCTTCAAGTCCGGCGCCGATGACTATTTGCTCAAACCGTTTGCCCTGTCGGAACTGGCTGCGCGCATCGAAGCGGTGCTGCGCCGTGCCCAAGGTGGCGGTCGCCGCGCCCTGCAAGTGGCTGATCTGAATTACGACCTCGATACCCTGGAAGTGACCCGCGAAGGGCGCCTGCTCAAGCTCAACCCGGTCGGCCTGAAGCTGCTCGCGGTCTTGATGCAGAAAAGTCCCCACGTATTGCGTCGGGAAGTGCTGGAAGAGGCGCTGTGGGGCGATGACTGCCCGGACAGCGACAGCCTGCGCAGCCATGTCCACCAGTTGCGCCAGGTGATCGATAAGCCGTTCGCCAAGCCGTTGCTGCAAACCGTGCATGGTGTGGGTTACCGCTTGGCCGAGGGCCGTGATGGAGTTTAAGCAAAGCCTTGCCCAGCGGATCATCATCGCCTTTGCCTTGATGAGTGCGTTGGTGGCGGGGGCCTTCGCCATGGGCATCGTCGCCACCGTGCACCTGGTGGAAGAGAAGTTGATCTCGGCAGGCTTGGGCGGTGACCTGCAGCGCCTGCTGCTGATGGACACCGTCGAGGACTGGCGGCACCGGCCCGAGCCCGACCAGCTGTTTTACTTCAGCGGTGGCCCCGGGGATTTTGAATTGCCCAAGGACCTGCGGCATCTGGAACCAGGGTTTCATGAGGTGTTTCGTGAGGCGTTGTCGTACCACGCCATGGTAGAAGTGGTCGACGGTCGGCGCTATGTGCTGCTGCAGGATCAAAGCGATTTCGAAGAGCGCGAGCGCGTGCTGTTTGCCGTGGTGCTGGTGGGCTTCGTGCTCAGCCTGGCGCTGGCGGTATTCCTCGGCTGGGTGCTGGCCCGTAAAGTGATGGCGCCGGTGGTGCGCCTGGCCCGCCAGGTGCGGCACCGCGACCAGTTGCTGGGCCTGGCGCCGCCCCTGGCACCGGACTACGCGGCCGACGAAGTGGGTGAGCTGGCGGTGGCCTTCGACGCCACGCTGGGGCGCCTGCGCCAGGCGTTGTCCCGCGAGCAGTTGTTCACCAGCGATGTCAGCCACGAACTGCGCACGCCTTTGATGGTGCTGGCCAGTTCCTGCGAACTGTTGCTGGAAAACCCGGCTATCGATCAGCGTGGGCGTAACCAGGTCGAGCGAATCGCCCGGGCCTGCGAAGAAATGCGCGAACTGGTGCAAACCTTCCTGATGCTGGCCCGGGCTCAGCATGATGACGGGAGCATGTCGCCTAGGGCCAATCTGTCCCAGGTCGCTGATGATCTGCTCGGCATCTGGCGCGAGCCCATCGAACACAAGGGCCTGGAGTTGATCTACCAGCCGGGCGACCCGCTGGATACGCGCTACAACGCGACCTTCCTGCATGCCGTGATGGGCAACCTGTTGCGCAATGCCCTGCATTACACCGAAAGCGGCTTCATCCGGCTGACCCTGGAGCCGACCGGGTTTGTGGTGGAAGACAGCGGCGTCGGCATTCCCGAAGACAAGCGCGAAGCGATGTTCGAGCCGTTCGTCCGCGGCAGTGAGAAGCGCGGCGAGGGTCTGGGGTTGGGTTTGTCACTGGTCCAGCGCATCTGCGAGAACCAGGGCTGGAGCGTTACCCTCAGCACCGTGGAGCCCAATGGCTGTCGCTTTCATGTCCAGTTGAGTCAGGTCAACGCCTGAACGTTCCCGCTGCCGTTATCCTGCCAGAGATCCCCGTAATTCGGCGAAGATGGCCCCATGATATTGCTTGTATCTGTAAAGTCTTGAAATATATGAGATTGGACAGGACAAGTTTTTCACAAGGGGTTGACCTGTTGATCACAGGACGCTGCTTAAGGTTGTAGGCATCAGCAACTGGAGATCCGTTGATGCCTACCCCGATCAAGCTCGAATTTTCCGAAAAGTACGACGATCAGCACGCCCACGAATATTTGCTCAAGCATCAGGACAATCTGGCTCGCCGGTTGTCCCACAAACGCGACGAGCAACTGGCCCGTGGCGCGTTGGCGATGGCCGGCGAGCCTGGCCTGGTGCTGGACCTGCCGTGTGGCGCCGGGCGTTTCTGGCCGCTGCTGGCGGAAAAACCCAACCGTGTGATCATCGGCGCCGACAATTCGGCCTCCATGTTGAAGGTCGCGATGGCCGCCCAGCCCGCAGAAGTGGTGAAAAGGGTACGACCCTTGCAGACATCTGCCTTCGATATCGATTTGCCGGATAACTCAGTCGACAGCATTTTCTGTATGCGCCTGCTCCACCACATTGGTGATCCGGCGCACCGTCAGGCAATTCTGCGGGAGTTTCAGCGGGTTACCCGTGACAGCGTGATCATTTCGCTGTGGGTCGATGGCAATTTCAAAGCCTGGAAACGCAAGCGTCTGGAAGGAAAGCGTCGCAAGACAGGTGAGCAGGAAGGTTACCAGAACAGATTTGTGTTACCGGCTGCTACTGTTGAAGCAGAGTTCGAGCAAGCCGGATTCCGTGTTCAGGAATCCCTGGACTTCATACCGCTGTACGCCATGTGGCGGGTGTATGTATTGCGCAAGAGGTAACAGGATGGCAGTTGAGTGCGTAGCAGGCAGTCACGTAGCTCCCGAAGAACGCTTCGATTATTTCTGGCGTCAGCAAGGCGAATGGGTCGAAGAGCCCAATCGCCGGCGTGGCGGTGAAAGTGGTGTACAGCGTGTAATGACTGCCAATGGCCGTTTGCTCTACAGCAAGCGCCAAACGGGCCATATCTACCGCAGTTGGCTGCACCCGTTCGGACGCCCCACGGTGCTGCGCGAGCGTGATGCCCTCAGGGGCCTGCGACTGCTGGATGTTCGCGTGCCCGAAATGGTCTTTTGTGAGGCGCGTCGTGACCCCGAGCACCACTGGAAGGCGCTGCTGGTAACCGCCGCCCTAGACGGCTTCGACGAAATTGAAAACTGGTACGCCGCCGGTGGTCGCGAAGAGTATGGCGAGCAGGTGCACGAGCGCTTGCTCAAGGAGTTGGCTGCCACCCTGGCCCGCATGCACAAGGGCCGCTGGCAGCACGGTTGCCTGTACATCAAGCATATTTTCGTGCGGGTGACGGGCGAGGGCGACTCGGCCCAGGTGGAAGTGGCGCTGCTGGACTTCGAGAAATGCCGCCAGCGCTTGACCGCTTATCGGGCAGCCTCCCATGACATGTTGCAGTTGCGTCGCCATTCGTCGTGGAACAGCACCGACTGGGAAAAACTCAGCTACTTTTACCAGACGGCGTTTGGCAGCGCTATCAAGGGTTTAACCAAATGAAGCTAGAAATAGCACGAGGTTTGTTCCTGGTCGGGGCGATGGGCATTGCGGCCCTGGCCCTGGCCGCATGGGAGCAACCTCGCACACAGGTGCTCAGTGCGGTGCAAGGGGGCGGGCAATGCCTGTTGCCCCGCGTCGCCAAGGCGAGTGCGGCGGTCAAGCCTGATCATGAGTTGCTGTTGTTCATGTTTGGGATGTCCCAAGGGATGAGGCCGCAGAGTTGAAACGATTCAAACCCCCGAAGAAGGGCCTTGCGATGCGAGGCCCTTTTTTTTACCTTCCAACCTTACTCGCAACGCGGCTGCTACAAGAGCCTCACCCCCGTAGATACCGTCTTATCGCAAATCCGTAGATACCGTCTTATCCAACACCGCGCAAATCCGTAGCAGCTGCCGAGCGCAAGCGAGGCTGCGTCAGGCGCGCTGCCGATTCAGGCTCGAGTCGCGGCCGACGCAGCCTCGCCAAGGCTCGACAGCTGCTACGGGGGGCGGTGTTGGATAGACGGTATCTACGCAGGTCAGATCAGATGCAGGTGGTTATCCCAGAGCCCCGCCGGTAATTCCAACGGTTTGGCGACCAGCTGTTTCTGGCGGCAATCGTAGTAGCGGCAACGGCCCTGGCCCGAAGTGACGACAAACCCGTCCGCCACTGCGCCGACGCCTGCGCAATCGGGCAACGGTCCATCCAGGCGCAGCTCGGCGGTGTCCATGTCCCAGATAAAGAAGCGGTTACCACGGGGTGCGGTCAACGCCACCAGGCGCAACTCGCTGTGCACGGCGACGCTGGCGGTGTAATGCCCCATGGCCTGCAACTGCTCATCGGCCACCGGGAACGCCACGAACGGCTGGCCCGGGCGCTTGATCGCCAGCAACTCGGAGCGCTCCTGGGACGGTCCCATGAACTGCTGGCCGGTGAGAAGGGTGCCATCGCTGGCGATGCCCATATGGCGCACGCTGTTCATCTGCTGGCCGAGGGTTTCCTTGCTGATCAGCGTGCCGTCACGGTGCATCAGCACCAGGCTCGGTTCCATGGCGTTGAGGTTCATCTCCACGCGGCTTTCGGCTTCGGTGCGAATGCCGCCGTTGGCTACCACCAGGGTTTCGCCGTCGGGCATCCACGACACCTGGTGCGGGCCGATGCCATGGGTGGAGATCTCGCCGCTGTGCACCAGGCGCTCGCCTTCGAACTTGTACACACCGAGCAGGCCACGGCCGGGGTCTGACGTGTCGTTTTCGGTGGCGTACAGCCAATTGCCGCTCTTGTGGATAACCGCATGGCCGTAGAAGTGGCGGTTGGCGTTCGAGGTGAGGGTTTGCAACAGCGCGCCATCGCGCAGGTCGATCAGGTAACTCTCGGTGCCTGGGCGGCGGGCAACAAACAGCGCAATCGGCAGTGTCGGGTGGTTGATGATGTCGTGGCAGCGCTGGCCGACCTGGGTGGCAAACACCTGCTTGCCGTCCAGCTGAAAGCCCACGGCATAGTGCTTGCCGTCTGCATCATCGCGCGCCGACAGCAGCAGCGGGCCCCTGTCTTTCCCTTTGAACAGCGTCCAGCCACCCAACGTGAGTGCGCTGAGCAGCACGCTGCCGATCGCCAAAGCCTGTCGCCTGAGCATCATCAGTCACCGTCGTTGGCATTGAAGCCCAGTTGGATCCCCAGCGCCTTGGCCAGCTCGCCTTCGTGCAGGCGGTGGACGACGTTGAGGCTGTCGTAGATGTCGTTGAGCTGCTGGCGTCCGGCGTCATCGTTCAACAGTTCGTTGAGGGTGCGCTGGTTGCTGGCGAACAGTTTCAGCGCGGCGGCATAGGCCGCGTCGATCTTGTCGGCCAATGGCTTCTGATCCGCCGGCAGCAAACCACGCAGGCCCTTGTTGTCCACGCCCACCCACACGGTCTGGGCGGCGGCGAGGCTGGCTTCCAGGCTTTGCAGGGACGACTGGCTGCGCCATGCATCGGCCTGGAACGGCTGCGGGATGCCCTTGGTCTGGCGGCCCATGGGCGTGCCGAGTTTTTTCTTCAGGGTGTCCAGTGCGGTCACTTGTACGCGCAGCAGATCGGCGATGGCTTCGTGGGAATCAGCGTAGCGCTGGTTCGGAAACTTGCTCATCTGCGCGAGCATGCCGTCGGTGCTGTTCCAGCTGGCCAGGATCTCTTCGGCCAGGGCTTTCTGGCGCTCACCAATGGCCACCAGCAGCGGACAGTAACGGGCTTTCTGCGCATCGTCGGCGATGTCGGTCCTGGCGTCGTAGAGGATGTATTCGTAGGCCGACAGGCCCTGCACCACCACGCTGGACTTGGCCAGTGCGGCACCGTCGATCTGCGGCTGGGCGGCGACCAGTTGCTCGACCTGGCGGCCCACCAGGTTCTTCTTGTCCGGCCAGAACTGCACCTGCCACGAGCGGTTGCCCTCGGCCAGTGGGCCGATCAGCAGCGGTTGCAACTCGGCCCAGGCTTTTTGCGCGTGGAGGAAGTCGGCGCGGGCGGTGTCCAGGCTTTCTTTGCCCTGGCAGTAGGCCAGGGCGCTGACGGCCAACTGGCGGTCGGCTTCGACCCAACGGCTGTAGGTCGGCAGGATCACTTGCTTGGCGATCGCCGCCGAGGTCACGGCTTGCGGGTCTTGTGGCGAGCAGGCACCCAGGGCGAGGGCGGCCAGGCTGGTGAACAACAACTTGGGACGGAACATGTCGAGCTCCCTTCTGTAATTGGGGCGAAGCTTATAAAGAATTCAGGAACGCCAGCAACGCAGCGCGCTGCTCGGCATTGAAGGACAACACATGCTGCTGCGCCGCTTGTGCTTCGCCGCCGTGCCACAACACGGCTTCGAGCAGGTTGCGGGCGCGGCCGTCATGCAGGAACTGGGTATGACCACTGACGGTCTGCGTCAGGCCGATGCCCCACAACGGCGGCGTGCGCCAGTCGCGGCCACCGGCCTTGAATTCCGTGCGGTTGTCGGCCAGGCCTGGGCCCATGTCGTGCAACAGCAGGTCGCTGTAGGGGCGAATCACCTGGTTGGCCAACTCGGGTTCGGCGGCATTTCCGGCGGTGGTGAACGTCGGTTTATGGCAACCCTGGCAACCGGCCTGGTAGAACAGGTTTTTCCCGGCCAGCACCTGCGGCGTGTCGACGTCGCGGCGCACGGGCACGGCCAGGTTGCGCGTATAGAACAGCACCAGGCGCAGGATGTTGTCGCTGACTTCCGGCTCGCCATCGGGGCCATTGCCGTTGGGTGCCTGTTTGCAGGCGACTTGGGCGTCGGTGCAGTCATCGAAGGGTCTCAGGGAGGTGGTGAGGCCCATATCACCAGAGAACGCGTGAACATTTTGTTGATTGAGATTGGGTTGCCCGGCTTTCCAGCCAAAACGCCCGAGTACGGTTGTTTGCTCGGCGTCATCCCAGACCCGATTCGCCCTGCCGACGAGGGCTTCCTTGTCGGCGGTCTTCGGGTCGGTATTGCGCAGGATGTCCGCGTCGCTGATGGCTTCGAGCAGGCCCAGGCCGATCATCGGCGGGGCGATGCGTGCGGAGAAGCGCGTGTCCGGATGCATCGGGCCATAGCCGAGCTGGGTGATTTGCAGGTCGGGCTTGCGCAGCTCGACGACGGTGCCGTCCTTAAAGGTGACGTTGACCGGCGTGTAGTCGACGCGCACCTTGCCTTCTGGTTCGACGCCGGGCACGGCCATGTCCTGCAATTGCCCGCCGTAGACGGGCTCGGGCACCACCCCGGCTTGCTCGATGAGCTTGGCGTAGGGCGCCTGGTCCTGGGTAGACAGGGGAATCGACAGGCGCACCAGCATCGACACCGCATTGGCCGCGTCGGGCAGCGGCGGGTGGCCACGGCCGTCCTTGATATGGCAGTTCTGGCAGGCGTTGGTATTGAACAGCGGGCCCAGGCCATCCCGGGCGGTGGTGGTGGACGGCGCGATCACCCAGGGGCTGCGAAAGAAGCTGTTGCCCACGCTGAAATCCAGGCGGCGCGTGGGCGACAGGTTGGCCGAGGGCAGGGAAAACGCATTCTGGTCGCGCTTGTTCACCGTCGTCGCGCCGCCCGCTCGCGATTCACCCGGCTCGGCCTTGGTGAAGCGTGGGGCGTCGTCGCAGGCGGCCAGGCTCAAGGCCATCAACGCTGCGCACAGGCGAAAAAGCGAACGAAACATCGAGTTTCCCGGACGAAGGCTGGAAATAAGGTCGCAAAGTCTAACAGGGCGGGGCGGATTGAATAAGAGCAATTATCGTTTGGTGGCATCCCGATTCATTCCCGCTAGAATGACCGCACATTTTTTTCTGGAGGTGGCCAATGCAGGCTCTCGACGCTTTGCTCAACCGTGTTTCCGTGCCGCGTTTGCTGGAACCGGCACCGACCCAGGAGCAGCGCGATGTGCTGTTCGCCGCAGCCATGCGTGCGCCCGACCACGGCCAACTGCGCCCTTGGCGTTTCCTCACCGTGGAAGGTGCCGCCCGTGAGCAGATGGGCACGCTGTTGGCCGAAGCCGCCCGTTTGCAGGACGCCGATGCTCCCCAGGCTGTCATCGAAAAGGCCCAGAACGGCCCGCTGCGTGCACCGCTGGTGGTGGTGGTGATTGCCCGCCTGCAGGAGCACTTCAAGGTGCCCAAGTCTGAACAACTGTTGGCAGCCGCCTGCGCGGCCCACGGCATTCTGCTGGCGGCCTATGCCCAGGGGATTGGTGCGGTGTGGCGCACGGGTGAGTTGTCCTATTCGGCCCACGTGGCCAAAGGCCTGGGGCTGACGGCGGATGAGGAGGTGATTGGCTTCCTTTATTTGGGTACACCGCAGAACCCGCCGCGTACGGCGCCGAAGGAAGATGTGGCGGCGTTTGTGAAGGCCTGGACGGGTCTCTAAGCAGTAGGCGATCAAAATGTGGGAGGGGGCTTGCCCCCTCCCACATTTGACCATTGGTGTGTCTTACACCTTGAATTGATCCATGAGTTTCATCTGCTGGCTGGCCAACGCATTGAGCTGGCTGCTGATGGCCGCCGATTCGGTGGCCTGGCCGGTGAGGGTTTCGGTCACGGTGCGGATCGCCGAGACGTTGCGGTTGACCTCTTCGGCCACGGCGCTTTGCTGCTCGGCGGCGCTGGCGATTTGCAGGTTCATGTCGCTGATCACCGTCACCGCATCACTGATCTTGCCCAGGGCCTGCGCGGCTTGATGGATCTGCCCGGCGTTACTCTGGGCCTGGCTCTGGCTCGAGTGCATGGTTGCCACCACGCCACGGGTGCCGCTCTGGATGCGTTCGATCACCAGGCGGATTTCCTCCACGGAATCCTGGGTGCGCTTGGCCAGGTTGCGCACTTCGTCTGCCACCACCGCAAACCCCCGGCCGCTTTCCCCGGCGCGTGCGGCTTCGATCGCCGCGTTGAGCGCCAGCAGGTTGGTTTGCTCGGCAATGCTGCGGATCACTTCCAGGACTGAACCGATCTGCTCGCTATTGACCGCCAGGGCTTCGACTTCGCCCACCGCTTTGCTGACTTCTTCGGCGAGGGTGGTGATGTCGCGGGTGCTCTGCTCGATGATCGACATGCCTTCACGGGCCGACTGATCGGCGCCGCGTGCCGCGCTGGCGGCATTGGAGGCGCTGTTGGCGACGTCATGGGCGGTGGCGCTCATTTCGTTGGACGCCGTGGCCACCTGGTCGATTTCGCGGAACTGCACCTGCATGCCTTCGCTGGTCTGGCGTGCGATGGCCGAGGACTGGTCAGCCGTGCCACGGGCTTCGGTGATGCTTTGCTTGATCTGCGCGATGGTCGGTTGCAGCTTATCGAGGAAGCGGTTGAACCAGTTCACCAACTCGCCCAGTTCATCTTTCTTGGCATAGGCCAGGCGCTGGGTGAGATCGCCGTCGCCGCTGGCGATGTCCTTGAGCATGGCGGCCACGCTGTTGATCGGACGGGTCACGCCGGTGGCGGTGAGCCAGATCAGCAGCAAGCCGAGCAGGCCGGCGGCGGCGCCGACCAGCAGGGCCTTGAGGGTGCCGCTGGCCTGGGCTGCGTCGAGCACGCCTTGAAGTTTCGTGCTGTCGGCAAGCATCACGTGTTTGGGCAGTTTGATCACTACGCCCCAGGCTTTGGCATCGGCAATGGGCTTGACCGGGTAAACCGCGCGGATGGTGTCGCCTTGTTCGCGGTTGACATAGCTGCCACTGGCGAGCAGTTGCACGATCTCCTTGCCTTCTGCACCGAGGGTGTCGACCAGGTTTTTTCCAACCTTGGCGGGTTCGCCACTGTAGGCCGCAATCAGGCCGTTGCTGGAAATGATCTCAAGGTGTGCCGCACCGTCGAACAGCTCTTTTTGCGCGGCGTCCGTGCTGGCTTGCAGGGTGTTGAGGGCGATATCGACACCGACCACGCCAATGACTTTCCCGTCCACGATCATCGGCAAGGAAATGGTGGTCATCAGTACCGGTGTGCCGGTCACCGTGTCTTCATATGGGTCCAGCAGGCAGGTGCTTCGGGTGTCCCGGGGGCAGGTGTACCAAATGTTATAGGGCGTTCCGCTGAGGTTGAGGGTGGTCTTGGTCAGGTCTTCCTCGAGCATGATGGTGTTCAAGGGTTCACCACCGACGCGGTTCCAGTAGCTGGAGAAGCGGCCTTTTTCATTGGACGCGCGGGTCTTGTCATTGGCGAACTCGCTGTCCTTGCCGTCCAGGCCATTGGGCTCGAACGCCAGCCAGATGCCGAGCACTTTGCTGTTGCGTTCGAAGGTGGTTTTCAGGCTCTGGTTGAGTTCTTCACGCAAGGCGCCGGGGTCCAGCGAGCGCTTGGTGGCCAGGTTGCGCAGGTCTTTGACCTGATCGGCGATGGCGGTGATCACGGTAAGATTTTCACCAAAGGTTTTCCGCAGCAGCACGGCTTGCTCCGCTGCCTTGGCTTGCAGCAGGTTCTGCACGCTGCTGGTGAGCATTCGCGAGCTTGAATCGCTGATCAGATGGTCGTTCTGGTTGGTTTCGTAAAGGTTGATGCTGATGATCAACGCTATTACGCCCAGCAGACATAGCCCGGACAGCAGCACGATTTTCAAACGTATGGAGAGGGTGTCGAACATAGGTTCACTCGCGAATGGGCGTGTGGAAATGCATGCAATCCAGGGCCAAGTCCATTCAGCGCTATGTCTGAAACATCGGCGTAACAAATCAATTCATGAGAGATAGGCGATGGGCGGTAGGAAAGCGGCTACAGCCGGCGTCACACGGGCTGTGCGAGCCGTTCCGGGCGTGACCAGATCCACAGGTTGCCCAGGCTCATCCCGGCAATCGCCAGGTAGATCGGCCAGCCGTGGTCGAGCATCACCAGCATCAGGATGGCGCACAGCAGCATGCTCACGGTGGCACTGACTTTGGCCCGGCGCGCGATGATCCTGCCGTTGCGCCAGTTGAACAGGATCGGTCCGAACAGGCGGTGGTTTTCCAGCCAGGCACTGAGGCGCGGTGAGCTTTTGGTCGCGGCCCAGGCGGCCAGGAGGATGAACTCGGTGGTGGGCAAACCCGGCACCACAATCGCCACCAGCCCGATGCCCAGGCTGACGTAGGCCAGCAGGCCGAAGAGGATCTGTGCGATTTTCGAGGTGGATTGGGGTTTGCGGGTCATGGTGTGTGCAAAGTAGGGGATAACAAAAGAGTCGGCATTGAAATGCGGTTTAAATGTGGGAGGGGGCTTGCTCCCGATAGCGGTGCATCAGCCAACAAATAGGTACCTGGCCCTCCGCCATCGGGGGCAAGCCCCCTCCCACAGTCGGTTGCATTTCAATGTGGGCGATCAGGCCAGTTCAGGGGCGCTAGCGTACGCCTGTTCCAGCAACACGGTGAAGCGTACAAACGCATCCACCGCGCCTTTTTCCGCTGCGGCTTCTTCCTCGGCGCTCAATTGCAACGCATCCAGGGTGCGAGTGAAGCTTTTCCAGCCTTCGGCGCGACCACCGGCCGGCTCACCCAGGTGGCGGGCACCGAAGGTTTCGCTCAGGCCCAGGCCTACGGCGCGCTTGATCAGGAACGCAGCGCCCAGCTTGGAACCTTCGGACACGAACAACCAGCCCAGGGCCTCGGCCTTGCTTGGGTTCTTCAGCGCGCCGGGGACCGGTGCTGGCACTTCTGTATCCAGGTCTGCCAGATCCAGCCTGGCGGCCTCGGCGCGGCAGCGTTCGGCCAGGTCAGGCACGATCTTGATCAGTTCGGCATCGTTGTACAGGGCCACCAGTTCCGACTGGAACAGGTACTGCGCGACCACGAAACGGGCGAAGTTGGCCTGGGTTTCAAACGGGGCGTGAGCCTTGACCAGCGCATCCAGCTTGGTGTGCGGCTCGTGGGTGATCTGGTTCAGGCGCTGGGAGCGCAGGCTTGGGCGTTCTGCGGTAGAAGAAGCGGTCATGAAAAAGTCCTTGGGAAGGGGAGCGCCTTGTTGCCCTAAAGAGAGCTGTTATCAACTAGACGAACAAGAAGACGCGGCACAGTAAAAAATCCTCACCTCGTCGCTGAAATTTCGACGAGGTGAGTCGGGTGTCGTCAGATGTCCCAGATCAGGTTGATCGCAACGTTGCGGCCCGGCTGAGTCAAGCGGTCGAGGTTGGCCGGACCGGTCACAGCGGCTTCGCCGACACTGTCGTAGCTGCGCACGTCATCCCAGTTCCAGTATTTCTTGTCGGTGAGGTTGTAGAGGCCGCCGTTGATGGTCACGTCGTTGGTGACCTTGTAGAAGGCAGTCAGGTCGACAACCCCGAAGCCCGGGGTCTTGAAGGGGCCGCTGGTGTCGCCGTCCGGCGCGTGGAAGGTACTGCTGTCGACGCGATCCTGCTTTTTCACCAGGGTCCAGCTCAACAGACCACCGTAGTTGTCCTGGTCGTAGCCCAGGCCAAACACGCCCTTGAGCGGGTTGACGCTGTTCAGCGGCTCGCCGTTATCGTCGTTACGACCGTAGGCATAGGACACCGAACCCTGGGTGTAGAGGCCCTGCGGGGCGCCGAATGCATCCAGGTTCAGGCGCCCTTTGGCTTCGGCCCCCTTGATGGTGGCGCGCTTGATATTGATGGCCTGGAACTGTTCGACCGTGCCGCCGACGACGGCGTTGTCCTCATCGATAAAATCGCGGTACTTGTTGTAAAACACGGCGACTTCAAAGGATCCCTCGTCAAATTTGCCGCGAATCCCGGTTTCGATGCCCTTGCTGGTTTCTGGCTTGAGGTCGGGGTTGGGCTCGACGGTGTAGCCCAGGTTGAGGTTTTCAAAGCGGCCGTACAACGCCTTGGCGGATGGCGTACGGAAACCTTCGGCATATTGGCCGAACCAGGTGTATTGATCCGTCAGGGCGTAAGTCAGGCCGAACTTGGGTGTCACACGGTGCCAGGTTTTTTCCTTGTCGCTCACCGGGTCCGCGCCTGTCGGGTTGACGGTGTTGAGGAACGCCTGGGTCAGCTTGGGTTTGAGCTGGGTGTAGTCGTAGCGCACGGCGGGCAGGAAGGTCCATTTGTCCCAGCTGATCTGGTCCTGTGCGAACAGCGAATACGTGTTGATGGTCGGGTCGGGGAAGTCGCTGGACTTTTTCACGCTGTCAGTGGCAATCGGGCTGGGCGCGCCGATGGCGGTGCAGCCACTGCCGACGGCCACACAGGTCGCGCCGCCCTCGCGCGAGCCGGTGACTTTCTGCTGCTTGAGGGTGGTGCCGTAGGTCACTTGGTGATCGGTTTCACCGAGGCTGAACGCTTTGTCCAACTGAGCATCGAAAATCCACTGTTTTTCCTGGTACAGCGTGTCGCGGGTACGCAGGACACGACGACCTGACTGATAGATCTCGGCAGTGGTCTGGTCGGTCTTGGCGATCTGGTAGTTGAGGCTGGTCTTGATCCGGTCGGCAATCGGCGACTCAAGGGCGAAGCTGTTTTCCAGGCCGAAACGTTCGCGGGTAATGGTGTCGTTACCACGGCGATCACGGTACAGGTTGAAGCCTCGGCCGCCGATGAACGGGCCGCCCACCGCGTTCTTCAGGTTGACGTCGCGATCATCCTTGTACTTCTCATAGGTCAGGCCCAGGCGGTTGTCATCGCCATAGTTCCAGCCGAGCTTGGCCAGGATGTTGGTGGTGCGCGCGTCCTCGGGGTTGGCGCCGGTACGGGCCAGGCCGGTGGCGTTGTTGCCGTCGTAGGATTCGGTCTCATGGCCATTGCGCTGGCTCAGGTGCAGCAAGCCATCGAAGTCCTGCACGCGGCCGGCGACGGTGCCGGAGGTCAGCCAGCTTTTGTCGGCGGAACTGTAGCCGGTCTTCAGGCGTGCGCCGACGTCCTGGCCGGGCTTGATGATGTCGTCCGGGTCGAGGGTGAAGTAACTCACGGCACCGCCGATGGCGCTGCTGCCGTAGAGGGCCGAGGCCGGGCCGCGCAGGATCTCGACGCGCTTGACGATCTCCGGGTCGACGTAGTTGCGGCGGGTCTTGGCGTAGGGGCCGTTGAAGAAGTTGTCGGGCACTTCCACACCGTCCACCTGGGTGAGGATGCGGTCGCCGTCGATCCCGCGGATGTTGAACCCGGCATTGCCGGCACGGGTGCCAGCGCCGCCGACCGAGACGCCCGGCTCGTAGCGCACCAGATCACGGATGGTGTTGACGTTCTGGCGGTCCAGTTCTTCGCGATCATGCACGCTGACGGTGCTGGGTACGCTGTTCACATCCTGCGCGTTACGGGTGGCGCTGATGGTCACCTGTTGCAGGTTGAGGGTGCTGCCCGCCGTGCGCTTTTCCAGGACGATGTTGTTGTTGCCCAGCTTGCGGTAGCTCAGGTTGGTCCCCACCAACAGCCGGTCCAGGGCTTTCTCCGGCGACAGGGCGCCGCGCACCCCAGGGGACGACACACCCTGGCCCAGCTCGGCGGGCAGGCCGACTTGCCAGCCGGTCACGCTGGTAAAGGCGTTCAGCGCCGAAACCAGTGGCTGTTGCTCGATGCTGAAGCTGTAGTTGCCGTGGTTGCGGGCGGCAGGTTCGGCGGCAGTGGCGGCCATCACTGGCGAACCGGCCAGCAGGATGGCGGCGGTCAGCAAGGACAGCACGGGGGAGGAGGACCGGCGGTTGAAACGAGAGGACATCGAGAGCGCTCCGGAAGGTACGAATCTTATAGTTGCGAACCGAACCAAATAGGAATCAGTTGCATTGGCTAAGACGAGACGTACCGCCGAAGGCTATCGAGTAAAAATAATTCTCATTTAGTTCAAAATCACCAGCGCGGGGTATTCCGACAATGTGGCTGAGGTGATGTGGGCCAGGGAGCGCACCACATCCAGGGGTTGGTCGAGGCGGTAGTTGCCGGTGACGGCAACGCTGGCGAGCTTGTCGTTGGTGTTGACGATCCAGCCGGGGTAGTAGCGACGCAGCTCGGCGAGCACTTCGCTCATCGGGCAGTTTTCGAAAATCAGCCGGCCTTGCACCCAGGCCAGGTCCTTGCTGGCATCCAGCCGGGCCGGTTGGCCAAAGCCCTTGGGCCCGATGCGGATGCTTTCGCCGGCACTCAGGCGCACGCGGGCATCGTCGAAGGTGTTGCTCAGGTCGACATCGCCGCGCTGCACCTGCACCTGGGCTTCGCCGTTGAGGTAGCGCACGGCGAAGGCGGTATCACGCACGCTGGCGCGCACGGGGCCGGCGTCGATTTCCAGGGGCAGGCCATGGCCGGGCATGATTTCGAAAAAGGCTTCGCCCTGGTACAGGCGGACGATGCGCTGGTGGTCCTTGATGCTGCTGGAAAACGCCGAATTGGTGTTCAGCAACACTTTCGAGCCATCGTCCAATTGCAGGCGCTGGCGTTCGCCCACCACCGTGAGATGGTCGGCTTGCAGGCGTACCGGCAGGTTGCTGAAGCTG
The DNA here is from genome assembly GCF_032424295.1 of Pseudomonas sp. JV449. Classification (NCBI taxonomy): domain Bacteria; kingdom Pseudomonadati; phylum Pseudomonadota; class Gammaproteobacteria; order Pseudomonadales; family Pseudomonadaceae; genus Pseudomonas; species Pseudomonas sp. JV449. The sequence goes on along the minus strand of NZ_VYKD01000028.1, from coordinate 331,819 downwards.
AACAGGCCGATCAACAGCACGGCGGCGGTGGCCAGCGGTTTCCAGTGCGGCTTGATCCGGCGCCAGCCCCTGGGTTTGCGCGGCGCGGCCAGGGCGACGGCGGCGCTGTGTACCGGCGCGCCACCCCAGGCGGCCTGGGCCTTGCCGAAGGCGTGGACGTGGGCGGGGTCTTGGGCCAGCCAGGCTTCGAACTCGGCCCGCTGCCCGGGCGCTGGGCACTGCAAGACGATCAGCCAGTCGAGGGCCTGGTCCATAGCCGTGTCTTGCAACACCTCATGAGCCAGCTCATGGGGGCGCAGTTTATTCGGGTCCGTCACGGTGTTCCTCGGGTCTTCGCCACGTTTTATTCATCTTTCCTACAGCTTGGGTCGACAATTTCGTCGGCTGAAGCTTAAGGCCGATCCAGTCTTTCGGCCACACCTACACAAATGGCCATGATCAATTTCAGTTCCTTTTGCACGGTGCTCAAGGACACGTCCAACTGATCGGCGATCTCCTGGTAGCTGCAACCGTGCAGGCGGCTGAGGATGAAAATCTGCTGCTGGCGCGCGCTCAACTGGCCGAGGCTGATGCTCAGGTGCTCAAGCAATTGCTCGGCCTGGGTGGCGTCTTCGGGGGTGCTGATGGGGGCGGCGACGCTTTGCAGGATGTCCAGTGGCACATCTTCCTGCAGGGTGCGCGCCTGAACCCTGCGCGAACGCAGATGATCCAGCGCTAGGTTGCGCGCGGTCTGGTAGACGAAGGGTTCGAGGTGATCGATCGGCCGCTCGCTGAGGGCCCGGGTGACGCGCAGGTAGGTTTCCTGCAACAGGTCCTCGGCGGTGCTGTGGTTATTCACCATCCGCTGCAAGGTGCGTAGCAGAATCACCCGTTGGGTGAGAAAGACTTGGTTGAAGCGAGATTGGCTCACAGTGATACCAGACCGATTTGCAGTTAATGATAATGCTTATCATCAACTCAAATGGCAAGTGGCTATTTCTGTGAGCCTACATGGGGCCAGTGTGGGAGGGGGCTTGCTCCCGATGCAGTGTGTCAGTCGATGCATTCATCACTGATACCCCGTCATCGGGAGCAAGCCCCCTCCCACAAAAGCCATTCCACAAAGGGCGTTATTCGGCGTTACACAAAGCCAGGCAGTTATCCAGCATGCGGTTCGAGAAGCCCCACTCGTTGTCATACCAGGCCAGCACTTTCAGCAACTTGCCGCTGACCTTGGTGTGGTTGGCATCGAAGATCGACGACAGCGGGTTATGGTTGAAGTCACTGGAGACCAGCGGCAGGGTGTTATAGCCGAGGATCTTCGAGTGTTGGCTGGCTTCCTTGAGCAGTGCGTTGACTTCGTCGGCAGTGGCGTCTTTCTTCAACTGCACGGTGAGGTCCACCAGCGACACGTTGATCACCGGTACACGCACGGCCATGCCGGTCAGCTTGCCTGCCAGCTCCGGCAGCACCAGGCCCACCGCTTCGGCGGCGCCGGTCTTGCTTGGGATCATGTTCTGGGTGGCCGAACGCGCGCGGTACGGGTCGGTGTGGTAGACGTCGGTCAGGTTCTGGTCGTTGGTATAGGCATGAATCGTGGTCATCAAGCCGCTTTCGATACCCAATTCGCGGTGCAGCACCTGGGCGACCGGCGCCAGGCAGTTGGTGGTGCACGACGCGTTGGAGATGATCTGGTGGGATTGACGCAGGATGTCGTGGTTCACGCCGTAGACCACGGTCGCGTCCGCGCCTTTGGCCGGGGCGGAGATGATCACCTTGCGTGCACCAGCGGTAATATGGGCGGCAGCCTTGTCACGGTCGGTGAACAGACCGGTGCATTCGAACACCACGTCGACCTTGTGCGCCGCCCACGGCAGGTCGGCCGGGTTGCGAATGGCACTGACGGCAATCCGGTCACCATTGACGGTCAGGCTTTCCTGATCGTGGGCGACCTCTGCATCGAAAGTGCCGTGCACGGTGTCGTATTTGAGCAGGTGGGCATTGATCGAGCTGTCGCCCAAATCATTGATGGCGACGATCTGCAAATCCTGGCGATAGCCTTGGGTATACAGTGCGCGCAGGACATTACGGCCGATACGGCCAAAACCATTGATTGCGATACGAAGAGTCATTGGAAAGTGCCTGTCGTCGATTTGTTGTAAGAATTACAAGATTATTCGCATAAAAATAGAAAACAAGCCTTTTTAGTGGCAATATTTTGTTCAATCTACAACGAGTGACCTGAATCAACTGGTCCGATGATCCAAACGACTCTCTGCCATCCCATGAGCTGCGGGCGTTTGATCAGCATAGACACTCAGGTCGCCACATCCGTTAGCCTGGAGTTCTACACATGCATCCCCGCGTCCTTGAGGTCACCGAACGGCTTATCGCCCGCAGCCGCGCCACTCGCGAGGCTTACCTTGCGCTCATTCGCGGCGCAGCCAGCGACGGTCCGATGCGCGGCAAGCTGCAATGCGCCAACTTCGCCCATGGCGTGGCCGGTTGCGGCACCGAAGATAAAAACAGCCTGCGCATGATGAACGCCGCCAACGTGGCAATTGTTTCGTCATATAACGACATGCTCTCGGCGCACCAGCCGTACGAACATTTCCCGGAACAAATAAAGAAAGCCCTACGCGAAGTCGGCTCGGTCGGCCAGTTCGCCGGCGGCACCCCGGCCATGTGCGACGGCGTGACCCAGGGCGAGCCCGGCATGGAACTGAGCCTGCTCAGCCGTGAAGTCATCGCCATGTCCACGGCGGTAGCGCTGTCCCACAACATGTTCGACGCGGCGCTGATGCTGGGCATCTGCGACAAGATCGTGCCCGGCCTGATGATGGGCGCGCTGCGCTACGGCCATCTGCCGATGATTTTCGTACCGGGCGGGCCGATGCCGTCGGGCATCTCCAACAAGCAGAAGGCCGATGTGCGCCAGCGCTACGCCGAAGGCAAGGCCACTCGCGAAGAGCTGCTGGAATCGGAGATGAAGTCCTACCACAGCCCCGGCACCTGCACCTTCTACGGCACCGCCAACACCAATCAACTGCTGATGGAAGTGATGGGCCTGCATTTGCCGGGTGCCTCGTTCGTCAACCCGTACACGCCGCTGCGTGACGCCCTGACCCGCGAAGCCGCGCACCAGGTCACGCGCTTGACCAAGGCCAACGGCAACTTCACGCCGATCGGCGAGATCGTCGATGAGAAATCCATCGTCAACGCCATCGTTGCGCTCAACGCGACGGGCGGTTCCACCAACCACACCCTGCACATGCCGGCCATCGCCATGTCGGCGGGCATCATCCTCACCTGGGACGACATGGCCGACCTCTCCGAGGTGGTGCCGACCCTGTCCCACGTGTATCCAAACGGCAAGGCCGACATCAACCACTTCCAGGCAGCGGGCGGCATGTCGTTCCTGATCCGCGAGCTGCTTGAAGCCGGCCTGCTTCACGACGACGTCAACACCGTGGCCGGCAAGGGCCTGAGCCGTTATGTCCAGGAACCATTCCTGGTCGACGGCGAGCTGGTATGGCGCGATGGCCCGATCGAAAGCCTCGACGAAACCATCCTGCGCCCGGTGGCGCGCGCGTTCTCGCCGGAAGGCGGCCTGCGTGTGATGGAAGGCAATCTCGGCCGCGGAGTCATGAAAGTCTCTGCCGTAGCGCCTGAGCATCAGATCGTCGAAGCGCCGGCGGTGGTGTTCCAGGATCAGCAAGACCTGGCTGATGCGTTCAAGGCCGGCCAGCTGGAAAAGGATTTTGTCGCCGTGATGCGCTTCCAGGGCCCGCGCTCCAACGGCATGCCGGAACTGCACAAGATGACGCCGTTCCTCGGCGTGCTGCAGGACCGTGGTTTCAAGGTCGCACTGGTGACAGACGGGCGTATGTCCGGCGCGTCGGGTAAGATCCCCGCCGCGATTCACGTCAACCCCGAAGCCCAGAGCGGCGGGCCACTGGCACGGGTCAAAGATGGCGATATCATTCGCGTGGATGGCGTGAAGGGCACCTTGGAGCTTAAGGTGGACGCCGAAGAATTTGCAGCGCGCACGCCTGCCACGGGCCTGTTGGGCAATAACGTGGGGGCCGGTCGCGAGCTGTTTGCATTTATGCGCTTGGCCGCAAGCTCCGCAGAGCAGGGCGCCAGCGCCTTTACCTGTGCCTTGGAGACGCTTAAGTGAAGCTAGCGCTGGTCGGTGACATCGGGGGTACCAACGCCCGTTTTGCGTTGTGGCGAGATCAGGCACTGCATTCGATCCGGGTGCATGCCACGGCTGATCACCAAAGCCCTGAGGACGCGATCAAGGTCTACCTCAAGGAAGAAGGCCTGCAAATCGGCGACATCGGTGCGGTGTGCCTGTCGGTCGCCGGGCCGGTGAGCGGGGATGAATTTAAATTCACCAACAATCACTGGCGCTTGAGCAAGACTGCGTTTTGCCAGGCCTTGCAGGTGGATGAGCTGCTGCTGGTCAATGACTTCTCGGCCATGGCCCTGGGCATGACGCGTCTTAAACCCGACGAATTCCGCGTGGTCTGCCCTGGCACGCCGGAACCGTTGCGTCCGGCGGTGGTGATCGGTCCGGGCACCGGCCTGGGTGTCGGTACCCTGCTGGACCTCGGTGCAGGTCGTTACGCGGCGTTACCGGGGGAGGGCGGCCACGTCGACCTGCCCCTGAGCAGCCCGCGGGAAACCCAGCTGTGGCAGCATATCTACACCGAGATCGGCCACGTCAGCGCCGAAACCGCCTTGAGCGGTGGCGGTCTGCCGCGGCTGTACCGGGCGATTTGTGCGGTCGATGGCCACACACCGGTGCTCGACACCCCTGAAGCCATCACGGCGGCGGGCCTGGCGGGCGATCCGGTGGCCATGGAAGTGTTGGATCAATTCAGCATCTGGCTGGGCCGGGTAGCCGGCAACAATGTGCTGACCACTGGTGGGCGCGGTGGTGTGTATATCGTGGGTGGGGTGATTCCGCGGTTTGCCGACTTCTTCATCAACAGCGGTTTTGCCAGGAGCTTCAGTGACAAAGGCTGCATGAGCGACTACTTCAAGGGCATCCCGGTGTGGCTGGTGACTGCGCCGTATTCCGGGTTGACCGGGGCTGGCGTCGCATTGGAACAGGCGTTTGCCTGACCCGCACCACCTATAACAACAAGGAGGACCCCGTGAGCGTAATCAGTAAATCGATTCTCCTCGTCGACGACGACCAGGAAATCCGCGAATTGCTGCAGACCTACCTCAGTCGCGCCGGTTTCCAGGTGCGTGGCGTGCCGGATGGCGCGGGGTTCCGCCAGGCGATGAACGAGGCGCCATGCGACTTGGTCATCCTCGATGTGATGCTGCCGGACGAAGACGGTTTCAGCCTCTGCCGCTGGATTCGCCAGCACCCGCGCCAGGCGCAGGTGCCGATCATCATGCTCACCGCCAGTTCCGACGAAGCCGACCGCGTGATCGGCCTGGAACTGGGGGCCGACGACTATATCGGCAAGCCGTTCAGCCCCCGCGAGTTGCAGGCGCGGATCAAGGCCTTGCTGCGCCGCTGCCAGTTCGGCCAGGAGCGCAGCGGCAATGGCGATGTGCTGGTGTTCGACGAATGGCGCCTGGACATGATCAGTCATCGGCTGTTCCACGTGGATGGCGAAGAGGTGATCCTCTCCGGTGCCGACTTTGCCCTGCTCAAGCTGTTTCTCGATCACCCGCAGCAGATTCTCGACCGCGACACCATCGGCAACGCCACCCGTGGCCGCGACCTGATGCCGCTGGACCGGATCGTCGACATGGCTGTCAGCCGCCTGCGTCAACGCCTGCGCGACACCGAAAAACCCCCGAGGCTGATCCGCACCGTGCGCGGCAGCGGTTATCAACTGGCAGCCAGCGTGGTTGCCGGCAATGCCCACTGAGCCGCTGAGCGAACGCCGCCGGCGCTTCCCGGTACCGCGCTCCCTGCTGGGGCGCATGTTGCTGCTGACCTTGCTCGCGGTGCTGTTCGCCCAGGCGCTGTCCAGCGTGATCTGGGTCTCGCAGTTGCGCGCCACCCAGCTCGAAGGCCTGGTCACCAGCGCCCGTAGCCTCGCGCACTCGATGACCGCCAGCGTGAGTTATTTCCGTTCGTTGCCGGTGGCCTATCGGCCGTTGGTCCTTGACCAGTTGCGCAGCATGGGTGGTACCCGTTTTGTCGTGACCCTCAATGATCGGCCACTCGACATGCAAGTATTGCCGCAAACCCCGCGCAAGCAGGCGGTGCTGGTGGCCGTGGATGAAGTCCTGCGCCAGACCCTGGGCGCCGACGTGCCTATCTCGGTGGAGTTCGTCAGCGCCGAAGACCTGCGCATCTTCAACGCCGGGTTGAAACTGGATGAGTTGCCGCGCTCCTGGGCCCATTACGCGCTGACCCTGGAACCCGTCAACCCGCCGGTATTGGTCACCCAGATCGAACTCGCCCCCGGCGAATGGCTGTACATCGCTTCGCTGTTGCCCGAGCCCTACACCAGCCTGGAAGAACAGGGCCTGCCGTCCCAGCAGGTGTGGTTTATCGTGCTGACCAGCGGCTTTTTGCTGCTGTTCATCGGCCTGCTGGTGCACTGGCAAAGCCGGCCGCTCAAGCGCCTGGCGCGGGCGGCGCGTGACATGTCCCTGGGCGCCGATGTGGAACCGGTAGCCGAAGGCGGCGGCAGTGAAGTGGTGGAAGTGGGCCGCGCGTTCAATGCGATGCGCGAACGCATCAGCCGTTACCTCACGGAGCGCAGCCAATTGTTCAGCGCGATTTCCCACGACCTGCGCACACCGATTACCCGCCTGCGCCTGCGCGTGGAATTGCTCGAAGACGAGAACCTGCAAACCAAGTTCGGCCGTGACCTGGATGAGTTGGAGTTGCTGGTCAAGGGCGCGCTGCAATGTGTAAAAGACACCGATATCCACGAGAACATCCAGCCGGTCGACCTCAACCATGTGCTCGAATGCCTGGTGGAGCCTTATGTGGCGCCCAACGGCAACGGCCGGGTCACCCTGGACGGCGCAGCAGTGGCGGCGTACCCGGGCAAGCCGCTGGCGCTCAAGCGCTGCATCGGCAACCTGATCGACAATGCCTTGAAGTACGGGCAGAACGCCCATTTGCGTATTGAGGACGATGGCGCGGAGTTCATCCTGCACGTCGACGACGAAGGTCCAGGCGTGCCGGAACAGCGTTTGGAACAGGTCTTCGAACCGCATTTTCGCCTGGCCGGCCAGCAGCAGGGTTACGGTTTGGGCTTGGGTATTGCGCGCAATATTGCCCATAGCCATGGCGGTGAAGTGAGTTTGCAGAATTTGCGTGAGGGGGGCTTGCGGGTCACCCTGCAACTGCCCCGGACCCTGGACTGACTTCTCCGTAGCTGCCGAGCGCAAGCGAGGCTGCGTCGGGCGCGCTGCCGATTCAGGACCGAGTCGCGGCCGACGCAGCCTCGCCGGGGCTCGACAGCTGCTACGGGGTTTTGCGCGGTGCGGGATAAGACGGTATCGACGGAAAGGGGGTCAGACGCTTTGGCGCAGTCGTGCCAAATCCCTCAGCGGCGGTGCCCCAAACAACCGGCTGTACTCCCGGCTGAACTGCGACGGGCTTTCATACCCCACCCGATACCCCGCCGCCGACGCTTCCAGCCCTTCGGCAATCATCAGTCGACGTGCTTCCTGCAAACGCAGCTGCTTCTGGTACTGCAGCGGGCTCATGGCCGTAATCGCCTTGAAACGGTGATGCAGGGTCGAGACGCTGAGGTTCACTTCCTTGGCCAGGTCATCGATGCGCAGCGGTTGTTCGTAGTTGCCATTGAGCCACTTGATCGCCTGGCTGACGCGATGGCTCTGGCTGTTGGCCACGGCAATTTCATACAGGCGATAACCCTGGGGACCTCGCAGCAGGCGGTAGAGGATTTCACGGTTGATCAGCGGCGCCAGCATGGCAATGTCTTTGGGCGTATCCAGCAGGCGCGCCAGGCGCAGCACGGCGTCGAGCAACTGGGGGTCGATGTGGTCCACATACATCCCGCGCGATGTCGGGCGCGTGGGCACGCCCATGGGGCCGGCCTCGGCGATCAAGGCGGTGAGCTGCGCCGGGTCGATATTGATGCGCACTGACAGGTTCGGATCTTCCGGCGTGGCATCGATGATTCGCCCGGCCACCGGCATCGCCACCGAGAACACCAGGTAATTGAGCGGGTCGTAGGCAAAGATTTCGTCGGCCAGGCGCACTTCCTTGCTGCCGTTGGCGAGGATGCACAACGCCGGCTCCACCAGTACCGGCATGAAGTCACGCGGCGTGTTGTGGCGGTTCAGGAACAGTGACGTAATCGCCGTGCCATAGGAGCCGTCTTCCCAGGTATGACGATGCACGATGCTCGCCAGCTCGGCACGCTGTTTTTCCGTCTCGGCGTCGAGGGGCATGGACTGATGTTCGGGCGACGGCATAAGGCGTCCTCTGCATGCTTTTTTGATGGGCTCAGCTTAGCGGCGGCTTTTCAAACAGTGTTAGGTCGATTCTGCACAATCCTTGCCTGATCCTGCGACGTGTCGTGAATCAGGCAAGTTCTCGGGCTGTCATGTCCCTGAAACAAGGCGTTTGCCTGTGGAATCGAACCGGCGGTCCCTACGTCCTCTCTACGCTTCTCGCAGGATTGTGCAATAAGCCAGCAGGAATTGACTAACCGCGCCCGCACCCGCGCCGTTATCTTTGATCCTGTGGCAACACACCCTCACAGTGCTTGCCGAGCATCACTTCTCAACGGGAGAGTCGAACATGTCCACCCCCATTCCCGCGAGCCATATGGCCTTTATCCGCGCCCGCACCGGGTGCAGCACCGAACTGGGTGCACGCTTGAGCAGTTTGATCGAACCGGGCCGTCAGGCTCAGGGTTGCCTGCAATTTTCGTTGCAGCATTCCCAGGTCGATCCCGATGTCTGGTTGATCTCGGGTTTCTGGAGCAGCGAGCAGGCGATGAGCGCCTACTTCAACTCGCCGGCCCTGATGATCTTCACCGAGCTGTTGAACGACATGGTCGTGCGCAGCATGGACTTCCAGACCTTCACCGATGCCTCTGCCGCCAATGCCTACGGCGAGTACCTGCAACTGGCCGGTTAATGGTTAGAATGGCCAACTTTTCCATTGGCCAGGACCTGCAACATGGCACGTAAACAATTTGCCCACCACGAAGCCGTATCCGCCGTAGTACCAGGTGAAGGGGGCTACAGCGCCGCCGTCGCCGTCAAGGCACTGGATGGCATGGGCGCCCCGCAGTTTCACAAGATCCTGGATGGACAGACCTTCAAGACCGCCTCCGACGCCGATGATGCAGCCACCGTGCAGCTCGAGCGGCTGATCGATGTGGATGAAGAGGGTCAACTGACCTGGGCGAGCGCCGCGAGCTGAACAACGCCGACCCTCTAATGTGGGAGGGGGCTTGCTCCCGATGAGCATAGGTATCTACACAACTTTTCAGACCCTGACAAATCTCCCTGTGGTGAGCGGGCTTGTCCCGCGTTGGGCTGCGTAGCAGCCCCAAAACCAGCCTCTACAGAGTGTCTGATACACCGCATTCTTCTTTACTGGGGCTGCTACGCAGCCCAACGCGGGACAAGCCCGCTCACCACAGTGCCCTATCTGCCGGGCGTTCAGCGTTGAGCCAAAGTTGTGTCGATACCCATGGCCATCGGGGTGTAGCCCCCTCCCACTTTTTTGGTGTATTTCAGTCAGGGTTTGCTGGCGCCTGGGCGATACATCTTGAACAACGCCTCCGGGCCCAACTGGAAGTAATCCGCCGGGCCACCGCCACGCAAGATCGGCTCCGCGGCTGCGGTGTCGTACACCCCATCCTTGAGCAGCCACTTGGCAATGTGCACCGCGACCACCTCGCCCAGCACCAGCCAGCTGGGCACCAACTGCTGGTCGGCGCGCTGCAGCTGGATGATCTGCGTCACCTTGCACTCGAACGACACCGGGCTCTCGCCCACTCGCGGCACGCCGACTATTTTCGACGCCACCGGTGTCAGGCCGGACAACTCGAACTCATTCACCTCCGGCGAGACGGCCGCGCAGCTCTGGTTCATCTGCTCGGCCAGCGGGCGGGTGGCCAGGTTCCACACAAACTCGCCGGTCTGTTCGATGTTGTTCAGGCTGTCTTTGCGCCCGACGCTGGAAAACCCAATGATCGGCGGAATGTAGTTGAACGCATTGAAGAAACTGTAGGGCGCCAGGTTCAGGCGGCCGTTGCTGTCGTGAGATGAAATCCAGCCAATCGGCCGTGGCCCGACAATGGCATTGAACGGGTCATGTGGCAGGCCATGGCCGTTGGCCGGTTCGTAGAAGTGGATAGCGTCAGACATGGCCGGGTTCCTGCTGCGGGGTTCTGGGAGGCAGCCATAGTGCAATCCATGGCGACGAATTTCCATCGGCCCTATGGAATTTTCATTCAGCGGCCACCTATTTTTCACAGCGGCCCGTTCAGTCTGCGCCCAAGGTCGATACCCCCTATAAGACTGAGCCTCGGAGCCTTCTACCGCATGAATAAACTTCCTCAGATCACCCTGGCGTTCTGGGTCATGAAAATCTGCGCAACCACCCTGGGCGAAACCGCCGGGGACTTGTTGTCGATGACCCTGAACGTCGGTTACGCCATCAGCTCGATGATCCTCATCAGCGTGTTCCTGGTCACTCTGGTGACACAACTCTGGTCGAAAACCTACAACCCGGTGCTGTACTGGATCGTGATCCTGTCCACCAGCACCGCCGGCACCACCATGTCGGATTTCATGGACCGCACTCTGGGCCTGGGCTATGCCACCGGGTCGATGATCCTGATCGTGATCCTGATGATCATCTTTGCGATGTGGCATCTCAGTGGTGACTCGCTGAACGTGAACAAGGTGCAGACTTTCCGAGGCGAGCTGTTCTACTGGATGGCGATCCTGTTCTCCAACACCCTGGGCACCGCGTTGGGCGACTTCCTGGCGGACGATTCGGGGCTCGGCTTTGCCGGTGGCGCCTTGTTGATTGGTTCGACCATCGCCGCGGTGCTGGCGCTCAAGTACTTCACCCAAATCTCGTCGGTGCTGTTGTTCTGGGTGGCGTTTGTACTGACCCGGCCGTTTGGTGCAACCCTGGGCGACTTCCTGACCAAGCCCCATGAAAAGGGCGGGTTGGATTTCGGCACCATTGGATCATCGGCGGTATTGGCGGCGGTGCTGGTGGTGATGATTGCCGGGGCGTCGTATGCACAGCGGCGGCATGGCCGGAGCCCGGTAGCAGAGGTGTCCTGATTCAACAGGTGGGAGCGGGCTTGCCCTAATGCCAGTCAGTTAAGCGTACATCGCCTCCTGTAGGAGCGAGCTTGCTCGCGAAAAACGTCAACGATAACGCGTGCTTCCTGAATGAACGCGGCGCCTGTGAGTTTTTCGCGAGCAAGCTCGCTCCTACAAAAAGCCTTAACTGACTGGCATTAGGGCAAGCCCGCTCCCACATTTGTTACTGCATCCAACCGTTAGTCCGTGGTGATGCGCGAATGCTTGCGTGTGTCCTTCATGGTCACATAGACCACCAGCGACACCGCAATACACGCGGTCACATACCAGTAGTAGCCGGTTTCCATCCCGATGCTCTTGAACCACAGCGCGATGTATTCAGCGGTACCGCCGAAGATCGACACGGTCAGTGCATAGGGCAGGCCTACGCCCAGGGCGCGGATTTCGGTTGGGAACAGTTCAGCCTTGACCACGGCGTTGATCGAGGTGTAGCCGCTGACGATGATCAGCGCGGCCATGATCAGGAAGAACGCGCCCCACCAGGTCTGGATAGTATGCAGGGTGGTGAGGATCGGTACGGTGAACAGGGTGCCGAGGATGCCGAAGGCGATCAGGATCGGCCGACGCCCGACTTTGTCCGACAGCCCACCGACGATCGGTTGCAGGCACATGAACAGGAACAGCGTTGCCGCCGAGATCGTGGTGGAATCGGAAATGCTCATGCCGACGGTGTTCACCAGGTACTTCTGCATGTAGGTGGTGTAGGTGTAGAAGGCCAGGGTGCCGCCCATGGTCAGGCCGACCACGGTCATCAGTTCCTTGGGGTGGCGCATCAAGGTGCGCATGGCGCTTTCCTTGGCTTTTTCCTTCTTGGTGAACGACTCGGTTTCTTCCATGCCGCGACGCAGGTACAGCGCGACCACTGCGCACAGGGCGCCGATGGCGAACGGGATACGCCAGCCCCAGTCGTACAGTTGCTCGGTGGTGAGCACTTGTTGCAACACGATCAGTACTGCCAGGGCGATAAGCTGGCCGGAGATCAGGGTCACGTACTGGAAGCTGGAGAAGAAACCGCGACGTTCCTTGGTGGCCATTTCACTCAGGTAGGTGGCCGAGGTGCCGTATTCGCCACCGACCGACAAGCCTTGCAGCAGGCGGGCGAACACCAGCAGGATCGGTGCGCCGACGCCGATGGTTTCGTAACCGGGGCTCAGGGCGATGATCAACGAGCCGAAGCACATCAGCAGGACCGACGCCATCAGTGCTGCTTTGCGACCCACACGGTCGGCGTACAGGCCCATCAGCCAGCCACCGATCGGACGCATCAGGAAGCCCACGGCGAAGATCGCGGCGGTGTTGAGCAATTGGGCGGTGGTATCGCCTTTCGGGAAGAAGGCTTTGGCGAAGTACAGCGAGAACGCGGCGTAGACGTACCAGTCGTACCACTCGACCATGTTGCCGACCGATCCGCTGAAGATCGATTTGATGCGGCTGGTGGTGGTGCGTTCTTTGGCCGGCGCGGCCGCCGACCCCAGGGGCAAGGTGTTGGAGTTATCCATTGAAGGATCCTTCATCTAGTTGTTTTTATGGAGCGGCGCGAGCGCAGCCTGGCTGGGGCTATAGCAGGAGCTGTGCCAGGTAGATGAAGGCCCGGTCTAGAAGGGGCTCGGGTTTATTTTGAGCGGAAAGTCGCTGATGCTTTTTAGGGGAATGAGCGGAAATTCGCTCATTCATCTTTCAGGAACATGTCCCTGGCCAACCCATGGCGCTGCATCTTTTCGTTGAAGGTGCGCCGTGGCAGCTGCAACTCCGCCAGCACCGCCTTGATATCACCTTTATGCCGGGTCAATGCGGCCTTCAGGCAATGGGCCTCGAACGCCTCCTGCTGCGCGGCCAGCGATTGCCCGGCTTCGATGCCTTCCGGTTCCGGTTCGCCAAGGCCCAGCACCTGGCGTTCGGCGACGTTGGCCAGTTCGCGCACATTGCCCGGCCAGTCATGGCTGAGCAGGCGCCCCAGTTGCGCGCCGCTCAGCGGTTCCACGCTGCGACCCAGGCGCTCGGCGGCGCTTTGGGCAAAGTGATCGAACAGCAGCGGGATGTCTTCGCGGCGCTCGCGCAGAGGCGGCAGGCGCAGTTGTGCAACGTTCAGCCGATAGGCCAGGTCTTCGCGAAAGCGCCCGGCGCGGGCTTCTTCCAGCAGGTCCGGCTTGGTGGCGGCAATGATGCGTAAATCCACATGAATGCTTTGATTGGAGCCCAGGCGTTCCAGCTTCTGATCCTGCAATACCCGTAACAGCTTCACTTGCTGGGCCAGGGGCATGCTTTCGATTTCATCGAGGAACAGCGTACCGCCATGGGCGTACTCCAGTTTGCCGATGCGCTTGCCCTGGGCACCGGTGAAGGCGCCGCTTTCGTGGCCGAACAGTTCGGCCTCGAACAGTTGCTCGGGAATCGCCGCGCAATTGAGCGCCACAAACGGTTTTTTCGCGCGTGGGCCGAAGTCATGCAGGCAGCGGGCGACCAGCTCCTTGCCGCTGCCGGTCTCGCCACGGATCAGCACGTTGACCGGCAAGGTCGCCAGGTCGAGTACCTGCCGACGCAGGTTCTGCAAGCCCCGGGACACGCCGAGCAGGCTCGACTCCAACTGTGCCCGATGATCGGCCTGTTGGTGCAGGCGGCGGTTTTCCAGGATCAGCCCGCGCTTGTCCAACGCGCGGCGCAGGCTGTTGAGCAAGGCATCGGGGCTGAAGGGTTTTTCCAGGAAGTCGTAGGCGCCGTCGCGCATGGCTTCGACGGCCATCGGTACATCGCCATGCCCGGTCAGCAGGATGACGGGCAGGTCGGCGTCACGGCGTTGCACTTCGGCCAGCAGCTCCAGGCCGCTGAGCCCGGGCATGCGCACGTCGCTCAGGATCACCCCGGGAAAGTCCTTGGGCAGTTGCGCCAGGCAGGCTTCGGCGCGGCTGAACAACTGCACCTCGAACCCCGACAAGCTCAGCCATTGCTCGACGGCCGTACGAATGCTGGCTTCGTCATCGACCACAATCACCGCGTTCAACATAAGTCGGGTGTCTCCAGCGCGATAGGCAAGGTCAGGGTAAATACCGCGCCGTCGCCACGGTTACTGGCGCTCAGGCGTCCGCCCAATTCGTGCACGATAGCGTAGGAAACCGCCAGGCCCAAGCCGAGCCCGTCGCCCACCGGCTTGGTGGTGAAGAACGGGTCGAACACGCTGTTGAGGTGCTCTTCGGCAATCCCGCCGCCGCTGTCGCTGACCGTGAGTTGCCACAGTTGCTGATCGGCGTGCAGGCGGATTTCCAGGCGCTTGCGGGGTTTGTCGGCCATGGCGTCGAGGGCGTTGCGCAGCAGGTTGATCAGCACCTGTTCGAGGCGGATCGCATCGCCGCGTACCCAGGCGGGGCGGGTCAGGTCGAGCACGGTGCCGATGGCTTCATCACGCAGGCGCGCGTCGAGCAGGTGCAGGGACTGGTCGACCACGGTGGCCAGGTCGAGGCGTTCGCGCAGGCCGCTGGGGCTTTTGCGCGCAAAGGTCTTGAGATGGCCTGTGAGGGCGGCCATGCGTGTGAGCATATCGTCCAGCGGGGTCAGGGCCTTGTAGGCGTCGTCCACCCGACCGTGGTCCAGCAGCAACCGCAGGGTCGCCAACTGCATGCGCTGGGCGGTCAGCGGCTGATTGATCTCATGGGCGAGGGCGGCGGACATCTGCCCCAGCGCCGCTAACTTCGCCGATTGCACCAGGCCATCCTGGGCAGTGCGCAGGGCCTGGGTGCGCTCTTCCACAAGCTGTTCGAGTTCTTCGCGGCTGCGCTGGCGCAAACGGGCCAGGCGCCAGCGTTGGCTGAGGAACAGCACCAGGAACACCAGCGCCAGCCAGGAGCCGGCGGCGGCAAGGCCGGCGTTGCGCTGGTCCTCAAAGGCGAACTGGGGTTTGCGCAACAGGTGCAGGGTCCAGCCCTCGGCTTTCAGCGGCAGGGACTCCCAGATGTAATTGGCGTTGCCTTCGGGGCCGTTGACGCGCATCAGGTGGCTGTTTTCGTCGAAGCGTTGCAACGTCTGGGTGTCCAGCGGCTGCAGTTGTTTCTTGTCGTATTGGCGGGTGGCCTTGAGTTCGACCAGGTCGCTGGCCGACAACGGGTGCAGGTTGCGATAACGCCAGCCCGGTTGGTTGGCGATAAACACGATGCCGCGCGCGTCGCTGACCAGCAACAGGTCATCACCCTGGGCCCATTCGCGCTCCAGCTCAGGGAATTCCAGTTTCACCACCATGGCGCCAAGGAACTGCTCGTGTTCATCCAGCACGGCGCTGGAGAGGAAATACCCCGGGATCCCGGTGGTCACGCCGACTGCGTAAAAGCGCCCGGTGCCCTGGCTCTTGGTCTGGCTGAAATACGGCCGAAACCCGTAGTTGTGCCCGACATAACTGCTCGGCAAGTTCCAGTTGCTGGCGGCCACGGCCAGGCCTGTGCGGTCCATCAGTTCCAGGGTGGAGGACTGCGCCGCACCGTTGATGCGTTCGAGCTTGCGGTTGAGCAAGTCCTGGGTGCCGGCGTCCAACGGGCCTTTGAGCGCGTTGATCATCTCCGAGTCCAGCGCCAGCACGGCGGGCAGGGCGCGGTAGCGTTCGATCAGGGTGTGCAGGGAATTGGCGTACAGCGCCAGTTGCTGGTTGGCGCGTGCCGCATCGTCCACCAACGCCTGGCGTTCGGCGTGGCGTGTGGCCAAGGCAGCGGCCAGCAACGCACCGGCGATGATCAGCAGGGAATAGCAGGTCAGGCGCAGGGGACGAGGGATCACGATCATACGGTGATGGGCAGGCACGGTAAGGGGAGTGCACCATAGCATGAGCAGCTTGGGTCTTGTGGTGAGGGGCTGTCGTGGCTGAAGGGGAGAGTGGGCTTATTGTGGTGAGCGGGCTTGCTGTGGTGAGCGGGCTTGCTGTGGTGAGCGGGCTTGCCCCGCGCTGGGCTGCGAAGCAGCCCCAATCAGGCTCCCTGTGTTCTGTCAGGTAAACCACAGCGCCTGGTTTTGGGTCTGCTTCGCAGCCCAACGCGGGGCAAGCCCGCTCGCCACAGGTTAGGAGTAGTCCTCGATCACGTGGGGCGTGGAGGTGCAATCTCGAATGGGTTATCGGGTGAGCCTGCGCAAGCTTATTGTGGTGAGCGGGCTTGCTGTGGTGAGCGGGCTTGCCCCGCGCCGGGCTGCGCAGCAGCCCCAATCAGGCTTCCTGTGTTCTGTCAGGTAAACCGCAGCGCCTGGTTTTGGGTCTGCTTCGCAGCCCAACGCGGGGCAAGCCCGCTCACCACAGGTTACGAGTAGTCCTCAGATCACGTGGGGTGTGGAGGTGCACTCTCGAATGCGTTATTGGGTGAGCCTGCGCACGCTTATTGTGGTGAGCGGGCTTGTTGTGGTGAGCGGGCTTGCCCCGCGCTGGGCTGCGCAGCAGCCCCAATCAGGCTCCCTGTGTTCTGTCGGGTAAACCGCAGCGCCTGGTTTTGGGTCTGCTTCGCAGCCCAACGCGGGGCAAGCCCGCTCGCCACAGGTTAGGAGTAGTCCTCAGATCACGTGGGGCGTGGAGGTGCAATCTCGAATGCGTTATTGGTTGAGCCTGCGCAAGCTTATTGTGGTGAGCGGGCTTGTTGTGGTGAGCGGGCTTGCCCCGCGCTGGGCTGCGAAGCAGCCCCAATCAGGATGCCTGTGTTCTGTCAGGTAAACCACAGCGCCTGGTTTTGGGTCTGCTTCGCAGCCCAACGCGGGGCAAGCCCGCTCACCACAGGTTACTGGGCCTGGCGTGAAAGCCTTTGCAGCTTTGCGATGACCGCCTCGGTTGCCCGCTGCATCGGCGCCCGCAACTCACTGTCGATCAAGCCCTCCAGCGCCAGTGCGGCTTTCACCGGCGCCGGGTTGGGCTCCATGAACAGTGTGTTGATCAACGGCACCAAGCCAAGGAACGTCGCCCGCGCCTCAGCCAACTGGTTGTCCCGTACCTGTTGCCACAGCGCCACAAACTGTTCGGTGCGCACATGGGCCGACGCGGCAATCGCACCGCTGGCACCCAGGCACAGCGCATTGAAGATCTGCAGGTCCTCGCCACACAACACATCGGCCTCACCGCTGGCCAACACCGCCAGGGTATTGCCCAGGTTGCCGCCGCAGTCCTTGATCGCCACGATCTGCGGGTGCGCGACGATGTTCAGCAAGGTCGCCTGCTCGAAGGTCACGCCGGTACGGTAGGGAATGTCGTAGAGAATGATCGGCACGCTGGACGCATCGGCCACCGTGCGAAAGAACGCTTCAAGGCCGGCCTGGGAAGGGCGGATGTAACTCGGCGCCGGCACCAGCAAACCCGCCAGCGGGCGCTTGAGGATCTCGGCCTGGAATTGCAGCAGCTCAATCTGGTTGTTGCCCGCCAGGCCCATCACCACGCGGTGGGCGGGCACCTGTTGCAATACCGCATCCAGCACGGCCAGTTGTTCCTGGCGGCTGAGCGATGCAGCTTCGCCCGTGGTGGTGCACACCATGATCCCGGCCACGTGCTTGCCCAGCAGGTGGCTGACCAGGCGGTGCAGGCCGACAAAGTCGATGGCGCCATCCTGGAACGGCGTGACCACGGGAACCCAGATACCTTGAAACGATGACATGCACTTTCTCCTGATGATTGACCGCTTGAGTCACCGTCAGAAGGGCATGGGCAATTGTGCAAAGGGGGAGGGAGTCCGCGCTCAATGTCCTGTCAGCTCATCTGACGGGACAGCGCGCCCCGGTCACATGAGCGACTGTTTCTTCGATTTGAGGGCGTGCGCAACGCAACCTTGCGCCTTGGCAATCAAGCCAATGACGGTACGGTTAACGAGTGAGGTTGCGGACATAACTGACACACCCTGAATGAGGCTTCCATCTTCAGGGGATGTCAGTAAATGTGTCAAGCGCGTTGCAGGTGTTCACGCACAAATGCGCGGATTTCCTGTGCAAGCTCTGCATCTTCCGGCGCGCCCATGAAACCGCCATGGGGCATCGCTTCGAACACGTGCAATTGCGCCGGCACCCGCGCCTGGCGCAAGGCCCGGTGCAGGCGCACGGTGTTGGACAGGAACAGATCCCGCGTGCCGCTTTGCAGGAAAGTGGGCGGGAAGCCCCGACTGAAATCGCCGAACAGCGGCGACAGGTACGGGTGGGCCAGGTCCGCGCCGGCGGCATACAGCAGGTTGGTGCCCATTAGCGGGTTGGGCAGCACCACGTCTACCGTGCGGTTGACGTGAAAACTGTCGCCCGATTCGGTCAGGTCCACTTCCGGCGACAACAACACCAGCGCCGCCGGCAAGGGCAACCCTTCGTCGCGGGCACGCAATACCAGGGCCGCTGCGAGGTTGCCGCCCGCCGAGCGGCCACCGATCACGATACGGTCTGGGGCGTGATGCTTGAGCACATGGCGGTAGGTGGCCATGCAGTCATCCAGTGCCGCCGGGTAGGGATGATCGGGTGGCATGCGGTAGTCCACGCCGTAGCAGACCATGTTGTGCAGGTCGGCCTGCCTCCCGGCCGCGACGCGACAGTTTTCGCCACCGCCGAATACCAGGGCACCGCCATGCAGGTCAATGTAGGCGTCGCCGGTGTGATCCGACGGCGTCGCCACATGCACGGTCGCGTTTTCTACACGGAGGGTATGCAGGCTCGCGCGCAGTGAGGCCGCCTGGCCGGCGGTGGCTACGGCGAAGTGCTCGGCAACGGTGGCCTGCATGCGGCGCCAGCCGTCGTGGTCGTCAGGCGCCGGCATGACGTGCAGAGCGTTCAACGGTACGCCATCTTCACCCACCATGCGCTTGAGCATCGCCTGGGCTTCGGGGCTGATCGAAGAGGGCACGGGGATGGTCCGTGGGCTGATACGCACGCCGTCGCTCATGGTTGGGTACTCTTGGGTGTCGCTGTGTGCATCGAAGTGGAAAACGTCATTCTTGTCTGTGCTCGCTTCGTAGACGTAGGCGTAGTCGGTCAGCCCTTTATCGCGGCTTCTATCGCCGCAATGTCGATCTTGGTCATGGTCATCATCGCGTCGAATGCACGCTTGGCAATGGCCGGATCAGCGTGTGCCACCGCGTCCGTCAACACCCGAGGCGTGATCTGCCACGACAACCCCCACTTGTCCTTGCACCAACCGCAGGCGCTGGCCTGGCCACCGTTGTCGATAATGGCGTTCCAGTAGCGATCGGTTTCAGCCTGGTCATCGGTGGCGACCTGGAAGGAAAACGCTTCGCTGTGGGGGAATATCGGGCCGCCATTGAGGCCGATGCACGGGATGCCCATCAGGGTGAATTCCACCGTGAGCACATCGCCCTGTTTGCCGGACGGGTAGTCGCCGGGCGCCAGGTGCACGGCGTCGACCGTGCTGTCGGGGAAGGTCTTGGCGTAAAAGGCGGCAGCCTCCTTGGCGGTGCCGTTGTACCAGAGGCAGAGGGTGGTTTTGCTCTTCATGATGGGACTCCACGTGAGAATCGGTGCGTGGAGTCTAGACGGCCAACTGCTGTTCGATCGCCGCTTTGTCGATGACCGACCAGACCTGCGCGATTTTCCCGTCGACGAACGTGTAGAAAACGTTCTCCGAGAACGCCACTTGGCGACCATTGATCGCCAGCCCGAAAAACTCGCCCCGGGGCGTGACATTGAA
This sequence comes from Pseudomonas sp. JV449, assembly GCF_032424295.1. Lineage (NCBI taxonomy): Bacteria > Pseudomonadati > Pseudomonadota > Gammaproteobacteria > Pseudomonadales > Pseudomonadaceae > Pseudomonas > Pseudomonas sp. JV449. Next base: position 311,895 of record NZ_VYKD01000028.1, on the reverse strand, counting down.
GTTCAGCCGGCAGGCGACGGTGGGCGGGTCGGCGATCAGCAACTGGATGTGGAACACCAGGTCGGGGATCTCGCGGAAGTCGCGCTCCAGCATGGCGCGGTAGCCCTCCAGGCCGACTACCTTGGCGTTATAGGCCACCTCAGGGTGGACGAAGTCGCCCAGGCGGTTCCAATCCTGCCGGTTTAGGCAGTCGATGTAGCCGAGGTAAAGGTCGGCAAGTTGGTTGCGGGTCATGTTTTTTTCCTCAAGCCCTACGTGCGGTCAACAACACCGTCGCCGCCGCTGACAACAACCCCGCACAGCAGCGGTTGAATATCCGCTTGCCACGCGGCTCGGCAAACCAGCGGCGCATGTGCAGGCCCATATAGGCGTAGAGGCTGATGGCGACCCATTCCAACACCAGGAAAAGCGCGCCCAGCACGGCGAATTGCGGGGTGATGGGTTGGCCGGGGACCACGAATTGCGGGAGGAACGCGGTGAAGATCAGGATCGCCTTGGGGTTGCCCGCCGCCACCAGGAACTCCTGTCGCGCCAGTGCCCATAGGCTCACCTTGGCGGTTACCGATTCCGCCTCCGCCTGGGGATTTGCGCGCCACAGTTGAAACGCCAGATACAACAGATACGCCGCGCCCAGGATCTTGATCGCGTAGAACAACAGTTCCGAGGTTTGCAACACCACCGCCAACCCCGCAGAGGCGAGGGCGATCATGCCGGCAAAGGCCAGCAGGCGGCCGATACCGGCGATGCAGGAGGTGCGGTAGCCATAGCGGGTGGAGTTGCTCACGGACAACAAGTTATTGGGGCCGGGCGCCATGTTCAGGGCGAAGCAGGCGGGGAGGAACAGGGCGAGGGTGGCGAGGTCCATGGCGGCTCCGGTTTTGGACGGACGGGGAGCGTCGAGGATAAGGGGAGTGGAGGTGGTTGGACAATGTGCGGCTTGTTTCCCATGTCCGGCGTGCAGTTCGCCGCCTCATGCACAGGCGGCCCTGTGACTGCTCCGGCTAAGCCACCTGATTCGCAAACCTGCCCACCGCGTCGACCACCCGCTTGGCGCCATCCTGAATTTCCACAATGACCTGGCCTGCCTGCGTGGCGAGTTCAAGACCTTGCTCTGCCTGGGATTTGCTGTTGGCCATTTCGGCGACGGTCTCATCCACCAGTTTCTGGTTCTGCAGCACCACCGAGGCGATTTCTTCCGTCGCCGTGCTGGTGCGCCCGGCCAGTTGTCGCACTTCATCAGCCACCACCGCAAAGCCGCGACCTTGCTCGCCTGCACGGGCGGCTTCAATCGCGGCATTCAATGCCAGCAGGTTGGTTTGCTGGGCAATGCTGCTGATGGTCTGAATGATCGAACTGATCAGCAGTGACTGTTTTCCGAGGGCTTCGACTCCGCCGGCAGCCGCCTGCATATCAGCGGCGATTTTATGCATGGTATGCATCGTGTCGTTGACCACGACGGCTCCGCGCTCGGCACTGACATCGGTCTGCCGGGAAATTTCAAATGCGGTTTGCGCCGCGCCACTGACTTCCTGTTCCCGGGCAACCTGGTCGGAGACCACCGTGGCGAACTTGACCACCTTGCACAGTGCGCCTTCAGTGTCGTACACCGGGTTGTAGGTTGCTTCCAGCCACACGGTCTGGCCGCGGCTGTCAACGCGTTCAAATCGGCCGGCTACAAACTCGCCCCTGTTCAGGGTTGCCCAGAAATCCTTGTAGTGCTGCGACGAGGTTTCCTCCGGCTTGCAGAAAATCCGGTGGTGGCTGCCTTTGGCTTGTTCCAGGCTGTAGCCCATGGCGTGCAGGAACTGTTCATTGGCGGTGATGACATGCCCGGAGAGGTCGAACTCGATCACCGCCGTCGAGCGCAGCAATGCCTGGATGAAAGAAGTGTTTTCCGATGCTTTTTCTACCCGGGCGGTAATGTTCGTTGCATAGCAGGTGACATGACTCAGCTGGCCGCTCGCATCCGTGATCGGCTGCCAATGTGCATGCAGCCATATCAATGAGCCGTCGGCATGCAGGTAGCGGTAATCGTCGGTAATGGACTTGCCTGCGGCGACCGCCGCTCGGAAATTATGAAAGCAGGGCAGCTTGGAGACGTACTGCGGGACGATCTCGGCCATGGCACGGCCTCGAAGTTGCTCCGGGGTGCAGCCCAACGACTTGGCAAAGTTGTCGTTGCATGCGGTGATCTTGAATGTCGAGTCGATGCTCAACGTCAGCATTTCACGGTTCAGGCCATCGCGCAGTTGGCGCAGTTCCAACAGCTCGGCTGCCTGGGCGTGAAGCTGGTTCTTGGCTTTTGTATTGAACATGGGAAACCGCCTCCTTGGGTTATATCCAGCCTATCGGCACGTCATTCTGCAAATTTAGGCCGTTCGACGGGTAAAGCTTCATCAGCCAGCCGGATCCCCGCTAACGTGTTGCGGTCCGCCGCATGTACCGCGCTGGCGGCGAGCCCAGTGTCTTGCGAAACATGCTGATGAACGAACTGACCGACTCGTACCCGAGGGCTTCGGCGGTGCGTTGCACGGATTCGCCCTCGGCCAGGCTCTGCAAGGCCACGATGATTTGCCATTGCTTGCGCCATTGGCCAAAGGTTAGCCCAGTTTCGCTTTTAACCAAGCGCGCCAGGGAGCGCTCGCTCATGGCGACCTGGCGTGCCCATTGGGCCATGGTGCAGCGATTTGACGGGTCCTGGGCCAACCCCCGTGCGATGAAACGCAGCTGCGTTGTGGCCGGAAGCGGCAGGTACAGCTGTTCCGAGGGGGCCAGTTCCAACTGTTCGAGGAGCACGCTCGCCACGCGTGCATTGGCAGACGCCGGCGGATAGTCCTGGGCTTGGGCGCTCAAGTGCAGGATCAATTCCAGGACCAGCGGTGACAGCACCAGCGTGCAGCATGTGTGCGGTAATGCTGCGGCACCGGGCTCTACGAACAGATAGCCGATCTTGCCGTTGGCGGTCACCCGGTTGCTGTGGGCAATACCGCCCGGAATCCATACGCCGAACCCCGATGGCACCATCCACACGCCATCCTCTACGGTGCACACGATGCCGCCGTGATACGCCACCACCAGTTGGCCTTTGCGGTGCGTATGGACGGGGAATTCGGTGTCGTTTCGCTGGCTTCCCAGCATCAACGCCACTGCGGGTTGGTCGAAATTGTCCAGTTCGAATTGATCCACCCCGTAGAGATGTGTCTCGTCCACGTCGCGCACCTCGATTGTCTGAATTTGATTATATCTTGGCAGCATACTCAATATCGGCACGGCCTTGCAGTCCCTACCATCGTCAGCAAGGCCATTGCCGACTGCGAGATTCAACGATGCTGAGCGAAATCACGATTGCCCACCTCTACCTGCCGCCTTTCTTGCTCTACCTGGGCGTTACCGCCGTGGTTTACGCACTGCTGGAGCGGATCGTGCGGCCCTGGCTGGACTGGGCCTGGCACCCGAGCATGGCGCGTTTCTGCATGTCGTTGATCGTTCTCTCGATCCTCGTGCTGAAGTTTTGAGGCGCGGGCGATGACGATCAAACACCTGCTCAAGACCCTCGTCACCCTGATGCTCGGCTTGACCGCGCTGCTGTTGTGTACGCAGTTGTGGCGCGCCTATGAGCTGGCCCCCTGGACACGGGACGGGCGGGTCAGCGCGCAAGTCATCCGCATTGCCCCCGAAGTGTCCGGCCAGGTTGAACAACTGCTGGTCGAGGACAACCAGTGGGTCGCCAAGGGCGCGTTGTTGTATCAGATCGACCGCAGCGCCTATCTGCTGGCCCGGCAACAGCGAACGGCCGAGCTTGCCGAGGCGCGCAGCGTGTTCGAACAGCGCCGCTCACAGCTCAGCCGTCGCCAGCAACTCGGCGATGCCATTGCGCGGGAGGAGACCGACAATGCGGCCCGGGACCTGGCGGTGGCCAGGGCGCGGGTGGACGCGGCCCAGAGCCAGTTGGCCCACGCGCAGCTGGATCTGCAGCGCACGACGGTTCGTTCACCGGTCGACGGGTATGTGACCCAGCTGCGGCTGCAGCCGGGTGACTACGCGGCGGCGGGCGATACCAATATCTATGTGGTCGACAGCCATAGCTTCTGGGTCACCGGTTACTTCGAGGAGACCAAGCTGCCCGGTGTTCGCGTGGGGGCCGCAGCGTCCATCAAGCTCATGGGCTTTGCGCCGCTGCTTGAAGGGCATGTGGCGAGTCTCGGCAGAGGCATTGCCGACGGCAACGAGCTGCGCAGTAACAGTGGCTTGCCCCAGGTGGCTCCTACGTTCAGCTGGATACGCCTGGCCCAGCGTGTGCCGGTTCGGATTGAGCTGGACAAGGTGCCACCGGGCGTGGAGCTGGCGGCGGGGATGACTGCGAGTATCGAGGTCGCCGAGGCGGGGGCCGCCCCCCATTGGCGGCTTACCCAGTGGCTGCAGGATTTCATGTGATGGTCCGCGCACTGCGAATGCTCGGGGCATGGCCGCCCGAGACCTCGGGGTATGTGCTGCGCAGTCTTGCGGCGGCCACATTGGCCCTGTGGCTGGGCTTCCAATTGCACCTGGAGGCGCCGTTCTCGGCGGCTTCGACCGTGTTGCTGCTGATCCATCCGCTGCAGGGCGCGGTGGTCGGCAAGGGCTTCAATCGCGTACTGGGAACCCTGGTGGGGTTGCTCGCCGCCCTGGTTCTGACCGGCCTGTTCGCGCAAAAAATGCTGCTGTTCATCCTCGGGATCGGGGTGTGGCTCGGCCTTTGTGTCGGTGCCATGACCGTGCTTCGGCACTACCAGGCCACGGCGGCAGTGGTCGCAGGCTATACGGTTTGCCTTGCCCTGGGCCCGGCCATTGTCGCCCCGCAGCAAGGTTTCGAGCATATCGTGGCGCGGGGCACGGCCGTGGTCCTCGGGGTGTTGAGCCTGAGTCTGGTGGCGACGCTGTTCAGCCGCAAGACCGTCGAGTCCAAACTGAACAAGGCGCTTGAGGACATCGCCGCCCGTACCTTGGGATTGCTGGCCTTGCGAATTGAGGGGGAGCAGGGCGCGCAACTGGCTAGTGTGCAGGGCCAGCTCGCCATCGATGTGGGTAAGGTGGACGAGCTTCTCGGGATCGGCCGAGGTGAGTCCCGCCTGATCCGTTCCAGGCTTGCGACCCTGCAGGCAGGGCTTGCGTATGTGCATGGGGTGATCCTGGACGAGTCACCGCTCAACCGCAGTGGCTTGCCTTCCCTCGTTCGGATGGGCGCGCAGCTGCAACAGCTGGCCGAAGCAAAGCCGGGTTTTTCCGCGGCAGCCGAGCATGTCCGGGAGATGCAGCACTGCCTCGCCCAGGCGCATGAAAACTGTCAAAGCCAGCAGTGCTTGAGTGAACAATTGGCAGACCTGTCCAGCGCCTTGCTGAGCTTTGCTTGCCTTGAACGCGCGCCCCGGACGCCGGCCCGCGCCGTGGGGTTCCACCGCCATTACGGCGACGCGCTGCGCAACGGTCTACGCGCCCTGGTGGCCACGCTTGCAACCGCTGCGGTCTGGTACCTGACCGCCTGGGACCAGGGGCCAACCTTGCTGGCGGTGTTGGGCCCGTGCTGCACCTTGCTGGCCACCAGCCCGGCGCCCGCTCAAGGCATCGGCCGCTTCTTCGAGGGGACGCTCTACGGCATCGTAACGGCAGCGGCGTGCAAGTTCCTGGTGTTGCCGCACATCAGCGGGTTCGCGTTGCTCAGCATCGTGCTGATCGCCTTCTGGACCGTCGGCATTCATGCCACCACCCGGCCGCGCCACGCCTTGCAGGGCATTGCCTACCTGATCGCGTTCAACACCCTCGTCGGCACCGGCGGCACGGCCCAGTACGACTTCACGGACTTCGCCAATCAAGCGCTCGCCTGGCTGGCAGCGCTTGCCATCTGCCTGCTGGCCTTCCAGCTACTGCCGGGGAAATCCGCCCGCCATGTACACGTCCTCACCCAGGCGCTGCACAGGGACACCCGGCGCTTACTCCGGCACGGGCGCCGCATGGACCTGCTCAAGTGGCAGGCCCGGCAACAGCACCGATTGGTCGCCTTGCAGGCACTCTTGGGCGCTGGTCACCAACCGGCGGGCGGCGCCGGCTCTGTGTCCCTTCAATTGAGTCGCCGGCTGCTGACTTTACAACGCCAGACACGGGAGCTGGAACCTGACTCGGCGATCGCCACGTGCGCGCAAAGGGGCGAACAGCGTATTTCACGGTATGCCTCCACTCCCGCGATCAGCGCGGCTCAGGCACGTCGGACGTCGAGATCATTGACCCGGCTGGGGGCTCACGCTCTGGCGGCTGGCTACCAGGAGTTAGCCGGGCTGCTCGACACCTATTCAAGCATTACCAACGCGGATATCCGCATCCATTCCAGTTCAAACAACCAAGGTGAGATGAAATGAAGCAACTCCTTATCTGGACGCTTTTCGGCATGATCGCGTCGACGCCATGGGCCGTGCAGGCATCGGACGGGGCTGAGGCGCTGGTGCGCTGGCAGCAGCAATTCAAGCAGGAGCAAAAACAGCGGGCTGAACGCCCGAGGGGGGGGGCAGGGCTCCAGGTCCAAGGCCGCAATGACCGGGAAAGGGAAAACCTGATCGGATAGCGGCCGGGGCAGGGGCATTCCTCGGGCGAGGGCTTGATTGAACAGGTTTTGCAGAAGCCCCTCACCCCGCCGCAGAGTCAGAAGCTCTCAAGACGCACGTGGATTCCCGCTCGTCCAGCCAGCTCGATAACGTCTTCCAGTCGATCCGCGTCAACAATGAAACCGTCGTAATTTTCACCTCCGGAGTCCAGGTGAAGAAACCGTTTACCGAACCGGGCGAGCCACTGATCGAAGTTATCGAGAACCTGTGGCATGGAGGTAGCGTCTTCCCGTACATAGGCGTAGGGCGCCTTCAAGCCACTGGCGCTGACCAGAAAGGGCGCTTGATACTCAAACACGTCATAGCCCTTCCAATCCACGCTGAGGAGTACAAGGTGTTCAAGTTTTTGCCCCTTGGCGTCATTCAGGAAACCTTCGGTGAGGGCACTGCAGGGGTCATCTCCCATCGCGTATCTGCGCATAACGCGGCGGACAAGTCTGGCGCCTTCTTTTTCCGCAGTGGTCGCCACCAGCGCCTGGGCAAAGGCTTCGAGGGCTTTTTTCTGGGTGGGGTCGCTGCGCTCGGGCCGTAGCTCTTTCATGATCGCTGAAGCGCTGAGGTTGGTTTCCTCGGGAGGCGGCATGGTAAAGCGTCCACCAAACAACCGATCCAAAATGCCCATGTCTGTCCCTGTATGAGTGTGAGGAAAACCATTGAGTCAAGCACAACTGCCGTTCAACAACTGTCCCGGGACGATCAAGGCAAGGACGCTGGGGTCACGGTGTACCAGCCCGACGGCGTTTTGGCACACACCTGGGGTTTCAGCGGCGTTTCTACGGTGGTGTCGGCCTGGGTGGAGAGTTGGCGAACGGCAATCACGCAGCCGGCCTTGAACGTGCTGATTTTCATCATTTGAAGTTCCATTTCATAGTCTTTACCGGGCTCGGGGATGAGCGTGACAGGCGCGGGAAAGCAGGAGAGTTGCGATCCCCCCATGGCGAACCCTGCAATAAACGGTTTACCGGCCGGGATGACATGTTCGTCAAACACCTTGGGCGATTGATTGATGGCTTTGCTCGCCTTGCTGGCAGGCATGCCAATCACGCTGTTCTGGCGGTCTGTCGCCCGGAAAGGGTAGAGTCCCGCCGAGTCGACATGGGCTGTTTGCCATCCGGCTTCTTCAGGGGTTTTGGTCAGCAGGGACTCGTTGTAGAACATCTCGCAGGTCTGGCCACTGATAAAGCCTGCGTGGGTGGTGTCACCGGTGATCAGGCGGACACGCGCCGTATTGGCCGGGTCATATCGACTGATTTGTGCTTCGTTGCGAACGTCGGTCTTGGTGGTGGCGCAGCCGATCAGCGTCAAGCTGACGGCCAGGGGAAACAGTAAACGCATGGGTAACCTTCATATCCTGTGAGGGTTGGGGGCCGCAACCATACTATGGCGGGGATATGTTCGCCCACTTGCGATACACGGGGGAAGGGACAGGGAGGGGACGTTCATGGCGGCTGTACATTGACGTAACATAGCCGCATAACACTCAGCCTCGGATGTTATCGGGAATGAAAACTGGCCCACTGGACGGGATGAAAATTGCCTATCACATCACCAGCTCACACGTTGCGTGCACTGTCGGAGCTCGATTACTACCACATTAGGTCGGTTCAGCTCCCCGTTGAAATCACCATGCTTGACGCGTGGAACATCACAACGGCTGAGCCGGGGCTGGCCATGCGGCTGGCTTTCCGAATAAGGGACGCAATTTCTTCGTTATTCGGTGTGAGGCGAATCGGCGGGTTCTCGGGCGTTGCGCGAAAAACGGTACACGCAGGCGAACACCTGGATTTCTTTCTGGTGGAGCACAGCGCCTCCAATATCCTGGTTCTTACCGAGCGTGACAGGCATCTGGATGTCATGATCTGCCTTTCGATAACCGATCGTGTGCTCACCATCACATCATCGGTCGTCACGCATAACCTCTATGGACGCATCTACATGTTACCGGTAGGGCTCGCCCATAAAGTGATCGTCAGTAGTCATCTGCGCCGACTGAAGAGAAGCCTTGAAGGGCAGTAGAGGTTGGTTGTTCCGGCTGCATTTCATCGATCAGCGAACCCGTACACGAGTCCATCAGCACCCATCCTGTCGCCCACTGACAGGCGCATGCACGGCCAGCAACTCAGTCACCCATTCGATAAACACACGCAGCTTGAGGCTGATATGCCGGTTCGGCGGAAAGGCCACGTAAAGCGGCATCGGATCAAGGTGCCAGTCCTTGAACAAGGGCACTAATTCGCCCCGGTCCTCGAAGGCTTTCGACATGTAGGTGGGCAGCCACAGCACGCCAAGGCCCGCCAGGCCGGCAGCAAGGTAGGCATTGCCATCATCGACCGCCAGGGCGTAGCGGCCCTTGATCTGGAGACTTTCCTGGTGCTTGCCCATGGCATAGGGCAAGGGCTTGCCGGTGCGGGCCCACAGGAAGCCGACGATACGATGGTTGGCGTCTTCCAGTTCCCGTGGGTGGGTGGGCGTACCTACGCGTGCCAGGTAGCTCGGCGCGGCAAACACGCCGAGCGCCAGGTCGCCTACACGTCGGGCCATCAGGGATTGGTCGGTGAGTTCACCGCCACGCACCACGCAATCGACGTTCTCATCGATCATGTCGACGATACGGTCGCTGACGCCCATGTCGATCTGGATGTCCGGGTAGCGGGCGTAAAACCCAGGCAACGCGGGGACGAGGATCATGCTGGCCAGTGGGCTCGGCACATCCACGCGCAGGCGGCCCCTGGGCAGGGTTGCCGCGCCGGACAGGCTGGTCTCGGCGTCGTCCATATCGGCCAGCAGCTGCAGCACGCGTTCGTAGTACACGGCGCCGTCGGCCGTGACGTTGACTTTGCGCGTGGTGCGGTTAAGCAATTTGACCCGCAGGCGTGCCTCCAACTGCTGCACCAGTTGCGTCACGGTGGTCTTGCTCATGTGCAGGGTCTCGGCGGCCTTGGTGAAGCTGCCGGCTTCCACCACGCGAGCAAATGCCTGCATTGCATCAAAACGGTCCATTAAGGCCTCGGCGATCGATTGTTTGGGTTTCACAAACAGTGCTGGCCAAGGTTGCTGGTTTATCGCCCTGGCACAAGCCCCTAGAGTCTGCCCATCGTTAATTGCGGGTCAATCTCGACCCTTTGATGGAGGCTTCCATGACGCAGCGTAATGTGGTTTTTCCGCCTGGACGCCAAGCGCTGTATGAGCGCAATCGCTATTCACCGGCCATTAAGTCCAATGGCTTTTTATTCGTGTCGGGGCAGGTCGGCAGCCATGCAGACGGCTCGCCCGAGCCCGATCTGGAGGATCAGGTCCGTCTGGCGTTCAACAACCTGAATGCGATTCTGGGGTCTGCCGGCTGCACCTTTGACGATGTGATCGATGTGACGGTGTTTATCGTCGATCCCGAATCCAGGTTCGAGACGATCTGGAAGGTGGTGCCGGAGTTCTGGGGCGAAGCGCCGCACCCGACGCTGACTGGCGTGGGGGTTACCTGGCTGTATGGGTACCAGTTCGAGATCAAGGTGATTGCCAGGCTTCCTGTGTGAATCCGTGCTGGCACATCCACCTCAGCAAGCACGGCTAGGCGCAGGCTGTCGGTATAGTTGATCCTATCGTCCAACGCCTATCCCGGAGCTTGCAACCCGTGTCTGACTTGCCAGGCAACGCCGCCTACACACAGCGTTTCGACGCCGTACTCGCCTATATCGACGCGAATCTTGAAGGTGACTTGTCGGTGAAGACGCTGAGCGGGGTGGCGCATTTTTCGGTGTTTCACTTCCATCGGCAATTCACCGCGTTCGTGGGCATGCCGGTTGCGCGCTATGTGCAACTGATGCGCCTGCGCCGCGCGGCACATGACTTGTCTTCCCGCGCTGATTATTCGGTGCTGGAGGCGGCGCTGGGGGCCGGCTTCGAAAGTCCTGAAGCCTTTGCCAGGGCGTTCAGGCGAGCGTTCGGCATGGCGCCGAGCGCATTCCGGAAACGACCGGATTGGCAGCTCTGGCGCGCGGTATTCAGCGTCCCTTACTTTTCCAGGAGCATCATCATGCAGGTACGAATTGTGGAGTTTCCTGCGGTCAAGGTGGCCGCATTCGAGCACCGCGGCGCCCCAGGGCGCGTGAATGAAAGCGTGCAGACATTCATTGCGTGGCGCATGCACAGCGGGCAGTCGCCGGTGGCTTCAAGTCGCAGCTTCGGTATTCCCTTCGACAATCCTGATACGACCCCGGCCGATGAGTTCCGGTTTGCCATTTGCGGCGAGATTCACCAGGCGCTGGCCGCGAATGAGTTCGGCGTCACTGAACGCGTCATCCCCGGCGGGCGCTGTGTGGTGGTGCGTCACGTGGGTTCGCCGGATCACATCGCAGAGTCGATCTATCCGATCTACCGCGACTGGCTGCCTGGCAGCGGCGAGGAGCTTCGGGACCAGCCGTTGTTTTTCGAATACCTGAGCATTTTCCCCGAGACACCGCAGGATCAATGGCAGACCGATATTTATGTGCCGTTGCAGTAGCGGCGCTCGCCAGCCTGTGGGAGCGCGACTGCGCTTCCACGCCCGGTGTTGCGGCCGGCTACGGCTGAGCGGTCCACACCGCCAGCTCATAACCATCCGGGTCAATGAAGTGAAACCTGCTGCCACCGGGGAACGAAAAGGTCTCGCGGCTGATCACGGCGCCGACGGATTTGAGCCGCTGCTGCGTGGCTTCAAGATCATCCGCGTACAGGATCACCAGCGGGCCACCCGGTCGAACGGGCTCTGCGGTCGTGAACCCGCCGGTCAGCCTGCCATCGCTGAACTCGGTGTAGGTGGGGCCGTAGTCGACGAATGCCCAGCCGAACACTGCGCCGTAGAAGGCTTTGCTGCGGGCGATATCGCCCACGTTGAACTCGATATTGTCGATCTGTCGGTCTGGACCGCGAACGCTCATGGTTGCCTCCTTGGCGGATGGTTGAGGGGCGAGTGTAGCGGTTTACACCCGGGACTGGGTTACCATGCCGGCGCGAAATTCCCGCCGAACCCTCTGGCCACTTATGTCCTCCAACGCGCTGTACACCGACCTGTCCATCTACTACGACCTGATGTGCGCCGACATCGACTACCGCGCGCAGAGCCACAGCGTGCGCCGGCTGCACCAGTTGTTCGGCAATGACGGGCGCCGCCATCTGGACCTTGCCTGTGGCACCGGGCCCCATGTGCGCCACTTCCTCGACTTCGGCTACCGCAGCACCGGCCTGGACATCAGCCAACCGATGCTGGACCTCGCCCAACTGCGTTGCCCCGAGGCAGGGTTCAGCCGCCAGGACATGGCCGGTTTCCAGGTGGACGAACCGCAAGACCTGATCACCTGCTTCCTGTACTCGACTCACTACAACCCCGGGCTGGCCCAACTGCGTGCCTGCCTCGCCAGCGTGCACGGCGCACTCGCCGACAACGGCGTGTTCTGCTTCAACGCGGTGGACAAACTGCATATCGACAACCGCTTGCTGGTACGCCATAGCGTGGAGTTTGAAGGCAGTCATTTCACCTTCGGTTCCGGCTGGCATTACCGCGGAGAAGGGGAGCAGCAGGCACTGCGCCTGAGTATCGAAAAGACCACGGCGGGGGTGACCCAGGCCTGGCAGGATGAGCACACCATGGTGGCGCTGAGTTTCACGGAGTTGCAGGGGCTGTTACAGCCGTATTTTGAGGTGCAGGTGTTCGAGCATGACTATGAGCGGATCACGCCCTGGGCGGGCGTGACCGGCAATGCGTTGTTTGTGTGTGTGAAGCGGTAATGAACTGCCAGGCGGCCCTGATGCTGACGCGCTGGATCGCAATGATGCCAGCGCGGGTTCAGTTGATTTGATTTAACTTGCTGGCGCTTCTTCTGCGGCTGAAACCTGGGCACGCAAGCGTTGACCGATGATCGCCACATCAGGCCAGGGCCATCACGCAATCATCAACTGCCCTTTGATCAGGTTTTCTTGCCCGCTTCCTCCAGAGCCTTTTCAGCGTTGAACCCGTCGAAGTTCTCGAACACGCCCATAAAGCCCGGCACGGTCACTTCTCGCGCCCAGTCGCGCTGCAGTTCGCAATACATCTGCACGCGACTGATGAGCTTCGCGCCCGCCTGCTCCATTCTGTGTAGCGCCGCCTCGTGTGCGGCGAGCGATGTGCCGCCAACCGCGTCGACCGGCACATACACTTCATAGCCTTCCTGGATAGCGTCGAGCACCGGGAATGTCAGGCAGGCCTCGGTCCAGAGCGCCGTCATGATGAGTTTCCTACGCCCAAGCGCCTTGACCGCCTGTTTGAATTCCATGTCCTCCCAACTGTTGATCGAGGTGCGGTCATAGGTCGGCAGGTGGCCGAGTACCTCTTGCAGTTCCTGGATCGGCGGTTTGTTGCGACCGGTCGCTACATTGACGGTCGAATGGATGATCGGAAGGTTGTAGTTGACCGCCGCCCTGGCGACGCTGGTGATGTTGAAGACGAGTTCGTCACGCGGCATCGAGCGGATCGAGGAAACCTGAACAGGCTGATAATCGATGATGATCAACGCTGAGTTTTCCGGGGTCAGTAGTGGGTCGGTATGGGGGTTGCGCAGAGTCTCGCTTGCCATGGGCAAATCCTTTTTATGGGTGCACGTTGGTAAAAAGGCCTGAGCCCGTGCGGGTAATGGATTCCAGGACACGGGTAGAGGATGCTGTGCCTGGAAAATCCATTGTGCTGTTCCCATGTTCGACACAGTAGTAGCATCCTGCGATGTGCTGTGTCGCATGACGGGGAACGCAAGCATGGATATCGAAGAACTACAGACCTTCGTGGAGGTGGCTGATGCCGGGGGCATTTCGCAGGCAGCAGTGCGTCTTGGCGTATCGAAGTCGATCGTCAGTCGTCGCCTGGCTCGGCTTGAAAGCGAACTCGGCGTGCAACTGCTGGCACGCTCCACTCGCGGCGCGGCACTCACTGAGTCCGGCGCGACATTCAGGGACTACGCCGCCAGAGTCTGCACCGAGATCGACATCGCCAAGGAAACGATCCTGCCTGCCGGCGCTCTTCGCGGCCGCCTGCGCGTGGCCGTCCCGCTGTCGTTTGGCCCGACTCATTTCGCACCGGTGCTGGCGGAAATGGCACGCCGTCACCCTCAGTTGCATATGCAGACTTGCTACAGCGATCGCTTCGTTGACCTCATCACCGAGGGCTACGATTGCGCCATTCGCGTGGGGTATCTGAAGGACTCCAACCTGATCGCAAGGTGCATTGGCCCGGTCTATACCAAGCTTGTCGCGAGCCCGGATTACATCAAGGCGCACGGTGCCCCCGCGACGCCGGACGACCTGGTCGACCATCAGGCGCTTCTGCAAGGCACTGAAGCCTGGCAGTTCATGGACGGCGACAAGATCATCACGGTTCGTCCGCAAGGACGCTTCAAGGCCGACAACGGCATCGCCCTTGTTGCCGCTGCGATTGCTGGCCTCGGCGTCGCCTACCTGCCTGACTGCCTCACCCATGAACACGTGGCATCCGGCGCACTGGTACCGATCATGACAAACCATCCACCACCACCGGCCGGGGCCTACATCCTCCGCCCGCCGGGTCCGCATCCCGCCCGTAAAATACGCGTGCTCACCGAACTGCTGATCGAGTTCTTCGGTGAATCTCCGCACCTGGCGGTGCAGCCGCTGTCACATCGGGAAGATGCGCCGCCGAATAGCTGAATCATGGTGGGCCGAGTAACCGGGCTGAAGGTTGGCACTGTTGGCTGAGCTGGCGTCGTGCGTGAATCAAGGTCCAGCGCTTTGTTTGTTCAAGCCAGGACAGGAGATGTGATGTGCTTCAACGCTCGCGACAGTCAATGGGCCGGACTGCGTTTTTTGCAGACACAACGGCGCTGATCGTGTTTTTCACAATCACCGGCATCGTCAATGAACGTTTCATTGCCGGCATGGCGTGGGATCAGGTCCTTCATGCGCGCCTTCTGGGCGCAGTGCTGATGGTGCCGGTCGCGAGACCTTACGGTCTATGGCGGGATTGGGTGATGACGCGCGCCAGTCAGGGGCGGGTTTCCAGGTTGCTATGGGACAGTCTCGCCCTCGTCAGTTTCCAGGTGCCCATCTATGCAGCAATCATTGCCGTCAGTGGTGCATCGGGAAGTGGGCTGGTGCGCGGCACGCTCGGTGCGGCGTTGATGATGCTGGTTCTGGGCCGGCCTTATGGGGCGTTTCTCAATGGGGTGCGCAAGGCGTTTGGATTGCCTCCGGGTGGAGACAAGCCGATGTCGCTGAACAGCTAAGTAACCGCTGCTGGGCAATTCTGTTGCGGTGGTCGGACGGACGTCCTTCGATATATCCGGGCATCGACATCCTCCAGCTAACCCATTTCCCTGGCGAAATGCTTGGTCAGTTCGAGCAAGGTTGTTCGCAATTCAGGTGGACGCACGGGCTTGGACAGGATGGAGATATTCATGTGGATCAATGTGCTGCGGATACGCTCGATTTCATGGCCGGTCATGATCATGGCCGGTACTTCCCAACCACGCTGTTCGCGAATTGCAGCGATACACTCGGAACCTGAAATCCTAGGGCCCAGGTCGAAGTCGGCAATGATGATGTCGCATTCCGTGGTCACGTTCAGTCCATCGCTATGACTTTCTACCTCGCATCCCCATTTTTCCAGCAAGGCCGAGGTCGCCATCAGTACGTTGGAATCGTCTTCCACCAGGCATACCCGCAGACCCTGCAGACGGCTTTGCGTGGGCGCTGGCCGTTGCGTCTCGATGCCTGGCGCGACGCTTTCCAGGCGTTGGATAGTGGCGCGGGTGCCTTGGCCGAGTCGGGAGTCCAACTGGATATCCAGATTGAGCAACTGGCTGATGCGCTTGACGATGGACAAGCCCAACCCCAGGCCCTCGACATCCTTGTCGCGTGCGTGGCGCACCCGGTAAAACTCCTTGAATACGTCCGGCAGATGTTCAGCGGCGATGCCGCGTCCCTTGTCGTAGATGACAATGGCCAAGCCCTTGCCTCTGGGACGCACACCGATCAAGACCGGTTGGCCGGACGCGTATTTGAGTGTATTTGACACCAGGTTCTGCACCATGGTGGTCAACAGCCCCGCATTGACATTAACCCAGTGCTCGCAAGGGCGCAGGCGCAGTTGAACCCCGGCCCAGCGCGCGGCCTCGGTGTTCTGTTTGACGACGTCCCGCAGCAGCGCGCCCAGGTTCACCGGTTCCGCTTGCGGCTCCAGCTTTCCGTTGTCGAGGGTGTAGATATCCAAAATCGAACGGAACAGTTGAGAGACGGTATGCAGCGAGCGGTCGATGTTGTCCACCAGTCGCAGTTCTTCGCCGCCCAGATTCGCGTCCCGCAGGCACGCGGTGAACAGGCCGATGGAGTGGATGGGCTGGCGCAGGTCGTGGCTGGCCTGGGCGAGAAAGCGTGATTTCTCCTGATTGGCGGCGATTGCCTCTTCCGATGCGATACGCGTGCGCTTGAGCAGAATGTGCGCATAGGCCGGCACGACGATGGTGGTCACGATCAGCATCAGGAACATGTAGGGCTGTGCGCGCCAGAACGGGGTAAGCATGAAGATCATGACCAGCATGCTCAGTGCGATGAGTGTCGCGGCGGTCAAGTAGCGCGAGCCAAAGCGCATGCCATTGCCCAATGTGACCCAGAGCAACGCGGCATAAACCGGCAACGCGCCTTCTCCACCCACGATCATGGCGAAAGCGATGCCGGTATAGTCATGGGCCATGGCGAACAATCGGCGCCAGAAAAAGTGCCCTGGCCAGCGCTTGATCGCCATGCGCAGGGGGACTGCCACGCTGATGAAAAACGCCATGTACCACATGATCGGTACATAGGTGGCGAAGTCACTTGAAGGAAGGAGGGCCACCACCAAGATGTACAGCGAAGCACAGGTGCTGACCGTCAACCGCAACGTGGCCTGGTCCAGCTCACTGTTCTTTTCCGTCATGTTCATTGCGATTCTCCAGGGTAAGAAGTCGCTTAAAAGTTGAAACCTGGCGTTACAGTTTGCGTTACGATGCGCCGGACCTGAGGTGAGATGGGCCTTGACATGACGCACAGAATCATAGTGGCAGATGACCATCCTCTGTTTCGCGAAGGTATGCTGAGAACCATAGAACGGCTTATGCCGACAGCGATGATAGAGCAGGCGGGCAATCTGGATGAAGTACTGGCGCTGGCGCGTACGGGCGCAGAAGTTGATTCGTTGATTCTGGACCTGCGCTTTCCCGGTATCACGTCGATGCAGGTCATAGGCCAACTGCGCAACGAGTTCAAGCGCACCTCGATCATTGTGGTGTCGATGGTCGATGACCTGGACATTATTTCCCAGGTCATCGCCCAAGGCGCTGATGGCTTTATCGGCAAAAACGTTGATCCGGCAGGCATTGCCGAAGCCATCCTGGCGATTCGGGAAGGGGAAGTCGTGGTGAAGTACAACCCCGAAAATCCCCTGCTGGACCCAAGCCTTGCCTCACTCACCGCCCGCCAGCGGCAAGTGCTCGGCCTGGTTGCGGCGGGCAAGACCAATAAGGAAATAGCCAAGCAACTGGGTATCTCCCCGTTCACCGTACGCATCCATGTTTCCACTCTGCTTAAATCCCTGGGTGTGCCCACCCGTGCGGCGGCGGCGGCTCAATTCAGTAACTTTCCCGGTGCCAGTGGGTGGCCGGGCAAGCTCGATACGTGAATCAAGACGGTGCAATGACCATTAGAGCGTGGGTTGGGGCACGGGGGTGTTACCGGGGATCAACTTGGCGCCTTTAGGCCTTTTTGGACAGTCGCCAGATGAATACCAGCGGGTCACCACGCCCTTTTCAATCATGAACCGCTGTTCGCAACGGGCGTAATCAGGCACATAACCCCATTCCATCGAATGGCTGCCGTTTGTAAGCCATACGTAGTCGTAGCCGATGATTTTCGAGTTGCCATCACTGAGGCCATGGCTGTTTTTTGGCGCCCCCCATGACGTCACCAACTCATCTTCGGATGCACCTACCCATGAAGCAGTAATGTCCGATGTCGTTTGATAACGCTGGTTCATGACCAGATTACTCAAGGGAGAACCCGCACACCCGGACAGCATCAGAATGGATAAGACGGCGATCCATGATTTCATATTTCGACTCCATTCATGCGGCTTCAATAATCGGGCATTACATCAACTGGCGAGTAATTTATTACATTGATTCAAGCCATTAATGTCCATCTGGCTATGCTAGACAAGTCCCTGTTGGCCGCCTATAGCACACTTGTACTATGGCGTCAGCTCACGTGCCCTCATAAGCTGTACACGCTCGAAAAAGTCTTAAAGGCTTTGAGCCAGAGCGCACACCGGAATGCACTTTAACTTCAGCGTTGAAGTGTTCCAGTGTGTTTGCCCACCTGTGAATCAAAAGGCTCGATTAGTTGCACTACGTTGTGTCAACTTCACCGTGCATCCGGTCGAAACGGAATGGTATTAATCACAACTCAAGGTAAGTCTATGTGCTTGAAATATGGAAAACTACTTAGAATCGGATTCACGCTGTGCATACTGACCGCAGGCCTGGGAGGCTGTGCTAACACTGGGGATTTGATGAGTTCCTTAAATCCTGGAGCACAAAAGTACGATGTTGCTTACCTGAAGAAAACCATCATCCCAGGAAAAACTACCAAGACTCAGGTGACGCAATTGTTCGGCGCTCCAGCCGAAGAGCAACTTGATTCAACGAGCAGAAGCAACGGGTCCAACTGGACCTATGATAAAAACCAGGAGGGTCTGGAAAAGTACATGACCCTGGCCCACAAATATGTCTCGACCGAGACAAGCCTGAAGATGTACGACGCCTCGTCGCAAGTGTCCAAGGCACAGGGTGTCGCCAATGATGTCGGCAGTGTGACGGGCACGAAAAAAGCTCAAAGCCAGACCCAGGGAACGAAGTTGATAATTTACTTCGTGGATGACGTGGTGGATTACTACAGGCTTTACTGACACGTTCCGCTTCTGATACGACACGCCGTGTCGTTTGATGCCTTAACACGCCAACCTACGCCTTATTGTTCTCAAGGGGGCGGCATCCAGCGATGCATCCCCCATGGTCCATGAGGTTGAACGCGTGGAAAAGAACAGCGAACTCAATCAGGCCACGTTGCGCCTGACCGTCAGCGCCTGTGCGCTGCTGTACATCATCGTACTGAGCGGGCTGCGCCCCAGCGATACCGCAGCCTACACGCCCATCATCGTGTATATCTCGACCTTCATCGTGGTGTCGATATTCCTGCGCATGGCGATCAAGCGCTGGCCAGGACACTTTTTTTTGGCGGCGCTTGCTCTCAATGCTCCATGACTACACCGGTATCGCTTTCGCCATGGTGCTGGGAGGCGAAGGTGCATTGCCTATTTATGCCGCGCTGCTCTGGGTGACCCTGGGTAATGGCATGCGTTTCGGCTCACACTATCTGGCCCTGGCAACCGTGATCGCGTTGTCTACCCTTATCGTTATTTTCTTGTTCAACCCCTTCTGGCGCGCGCAGCCCTACATGTTCCTGATGCTGATCGTGACCACCATCGTCGTGCCGACCTATGCACACATTCTGCTCAAACGCACGCGTATCGCATCGGAAGAGGCAATCGCCGCCAATCAGGAGAAATCACGCTTTCTCGCCCAGGCCAGCCACGACCTGCGCCAGCCCATCCACTCCATCGGCCTGTTCACCGCGTGCCTGCGGGACGCGAATCTGGGCGGCGAAGAACTGCGCCTGGTGGACAACATCGACCGCTCGCTGCACACCGTCTCTCAGCTGTTCCGTTCGATCCTGGATATCTACACCCTCGACAACGGGAAGCTGGAGCCGCGAGCGGAACCGGTGAACCTGGGCGCGCTGTTGCAGGAGGTCGTCAAACAGAACACCGAGGCCGCGCGTTGGGCCGGGGTTCAACTGCGCCTGCACCCTTGCCCGCATTGGGTGAACGTCAATGGGGGGCTGTTGACCACCATGGTGCAGAACCTGGTGTCCAATGCGATCAAGTACGCATCGGGAGAGCCCGTGCTGATCGGTGTCAGACGCCAGGCAAAGGGCTTGGCCGTGGTGGTTTACGATAAGGGCTGCGGTATCGCCGCCGAACATTTACCGGACGTGTTCAAAGAGTTTTACCGGGTGCGCCACGCACGCGACAAGGATGTCGAGGGCCTGGGGTTGGGCTTGTCCATCGTCAAGCGCATCAGCCAATTGCTCAATGTCGATGTACATATTCGCTCCACGCCCGGGCGCGGCACCCAGGTGGCAATCAGCGGGTTGAAACACGCCGCCCCAAAGGTCATCGCGCCTCGGATGAAAAGCACCCATGAGCGCCTGAACGGACTACGGATATGCCTGATTGAAGACGACGCCAATGTGTTGCTGGCCACCAAGGCCCTGCTGGAGAAATGGGGCTGCGTCGTCGAGACCCACAGTGATGCGGATACCCTGGCCAGCGATTGCGACATCATCATTGCCGACTTCGACCTGGGCACAAAGGTCTCGGGGTCCGAATGTATCGCGGCAATACGCGAGTTCCGGGGTCAAGAGATACCGGCATTGGTCATCACCGGGCACGAAATCGAGCGCATCCGTCAATCACTGCACGCATTCAATATCTCGGTACTGGCCAAACCGGTGCGACCGCCGGAACTGCGCAACGTGTTGCTTGAGCAGGTCAAGTCAATGAAGTGCGGTGCGAGTTACCCGTAGATCCATCAAGGGACTAGCAGGTGTAGCGCCCCGCGAAACGCGCGGCGGCTACTGCTCTATTGGGTACGTTCAAGGCACGTATCAGCGAAGACACGTGAATACGCACGGTATAGGGAGAGATTTCCAGTTCAGCGGCAATTTCCTTGTTGGTTTTACCTTGTGCGATCAAATGCCAGACTTCCCGCTGCCGCGACGTCAGTTTGCCCATCGCATGATCACTTTCAAATGATGGTGATTCGGCCGGTTCGTATTTGACCACTACTTGGCCATTCCGAATATCGTTGATGGCGTTACGTACCTCTTCGGCTGAAATGTTCTTGCCAATAAAACCATTGGCGCCGGCCTCCATCACTCGCGTAATGACCACGCTGTCATCGACTGTCGAAACAACAACGACTGCAGTAGTGCCTCTTTCCCCGCACAGTTTCGCAAGCTCTTTCAAGGAGCAAAGCCCTGGCAAATATACTTCGATAAACAGCATGGCGACAGGTTGCCAGCGTTCCAGGAGAACCCAGACTTCCTCCAGGTTTCCTGCCTGTTTTATCGTTGCTTCAGGTATTAAGCACTCCAGTAGCCCTGTCATGCCCTCTCGATAAAGTGGGTGTTCGTCCGCCACCACAATTCGGCAACTCATATCAGCAAGCACAACCCGTCCAGATCAATGAAAACACGCTTTGATCATGTCCGACTCATACAACTTATGATATAGAACAGCTGAACTAGTACACCTGTGCTAGTTACTAAAGGCCATTAAGCAATTAAGTACATTTTGGTCGATGCAACTGCGGCACAAACAGCGGGCTTGAACCCGTTGCCAGGAAGGGCAGTGCTATCCTCCTTCTCATCGCCTGGGCATAAAGCTACCTAGTTGGCTCGCGTCTCATATCGCATCTTGACCACTTCAACGAGCCGCTCCTGTCCTCCATTGGTTCCGGAGAGGCTGGCCGACCTGATTGATTGTCCACGGTAGGGCCCTTCGGCAGCAAACCAATTCTGCACCACGACCTTCTGGGTCGGTTGCTGACCGGACGTTGATCCAGTGGAAATTTCATTGGTGAAACGACAGGTCTCGAACGTCCCGAGTGCTGTCTTGATCGTCTCGCGTCCGTTGTAGGTCAGCTTTTCTGATACCTCAAACTCAAGCGTGGTGCCGCCGCTGACGACCTGGTTCTTGTAACTGACGGCGACTGTCTGCCCGGGTTGTAAATCCAGCGGCGTGGTGGGAGGAGGGGTGTAAAGGGTCGTGGTCAACGAAGGCCCGGCACCGTGTCGATCACCATAGCGAATCAACTGGCCGTCCTTGATTTGCGCAAAGGTGGTCGTTAAATACACCGGCGAATTGCTTATGAACGTGGTGTGTAACGACGCCACCGGGTTGGCCCCGGCGAAGTCTTCAGGGCCCAGCGTTTCGGTTTTACTTCGATTGGTTACTGCAGAGGTGTTGTCGCGACTTTCAGACTCCACAACGGTGCCGGCCTGGAAATCCGCTTCATTGGTACACGGTGCCGAGGAGGCCGTTGCACCAACGGCTGCCTCGGTCCAGGTAGCGCTGGTGGTTAACAGCGAGATCAAGGCCATCGCCAGCGCAGCGTTCATTTCAATTTTTCTGGTGGTTATAGGTTTCAAAAAAAGCATCCCTGTTCAATACGATCGGCAGCGTCGAATAGCGTAGAAAAGACCTATTAGAGCGCGAACAACTGTGATCCAGCGCCAAAGCGCGATGCAATAGGGCAGCTGTGCTATTGAGTTATCTCGATAGCCCCGGTTTTATAAGCAGCCAACGACAGCAGCACCCTTTATCCGCTCGACCATCACCCTGGGTGCTAAGGATTTGCGGGAATAACATGACGTTAGTGAAAAAAACAGCAGCGACTACCCTGGTTTTAATCGTCACCCTGGGGCTGAGCATTCAAGCCTCGTCATTCGAGAGCGGAGCAGACAACAAGGTATTCGATGCCGCGAGCCTTGAGGTGTCGAACGTGCCGTTGGGCGCCTTTCCCTACATCGCCCTTCCCGACGGATATGTCATCGCCACCGCGCCCGATGTCTCCGACTTCGATCAGGTACCCTTCTGGACCGGTGATCGCCTGGCAGTAGTAGAAGGCAAGGTCTGGTCAGCCCATATCGACGCCGCGCAGGGCAAGGCGTTCTCCGACCTGGAATTGCAGCGCAACCTCGAGTCCGTAGTGTCCTCGTTGGGCGGCAGCAAGATCTTCGATGGCAGGATTCCGGAAGACCCTGGCCAGAAGATCAAAGAATGGCCGCGGGACTTCGCGCTCAAATACAACAGTGGCCTGGGGGACATTTGGAATAACGCCGCGCAGGTGTTTGTTATCCATCGCGCCGACCGCGATATCTGGATTCATTTGTGCAGCTACGCGTTCGGCGGCGGCCTGCTGATTGCCGAAACCAAACCGCTGCAAATAACGGCCAGCCTGTTGCCGGCCAGTGAACTGAAAGCGCAGATAGATAAAACCGGCAAGGTTGCATTGCACATCAACTTTGCGACTGACCAGACCCGCATCCTTCCGGGTTCACAGCCACAGATCGAGCAGGTGTCGTTGTTACTCAAGCAAAATACATCGTTGAAACTGGCCATTAACGGCTACACCGATCACACCGGTGATCCCGCGTACAACAAGACACTGTCATACGGCCGCGCCAAGGCCGTCGAGGCCGCCATCACCGCCAAGGGTATCGACACGGCGAGGTTATCTGCGGCCGGATTTGGCGAGGCTGACCCGGTGGCCGACAACGCCACCGAGGCAGGCAAAGCTGAAAACCGCAGGGTCGAGCTGGTCAAGCAAGACTAAGCGAACGCTCAGGACCAGGGGCGGCCCGGGCCGCCAAGACGAGACCCGTGATGGCTTCCGGCTGATGGCGAGCCCCAAATTATCACGGGTGAAACCGCCTCCCCAACGCATCCAACCGCACCGCAATCGGCGGCAACTGCTCGCTGCTCCTGGCCAACATCTCCACATCCTCCGCCGTGCTCTGCGCAATGCTCTGCACCGATTGCAAGCGCCCGACAATCTCCAGGTTCGCCGAGGTCTGTTCGCGTGTGGTGGAGACAATCCGCCCATTCAGCGCATCGATCTGGGTAATGTCATTGCCCACCGCTCGCAGCATTTCCACTGCCAGCTGACTGTCCTCCACACACCGTTCCACGCCCTGGCGGCTGTCGTGCATGGCTTCCACGGCCTGGCGGCTGCCTTGCTGCAGGCCTTCGATGATGGTTTTGATTTCCTGGGTGGAGACGGCGGTGCGTTGCGCCAGGCTGCGCACTTCGTCGGCGACGACGGCGAAGCCGCGGCCTTGTTCGCCGGCGCGGGCGGCTTCGATGGCGGCGTTGAGGGCAAGGAGGTTGGTCTGGTTGGCGATGCTGCTGATGACTTCCAGTACCGAGCCGATTTGTTCGGCCTGGACCGCCAGGCCTTGGACGGTGTGGTTGGTGCCTTCCAGGCGTGTGGCCAGTTGGGTGATTTCGTGTTGGGCGCGGCCGACGCTTTCCTGGCCACGCAGGATTTGTTGGCTGGCGACGCCCGCGTGTTCAACCGCTTCTTCGACGTGCACCGTAATGTGGCCCATGGCGTCTTCCATGCGCTGCATGGAGTCGGTCATTTGCGCGATTTCGGCCAGTTGGTGGCGAGCGCCTTTTTCCAGGGTGCCGCTGGCGTGGGCCAGTTCCTGGCCGAGTTGGCCGAGGCCGTGGGAGTCGCGGGCGACGCCGTCGATGAGGTGGGTGATTTGTTGCAGGAAATGGTCGAAGCGCTTGGCAAGAGAGACGTGCACCTTACCTTCACCTTTGGCGCTGTCCACGGTGAATTGGGTGGTGACGGCGAGCATTTTTTCCAGCATTTCCTCGCTTTCCACCGCCTCGGCCTGGCTGTTTACCGCGAGGTAGAGCAGGGCGATGGTTTCCATCACGACGTAGAAGGCGTGGACAAATACCATGGTCCAACCGCCGTGATGCGCCATCACGAACACCGGGAAGCCTTGATGCTGCAACGCATGGAACACCACGTGGTGCACGGCAATCGTCAGGGCGGCCACCAGGATCGGCAGCCAGTCTCGATAGAACGTCAGCACCGCCAGCAGCGCGAAAATCCCGAAGTGCGCTTCGATCACACCCTGGGCCTGGTTGATGTGCAGCGCCGCCATGACCATCAAGCCCGCGCCCAGTGCGCAACGCATCACCCGCGTGCCGCCGATGGCGCGGTAGAGCGCGGTGAGCACCGTGCTGGTGCCTCCTCCCACGACAATCGCCTGGGTCAGGGTGTCGTGCCAGAACGCAAGCCCGACGGAGAACAGCGTCATCAGCCAGATCAATGCCAGCATGATGCGGTCGGCCTTGCGGTAGTGCTCCAGGAAACGTGCGCGTGCGGGCATTCACTCTTACTCCATGTGGTCTGGCAAGGATCAAAGCATGCGGCGTGCCACTACGGCCCGCGTTCAGGCACTTTGCGGGTGCAGGGAAACCAAAAAGTTTATCGGCTTTGCGGGAGGGGACTTTAAGCGCGAATGCGTTCGGAGGGGGCAGAACACATTCGTGGTGACAAGCCGGGGGGCAATGTGGGAGGGAGCAAGCCCCCACATCAGGACCCCCGTTCGCCAGGTGGATCAGAAGCTGTATTTGGCCGTCAGCATCATGTTGCGTGGGGTGCCGTAGGCGTCGCCGCCATAGCTCACGGAGTTGGCGATGGTGGAGTAATAGCGGCGGTCGAAGATGTTGTTGGCGTTGAGCTGCAGGTCGAGGTGGTCGTTGACCTTGTAGCCGGCCATCAGGTCGGTGACGGCGTAGGCGCCCTGTTGGAGGCGGTAGGTGCTGCCGTCAGCCAGCTTGACGTCGTTGTACAGGCGGCTTTGCCAGGAGATGTTGCCGCCCACGCGCAGTTTCTCCAGCGGGCCCTGGAAGTTGTAGCGGGTGGTCAGCTTGAACAGGTGCTCCGGAACATCCGTGTCGTACTGCTTGTTGACCTTCTGCGGGTTGGCTTCATCCTTGATGGTGTGGGTACGCGCGTAGGTGTAGCCACCGCCGACCTGCCAGTTCTCGGTCAGCGCGCCTTGCAGTTCGAAGTCGATCCCCTGGCTGCGAATCTCTCCGGAGGCCTCATAGCACTCTGTCTGTGGGCAGTTTTGCACGGTCACCTGGGTGGCGCGGTTTTCCTGGTCGACACGGAACAGCGCCACGCTCGCATTCAGCGCGCCACCCAGGTATTCGCCCTTGATGCCGACCTCGTAGTTTTTGCCGACAATCGGCTTGACCGGGGTACCGGAGGTGTCCTTGGCGCTCTGCGGCGTGAAGATGTCGCTGTAGCTGACGTACACGGAGTGGTGATCGTCCAGCTCGTAGATCAGCCCCGCGTAGCGGGTAAGGTTGCGGGTGACGTGATAGTCGCCGTCGTTGCTGCCGTGGGCATCGTAGTCATACCAGTCCAGGCGCCCGCCGAGGATCAGCTTCAACGGGTCCGCCAGGCTCAGGCGCGTGGTCACGTAGACACCGTCCTGGGTGGTGACCTCGCGATCGTCCGTGGTGTGGACGAAGTCCGGTTTGCCCGCGGTGAGGGGCCAGTTGGTGTCGTAGGGGCTGTAGTTGTGGGTGGTCATGTCGTAGATGCGTCGGCTGGCACCCACCACCAGTTCATGGGTGCGCCCGAATGCCTGGAACGGGCCGCTGGCAAAGGCGTCGACACCGGCCTGGTTTTCATCGTAGGCGGCCTGGTAGACCGTGCGCGCCAGGGTGTTGTTGACCCAGCGCGACTGGTAGGAACCGGAAAACAACGCGTTCTGTTCGGCGTAGTTGGCGTTGACCTGAAGCTTCCAGTCATTGGCCAGGCGCTGGCGCAGTTCGGCGAAGACCGTGTTGATTTCCTGGTCCTTGTTCTCCCAGTCGGTACCGGGATTGTAGGAGCGCGGCAGGTCCAGGTGATGGCCGTCCTGGCCGATCATCGACGAGCCCCAGAAGTAGTTGGTCTTGTCCTTCTGGTTCGAGAAACCGAGGGTGAGGGTGGTGTCTTCGCTCAGGTCGGCCTCGGTGACGGCATAGAACAGGCCGTGATAGGACTCGGCGTTGTCGATGAAGCTGTTGGCGTCTCGGTAGGAAGTGACCACCCGGCCGCGCCAGGTGCCGCTGTCATTGAGCGGGCTGGAGGCGTCGAGCTCGCCACGGTAGTCATCCCAGCTGCCGGCGGCACCGGTGAGGGTGACTTTCTGTTCGTCCAGCGGCCGCTTGCGGACCAGGTTGATGGCCGCCGACGGGTTGCCCGCACCGGTCACCAGGCCGGTGGCGCCACGCACGACCTCGACACGGTCGAACATCGCCAGGTTCGGCTGGGCGCCTACGGAAACGCCGTTGTAGCCGCTGGGGATGCCGTCGTACATCAGGTTGTCGATGTCGAAACCGCGTGAGGTGTAGGACTGCCGGCCCGGGCCGCTGGAATAGTTGAGGAATAGCCCAGGCGTGGCATTGACCACGTCGTTGATGCTGGTCATCCCCTGGTCATCCATGCGCTGGCGTGTGATGACGGTGACGGCCTGCGGGGTTTCACGCAGGGTGAGGGGCAGTTTGGTCGCGGTTTTCATCGCGCCGGTGGTGTAGGACTGCGTACCCTCGGTGGTTTCGCCCAGTTGTTGCTCGCCGGAGATCTGGGTCGCACCCAGTTCCAAGGTGGTTGCCGGCGTTTCAGCGTCGGCGGCGAAGGCCGCGTGCGAGGTGGCGAGACACACCGCCAAAGCGATCAGACTGGGTGTAAAACCTTTACCGCCGTGTTGTTGCACAGACATGGAACGGACTCTCCCCTAAGTGCCGTCCGTGGCGAATAATAAATCTGTTGATAATTATTCGCATTAGTTTGGCAGATTAAATCTGTCGGAAAAAGCCTTTGGGGAGAATTAGTTAACGAATTTTTCACATCTGCAGGGCAGGCTTTTTGCCATTACCTGCCGTCGGCGAGTTGTTTTTTTGCGTGTTCAATCGCGTTTCGGAATCGCCATCCGACTCGTCGCTTTCACCTCCCGCAGCGCCAGGCTCGACTGGATCGACGCAATCCCCAACTGCCGCCGCAGCACGCTTTCGACAAATTCGCTGTAGCTGTCCAGATCCTCCGCCAGCACCTGCAAGAGGTAATCCGCGTCGCCGGTGATCTTGTGGCACGCCAGCACCTGAGGAAGCTCCTTCACCACCGCTTCGAACGCATCCGGAGCATGGTCGGTGTGGATCGCAAAACGCACATGCACAAACGCCATGATGTCCAGGCCGAGCAACTTGCGATCGAGGTTGGCCTGGTAGTCCTTGATCACGCCTTCTTCCTCCAGGCGTTTGCGCCGCCGCCAGCAGGGGGTGAGGCTCAGGGCCAGGCGCTCGCTCAGTTGGGCGTTGGAAATACTCGCGTCTTCCTGCAGCAGGGCGAGGATGGCGAGATCGGTGTCGTCAAGAACGACCTGCTTGGTTTTATTTTTCATATTTGGCTGTAACCAGGGTAAAAACACCCGATAAAGCTATCAGTGTCAGAAGTAAAAGCAAAGAAAGCCCTGTGCAGCCAGAACAAAATAGACCCTGTCTTTTTCTGGCGGATGTATCCAAATGCTGACTGTTTTTAGTGATGACCACCGTTTGCACCACGGCACCGAACTCAAGGACGGCGTGCTCAAGCCCTCATTCGAACAACCCAGCCGCGCCGACACCGTGCGTGACCGCGTCCGGCACGTCGGGCTGGGCGATATCATCGTGCCGCGCAGCTTCGAGCGCGCCTGCTACGTCAACGCCCACAGCGAGCGCTACGTCAGCTTCCTCGAAACCGCCTGGGCCGAATGGACCGCCATCGGCCGCCGCCATGACGCGCTGCCGCTGGTGTGGCCGGTACGCGACCTGGCCAATGAGCAGGTGCCGGACTTCATCGACGGCAAGCTGGGCTTCTTCGCCATGGACGCCGGCTCGCCGATCACCGCCACCACCTGGCAGGCGGTCAAGACCAGCGCGGACATCGCGCTCACCGGCCTGGCGCTGATCGACGAAGGCCATCACAGTGCCTTCGCCCTGTGCCGCCCACCGGGGCACCACGCGGCCCGCGAATACATGGGCGGTTATTGCTACCTCAACAATGCCGCGATTGCCGCGCAACAGGCCATCACCCAAGGTGCCAGGCGCGTAGCGGTGCTGGATGTGGATTTCCACCACGGTAACGGCACGCAGAATATTTTCTATGACCGCGCGGAGGTGCTGTTCATCTCCCTGCACGGCGACCCGTCGGTGTCCTATCCGTATTTTTCCGGCGCCGACAGCGAACGCGGTGCAGGTGCCGGGGAGGGCTTCAACCTGAACTACCCCTTGCCGAAAAACACCACGTGGGCCCAGTACAAAACCGCGCTGATCCACGCCTGCCAGCAACTCAAACACTTCGCCCCCGAGGTGCTGGTGATCTCCCTCGGCGTCGACACCTTCAAGGACGACCCCATCAGCCACTTCCTCCTCGACAGCCAGGACTTCCTCAGCATGGGCGAGATCATCGCCGGGGTGGGCGTGCCGACGCTGTTCGTGATGGAAGGCGGCTACATGGTCGACGAGATCGGCATCAACGCCGTCAACGTCCTGCACGGCTTCGAAAGCAAGACTGCCTGACCTAATAACAACACTCGCTCGATTCTTTTTTCTGCCAAAACTCAAAAACATAACAAGAGGTTTTGTGATGAAAACAACCACGTCCGGGCTGTGTGAAAAGCCTGCGTTGCAACGCACCCTGAGCAACCGCCACATCCAGCTGATGGCCATGGGCGGTGCGATCGGCACCGGCCTGTTCATGGGCTCCGGCAAGATCATCGCGTTGTCCGGCACCTCGATCATCCTGATCTACATGATCATCGGGCTGTTCGTGTACTTCGTGATGCGCGCCATGGGTGAGCTGCTGCTGTCCAACCTCAACTTCAAGAGCTTCGCCGACTTTGCCGGCGCCTACCTGGGCCCGCGTGCGGCGTTCTTTCTCGGCTGGTCGTACTGGCTGAGCTGGAGCGTGGCGGTGGTGGGGGACGCGGTGGTGGTCGGCGGGTTTTTCCAGTACTGGTTCCCGCATGTGCCAGCGTGGATGCCGGCGGTGGGCATGCTGTTGACGCTGTTCGCGTTGAACGTGCTGACGGTCAGGCTGTTCGGCGAAGTGGAATTCTGGTTCGCGATCATCAAGATCATCGCGGTGCTGACCCTGATCGGTGTCAGCGTGGTGCTGATTGCCAGCTCGTTTGTCTCGCCCACCGGGGTCACGGCCTCCGTGAGCCACTTGCTGGACAAACAGGCGGCGTTTCCCAATGGCCTGTTCGGTTTTTTCGCCGGCTTCCAGATGGCGATCTTTTCCTTTGCCGGCACCGAACTGATCGGCACCGCAGCCGCCGAAACCCGAGCACCGGAAAGGACCTTGCCCAAGGCGATCAACTCGATTCCGCTGCGGATCATCCTGTTTTACGTGCTGGCCCTGGCGTGCATCATCGCGGTCACCTCGTGGCAACAGGTGTCGCCGAGCAAGAGCCCGTTCGTGGAACTGTTCCTGGTGGCGGGCTTTCCAGCTGCGGCGGGGATCGTCAATTTCGTGGTGCTGACCTCGGCGGCCTCGTCGGCCAACAGTGGGGTGTTCTCCGCCAGCCGCATGTTGTTCGGCCTGGCTGACCTGGGGGACGCCCCGGGTATCTTTGGACGCTTGTCGAAAAGCAGCGTGCCGTTTATCAGCCTGGCCTTCACCACCTTGCTGATGCTGCTGGGCCTGGTGTTGCTGTTTGTGGTGCCGGAGGTGATGACCGCCTTCACGATTGTGTCGACGGTGTCGGCGATCCTGGTGATTTTCACCTGGTCGACCATCCTCGCGTCCTACATTGCCTACCGCAAAAAGCGCCCGGACCTGCACGCCAGATCTCTCTACAAGATGCCTGGCGGTGTGCCGATGGCCTGGTTTTCCCTGGCCTTCATGGCCTTCGTCCTCGGCCTGCTGGCGTTGCGGCCGGATACACGCCTGGCGCTGTACGTGATGCCGGCCTGGTTTATCTGGCTGGGCATTGCCTTTCAGTTTTCACGCTTCAAGGCTGCCGGGGTGGTCAATCCCGGTCATAGGTGATTCACGGGTTCCCTAGAACTCCATTCTCAAGCCCACCGTGCCCTGGCGGCCGTTGAAGGTGTTGCTGTCCAGGTTGCGGTTGTAGCCCAGCTCGCCGTACAGGCTGATGCCCGTGGCCACCTTCAGCATGGCGCCGACACTCAGGTCCAGGGTGGTGGACTTCTGCTCGGTGTCGATGTCGGTCACATCGGCAAACGTGACGGTGTTCTGCCCGGCGCTGTTATGCCAGACGTTTGCCCGCACATAGGGCTGCAGCGGCAGGCCACGCACTTGATAGTCACCACGCAGGCGGACCCCGAGACGAGTGGTCAGGTTGGTGTCAGCGTCATAGGACACATCGGAAATCCCGTCGTTCTGGCTATCCAGTTTGGTCTTGCTGACGATGACTTGTGCCTGGGGCTCTGCGACCCAATTGCGGGTCACCGGGATCGGCCAGCCGACTTCGGCGGATGCCGTGACGTTATGCCCACTGGTGTCCATCTTCACGCCTCGGTCCGACTCGTTGTTGCCGTTGAAGCGCGTGCCCATCAACACCACGTCAAGGTAGGCCTGATTGGCGCCGATCAGCGTCCAGTAGACCCCCAGGCTGTCCCCACGCAAGGTGGTCTTACCGGCGCTCTTGTCTTCCCTACCGCCGTTGAAACCTTTGACAGTGCCCTTGAGGCGGCTATGGCCGACAAAGAACCCAAGGCGTTGCTGGCCATCGCCCATTGTGCCGGCATATACATCGCTACCGACCTGGAAGCCCGTCACTGAGCTGTCCAACGTTGGGTTGACCGTTCCCGCGAAACTCTGGCGACTGCTGGTGCCATAGACCCGGCCCCAACCCGCCGGCAACGCGCCAGTTTGCTGTTGCTGGCTTTGGTCGCCCATGCGCTGGTGAAAGGTACCCAGCATGCCCTGCACCATCTGCTGGGCCGCGGGGAACAGCGCAGCGTAGATCGGCACCTCTGGACGATAGATAGGAATCGGGGTGATCCCTGGGTTGGTCGGCAATGGGGGCTCTCCGGGTACGGGGGTTGGCAGCGGCACGATAATCACCGGGTCTGGTGGCACCACCGGAATGGTCGAGCGCAGGTAGTAGTTTTCCGAGGTGCCAGCCGTTACGCCGCCCTTGAACAGACGATAGTCGTACGCGCCAGCGGATACCGGCGCTCCGAGTGCGAACACGGTGCCACTGCTGGTGGCACCGTTGAGCGCCTGCACCACCTGGATACCATCCTGCAGCGTTGCCGCACCCGCACCGCCGAGGTTAGTCACGCGGATGCTGGTGCTGCCCTGCATCGTGCCTTGGCTCACCACCAGTCTGTCGCTGGGCGAGCCGTCGCCAGCCAATACACTTTGCAGCGCCAGCTGGCCGCCGGTGCCGGTGTAGTTGCCATTGACTGTCAGGGTGTCGGAGGTGCCGGTGCTGGCGGTGGTCATATCGATCAGGCCGCTGTTGTTCAGCGTCGCCAACTGGCCGGCGGTGAACGGGTTGATGACTCCCGTGCTGACCAGCAACACACTGCTGCCATTAAGGTTCATGGTGCCCGTGCCGGTGCCGGTATCGCCAAGGGTGAAGGTGCCGCCGAGGGTCAGTTGCGAATTGTTATCCAGGTTCACGTTTTCCCAACTGGTATAGCGCTCGGGCGTGCTGACCTTGGTGTTGTCAAATGTCAACGTGTCGGTACCCGCGCCACCGTCCACCAAGGGCGTGGGGGCTACGATGGCTTCGGTCAGGTTTTTCAGCAGCGCCGTGTCGTTATCGCCGCCCATTAGCACAAATGAGTGAATCTCGCCGCCTGTGTCCCACTCGAACTGGTCTTCACCAAAGCTGGCAAGAATCTGCCCGTTGACCGTACCGCCAGTGATTTTAATCACGTCGGTACCCCCACTGACGCTGATGTTGCCGCCGATATAGCTGGTGCCCGACACCAGGATAGTGTCGTTGCCAAAGCCGGTAACCAGGTTGCCGATGATGGTTCCGCCCTGCATGTCGAATATGTTGTCGTCGAGTTTCATGTCGACGCGCCCGATAGTGCCTCCAGTCATCAGCGCCTCGTCGCCATCTTCAAAGGCACCCGTGATGGTGCCGCCGCTCATGCGAAAGGTGTCGTAGCCATCACCTTGGGCGAGCGAAGCAATCGTACCGCCGCTGATAGCGGCGCTGTCGGCTCCAGCCCCCTGGTTGATGGCTTGCGCTTGCCCACCGCTGACCTGCACGATATCGGCACCGGCGCCCTGAATCACCACTGACTGGACCTGCCCTTGAAAGAGGCGAAAGATGTTCGCGCCATCCCCCATGCTGACACCGCCGACACCGATCACGGCATCGGGTGTATTGAGCTCGATCAGGTCGTTACCGACGCCATAGGTCACCGCAGTCACGCTGCCGTTGCCGGAGGAAAAGATCAGGCTGTTGTTGCCTTGTGTGTCCACGAGGGCGCTGGCTGCGCCACTGTTGCAGTTGATCACGTCATCGCCTGGCGTGACCGTCAACGTGCAGGCCTGTGTACTGCCGGGCCAGGTAGCCAACCAGGACGACGCAGCGATGGCCACGCCCAGGCAAGCCAAGGGGGGAAGTCGTTTGCTCATGATCCATCCTCGCGCAGCGCGACCTATCTCCACGGTGCCTGGTGACAGGCACGGTTAAAGACCATGGCAACAACGAACGCGATACGGATCAGGGACGACGGGTTACCTGAGTCTGAAAACACCGGCCAATGCAAAGGGTTGGCATGGCTTTCTCGACTGCACCTCAACCTGTGCAGCACTTTTTGCACCATAGTCATACAAAGTGCGGGGCGCTACTGTCAGAAATAACAGGTGTAGACGAGTTCGGCCGCAGCATTTACCTGGCTATGCTTAATGGGCCGGGAGCGAAACGGTAGTGGATGAATGTAGAAGGCGCAGGCCCGACGGGCCTGAGGGCGTAGCCGTTGGATGATCCTCGACGTGCCTGGCGAATGGCCTGTGAGGCCACCTCATCTACAAGGAGAGCTATCGTGACTATCAAAACAGTAAAAGCACTGGCCGTGGTGTTGATGATGTTGCCCGCCCTGAGTTGGGCCGCGTTATTCGATTGCGCGGTCTATGACAAGACGATCAACGCCGGGCAAGGGGCGGAGGCCAGGCAGGCGGATGAATCAGTCGAAGCCGGGAGTGTCGACCATGCCCAGGCAACCCTGCGTAAAGACCAGCGTTGGAACGACGCCGATCGCTACATCATCAAATGCCGGCCGTCCGGGGAGTAAATACACGGATGAGGGGAGCGGCGGGCTGCTTGCTCCCCTTCGTGCTTACGAAAACACGATCTCGTAAGGCTCGCGCATACGCTCCAGCAGCACCTGGGCCAATATCGGCGCCAGGCCGATCTGCGGGTCGCCCGCCAACTGGCTGGCATACGCATGGACGGCGTGGAGTTTGCGCGCCACGGTCCAGGTGTCCAGGCGTACCTTGCGCGCCCGTTGCCAGGGGATCATCGCACCCTCGCGGGCGGGGCAGTGCCAGGCCCAGATCGGCAGTTCATAGAGTTGCGCACCCACCAGCCTGCAGGCGTTGGCGCTGGCACGGCCGACGGCCTCATGGTCGTCATTGCCGTCGTTGCGCCAGGTGGAAAACACCACGTCGCCCGGTTGCAGGTAGCGCGCGATAAATTGGCTCAGTTGCGGCTCGCGGGCGGCGAGGGCGTTGTCGCAGAAACCGCCGCGAATCCACTTCAGGCTGTGCAAGGGCATGCCCAGGCGGCGCAGCGCCTCGGCGCTTTCCTGGGGCCGCACCACACTCAGGCGGCTGGCCGGCCATACGTGGGAACCCGGGTGGCTGGCACTGCCGTCCGTGATGGAGATCATTTGCAGGGGGTGTTCCAGGGTGCTGAGCAATTGCAGTAGACCGCCGCAGGCCACCACCTCGTCGCCGGGATGGGGCGCGATGATCACCACACGCGCGCCAGCGGGCACCAGGGAGGTGGTAGAGATAGGCGGGATTTGCGCCAGCTGCGGTGCGCTGTTCCAGATTTGCGCGGGGCCGCGACGGCCTTCACTGAGGGAGGCAGGCTTCATGGGCGTTACGTCCTTGTCGATTGATGCTGGGTCGTGCCCCGTTGACGGGACGACTCTATTTATTCACCACAGACTCCGCCGTGGTGCACGCGTGGTAATCCAACCCTGAATTACCAGCAAGGCGTCATCAGCATAGACAAGGATTGGTCGCTTTTACATTTTGCAATGTCGTTTTTTTCAAGACGCGCACATCAGGCTCTTCAAATAATCGCCGAACCCGCCCTGGGCACGGGCCTCCAGGCGCGCGCTGGTGATGACTTGCGGGGCGTGGCTCCAGGCGATGGAGGCCCCGCAGCGCTCGAGGTCACGCACCAATTGCACATCTTCGTGACAGGCCAGCGGTTCGAACCCTCCGGCGCGCACATAGGCCCCGGCACTGATGCCCAGGTTGGCGCCGTGGATATGCCGGTGACCGTCACGGGCGTGGTACGCCGCCTGGTAACGGATCTGCGCCGCCGGGTCGAACTCTTCGCTCCAGGTGTCGACGGTCACGGTGCCGCACACCGCGTCGGCGCCCAGTGCCAACTGGGCCACCAGCCAATCGGGGGCCACGCGGCTGTCGGCGTCGGTGCACGAAATCCAGCGTGCACCCTGGTTGAGCAGGTGTCGCGCGCCCACCCCGCGCACATGGCCCACATTGCGCGCCTGTACCTCCAGGCGCTGCACCGGGAACCCCTCGGCAATCTCCGCACTGGCATCGCTGCAACTGTCGAGCAGCACCAGGATCTGCACCGTTTCACCCAGCAGGCCTGGGTGACTGGCGGCCACCAATGCTGCCTCCAGACACTCGCCGAGCAGCGCCTCTTCGTTATGTACCGGGATCAGAATGCCGATCATCGCAGGCCCTCAAGGGTGGCAACCGAAGTGCCGTCGCGGCTCCACAGGTCGAGTAGAAAGTCGGGTTCGTGGTGGGTGGCGACCAGGGGCATCCCCAGCCGCTCATGGAGCAGGGCATGCACCTGTTCGGCGGTCTGCGGGCACCCGTCGATCGTCGGGCGCCAGTGGCAGGCCAACACCTGGCCGTTGGCGGTGAGGCTGCTGAGGGCGCGATCGATCAAGCGGCACAGGTCATCGCGATCGAGGTAGTAGCACAACTCGCTCAAGACAATCAGGTCGAACTCGCCTATCGGCCATTGCTCGGGCAGGCGGCTCTGCTCCACACGGGCATGGGCAAAGCCCAGCAGGCGGCTGCGTGCCAGGGCGACGGCGGCCGAGGCGGTGTCGCAACACAGCAGGTGATCACAGCGCGGGGCCAGCTCGAAGCTCAATTCGCCATTGGCGCAACCGGGTTCGAACACCGAGGCATAGCGCGGCCGGGTCAACAGTGCCAGGGTCAGCGCCCGTTTGCGACGCTCGTACCAGCGTTGGCGAAAGGCCCAGGGGTCGTCGTTACCGGCAAACAGTTGATCGAAATACGGTGTCGCCACACTCATACGAATACCACTTCAAAAGGTTGTAGCAGACGCTCCACCACATAGGGCGCCAGCACCGGCGGCAGGCCGATCTGCGGGTCACCCTCCAGCTGGCTGGCGAACGCATGAATGGCATGGCGCTTGCGCGCGACGGCTTCACAGCTCAGGGGGATTTTGCGGGCACGGTGCCAGGGCACCAGGCTGTTCTCGGGAGACGCCCAGTGCCAGGTCCAGACCGGCAGCTCATAGAGGGCCGCACCCACCGCGTGCGCTGCCTTGGCGCTCGCGCGGCCAACGGCCTCGTGGTCGCAATGGCCGTCTTCGCGCCAAGTGGTAAACACCACATCCGTGGGTTTGAGGTGGCGCTGGATAAAGGCGCTGAGCTGGTCTTCCCGCGCTGCCACCTGGCTGTCGCTGAAGCCGGCCCGCAACCATTTCAGGCTGTGCAACGGCACACCGAGGCGGTGCAGGGCCTGGGCCGACTCCTGGGGGCGCACCACGCTCAAGCGCTCCACCGACCAGTGGGTGGAGCCGGGATGACTGGCGCTGCCATCGGTGACCGAAATCAATTGAATGGGCCGGCCCAGTTCGGCCAAGCCTTGCAACAGGCCGCCACAGCCCAGCACTTCGTCATCCGGGTGTGGGGCGATGATCACCGCGCGGTGGCCCTCGGGTACCAATTGTTCGACGCTGATCTGCGGCAGTTCGGCCATCAGCGGCGAGTCCTGCCAGCGCTGCAGGGGCGTGCCCTGGCCGACGATCGGGTTGGGTTTCATAACTGCCACCTCCCTGTGGGTTCCCCTGCGACCAGTTCGCCGAGGCCGGCCAGGTCGCGTTCGGCATGGCTCTGGCGGACATACACCGGCAGGTCCGCCATCAACTGGGCGAAGTGCGGATCCTTGCAGTACGGACCCGCGCCCACGGCTCTGCCCACGTGCCGCATGACCTGCTCGACGGTGTCCTCGATGCTCGCGCGCACCTGCTGGGCCAGGTGCCGGGCATCGGCCCTGGGGTAGCGGTCGATCTGCTCCGCACTGGCCCGCAGCACGCAGGCAGCGCTGTTCAAGGCGCTGTCGACCGCCCCCAGATGGGCGAGGGCGTGAGGCTCCGAGCGCTTGCTGCAGTGATCGCGCAACACCTCGGCCAGGCGTTGTGCCGCACCGTACCAGCAGGCGGCGATACCGATGCCGCCTTGCCAGAATCCGGGACGCCCGAGGTAGTCGCCGGGGCCGCCCACGGCAAGGCCATGGGCGCCGTCAAAGACGACCTCGACGCTGCCGGTGGCGGCCATGCCCACGGCATTCCAACCGTCGTGGGTGACCGTGATGCCCGGTTGGTCCATCTGCACCGCCACCAATTGCTGGCCGCCTTGTTCATCCCACGCCGTCAGCAAACCATGGCTGAGCACCGCCGCCCCGGAACACCAGGCTTTACGCCCGTCCAGACGCAGGCGATGGCCCTCGCAGCGCACCTGCACCTTGGCATTCGGCGGTTCTGCGGCCCACATGCCCCACAGACTGCCCAAAGGCGGCGCCGGGCTACGCAGCTCGGCAATGATGGCCAACGCATCGGTGTGGCCTTCGAACAGCTTGCACAAGCGCAGGTCATGACCCGCCACCTGCGCCAGGCGGCTGAACCGCCCCAGGGTGTCGCCGCTGCCAGGCAGCGGCAACTGATCGAGGCCTTCCTCCTGAAATGCCCTCAGGGCCTTGGCCAGGTCCTGCGTGTCCGCATAGCCCTGGAAGCCTTGAAGGAATCCATGCAGTGCCATGTCACACCTCGTCGTCACGCTGCAGTTCGAACAGCAGCAGCGAGCGGCCGGTCACACCGTACTCGTGGTCGAACTCGAAGCGTTCCTGGCCACGTACCGCCGGCTCGTTGGTGTCGAGCATGCAGGTCCAGAACTCACCCTCCGGCACCGGCGGCAGGCGGAAATTGACCACGTCGTGGTGGGCGTTCACCACCAGCAACAGGGTGGCGTCGGCACCGGCGCGGCGAATCCCGGTTTCCTGGGCGCGGCCATCCATCAGCATGCCCAGGCAACGGCCGTGGCTGTCTTCCCACTGTTCGGTGGTCATCTCGTTGCCAGCCGGCGACAGCCAGGTGACGTCCTTGACGCCGATGTCTTCGTTGTAGTCGCCCACCAGGAAGCGGCCACGACGCAGGATCGGGTAGGCCAGGCGCAGCTTGATCAGGCGCTTGACGAACTTGAGCAACGCCTTGCCGTCCTCGTCCAGGTCCCAGTTGACCCAGCCGATCTCGCTGTCCTGGCAGTAGGCATTGTTGTTGCCGTGCTGGGTCCGCGCGAACTCGTCACCGGCCACGATCATCGGCGTGCCCTGGGCCAGCAGCAGCGTGGCGAAGAAGTTGCGCATCTGGCGCAGGCGCAGTGCGTTGATTTCCGGGTCGTCGGTGGGGCCCTCGACGCCGTGGTTCCAGGACAGGTTGTTATTGCTGCCGTCCTGGTTGTTTTCGTCGTTGGCTTCGTTGTGCTTGTCGTTGTACGACACCAGGTCATGCAGGGTGAAACCGTCATGGGCGGTGATGAAGTTCACCGAACTGTACGGGCGGCGGCCACGGTGGTTGAACATCTCGCCCGAGGCGGTCATGCGCCCGGCGAAGTCCGCCAGTTGGCCGTCATCGCCTTTCCAGAAAGCCCTTACGGTGTCACGGAAGCGGTCGTTCCATTCAACCCAGCCTGGCGGGAAGTTGCCCACCTGGTAGCCACCGGGGCCGCAGTCCCAGGGCTCGGCAATCAGTTTCAGCTGGCGCAGCACCGGGTCCTGGCGGCAGGCCACGAGGAAGCTGTGGCGTTCATCGAAGCCATCGCGGTAGCGGCCCAGGATGGTCGCCAGGTCGAAGCGGAAGCCGTCGACGTGCATCTCGTTGGCCCAGTAACGCAGGGAGTCGGTGACCATCTGCAGTACGCACGGGTGGCTCAGGTCCAGGGTGTTGCCGGTGCCGGAGTCGTTGATGTAGAAGCGCTTGTCATCGGGCATCAGCCGGTAGTACGAAGCGTTGTCGATGCCGCGCATGGACAGGGTCGGGCCGCGCTCGTTGCCTTCGGCGGTGTGGTTGTAGACCACGTCGAGGATCACTTCCAGCTTCTGCTCGTGCAGGTGCGCGACCATCTCCTTGAACTCGGCGATCTTGCCGCTGGCCAGGTAGCGCGGGTCGGGGGCGAAGAACGCAATGCTGTTGTAGCCCCAGTAGTTGGTCATGCCTTTTTCCAGCAGGTGCTGGTCGTTGACGAAGGCGTGCACCGGCAGCAACTCCACCGACGAGATGCCCAACTGGCGGATGTGCTTGAGCACATCATCTTCCATCAACCCGGCACAGGTGCCGCGCACGTCTTCGCCCACCGAAGGGTGGCGCATGCTGATGCCGCGCAGGTGGGTTTCGTAGATGATCGTACGGTCCCACGGCACCCGCACCGGCTGGTCGTTGCCCCAGGTGTGCGCCGGGTCGATGACCTTGCACTTGGGCACGAAGGGCGCACTGTCACGCTCGTCGAAACTGAGGTCGTCGTCCGGGTGGCCGATGGTGTAGCCGAACAGCGCTTCGGACCATTTGAGTTCGCCCACCAGTTGCTTGGCGTAGGGGTCGATCAGCAATTTGTGGTGGTTGAAGCGATGACCATTGGCCGGGTCATAAGGCCCGTACACACGGTAGCCGTAGATCAGCCCAGGGTGGGCGTCGGGCAAGTAACCGTGGAAAATTTCGTCGGTGTATTCGGGCAGTTCGATGCGCTCGAGTTCCACTTCGCCGGTGTCGTCGAACAGGCACAGTTCGACTTTCTCGGCGTTGGCCGAGAACAGCGCAAAGTTGACACCCAGGCCATCCCAGGTAGCGCCGAGGGGGAAGGGCAAACCTTCACGAATCCGCGACGGCTCGCTGCCCGGCGTCGAAGGGGTCTTATGGGGTTTGCTCATTGAGTTGCTCCTGCAAGGCTATTTTTTCGGGCCGAACGCGGCCGTGCTGACGAGTTTTCAGCTGATGATAAGAAGAGTGAAATCACCTTTTGCCGACCGCGCCGGCAAAAGGTTGATGGCGCCGTGCGCGTTAAGCCTTGGGCTTTTTCGGCGCGGGTGGCTTCTTGGCCGCCGGCGGCGCCGGCTTGCTCGCGGCTGGCGCCGGTGGCTTGGCCTTCGCCGCCGGCTTGGGTGCGGTCTTGGGCTTCGCGGCGGGTTTGGGTTTGCTCGGCGTCAGCGCTTCGGCTTCGGCCAGCTTGCGCGCCATCTCCCAGTGGCGCGCGTCTTCCCCGTGGGGTTTGCCTTCAGACTCCCAGATCTGATGCGCCAGTTCGCGTATGCGTTTGTCTTCAGTACTCATCACAATGCTCCTCACAGAAAATTTTCAGCTTTCTTGATCATCAGGATTGATAAAGACATTGACCGGGAAATCCCCCAGGGCAGTGCTGATCAACAGCTCCTTGTCTGGTGTGACTGCGCCTGTATGAAAAAGTCCCTTCCAGTTTTGCGTTGGTGCGGCGAACGGTAATTTCACCCGTGTATCGCCCCAAACCCGCGCATTGATCTGGGGACGCACACCGTTTTCAAGCAGCTCATGGGACCAGCGTGGCACCACCACCAGCACGCGTTTGCCTTGGTGTTCGCGGCAGAATGCGACCACCCGCTCGGCGTGTTGGCCGACCACTTCCAACGCTGTATAGCGGCCGCTGCGGAACACCTGCGGATGGGCCTTGCGCAAGGCCAGTACGTGGGCAATCAAGGTTTGCTTGATACGCCCATCACGCCAGTTGAACAACAGTTCGCCGATGTCCGGCGGGGTATTGAGTGCCTGTTGCCGCGCGGTGAAATCCACCGGGCGACGGTTGTCCGGATCCACCAGGCTGAAGTCCCAGAACTCATCACCCTGGTACAGGTCCGGCACACCCGGCACGGTAAGGCGAAGCAAGCTTTGCGCCAGTCCATTCAGTGCGCCGGCGGGGGCGATGGCCTGGGCTGCGTTATTGATCGCACTGCGCAGGGGCCGACCCTCCTCCGTGAGCAGCAGGCGGGTGAGAAAAGCC
Source organism: Pseudomonas sp. JV449 (assembly GCF_032424295.1). Taxonomy (NCBI): domain Bacteria; kingdom Pseudomonadati; phylum Pseudomonadota; class Gammaproteobacteria; order Pseudomonadales; family Pseudomonadaceae; genus Pseudomonas; species Pseudomonas sp. JV449. The sequence goes on along the minus strand of NZ_VYKD01000028.1, from coordinate 270,972 downwards.
TCGACACCCTGTTCATAGGCCTCATTGGGCGCGCTCCAGCTGCTCTGCAACTTGGCTTCGCGCAGGGCTTTTTGTTGCCACTGCCACAGGCGCTGGTGATAGCCCTCGAAGTCCTCGGCCTGGTCCAGCGGCCAACTGCCCAGCAACACCTGGTACAGGATCAGTTCATCACCGGCCGACGGTGTGGCCGCGTCGTCGCGCAACGGCGCCGCCAGGGTGCGCCAATGCTCCACTTGCTCGACGTACCACGGCGCGCACTCGCTGAGCACGGCCAGGCGCGCCCGGGTGTCTTCGCCGCGCTTGTGGTCATGGGTGGCGGTGGCCAGCAGGTTGTCGGGGAAGGCCTGCAAGCGCTGTTGGTTGATGGCATGAAACTCGGCCAACGGCGCGCTGAACTGCTCGGTACTGAAGCCCACATCGTTGCGCGACAGCAGCACGGCCGAGCGGTAGAACGCGGTGTCTTCCACGGCCTTGGCCGCTGCCGGCGAGGTCAGTTGCTGGAAGCGCACACAGGCATGCTTGAGCATCTTGCGCTCGCGGCCCACCGGACGATTGCGCCAGGGCTGGCCGCCGAGCCAATTTTCCAGATGCTCGAGCACCGGCCAGTCGCCCTCGCCAAGGGTCGTGCGGGCGCCGTCCAGGGCCTGCTGGAACACCTTGTCGTCATCTGCGCTGCGACCACGGGCACTGATATAGGTGCGGTACACCGGGAAGTGCACGATCAGTTCCTGCAATGCGCGACGGATCGCGCCGAGGGTCAGGTCGCGGGTCATGACGTCGTCGCGGGCCACCTGCAACAGGGCCTGGGCCACGCTTTCAAAGTCGCCGCCCAGGGAGCCGTTGAGGATTTGCTGGCGGGCCAGCCGTGCCTCTTCGATAAACGCCGAGGGCCGTTCGCTGTGGCGTGTCCACACCTCGGCCAGCGGCGCAAAGCCCTCGGGATGGTGTTGCAGCAACGACAACTGGTTCATGAATTCGTAGCCGGTGGTGCCGTCCACTTGCCAGTCTTCGCGAAGGGTTTCCCCCTCGCCGAGGATTTTTTCGACGAAGATCGGCAAGTGCCGCTCGGGCGACAGCGAATCCACCCGACGACGCAGCTTGCGGCAGTAACCGCGCGGGTCGGCCAGGCCGTCGATGTGGTCGATGCGCAGGCCATCCACCAGGCCTTGGCTGATCAGTTCGAAGATCTTGCCATGGGTGGCTTCGAACACCGCCGTGCGCTCCACGCGCAGCCCGCCCAGTTCGTTGACGTCGAAGAAGCGCCGCCAGTTGATATCGTCCGCCGCCGTGCGCCAGCTGGCCAGGCGGTAGGCCTGTTGCTCGAGCAAGTGGTGCAGACGCTTGAAGCCCTCCGGCGTGCGTCCGTCGAACTCGGTCAGTCGGCGTTCGATAAGCTCGAGGACTTCGGTGGCACGCTCGGCCAATGCCTGCTTGAGCCAGGCGGCTTCGGCGTAGGCGTCATCCTGATACGCCAGGGCGCTGAAACGGTCGGCCAGGGGTTTAAGCAGCTCGTCGGCGCCGAGGATCGCCGCGTAATCCCGTGGGCAGATCGGGAAGCGATGTTCGTAATGCTCGACATGAAACGCGCCGTGGGCCGCATCGAAATGCAGCGTCAGCGTGCCGCTCTGCAAGGCTTCGCCGTAGTCGCTGCCGAGGAAGGGCATGAGCAATTGGCCCTTGAGCAGCGGGTCGGGGGAGTGCCACTGGATATCGAAGAATTCGCTGTAGGGGCTCAGCCGGCCCCATTCCAACAGGTCCAGCCACCAGGGGTTGTCGGCGCCGCCCACGGCCATATGGTTGGAGACGATATCGAGGATCAGCCCCATATCGTGCTCGCGCAGGGCCGCGACCAGGCGACGCAGGGCCGGTTCGCCGCCCAGCTCGGGGTTAACGCTGGTGGGGTCGACCACATCGTAGCCGTGCATGGAACCGGCACGCGCACTCAGCAAGGGCGAGGCATATAGATGGCTGATGCCCAATTGGGCGAAATACGGTACCAGGGGGACCGCGTCATCCAGGGTAAAACCTTTGTGGAATTGCAGGCGCTGGGTCGCGCGCAGGGGCAGGGCTTTCATCGGTCACGCTCATAGGCTTGGTTACGCGCGACGGCCAGCAGTTCAAGGCGGCGCGCGGCACCGGCGTTGTCGAGCAGGCTGGAGGCCTCGCCCGGCAAACGGCGGCGCCAATTGGGGTGGGTGTCGGTGGTGCCGGGCAGGTTGGCCTGTTCTTCCAGGCCCAGGGCGTCTTCCAGCGGCAACAGCACCAGCGGCGCACGGGTGTGGCCGAGGTAGCGCACGCTGGCGTCGATCATGTGGTCGGTTTCATTGCGGATCTCATCGACGAAGTTCTGCGGGTCCTGGCTCAAGGCCTGGCGCAGCGCCTGGCGTTCACGCAGGCGGTGCTCGCTCCATTGCTCCACGGTGGGCGCATCGATCAGGCCCAGCTGGACGTTCCAGTCGATATCGCGGCTGTGCCACCAACCGTTGAGGGTCGGTAAGTCGTGGGTGCTGGTGGTGGCCAGGGCGTTGTCCGGCCAGTCGAGGATCGGCTTGAACTGGCCATCGTGGCCCTGTTCGAACAACAGCACGCGCATGCCGAGGATCGAGCGGGCGATGAGTTTTTCGCGCAGCCCATCGGGCACTGTGCCGAGGTCTTCGCCGAGCACGATGGCCTGGTGGCGGTGGGATTCCAGCGCCAGCAGGCGCAACAGGTCGTCCACCGGGTAATACAGGTAAGCGCCCTCACGCGGCGAGGCGTCCATGGGGATCACCCACAGGCGTTGCAGGCCCATCACATGGTCGATGCGCAAGCCGCCGGCATGGGCGAAGTTGGCCCGCAGCATCTCGATAAACGCGCGGAAACCGTTGCGCTTGAGACCTTCGGGCGAGAACGCGGAAATGCCCCAGCCCTGGCCGGCGCGGTTAAGGATGTCGGGTGGCGCGCCCACGGTCAGGTCGGCCAGCAACTCATCCTGGCGGCTCCAGGCCTGGCTGCCACCGCCGTCGGCACCGACGGCCAGGTCAGCGATCAAGCCGACGCCCATGCCGCTGCCTTTGGCGGCTTGTTGGGCGCGCTCCAGGCAACGGGCGATCAGCCATTGGCCAAAGGCGTAGAAGCCGATCTCGACGTGGTGCTCTTCTGCGAACGCCACCAGCGCCGGGCTTTGCGGCGAGCGCCACTCTTCAGGCCAGTGGCGCCAGTCAAGGTCCTCGCCTGCAGCGGCGCGCACTGCCTGCACGGCTTCGAAGCGACAATGGTTTTCCAGCGCCTCGCCACCAGCCTGGCGAAAGCTCAGGAAGTCGGCGTGCTGCGGGTGATGGCCGTGGCGGAAGTCTTCATACAGAACGCGCAACAGCCGTTGTTTGGCCCGCGCAGCGGCCGGCCAGTCGATCAGGCTGTGCTGTTCCAGCGCGTGCAGCTCTTCTTCCAGGCCAAGGGCTTCAATCGCGTTGCGCACCTCACGTTCACCGAGAATGCAGGCGGGCGAGGCATACAGGCTGTTGAGGAACAGGCGGCTGGACGGCGAGTACGGGCTGTAGCGCTCGGTATCGGCGCTGAACATCGCGTGCATCGGGCTGATCGCCAGGGCATCGGCGCCGCGTTCGGCGGCGGAACGGACCAGGTGTTCCAGGGCCAGGGTGTCGCCGAAACCGCCATCGCCCAAGCGGCGCAGTGAATACAGCTGGGCGCTCAGGCCCCAGGCGCGGGCGGGGCGGTTGTCTACCGCTTCGGCCACGCTGTAGCAATGGGTGGGCGCTACCGCCAGGGTAAAGCTCTGGTTGTCGATCTGCACCTGGTGGTAGCCCAAGGCGATAACCCCGGGCAGCACGGCATTGCCGTCGAGGCGCAGTTCCAGGCTTTCGCCGTCTTCGAGGTTGACCCGGCACAGGGTGTCGGGTTCGAAGTAGCGCGCCAGGTCGAGGCCTTCACCGCTGTCGACGGTCATCAGGGGCGGCAGGTGCTTGTCTTGTTGCACCCGCTCCAATTCAAGCAGGCTGGCGTTGATGTCGGCATCGCTGTCGGCCGGGTGGCCCAGGCCTTTGAGAACCGCGCGCAGGGCGTCGGGTGTCACTCGTTGCGGGCGGCCGTTTGCGTCGATCCAATCGACGGCCAGGCCCGCGCGGCTGGCGAGGATTTCCAGGTTCGCTTCGCTCAAGGGTGCTCTCCAACAGGGGATAAGGTGACGCGGGCGCTGAAGGGCGGCAGTTGCGCACCTTGCAGGGCCGGCGTTTCAAACAGGACCGGTGCGGTGGCCGGGTGATCCAGCGGCGTGGCGCTCAGGTTCAGGTCGATCTGCAACAGGCTGCCGTTGCCCAGGCGCCAGCGCGCACTGACGGCGGCGTAGGCCAGCACCTGCGCGCCCAATGCCACGGCGCCAGGCAGGTGCGGCACAATATGGCGATGGCGCAGGCCCAGCAGTTGGCGGTAGAGCTCAGCGTGCGGGTTATCGGCGATCACCGGGGCCGATTGCGCGAATGTCGACAGCGCGTTCGGATCCGGGATGCGTTCACGGCGCTCGGGGTCATGGAACGCGGCGAAGTCGGCAAATTCATTGCGCCGGCCTTCGCGTACCGCTTCAGCCAGTTCACCGTGGTGGTCGGTAAAAAACAGGAACGGCTCGCTCGCGTTCGCCTCATCCCCCATGAACATCAGCGGAATCATAGGCGACAACAGCAGCAGGGCGGTTGCAGCCTTGAGCGCCTGGGGCGAGCAGAGCTGGTGCAGGCGTTCGCCCAGGGCGCGGTTGCCGATCTGGTCATGGTTCTGCAGGAACGCGACGAAGGCCGTGGGCGGTAAGTCAGCGCTCGGTTCGCCGCGCTCGTGGCCATGGCGAGTGGTGTGGCCCTGGTAGATAAACCCTTCGCCCAGGCAACGGGCGAGTTTGGTGGTGGGGTCTTGGGCAAAGTCGCTGTAATAGGCATCGGTTTCGCCGGTCAGCAACACGTGCAGCACGTTATGGAAGTCATCATTCCATTGCGCGTCGAAATCCTCCTTGAGCAGGCTGGCCTGGTTCAGCTCGTTTTCCAGCACCAGCCACACATGCCGACCGGTATCCACCTGCTGGCGTACCCGTTGCGCGAGTTCCTGGAGGAAGCCGGGGTTGTCGATGGCGTGCACTGCGTCCAGGCGCAGGCCGTCGAAGCGGTATTCGAGCAGCCACATCAGCGCGTTATCGAGGAAGAAATCCCGCACTTCACGGCGCTCAAAGTCGATCCCGGCACCCCATGGGGTGTGCACGTCTTCCTGGAAGAAGCCTTTGGCGTATTGACCCAGGTAATTGCCGTCGGGGCCGAAGTGGTTGTAGACCACGTCAAGGATCACGGCGAGGCCGTGTTCGTGGGCGCTGTCGACCAGGTGCTTGAGTTGCTCGGGCGAGCCGTAGGAGGAGTGCGGTGCGTAGGGCAGTACGCCGTCATACCCCCAATTGCGCTCACCGGGAAATTGCGCCAGCGGCATCAATTCAATCGCGGTGACGCCCAGCTCGGCCAGGCGTGGCAGGTGCTTTTCGACTTCGGCGTAGCCCCCCATCGCGCCGACGTGCAATTCGTAGATCACGGCTTCGTGCCAGGGGCGGCCTTGCCAGTTGGCGTGACGCCAGGTGTAGGCGAGCGGGTCGACCACCAGGCTCCAGCCATGCACGTCCGAGGCCTGGGCCCTGGACGCGGGGTCGGGAACATCCATTTCCCCATCGATGTTATAGCGGTAGCGGGTGCCCACCGGGCACTTCACTTCAGTCTCGAACCAGCCATCTGCCTGGGGCAGCATGGCGATGGATTTACCGTTTTCCAATTCAACGCTGACATAAAACGCGTCTGGCGCCCACAAGGCAAAACGCGTGTGTTGCGCGTCCAGCATGATTGCGCCGTGGGGCCAGGTTTCCAAAGTCCGTAACGGCATCTATGAAGACCTCCCTTGATTATTTAGTCGATTTCCCCAAGGCCTTGGCCACCAGTTGTTCATACAGCTCGGCGTAGGGTTCCACCGCCTGGCACCAGTTGAAGGGTTGGGTCATGGCGCGGCTGCGCATGGCGTTGAGCAGGCCTTTATTGGCGAAGACCCGGAACGCACGGCTCAGGGCTTCTTCGTAGCTTTCTACGGTGGATTCATTGAACAGGAAGCCGGTGACGCCATTCTCGATGGTGTCCGCCAGCCCGCCGGTGTTGCGAGCCACGGGCAGCGAGCCGAAGCGCTGGGCATACATCTGGCTGAGGCCGCAGGGCTCGTAGCGCGATGGCATCAGCAGGAAGTCACTGCCGGCGAACATGCGCCGCGCGTCGGTCTCGTTGAAGCCGATGCGCACACCGACCTGGCCCGGGAGGCGCAGCGCCAGTTCACGCATGGCCTGTTCCTCTTCCGGCTCGCCTCGCCCGATAATGGCGATCTGGCCGCCGTTCTCGACGATAAAGCTCGCCACCGCTTCGGTGAGGTCGAGGCCTTTCTGGTAGACCAGGCGCGAGACCACCGCGAACAGCGGGCCGGTGGAGTCATGCAGGCCGAACAGTTCGCGCACGTGGTCGGCGTTGATGGCCTTGCCTTCCCAGTCACCGATATTGAAGTTGTGGGTCAGGTGCGTGTCGGTGGAGGTTTCCCAACTTTCGTCGATGCCGTTGGGGATGCCACTGAGCAGGCCCTGCTGGGTCTTGGCGGCGAGGAAACCGTCGAGGCCGCAGCCGAATTCCGGCGTGGTGATTTCCTGGGCGTAGGTGGCACTCACGGTGGTGATGTGGCTGGAATACGCCATGCCCGCCTTGAGGAACGACATCTTGCCGTAGAACTCCATGCCTTCCTGCTGCAAGGCGTGGGGCGGAATGCCTAGCTCCGGCGTCGAGGCCAGGCTGACCACGCCTTGATAGGCGAGGTTATGGATGGTGAACAAGGTCGGTGTGCGTGACCCACGCCAGTGCATATAGGCGGGGGCCAGGCCGGCGGGCCAGTCGTGGGCGTGCACCAGGTCCGGGCACCAGTGGATCTGGGCGAGGTTGGCGGCCATGTCGGCAGCGGCCAGGCCCAGGCGGGCGAAGCGAATATGGTTGTCCGGCCAGTCGCGACCATTGTTGGCGCCGTACGGCGTGCCTTCGCGCTCGTAGAGTTCGGGGCAGATCAGCACATAGATGACCAGGCCGTCCTTGAGGTCCATGCGCCCGATCTTGCACGGCGGCAGTGCGGCGTGGCCACCCAGCTCACCGATGATATGGATCGGGTTGTCGCTTTCCATCACCTGCGGGTAACCGGGGATCAGGACGCGCACATCATGCAAGTGGGCCATGGCGCGGGGCAGGGCCGCGGACACGTCGCCCAGGCCACCGGTTTTCACCAGGTCGGCGAACTCGGAGGTGACGAACAATACCTTCTTTCGATTGGGATTATTACTCACGATCGGCCGCACAGTGTTGGGCAGGTCGGCCAGTGACGTTGGCCCCTCTGCCGCCTTACTAAAACGCTCTCCCTGAGTATCTACAGCGGCACTGATCATAGTTCTCTCCCAATGTTGGTTGGCTAATGGCCCGCTGCCACTAGCTCCGAAGACCGCATCCTGCGGCCAGGCGCACAAGCGCTATACAAACTGGCAAGGCTTATGCCAGTTGCACGGTCGGCTTAAATAGATTGGATGGACGGGCATCGGGTGTGAACCGCGTGCACTCGCCCTACCTTAAAACTGGACCTACGGCAGAGTTCGAAAGTTTAGATTTTTTGCGGGGTTTTTGTTTTGGAAGGGACCCATCGGTCATCAGTCTAGGACAGATTCCAGAGCCTGTAGGGTTTGTGCGGGAATTTTGTAGGACAAAAAACTTGTAACCATATGCAATTGAGGAAGGCGATAGGTTGTGGTGAGCAGGCTTGCGCCGGTTCAGGGCCGCTTCGCGCCCCAGCGCAGGGCAAGCCTGCTCACCACAAAAATTACGCTCACACCCTTAGTGCGGACCGCACCTGATTGGTGCGTCAGCCCAGCACCCGAATGGGCGCGCCCGTGGTCCAGGCCTGGATATCTTCAATCATCTGCTCATAGAACTGCCGGTAGTTCTGCTCACTCACGTAGCCCACATGGGGCGTGGCGAGTACGTTGGGCAAGTGGCGAAACGGGTGATCGACCGGCAGCGGCTCCTCGGCGAATACATCGAGTGCCGCGCCCGCCAGGCGACCAGTGGTCAATGCCTGCACCAGCGCCTGCTCATCCACAATCGGCCCGCGCGCGGTATTCACCAACCGGGCCGTCGGCTTCATCCAACTCAATGCTTCGGCATCGACCAGGCCACGGCTGCGGTCGCTGAGTACCAAATGAATCGTGAGAATGTCGGCCTGCTCAAACAGCTCGCGCTTGCTGACCCAGGTCGCCCCGGCCTGCGCGGCGCGCTCCGGCGTGAGGTTTTCACTCCAGGCAATCACCCGCATGCCGAATACCTGGGCAAACTGCGCGACCTTCTGGCCAATACTGCCCAACCCGAGAATTCCCAGGGTCTTGCCATGCAGGTCGCCACCCAGTCCCACCTGCCAGCCACCCGCGCGCAGTGAGTTGGCTTCGGTCAGCAGATTGCGCGTAGACGCCATGATCAGTGCCCAGGTCAGCTCCGGCGCCGCCTGCTTGTAGCTGTCGGTGCCGCACACCTGGATGCCCATGGCCTTGGCGGCGGCAATGTCGAGGGCGGCATTGCGCATGCCGCCGGTCACCAGCAACTTGAGGTTGGGCAAACCCTGTAACAGCGCTTGGTCGAAGGTCGAGCGTTCGCGCATGACGCAAATGACCTCGAACGCCTTCAAACGCTCGATCATCGTGGCGGTATCTGCCGGGTAATCGTGCAGGAAGTGCACCTGCCCAACCGCCTCCAGCACCGACCAATCCACCACGCCATTGGCCACATTTTGCCAATCATCAATGACTGCGATCTGTACCGACATGCACGCGTGCCTCGAAAAGTTGGATTAAAGGGCGCTCAAGCCCTGCAACAGCGCCTGGTGAAACTTCGCCGGTTCTTCCATCTGCGGTGCATGGCCCAGGCCCGGGAACTCCACCAGTGTGGCATGGGGAATCAGTTTGGCCACTTGCTTGCCCAGTACCGCGTAGTTGCCGATCCTGGCCTTGACCGCCGGCGGCGCAACGTCTTTGCCGATGGCGGTGGTGTCGGCGGTGCCGATGAGCAACAGGGTGGGCATCTGCAGATGCTTGAACTCGTAGTACACCGGCTGGGTGAAGATCATGTCGTAAATCAACGCCGAGTTCCATGCGACCAGCGCGTGGCCGGGGCCATTGCTCAGGCCCGCATACATGTCTACCCAGCGCTCGTACTCCGGCTTCCAGCGTCCGACGTAATAGGTATTGAGCTGGTACTTGCGAATCCCCTCGGCGCTGACTTTCTGTTCTCGCGCATACCATTGGTCGACGCTGAGCGTGGGCACGCCCAGGGCTTTCCAGTCTTCCAGGCCGATGGGATTCACCAGCCCGAGCTGCTCGGTCTGCTCGGGGTACATCAACGCGTAACGGGTGGCGAGCATGCCGCCGGTGGAATGGCCTATGAGCGTGGCCTTTTGAATGCCGAGTTTTTCCAGCAATTGATGGGTGTTGAGGGCCAATTGCTGGAAGCTGTACTGGTAGTGGTCGGGCTTGCTGGCACTGCAGAAACCGATCTGGTCCGGTGCAATCACCCGATAACCGGCGTCGCTCAGGGCCTTGATCGTGCCTTCCCAGGTTGCGCCGCAAAAGTTCTTGCCGTGCATCAGCACCACATTGCGCCCGTTCGGCTGGCCCTTGGCCGGCACGTCCATGTAGCCCATTTGCAGGGCTTTGCCTTGGGATTGGAATTGGAAATGTTCGAGGGGATAGGGGTATTGGAAACCTTGCAGCTCAGGGCCATAGCTGGCGGCGAACGCCGGGGCGGCGCCGGCCGTCAGCAGGCCGGCGATGCAAAAAACGCGGGATAGAGGCATGGGCGGGGCTCCGGACAGAATGCTCGGATGCTGTTTGCGCGGGATTAACGGGGGATTAACACCCATTGCAGGGTCACGGCGGCGAGCACCGCGTATCGCAGGCCCTTGGCCAGGGTCACCAGCAGCAGGAACCGCCACAACGGTTCACGCATCACCCCGGCCACCAACGTCAGCGGGTCGCCAATGACCGGCAGCCAACTGAGCAGCAGCGTCCAGTGCCCCCAGCGCTGGTAATGATGGCGGGCCTTTTCCAGCTGCTTGTCGCTGACCGGAAACCAGCGACGCTGCTTGAAGTGCTCCACCCAGCGCCCCAGCCACCAATTGACCAGCGAGCCGAGGACGTTGCCCAGGGTGGCGATACCCAGCAGCAGCCACAGGCTGTAGTGCCCGCTGATCAAGAGGCCGACCAGCACCGCTTCCGATTGCAGGGGCAGTAACGTCGCCGCGCCGAATGCGGCAAGAAACAGCCCCAGGTAACCCATCGGCACCGATCAGTGCGCCGGGTAGTCCGCCAACACCACATCCTGGCCATCGCGGGTCAGGCCGATGACTTGATAGGCCTCGGCATGGCCGTCCATTTCCATGCCGGGCGAACCCATGGGCATGCCCGGTGCGGCAATACCCAGCAGGTCGTCGCGCTTGCGCAAGGCCAGTACCTGCTCGGCGGGCACATGGCCTTCGACGAACTTGCCGTCGATCACGGCGGTATGGCACGAGCCCAGGCGCGGGGCCACGCCCAGCCGTTGCTTGACTGCACTCATGTCGGCTTCGACATGGTCTTTGACCTTGAAGCCGTTGCTTTCCAGGTGGCTGATCCACTTTTTGCAGCAGCCACAATTGGCGTCGCGGTGCACATCGATGGGGATCAGGTCGGCGGCCTGGGCCAGGGTGGTGGTGAACAACACTGAAAGCAGGGCCAATCGCAATGGGATTTTCATGGAGGTCTCGTCCAATACCGGGCAGTAAGCCGGGCATTCTCCCTGCTTTTATCCGTGGGACGTCGGGTTAATGTTTCAAAATTATACGGAGAGCGAGTTTTCCATCCGCTGCTTGAGCCGGTCCAGTGCAATCGCCGACAGCGCGATCATGCGTTCATGGAGGCTGGCCAACTGCAATTCGGTTTCATAGGTCAGCACGCGCTTGAACAGGGTGCCGTCGCGAAAGGGCTGCAAAAAGTAATGAATCGAGCCGTCGACGGCCAGTGAGGTGAACACCGTCTTGAACTCGTCGGGACGCCGGGCGATCTGCACGCGGTAGCTCATGGGCACGCGCACGCCCAGCAAGTCGATCATTTCGGTAAAACGTGCGCCGGCGGGGAGGGGGCCGCTGGTGCCGGTGTCGGCACCGAGGGAGGTGGGGTGCCATTCGTGCCAGCGATCCGGTTGGGTCACATAGTCGTAGACGGCATCGATAGGGGCCTGGATAAAACGTTCCTGACTGATCCGATCCAAGCGGACCGACTGCTCGACAGCGCGCATGGCACACCTCCTGTGTGGCTGTGAACTGTCAGAATAGTCCCACTCCCGCACATTGCACGGGAGTGTTTCAGCCATTTATCAGCGCACCTTGAACCGGCCCATCAACGCAATCACCCGGCCATTGGCGTCCAGCAGGCTTTGTGTATTGGTTTGCGTGGCATGGCCGCTCTGCACCAGCTCTTCGACCATATGTCGGATATGCACCATGCTGCGGTTGATCTCCTCGGTCACCGCGCTTTGCTGTTCGGCAGCGGTGGCGATCTGGGTGCTGAGGTCATTGATATGGCTGACCGAACCGGCCATCTCGTCGAGGCCGGTGTTCACCCGTGCCGTGGCATCCGCCGCCGACTGGCAACTGGCCTGGGTGTTCTCCATGGCCGCCACCGACGAACTGACACCGGTGGTCAGGCGTGCGAGCATTTCATTGATCTGCGAAGTGCTGGCCTGGGTACGCGCCGCCAGGGCGCGGACTTCGTCGGCCACCACCGCAAAACCACGACCCTGCTCGCCGGCCCGCGCGGCTTCAATCGCGGCGTTGAGGGCCAGCAGGTTGGTCTGGCCGGCAATCGCGCCGATCACGCCGAGGGTTTCGGTGATGCGCGCGGCGTCCTGGCGCATGTTCTCGACGGTGTGGGTGGCACTGGCGACCTCGCCGATCAGCGCACTGACGCTGGTGGACGCTTCACCCACCACCACGCGGGAGCGGTCGGCGTGTTCGTTGGCGCGCTGGGTGAACGAAGCGGTTTGCGCGGCGTTTTGCGCCACTGTGTCGGCGGTGGAACTCATCTCGGTGATGGCGGTGACGGTCTGGTCGGTCTCCGAGGCGTGGCGCACCAGGATGCTGTTGGTGTGGGCCGAGGTGTGCTGCAATTGCTCAAGGCCCGATGACATGGCGCCAGTGGCCTGGGTCACTTCGCCGATCATGTCTTGCAGGTAGACGATAAAGCGGTTCACCGAATGGCCGATGGCGCCCAGTTCGTCTTCGGCGCGGATGGTGATGCGCCGCGTCAGGTCGGCATCGCCGGCGGACAGTGCGTCGATGTTGGTCTTCAGGATTTTCATGCGCTGCACCAATTGGCGGATCGCATACACCGCCAGCAGCACCAGCAGCAACACCATGGGGATCTGCAACAGGGCCAGGCTGCCGAGTACGTCATCGCGCTGGGCGGTGATCAGCGAGGTGGGCAGGGCGGTGGCGAGGAACCACGGCGTGCCTTCGATGGGGCGCATGTAGAAGGTGCTGGCCACGCCCTGGTTGTCGAACTCGTTGCGCTGCAAGGCTTGGTCGCGATGGGCCAGGGCCTTGCTGACCTGGGCGGCAAAGGCCGAGGTGCCGGTCAATTCACTGATGTTCTTCAATACCACCGGGCTGCTCAGGCGCGTGCTGTTGCTGATGATCTTGCCATCGCCTTCGACGATCAGCATTTGCCCGCCGATGTCCTTTTCCTTGCTGGCTACCAGTTCGTTGAAGAAGCCCAGGGTCACGTCGATGGTGGCCACGCCGTACGCCGCGCCGTCACGCTGGATCGCCATGGCGCAGTTGGTGCGCGGCTCCTGGCTGGCGTCGTCCTTGTAGGCCGCGGCCCAGGCACATTGGCCGCGTGGCGATGCGAGACCGCCCTTGTACCAGCTCTGGTCGTAATAGTTGGGGGCGGGGTCGCTGTTCCAGAAGGTGTTCACTGCCAGCTTGCCCGAGGCATCGCGGTGCCAGAAGGTGCTGTGCTTGTTGCGACCCGGCGTGCGCTGGTTGGGCAGCGGCCAGATACCGCCGCCGAAGACCTTCAGCTCACCATATTGGTCGACCAGGCCCGGCAGGACCTTGTCGATGGCATCGCTGTCGAGCAGGGGAATGGTCTGGGTGATGGTGCGTTGCTGGGACTGAACCTTGTTGAGTTCGCCCTGGATCTGCTCGGCCACCTCACTGATGCGGTTGAGCACCACCTGTTCCTCGGTATGGCGCAGCGTGGGCGCGACCAGTTGGCCGATGCCGACGACCGTCAACACGAACAACACCAGGACGAACAGCACCAGGAACAGGGTATAGCGGGCTTGGATGGAACGCAGTGGGGGCATGGGGGTCGTCCTTACGAAGCGTTTATTATCGACGCGGCTGTTTTGGAGCTTCGTAGGGCTATCGGCTTGGCGAGGAAGAGCTTTAGGTACGGAGGTGCCAAATCAGGTTTTTAACATGGCGAGGCCAGCAGTTGCCTCGCCATGGGGATTACCGCTTATCGAATCAATGCCTGGCTTGCCGGCGCTGTATCACTCGCCGCGACCTTGAGGGCTGGGTGTCCATAAGTAGGACTGCCTCAAGGGTTTGCCCATTTCTGCATTCAGGGCGTTCTCGGTGAAGTGTTTCGGATTGGTTACACGCGCTGATGTCGAGGGAGGGGTGCCGTCCTCGGAAGGTTCTTCAACGTAGGGTAAACCGATGACTTGACGTTCACCATTCTCGACAAGGCCGTCGTCCCCCGGCGCTTCGCGGGTGTACCCATGCTCGGTTGTACCGGTTGCGTAGGTGTAGGCGTGGTTTATCTCATGGGCGAGACCGGTTACGGGCACGATTGTGTGGGTACGCTCGGCGTTTTCGATAATAGATGGCGGGTCATAGTGAATGATGCCGCGAGTGACGCGGAAACCGGGAACGCCATCCGTGATATGCCCGTAGGTTCCGGCTTCTGCGCTTTCGCGCTCCTCGGGCGTCAATTCATCCAGTTCACTACTGCCAGGAACGTATTGGGTACCGCCGTTACCGATCGGCTTGATGGTAACCTTGCCGCCATTTGCCACCGCGAGCTCATCCATTTGTTTGAGTGCTTGTTGCCCTATGGGTGAACTGCGCAGAAATTCAAAATCGTCGGCGACGCGCTGCTTGAAAGCCTGTGCGTCCTCCTCCGGGGTCTCAGGGGGAGTTTCTACACTGAATCCCAGGTTGCCGGCATTGCTTGGCTTCACTTCGGTGAAAGTCGAACCCCTGGTGCGGTCGAAACCATCCCTGGCCTTGGCGTAGATAAGGTCCTTGGGCTGGCTGTTCCAGATAGTGTCGTTTCCTTTGCCGGTGTAGAAGGTCGTGCGCTCGTACCCTGCAAGGACGTCATCGCCATTGCCCCCATGTGCAACGGTATGTCCGCTGCCTGCAAGAAGTACATCGTTGTCGTCGCCACCGTCCAGATAGGTCTGCCTGGTGGAGGGGCCAAAGCCTGCAATGAGCAGGTCCTTGCCTTTATTACCGTACATTACGCCATTGCCGGGACCTCCCATGATTGTGTCATCGCCGTCGTTGCCCTCGGCATAACCCAGGCCGCTGCCCACCTGCAGGATATCGTTGCCAGCCCCTCCGAAAAGCCTGCTGCGACCTCCGCCCGCCTGGAGATAATCGTTGCCGTCGCCGCCTTTCACGCTCACGCGAAGCTTGACGTCATCGTCGATGATGACCGTGTCGTCACCGCCGTGGCTGTCGATGAAAAGCTCGTGCTCGCTTCTTTCCTTTGTATTGATATCGACTAAATGCGGTTTATCGTTGATGAAGATCTGCAGCTTGTCCACCGACCAACTGCGCACGTGGATACGGTCGGCGGCATTACCGGTTTCCACGTGGAGATAACTGGTCAGGATCTTCGGTCCCTTGAGGTCATCTGGGTTCCAGTCAACGACCCTGCTGATTTTGGTGTCACCGTCGACAAGCAGCGTGTGGGTGCGGCGGTTCACGATGCCTGGCGTCAGGTCGGTGGGAGGGGTGAAGTGCGAAGCGTTTGTTTCAGCGAAAGGCTGGGGGAGTTGGGCGTAGAGTCCGGATGTCAGGGAATGGGCAAGTGCAGATAGCATCGGCATGTCCTCTTGGGTGTGCGTGTAAGGGCACCCTGATTACGTATCAGGGTTGCTATTACGTGGAACTCCGACTGAGAAGGTTCCCCGCCCCCGGAGGGGCTTTAGTGCTAAACGTGTTGGCGTCGGAGCACCGCAAACCGGGTGCCCCTTGAGCTTGGCCGTCAGATATCCAGCATGGCCATCACCTCTGCGGGATAGCGCAGGCCGGCACTTGCATCGGCCGGAAAGATCCTCTCCAGTGCCGCCAGTTCAGCCGCGCCGAGTCGGATCGACACGGCCGCCACGTTCTCCTGCAGGTACTTGCGCTGCTTGGTGCCAGGAATCGGAATAATGAAGTCGCCTTGTGCCAACACCCACGCCAGCGCCAGTTGCCCGGCAGTGACGCCTTTGTCTGCCGCGAGGGTTTGAACCTGCTTGACCAGTTGCAGGTTCTTCGCGAAGTTCTCGCCCTGGAAGCGTGGGTTGGCGCGGCGGTAGTCATCGGCATCGAAATCCTCCGGGCTTTTCAGTGCGCCCGTCAGGAAACCTCGGCCCAGCGGGCTGTAAGGCACAAACGCAATCCCCAGGCGTTGGCAGGCCGCGAGGCAGCCGTTGCTTTCCTGGTCGCGGCTCCACAGGGAATATTCGCTTTGCAGGGCGCTGATCGGGTGCACCTTATGGGCGCGCTCCAGCGTGGCGGCGGATGCTTCGCTCAGCCCCAGGTAACGCACCTTGCCTTGCTGCACCAGCTCGGCCATGGCACCGACGGTTTCTTCGATGGCCACCTGCGGGTCGATTCGGTGCTGGTAGTACAGGTCCAGGGTGTCCACGCCCAGGCGCTGCAAGGTACCGTTGATGGCATCGCGAATGTACTCGGGGCGACCGTTCACTCCACGCACCGCCGAATTGGCCGGGTCACGCACAATGCCGAACTTGCTCGCCAGGAACACTTGGTCACGTTTGCCGGCAATGGCTTTGCCGATCAGTTGCTCATTGGTGTGGGGGCCGTACATATCGGCGGTATCCAGAAAATTGACGCCCAACTCCAAGGCGCGATGCAGGGTGGCAGTGGCCTCCGTGGTGTCGGTGCCGGGGGTATAGAAGTCACTCATGCCCATGCAGCCGAGGCCGATGGCACTGACGTGGGGACCGTTCTTACCGAGTTGACGAGTGTGCATGGGTGCAGCTCCTGATGAGGTAGGACGCCATTGTTACCCTCGACAAAACCTGGATAAACCGGCTAAAAGCACTATCACTATTGGTAATTTCTAAATAATCCTCCTGGAGTCGGCCCTTGGATCGTTTTAACGCCATGCGTGTGTTTACCCGGATTGTCGAGTTGGGTGGATTTGCCAAGGCCGCCGACAGCCTGCAACTGCCGCGCGCGTCGGTGACCATCCTGATCAAGCAACTGGAAGCGCACCTGGGCGTGCAGTTGCTGCAGCGCACCACGCGCCAGGTCAGCCCGACCCTGGACGGCGCTGCGTATTACCAGCGTTGCGTACAGTTGCTCACCGACCTGGAGGAAACCGAGGCGGTGTTCTCCACCCGCCGCCAGAACCCACGCGGCACCTTGAGCGTGGATATGCCCTCGGGGATCGGGCGCTTGATTGTGATTCCCGCGTTGCCGGCGTTCACCGCGCGCTATCCGCAGATCGAATTGGACATCGGCCTGAACGACCGCCCGGTGGACCTGATCCGCGAAGGTGTGGATTGCGTGCTGCGCGGCGGTCCGGCCCTGGATGAGTCGCTGGTGGCCAGGCCTTTGGCAATGATGGACCAGTTGACCCTGGCGAGTCCTGTGTACCTGGAGCGCATGGGCATACCGGCGGGCCTCGACGACCTGGCCAATCACCAGATGGTCGAGTATGTCTCCACGGCCAGTGGCAAGCGGTTCGGCCTGGAGTTCCTGGTCGACAACGCCGTGCACTCGATCCAGTTGCCCAAGCGCGTGGCGGTCAACAGCTCCGATGGTTATTTCGCTGCGTGCGAAGCCGGCTATGGCCTGATTCAGGCGCCGCACTATCATGCGATGCGGCAACTGGCCGAGGGCCGCCTGGTGCCCGTGCTGGCGCAGTTGCCGGTGCCGAAAATGGCGCTGACGGCGCTGTATCCGCCCCATCGCCAGTTGTCACAGCGGGTGAGGGTGTTTGTGGATTGGCTGGTTGAGCTGTGTGGTCGGCCGGGCACCGGTTTGCAACGCTAGGCCTGGGCCTTGCGATAAGCGCCGGGTTGCTGCCCGGTCACTTTGTGGAAGGCTCGGGTAAACGCCGCCACAGACTGATAACCCACCGCCACTGCGACATCCGCGACCGTCTGGTCCTGCTTGAACAATTGGCAGGCGTGGCGCATGCGCATCATCAGCAGCACCTGGCCGGGCGACTGCCCGCACAATTCAGTGAAGCGCTTGAAAAACGCCGAGCGCGACAAGCCGGTGCAGGCCGCCATGCTTTCCAGGGTCCAGGCGTCTGCCGGGCGGGCGATCAAGTGTTCCAGCAGGTTCGCGAATGCCGGCTGGCGACCCAGCGCGGCCAGGCCACCGAGTGCGTGGTTATCCAGCACTTGCTGGCGCAGTACATACAGGAACAGCAGGTGGCACAGGCGCTCGAGCAAGGCCGCGGACGGCGCCGGGTCGCGCTGGCACTCTTGCAGGATCAGCTCGAACAGGTTGCGGGCGGCCGTCAGCGAGGGGTCGCCGGCCCGCAGGACGATCCACGCGGGCAGGGTATCGACGATCATCGCCGACAAGCCCGACTGGAAGTGAAAGAACCCGCACACCAGCCCCACGCCGTCGCTGGCGCCGTTGTCCAGGGGCAGCATCGGGCGTCGCGGACACTCCCGCGCGCCGGCCGCCGTGGCTGCTCCGGACAACCGATACTCAAGGTCACGGAGCAGGAACACCGCGTCGCCGTTGTTCAACTCGACGGGCGTGGGTTCGCCGGCGATATGCAGCCAGCACTCGCCCTGCACGATCAGGTGGAAACTCGCTCGCGCCAGGCCGTGGGTGCTGGCATGCCAATCGCCGCAATAGCGCCCGACATGGAACAGGCTGGTGTTGAGTTCGAGGCTGTCTAATAACCAATCGACAAGGGCACTGGAAGAATTCATCTAATGGAAAGACTCAAGAGCAAGTAATCGCTACTTTAGCCTATTGAGAGGATTTCTTATAACCAACAGACTGGATACACGACCCCTCAGGAGACCGCTCCATGTCCCGTGTACCGCTGCTCACCCCGCAAACCGCGCCACCCGCCGCCAAGCCGCTGCTGGAAAATGCGCTGAAAGCCTCGGGTTTCATCCCCAATCTGCTGGCCGTGTTGGCCAATGCCCCGGCGGCGCTGGAAACCTACATCACCGTCTCGGGCCTGAACGCCAAGGCCGAGCTGAGCCTGGCCGATCGCGAAGTGGTGCAGTTGATTGCCGCCACCACCCACGGCTGCGATTTCTGCGTCGCCGGCCACACCGCCGTGGCGCGCAACAAGGCCAAGCTGCCGGAAGAGGTGATCGACGCCCTGCGCCAGCGCGGCGAATTGCCCAATGCCCGTTATGAGACACTCGCTGCCTTTACCCGGGAAGTCATTGCCACCCGTGGCGATGTCAGCGATGCCGGTTTCGACGCGTTCCGCGCCGCCGGTTACACCGAAGGCCAGGCCCTGGAAGTTATTTTGGGGGTGAGCCTGGCAACTCTGTGCAACTTCGCTAACGTGTTTGCCCGTACCCCGCTGAACCCGGAGCTGGCGCAATACCGTTGGGAAAAACCGGCCAGCTGAAGGGCAGATGGCCCTGCCGCTTTGACAAGGAGAAACATGAATGCTTGACCCGATCTTGAGCCGTTGGCTCGATGTTCAAGCGCAGGCCCTGGATGTGGGCAGTTGCGATCCCCAGGAAGTGCTGCCACGGCTGGCAGAGGCCAACATACTGCGTATCGGTGTGCCAAAAGCCTTCGGCGGCTTGGGCGGCGATGTGGCCGGCGCCGTCGAGGCCATCGCCCATGTCGCCAGCCATTCGTTGGCCGCGGCGTTTGTGTGCTGGGGCCAGCGCTCGTTTATCGAGTATTTGCTGCAGAGCCCGAATGAGCGGCTGCGCGAGCAATTGCTGCCGGACCTGCTCAGCGGCAGGCTGGCGGGGGCGACCGGTTTGTCGAATGCGATGAAGTTCCTGTCGGGCATCGAGACGCTGCAGATCAGCGCCGAGCCGAACGACCATGGCTGGACCCTCAACGGTCGCCTGCACTGGGTGACCAACCTCCGCAAGAACGGCTTTGTCGCGGCGGCGGCGGTCGAGCATGCCAGCGGCGGCGCGCCGTTTATCCTGGCGATCCCGGATTCGGTGGCGGGTTTGCAACGTTCCGGCGATCTGGAGCTGCTCGGCCTGCAATCGAGCAACACCGCCGCCCTGGGCCTCGAAGGTGTCGAGCTGAGTCGCGAGTGGTTGCTGCATGAGGATGCACGCAAGTTCCTGCCGGCCGTGCGCCCGGCGTTCCTGGGTTTGCAGTGCGGTATGTCGATCGGCCTGGCCCGGCGCTCGCTGGCGGAAGTCGCCCATCACCTGGGCGCGGCCCGCACGGTGTTGCGCGAAGAACTCGAAGGGTTGCGCGGGACCTTGGATCACCTGGTGACCGAGCTGCAGAATGGCCTGCTCGCCGGGCGCTTCGCCGCTGAGCCGGTGGCGCTGTTCAAGTTGCGCATCGGCCTGGCCGAAACCGCCGCCAGCGCGGTGCAGCTGGAACTGCAGGCCAGCGGCGGCAAGGCCTACCTCACGGCCCATGGCAGTGGGTTTGCGCGGCGCTGGCGGGAGTCGGCGTTTGTGCCGATCGTTACGCCCAGCCTGGTGCAATTGCGCACCGAGTTGCAACGCCAGGCCAACCTGTGAGCCCGGTGGTATTGAGTGCCCGGGGCATTGGCCTGGGGTACGCCGGCGGCCCGGTGCTGCAAGGCTTCGACCTGCAATTGCAGCGCGGTGAAGTGGTGTCGATCCTGGGGCCCAGCGGGGTCGGCAAGTCCAGCCTGTTGCGGGTGCTTGCCGGCTTGCAGGCGCCCCAGGATGGCAAGGTGCAGGTGTTGGGCGAGCCGTTGAACGGACCCCATCCACGTGTCGCCGTAGCGTTCCAGGACCCCAGCCTGCTGCCCTGGTTGAGCCTGGAAAAGAACGTCGCGTTCGGCCTGGATTTCGCCCGCCAGCCGCACCTCGGCGCTGATGAGCGCCGCCGGCGCGTCGACCACGCCATCGCGGCGGTTGGCCTGGAGCACGCCCGCCAGCAATTTCCGGCGCAGCTGTCCGGCGGCATGGCCCAGCGCACCGCGTTGGCCCGTTGCCTGGCACGCCAGCCCCAGGTGCTGTTGCTGGATGAGCCCTTCGGTGCGCTGGATGAAGTGACCCGTGCCGATATGCAGCACCTGTTGCTCAAGGTCAACCGTGAGCAGGGTTCGGCGGCGGTGTTGATCACCCATGACATCGACGAAGCGCTGCTGTTGTCCGACCGCATCCTGCTGCTGGGCAACCGCCCGGCGCGGACGCTGGGCGAATGGCGCATCGACCTGCCGCAACCACGGGAAGAACAGGTGGAAGCCATCGGCGCGCTGCGCATCGAGATTCTTAAAACCCTACGGCAGGCGAGCCGCCCTCAACCCCAACCCCTTGACCTGCTGGAGCCCAGCCATGTGCCTGGATGACCTGACCCACTCGCGCCGTGACTTTCTCAAACTTTCCGCAGTCCTCAGTGCCGCCGGCGCCTTGCCGCTGCTGAGCAGCCTGCAGGCCCGCGCCGCCAGCGAGCCGGATGCGCCGGTGCGCATCGGCTACCTGCCGATCACCGACGCGACGCCCTTGCTGGTGGCGCATAACAACGGCCTGTTCGAAGCCGAAGGCATCAAGGCCGAGCGCCCGGTATTGCTGCGCAGTTGGGCGCAGGTGATCGAGGCGTTTATCTCCGGGCAAGTCAACGTGATTCACTTGCTGTCGCCGATGACCGTGTGGGCACGCTATGGCAGCCAGGTGCCGGCCAAGGTGGTGGCGTGGAACCATGTGGGCGGTTCGGGGCTCACCGTGGCACCAGGCATTACCGAGGTGAAGCAACTGGGCGGCAAGTCGGTGGCGATCCCGTTCTGGTATTCGATCCATAACGTGGTGGTGCAGCAACTGTTCCGCGACAACGGCCTGACCCCGGTGGCGCGTGCTGCCGGCAGTGCGATCGGCGCCAATGAGGTCAACCTGATCGTGCTGCCGCCTTCGGACATGCCGCCGGCCCTGGCCAGCCAGCGCATCGACGGTTATATCGTCGCCGAGCCGTTCAACGCCCTGGCGGAGAACCTCAAGGTCGGGCGTGTGCAGCGGTTTACCGGTGACGTGTGGCGCAATCACGCGTGCTGCGTGGTGTTCATGCACGAACACGACCTGAACAATCGCCCGGAGTGGTCGCAGAAAGTCGTGAATGCGATCGTCAAGGCCCAGGTGTGGACCCGTGATAACCGCGCAGAGGCGGTGAAACTGCTGTCCAAGGACGGCCCGAACCGCTACACGCCACATGCCGAGCCGGTGTTGAGCAAAGTCCTGGCGCCAGCCGCTGCCGACCGCGCGGCCTACCTGGCCGATGGCGCGATCCGGCATGCCGACTGGGACGAGCACCGCATCGACTTCCAGCCCTATCCATTCCCCAGCTACACCGAGGAATTGGTGCGACGTTTGAAGGACACGCTGATCGAGGGGGACAAGAAATTCCTCGCCGATCTGGACCCGGCCTTTGTCGCCAAGGATCTGGTGGATGACCGCTTTGTGCGCAACGCCATCGAAGCGGTGGGCGGCATGGGCACCTTCGGCTTGCCCGAGGGCTTTGAGCGGACCGAGGAGATTGGCGTTTGAACAACCGCAGAGTCCCGGGCTGGTTGCTCGGGTTGAGTGGCCTGGCCGGCCTGTTGTTGCTGTGGTGGCTGGGGGTGAAGGTGTGGGGCGATGGGGGCGGCCTGGCGGCGCGCTTTTCGCTGGCCGCCACCTTCAGCAGCCTGTGGGAATTGCTGGGGCGCGGTGAGCTGTATCTGCATATTGTCGTGAGCCTCAAGCGCATCTTCGTCGGGCTGTTCCTGGCCTTGCTGGTGGGGGTGCCGCTGGGGCTGCTGGTGGGCAGTTCGCGCAACCTGGAAGCGGCGACCACGCCGGCCTTCCAGTTTCTGCGGATGATCTCGCCGCTGTCCTGGATGCCCATCGTGGTGATGCTGATGGGGGTAGGGGACCAACCGATCTACTTCCTGCTGGCGTTTGCTGCGGTGTGGCCGATCATGCTCAACACCGCCGCCGGCGTGCGCCAGCTCGACCCGCGCTGGCTGCAGTTGAGCAGCAGCCTGAGCGCCACGCGCTGGGAAACCTTGCGCCGGGTGATCATCCCCGGCGTGGTGGGGCACGTGCTGACTGGCGTGCGGCTGGCCATTGGGATCCTGTGGATCGTGCTGGTGCCGTGCGAAATGCTCGGGGTCAGCGCGGGGCTTGGCTACTACATCCTGGATACCCGTGATCGCCTGGCCTATTCGGAACTGATGGCGATGGTATTGCTGATCGGGCTGCTGGGGTTTGCCCTGGATGCGCTTGCACGCGGGTTGCATCAGCGGTGGGTGCATGGGGGGAGCCAGTGAAGGCATGGCCTGAGCCCGGCGGCCCACCGCCGTCGGGGTGAGCGGCACACCGGAGGAGCCAAAGCTTTTCATCACCTGTAACATAAGACCCTGTCGACCCCGTGCATCCCGTCGCCGGGTATGTGCCTGGCGTGTTCGGCGATACACAGTGAATACATTCTTCCGGTTCAGGAACCCGTCATGACCCAAAAGCAACGCTTGAAATACTCGATCCTGATCGCCCTGGCGGTACTGGCGACGATGTTTGGCCTGTCCTACCTGCAGAACATCGGGTTTATCAGTGAGAAGACATTCCAGACCATCGCCATCGCCGTCGCGGTCGTCGTGGTGGTGATCAACGGCATCATGCGCCGCAAGGTCAAGCTTTAAGGTCAGCCTCAGCTTCGAGCGTCGAGTACCTTGGCAGCCTCTTCATGGAGGCTGTAGCTTTTATCCGCGTTAAGGGTGATCACGCCTTCGCTGCACAGGCGCTTGAGCACCTCGCGCACACTCAGGAACGACAACGGGATCCCCAGCTCCAGCAAATGGCTGTGCACGCCACGTACCCCCAGGGTGCGCTGGTTGTCGGCGGCGGTGAGCAGGGCGTCGATGACCTTCAGCCGGATCAGGCTGGTGCGCAGGCCGAAACACTTGAGCAGGTGGCGAATACGCTGGTTGCCTTGCTGTTCGGGGGTTTTGCCGAACGCTTGGGCGCCGTTGCCAAATTGGCTGTCGGCTGCGGGTGAATGTCCGTCCGTGGGCACTTGCGGGTTGTACATGCAAAAACTCCTTATCAGAGCCTGATCAGGAAAATGATGGCGCTCTTAGTCAATAAGACGAACGAGCGTGCAAAATCATGAAGGGTGTGATGTAGAAAATTTGTCGGTATCGGCTTTGTCACATCTGCAGCGCCTCGGATAAACCCGCTCCAGGGTTAAATTTCTCCCGGTTTTTTGCGTCTTTACGGTGGGGTGGTTACCCCTGTGAGGGTGTTCAATTTGACTGCGGAGTCTGTGTGATTATTTCCAACGGGTTGGCCAAGGTGTGCGTGACGGGGCTGTTGCTGGGGGCGAGCCTGGCTGCAACAGCACGGGAATCGACAACACAGGCGTCGGCGGATATCCGCCGCACCAGTTTCGGCGTGCCGCATATTCGCGCCAATGACGAGCGTGGCCTGGGCTTGGGGATCGGTTATGCCTATGCCCAGGACAACCTGTGCCTGCTGGCCAATGAATTGGTTACCGTAAACGGCGAGCGGGCCCGGTACTTCGGCCCCGAGCAGTCGACCCTGGAAGAGCGCAACAACCTGGCCAGCGATGTGTTTTTCACCTGGCTGAATACACCGGGCGCGGTGGCGGCTTTCTGGAAGACGCAAAGCCCGCAGATCCAACAGCGCATGCAAGGCTACGTGGCCGGCTACAACCGTTACCTGAAAGAGCAGGGCGCACCCGCCCAGTGCCAGGCGGCCTGGGTGCGGCCGCTGGTGGTTGAAGACCTGGTGAAATTGACCCGCAGATTGTTGGTGGAGGGCGGTGTCGGCCAGTTCGCCGAAGCCCTGGTCGGCGCCGCGCCGCCTCAGGCCTCCGCGAGTGTGCAACCCAGCGCCAAGGCATTCGAATTGGCCGCCGCCAATCAACAGCGCTTCAGCCTGGATCGCGGCAGCAATGCCGTGGCGGTGGGCCGCGACCGCTCGTTCAATGGCCGTGGCATGTTGCTGGCCAACCCGCATTTCCCGTGGGTGGGCGGCATGCGCTTTTATGAAATGCACCTGACCATCCCCGGCCAGCTGGATGTGATGGGCGCCGCGCTGCCCGGCCTGCCGGTGATCAATATCGGCTTCAACCAGCATGTGGCGTGGACCCATACGGTGGACACGTCCAAGCACTTCACCCTGTATCGCCTGACGTTGGATCCCAAGGACTCCAAGCGCTATATGCTGGATGGAAAATCCATCCCCCTGGAGAAAACCTCGGTGACGGTGCAGGTCAGGCAAGCGGACGGCAGCGTGACGCCGGTAACCCACTCGGTCTACAGCTCGCAGTTCGGCCCCGTGGTGCAATGGCCCGGCAAGCTGGATTGGGACACTCACCACGCCTTCAGCCTGCGCGATGCCAACCTGGGCAACGACCGCGTCCTGCAACAGTGGTACGCCATGAACCGTGCCACGAGCCTCAAGGACCTGCAAACCTCGGTGCACACCCTGCAAGGCATCCCGTGGGTCAATACCCTGGCCGCCGATGACCAGGGCCAGAGCCTGTACATGAACCTGTCGGTGGTGCCCAACGTCAGCGCGGCCAAACTGGCGCAATGCAGCGACCCGCGTGCAGGCCTGCAGATGATCATGCTCGACGGTGCCCGCAGTGCCTGTGCCTGGGACGTCGACCCGCGTGCCGCCCAGGCCGGCATCTTCCCCTCCGACCAGTTGCCGCAGCTGGAGCGTAGCGACTACGTGCAGCACTCTAACGATTCGGCGTGGCTGGCCAACCCCAAGGCGCCCTTGACCGGCTTCTCCCCGGTGATCAGCCAGGACCACATCGGCCTCGGCCCGCGCGCACGCTTCGCCCTGCAACGCTTGCAATCCCTGGAGGCGCGACCGATCAGCGTCGCCGACCTGCAAAACATGGTCATGGACAACGAGGTGTACCTGGCCGGCCAGGTCATGCCCGACCTGCTGGAATTCTGCGCCAAATACCTCGGTACCGACGCGACTGCGCTGAAGTCGCTGTGCACCAGCCTCAACGACTGGGACCGACGCGCCAACCTCGACAGCGGCCTGGGCCTGGTGCACTTCATCAATTTGGTTGAAGACCTGCAGCAACTCCCCGATGCCTGGCGCGTCGCGTTCGACCCGGCCCAACCCTTGACCACCCCACGGGGCCTGGCCATCGAGCGCGCCCCCGTGGCCAAGGCCCTGCGCGAAGCCATGCTGGCCTCCAGCGCAGCCGTGGCCAAACTCGGCCTCAACGCCGACAGCAAATGGGGCGATATCCAGGTCAGCGGCCAAACCCCGATCCACGGCGGCCCGCAAGCGCTGGGGATCTACAACGCCATGCAAACCGTGCCCCGGGCCGACGGCAAGCGCGAAGTGGTCAGCGGCAGCAGCTACCTGCAGATCGTCACCTTCGACGACCAGGGGCCTCACGCCCAGGGCGTGCTCGCGTTTTCCCTGTCCAGCAACCCGGCATCCCCCTACGCCAAGGACCAGACCCAAGCCTTCGCGCAGAAAAAACTCCGCCCACTGCCGTTCACCGACGCCCAGATCAAGGCCGACCCGCAGTACCAGCAGCAGCTCATCAAGGAGTAGGGCAGACGCGCAACCCCTTGATGCCAATACGAAATATTTTTGAAATCAAGGGGTTGCAGGCAAAAGCAAATGAGTACATAATGGCGCCCATCGAACGCAACGAAGCATTAAAAACTTCAATGTATTCAATGAGTTAGAGTAGAGGCAGGGCTCTATGGCCCACTCAAGTTTTTATACGGTGAATGCCAGTGGCAAGGGCATTGATCGTTTGAGGCCGAGTAGCAAAATGGTTATGCAGCGGATTGCAAATCCGCCTACGCCGGTTCGATTCCGACCTCGGCCTCCACTCTTGAAAACCCCGTAGATTAACGTCTACGGGGTTTTTTATTGGGCGGAAGAAAAGGCCCGGGTGCCAACCTCTCGAGCAGGCCGATCTACCTTCCTCCGCATCCGCCTGTGCAGGCGCCATTCCCTTCCCGTTGTGTACAGCGTTGTGCCGTGTCCCTCCCACGCTCGAAGGTTTTTTCGACGAGTGACGTTTCTAGATCAAGGGTCAGGAGGCTTTTAAGGTTGTCATGGCCCGTGTTGGCGACTACCCTGAAAATGTTCGTATTGTTACGAATAATTTCGGTTGTGGCTGTTTTCAAGTCACGCTACTTCAGGATGAGGAACGAAAATGTTTTCACACGAAGGTCCCGCAATAGAGCTGCTGCTATTCATTTTTGGTCTGGCGATGCTACTTTTGGTCGTTTGGTTTTTTCATCATCAATACGAGCGGAAGACGGGGAAGGGTGTTAAAAAACTACATGATCTCGACGAGAAACGC
Source organism: Pseudomonas sp. JV449 (assembly GCF_032424295.1). Taxonomy (NCBI): domain Bacteria; kingdom Pseudomonadati; phylum Pseudomonadota; class Gammaproteobacteria; order Pseudomonadales; family Pseudomonadaceae; genus Pseudomonas; species Pseudomonas sp. JV449. The sequence continues at coordinate 244,095 of NZ_VYKD01000028.1, read as the reverse complement.
TCAACCTGACGCTGCTGTCGAATGACCTGATCGAGTCGGCTCCCGCTGGCTCGCACTATTCGCTGACGTAAAGATCGAGGGCTGGCTACGATTTCCGAGTCGAGGCCCTCATTCTTGAGCGTACTGAACTCTATCTTCAGCGCCAGTCTCTGACCTGCTGATGCGCTGCGCCTTCACTTCACCCGCGTACCTGGCGATTTTATCCCGCTGAGTTGCCAGCAACGTGCCGATCTTCATTAGCGCCAACGCCTCACTCGGCGTCCTGCTGCTGTTTGCCAGGGCTGTCAGTTCAACCACGGACCAGCCAATGACTGCAGTTGCATCTTCCAGGTCATAAAACAATTCCTGCTGGGCAGTTCTGGGTCCATCGAGGCCCTGTATCAACTCTTTCATCTACTTCTCCCTTTGGTGCTGATCAGGTAGCGAAGTTGGCCTTACTCGCATCAACGAATGACGTGTATCCACCCCAACACAAACCCTACCAAGACGTTACACGAAACTCATGACGGACTTCATTTACCGAGGTCTTACTTGACGTACACCCAACCTTGTAAAGCAGAGAGCGTTGTCATGAAGTTGAATTACCTAACCAAGGCGGCTGTTGTTGTCGCGCTGTTGTCGACCTTGTCGGGCTGCTGGATATTCATGCCGCCGGGCGGTGGCGGGGGTGGTGATCACGGCGGTGGTGGTCATGGTCAAGGCGGTGGCCCAGGCGGTGGTCCGCGTTAACCGTTAGTCAACCAGAGGTGGGCCATGAATTATGGCTCACCTCTTTTTTGCCCCGTATAAATCCCAGGCAAAGAAAAGCCCGCGATGGGGAGCACGGGCTAAAAGGGATGTTCATTAGGAGCTGGGTTCACCATAAGGCCGCGTCTGTGAAAGCTTTGTGAAAACGCCGGAGCCATCTGAACCTGAAGTGTATGCCTCGATCCGTGCCTGGCTGTACGGGGCGCCGGGCGGCATAACCCACTACTGTCGCAGGCCTACCACACTGCTCGGATGCCGCACCATGTCCATGTCTACCAGCCTGCTGTCAGCCTTTGTGCTGTTCGCCTTCGTGTCCTCGATCACCCCAGGGCCGAATAACACCATGTTGCTTGCCTCGGGGGTGAACTTCGGGTTTCGTCGCTCGATGCCCCATGCGCTGGGGATCAGTATCGGCTTCATGCTGCTGGTGATTTCGGTCGGCCTGGGCCTGGGCGAAGTGTTCAAGGTATTCCCGTGGGCCTACACGGTGTTGCGCTATGTGGGCGCGGTGTACTTGCTGTACCTGGCCTGGAAGATCGCCACGGCGGGCGGCATGTCCGATAGCAATGATGAACACGGCAAACCCATGACGTTCTTGGGCGCGGCGGCGTTTCAGTGGGTGAACCCCAAGGCGTGGATAATGGCGCTCGGGGCCATCACCACCTATACGCCGGCTGAGGGCTATGTCACCAACGTGCTGGTGATTGCGCTGGTCTTTGCCGTGGTCAACCTACCCAGCGTGTGCGTGTGGGTCGGGTGTGGCAGCGGCTTGCGTAATGTGCTGCGCGAGCCGCGCTGGTTGAGGCTGTTCAATTGGTCAATGGCCGGGTTGCTGGTGCTGTCGCTGTACCCGATGTTGTTTGCCGGCTAGGTGCTAAACCGGCGAGATGGTCGCCAGCAGGCCGATGCCGATGGTCAGCACCAAAAAACCGAACAGGAAAATCGCCATCTTGGTCATAAGGCCTCCGAAGGAAGGGGGTGGGGATGGGGGCCATTGTCCGCCCAGGCGGCGTTTCAATACAGGCGCAGATAGCAAAGAAAAAACCGTATCAGATGCGTCGGCGAGGGTTCTGCCACGGGCTTTTGGCGCCCGTGGTTTTTTCAAGATCAGTGCCTGAGACAGCCAGCGTTTTTCCCCCTAAGATGGCGCCCATTGCATCAACAATAAAAGTGGGCCAATCCTCGATGGAAAGACGCCAGTTCAGCGGTGGCATGAAAGGCAAGAACCTGCGCTACCTCAACGAAACCTCCCAGCCGGCATCGGTCACTCGCGTCGGCTTCCTGCTGCTCGAACATTTTTCCCTGCCGGCATTCACCCAGACCCTCGACACCGTGGTCACCGCCAACCTGCTGCGACCTGATCTGTTCGCCACGCGCACCTTCGGTTGTGACGACGGGGAAGTCATCAGTGACCTGGGCCTGGTGATCCGGCCGGATGCGCGTCTCGATGCGCCCGCGCTGCAAGGCCTGGATCTGCTGGTGATCTGCGGCGGCTTTCGCACCGAACTCAAGGCTGACGACCAACTGATCCAACTGCTGCGTAGTGCCGCCGAGCAGGGCGTGAGCCTCGCGGGGTTGTGGAACGGCGCATGGTTCCTCGGCCGTGCCGGCCTGTTGCAGGGCTACCGCTGCGCCATCCACCCCGAACACCGCCCGGCCCTGGCGGAAGTGTCCAAGGCCACCCACGTTACCAGCGAGCCCTACGTGATCGACCGCGACCGCCTTACCGCGTCGAGCCCCTCCGGCGCCTTCCACATGGCCCTGGACTGGATCAAAAGCTTGCACGACAAAGCCCTGGTCGAAGGTATCGAAGACATCCTGGCCTTCGAGGAATCGCGTTACCGGCGGATCAAACCCACTGAAAACGTCAGCGTCAGCGCGCCCCTGCGCGAAGTGGTCAAGCTGATGGATGCCAACCTCGAAGAACCGCTGGAACTCGACCAACTCGCCGTCTACGCCGGCCGCTCGCGCCGCCAACTGGAGCGCCTGTTCAAGGAGCAACTGGGCACCACGCCGCAGCGCTACTACATGGAACTGCGCGTCACCGAAGCACGCCGGTTGTTGCAGCACACCGAACTGTCACAGGTGGAGGTGCTGGTGGCGTGCGGGTTTGTCTCGCCAAGCCATTTCAGCAAGTGCTACAGCTCGTATTTCGGATATCGCCCCTCCAAGGAGAAGCGGTTGGTCAAGTAAAGTGACTGCCGCTCCGTGCACTCCGACATGATTTTTCAAGGAGGACCCATGTCTCTTACACGTTTGGATCGTTATCGCGGCAGTTTGCTGGGCTTGGCCTGTGGCGATGCAGTCGGTACCACGGTCGAGTTCATGCCCCGTGGCACATTTACTCCGCTCACCGATATGGTGGGAGGAGGGCCGTTCAACCTCAAGCCCGGCCAGTGGACTGACGATACTTCAATGGCGCTGTGCCTCGCCGAAAGTCTGTTGCGCAAAGAGGGGTTTGACGCGGCGGATCAGATGGGTCGCTATCTGAATTGGTGGAAATGGGGCTATTTGAGCTCCACCGGCGACTGTTTCGATATTGGCCTGACCGTGAGTAAAGCGCTAACGGCCTATCAAGACAGCGCAAACCCCTTTTCAGGTTCTACGGATCCGTATTCCGCCGGAAATGGTTCGATGATGCGCCTTGCACCGGTGGTGTTGTTTTACTTTCCGGACCTTCAACGTATCCGCCATTACGCCGCCGAAAGTTCGCGCACCACCCACGCTGCTCTGGAAGCAATCGAGTGCTGCCTGGTGCTGGCCCAGGCAATCAGCAATGCGCTTGAGGGTGTTTCAAAGGATCAGGTATTGCAGTTGGCGCAGATGGACCTCGCGACCGCCAAAGTCGCCGCACTTGCGCAGGGCAATTACCTGGAGAAGTCGCGTGATGACATCGCCGGCACCGGCTACGCCGTGGCGTCCCTTGAGGCCGCACTCTGGTGCTTCCACCATACCGACAGCTTTGCGGCGGCAGTGCTGATGGCGGCCAATCTGGGCGATGACGCAGACACTACCGCAGCCATCGTTGGTCAGCTGGCCGGTGCGTATTATGGCGCCCAAGCAATTCCTGGCGGCTGGTTGGAAAAGCTGTGGATGCGCGAAGAAATCCAAGGCACGGCGGATGCCCTGTTGGCTGCTTCGACCGGTAATCTCGTGCAGTGAAGCGAGCACCGTCTGCAAAACCATGAAGATCAAATGTGGGAGTTGTCGAGCTCAATTGTGGTGAGCGGGCTTGTCCCGCGTTGGGCTGCGCAGCAGCCCCAAAACCAGGCGCAGAGGAGTGCCTGAGACTCGGCATTCGTCTTGATCAGGGGCGCTTCGCCCCCCACGCGGGGCAAGCCCGCTCACCACATGAAATAGCTTGTGCAAGTTGCTGTGCTTGGACGTGGCGGTTCTTCTCAAAACCGCCCCAGTCGATACGGCCCTAGCGCCGGCAACCCCGAAAACGCAGGCGCCCCCGACGCCAATTGCCCCACCATCTCCGCCGTCACCGCCGCCTGGGTCAGCCCCAGATGCTGATGCCCGAACGCAAGCAGCACCTTCCCGTCACACACCCGATCAATAATCGGCAGCGAATCCGGCAGCGACGGTCTGAAGCCCATCCACGGGGTCGCGTCCTCTGCACTCAAATCCTCACGAAACAACCCCTGGCTCAACCGATGCAACTGCCACGCCCGCGCCATGTTCGGCGGGCGGTCGAGGCCGGCGAATTCCACGGTGCCGGCCAGGCGCAGGCCGCCTGTCATGGGTGTCATGATGAACTTGCGCTCCAGGGACGTGACGGCAAACGGCAGGCGCTGATGTTCATGGGGCAGCATCAGGTGATAGCCGCGTTCGGTATCCAGTGGGACTTTTTTGCCGGTCAGGGCGGCGGTGAGTCTGGCCGAGTGGGCGCCACAGGCGATCAGCACCTGGCGGGCGGCAAAGGTGCCTTGATCGGTGCTCACGGTGACGCCATCGCCTTCAACCCGCGCATCCAGCACCTGGTGTTGGAGGAACTGCACGCCACTGGCCTTGGCCGCCTCCACCAATTCGCAGACCAATCGGTAAGGGTCGAGGAAGTGCCCTGTTCGCGGGAAAAACAGGCCGCCCTGGATCTGGGCGCCCAATTGCGGGGCAATCCTTCGGATGGCATCCGCCGACCAGAAATCCACCGGCACGTTTTGCGCCTGCACGCGCCGTTGCAAGCCATCGATGGCCGCGCGGGAGTCTGAACGTTCGAACACCAGCAGCGAGCCATCTTCGCGCAACAGCTCCGGGCGCTGAATACTGGCCAGCAACCGTTGCCAGGCGCCAAAGCTCGCTTCATTGAGCGCGCGCAGACCCGTCACCGTGCCCTGGTAACTCGCCGGGCGCAGGTTCAGCAGCAGGCGGATGAACCAGGGCAGGGCGCGTGGCAGGTATTTCCAGTCCAGGCGCAGCGGGCCCATGGGGTCCATGAGCATGGCGGGCAAGCGCTTGAGGATCGACAGGTCGGCGATCGGGAACACTTGCTCGGTCGCCAGGTGCCCGGCGTTGCCGTAGGAGGCGCCCATGCCGGGCGCCTGCTGGTCGATCACCCGCACTTTCCGCCCCTGGCGCGCCAGCTGCAGGGCGCAGGCAACGCCAATGATGCCGGCTCCGATTACGGCGATATCCGCAGGGTCAGGGTCGTGCATCAGCTACGCCTCTCTCGACCAGTTGGCATACCACTGGCGAAACAGCGCGTACTGGGTTTCGGCGTAACGCCGCTGGGCATCGCTGAGCACGTCGGTCTCGTTGAAGTGCAGGGCGTAGCCCTGGTCGCCGTTGAGTACCATCAGGTGCTTGTAATACAGCACCAGGTCGCAGCCTTCGTCGAAGGACGACAACACCGCCAACGCCGCTTCCAGTTCCCGCGCCAGGCGCCGGGCCTTGGCATCGCCCTTGGCGGCTTGCTTGCTCAGGGCCACCAGGTGCAGCACTTCGCGGGGCAAGGCATTGCCGACGCCGGTGATCGCGCCCGTGGCGTTGCAGTTGACGAAACCGTGCACCACCTGGGTATCGACGCCGACCATCAGTGTCACGCTGTCGTCCTGGGAGGTGATGTGCTCGGCGGCATAGCGCAGGTCGGCAGCGCCACCGAACTCCTTGAAGCCGATCAGGTTCGGGTGTTCGCGACGCAGTTCGAAGAACAACTCCGCGCGAGTGGCGAAGCCGTAGTAGGGGCTGTTGTAGATCACCGCCGGCAGGTTGGGCGCGGCCTTGAGGATCGCCGAGAAATGCGCCTTTTGCGCCGTGGCGGACGCACCTCGGGACAGCACGCGCGGAATCACCATCAAGCCCTGGGCGCCGACCTTGGCCGCGTGGGCGGCGTGGGCCACCGCCTCGCGGCTGTTCACCGCGCCGGTACCGACAATGGTCGGCACGCCGGCCGCCACCAGGCGCGCCACGCCTTCCTGGCGCTCGGCTTCGGTGAGCAACGGCCAGTCGCCCATGGACCCGCAATACACCACGGCGCTCATGCCGATATCGATCAACTCGCGACCCTTGGCGACCAGCGCGTCGAAGTCCGGCTTGCGCGCGGCGGTGCATGGGGTCATCAGCGCGGGGACGCAACCGGTGAAGATGTTGTCGCTCATTGTCCTGGCTCCTTGCAGCGTTCAATCAAAGGGGTTGGGCTCAGATGCCCCAGGCAAACGGGTCTTGCTCGTCGATCAGCAAGGTGCTGTCGGCGGTCATGTAGGCGCGGCCGGTGACGAAGGGGATGACACGTGTGCCGTCCCATTCATATCGGCCTTCGAAGCGGCTGCCGGTGATGCTGGCTTGTACCCAGGTATCACCGGGGGCGAGTTTCCCATCGGCGGCCAGGCACGCCAGCTTGGCGCTGGTGCCGGTGCCGCAGGGCGAGCGGTCGTAGGCTTTGCCAGGGCACATGACGAAGTTGCGGCTGTCGGCGTGGGCGTCGTCGGCGAACAGTTCGATATGGTCGATCAGGGCGCCGTCTGCGCCGTGGATGCCCTGGGCCTCGAGGGCCTTGAGCATCGCCCAGGTGTAGTCGGTGAGAGCGTCGACGTTGCTCATCTCCAACGCCATGCCATGCTCGCAGACCAGGAAGAACCAGTTGCCGCCCCAGGCAATATCGCCCTGGACTGCGCCATGGCCCGGTACATCCACCGTCACCTGCTGGCGATAGCGATAGGCAGGCACGTTGCGCAGGGTCACGGCACCGTCGTCGTGCAAGGTCGCGGCCACCGTCCCCACCGGGGTGTCGAGGGTGTGCACGCCCGGCTGGATAAGCCCCAAGTGCTGCAGGGACGCCACCAGGCCGATGGTGCCGTGGCCGCACATGCCCAGGTAACCGGCGTTGTTGAAGAAGATCACCCCGCAGGTGGCGCCCGGGGTGACGGGCGCGCAGTACAGCGCCCCCACCAGTACGTCATTGCCACGGGGTTCCAGCAAGCAGGCGCGGCGCCATGGGTCGTGCTCCGTGCGCAGGTTTTCCAACTGGTCGGCGATGCTCGCGCCCTTGAGCGCGGGGAAGCCGGTCATCACCAGGCGCGTGGGTTCGCCGCCGGTGTGGGAGTCGATCACATGCAGTCGCTTCATAACGTGCTCCATCAATAAGAGCTGTGGGCTGCCTTCTTGTGAGTGTAGGGATAGGCATGCAGTGGCCCTATCGTGAACGCGCAGGCTGGGCGGCGATTGATGTTTTTTGCCGACATCGATGACGAAATCAGCACAGTTCGCCCTGCTCGACAGCACCCCAGGCATGGGGCAATCTGCTTGCCATCAAGGTGACAGCCGGGGAGAGACACTCATGCTTCAACGCGCGTTTGCGAGCCTTTGCCAAGGGGCCAGCCCTCCCCACAGCATCGAGCAGCTACTGGCCGGTGTGGCGCAGCTGCTGCCAATGCTCGACGTGATCCCCAATGCCGCCATCTTCATCAAGGACCTGGAGGCCCGTTACGTCCTCGCCAACCGCACCCTGGTGCAGCGCTGCGGCCTCAAGCAGCTGCAACCATTGCTGGGCAAGACCAGCGCCGACGTCTTTCCCGCACCATTGGGACCGGGCTACACCGAGCAGGACCGGCGCGTGCTGCAGCAAGGTTTTGTGCTGGAAGACCAACTTGAACTGCACCTGTACGGCAGCCGCGAACCCGGCTGGTGCCTCACCCACAAATGGCCGCTGTACAACCACGAAGGCCGCATCATCGGCCTGGCCGGGATCTCGGTCGACCTGCAATCGGCCAGCCAAACCCACCCGGCCTACCAACGCCTGGCCGCTGTGGACGAGCATATCCGCACGCACTTCAACCGCCGTGTCACCCTCGGTGAACTGACGCGCATCGCCGGGATTTCCGTGGCGCAACTGGAGCGCTACTGCAAGCGCGTGTTCCACCTGACACCCCGGCAGATGATCCAGAAAGTACGCTTGGAACACGCCCATCGGTTGCTGCACAGCGACATGCCGATTACCGAGGTCGCGCTGCAGTGCGGCTATACCGACCACAGCGCGTTCACCCGACAGTTCAAGGCATCGACGGGGTTTACGCCGAGGCAGTATCGGGAAACCTGCTGAGAGCCCGACTCGATTCCCTTGCTGTCGAGCCTTGGCGAGGCTGCGTCAGGCGCGCTGCCGACTCAAGCTCGAGCCGCGGCCGACGCAGCCTCGCCGGGGCTCGACAGCTGCTACGAAAACCAATCCACCTCACGGCCCCACCCCCGTAGCAGCTGCCGAGCGCAAGCGAGGCTGCGTCAGGCGCGCTGCCGATTCAAGTCCGAGCCGCGGCCGACGCAGCCTCGCCGGGGCTCGGCAGTTGCTACGAAAACCAATCCACCTCACGGCCTCACCCCCGTAGCAGTTGCCGAGCGCAAACGAGGCTGCGTCAGGCGCGCTGTCGACTCAAGTCCGAGCCGCGGCCGACGCAGCCTCGCCGGGGCTCGGCAGCTGCTACGAAAACCAATCCACCTCACGGCCCCACCCCCGTAGCAGCTGCCGAGCGCAAGCGAGGCTGCGTCAGGCGCGCTGCCGACTCAAGCTCGAGCCGCGGCCGACGCAGCCTCGCCGGGGCTCGACAGCTACGGATTTGTGCGGTGTTGGACAAGACGGTATCTACACCCGTTCAGGCACGCCACATTGCAATGCAACGAATGGCCCACCGAGCCCTCATATGTTCACGAGTAATGTTTAACCACGACAGGTACCAAGCTTATGACCGCGGCTGAAAACAACCATGTGAACTGGCTGGTGGAACAATCGATGCTGCACGCGGCACGCCAGCGCGCGAAGCTCTATTCGGGCCAGGGCCGGTTGTGGCAACAGCCGTATGCGCAGACCCGGCCCCGTGATGCCTCGGCCTTGTCGTCGGTGTGGTTTACCGCCTACCCGGCGTCGATTGTGACGCGCGAGGGCGGTACGGTGCTGGAGGCGCTGGGGGATGAGACGCTATGGCATGCGCTGTCGAAGATCGGCATCCAGGGCATCCATAACGGCCCGCTGAAGAAATCCGGTGGCCTGACCGGCACCCGGCACACGCCGACCATCGACGGCAATTTCGACCGCATCAGCTTCGAGATCGACCCGCAGTTGGGCACCGAGGCGCAGTTGCAGGCGTTGACGCGCATGGCGGCGGCGCACAATGCGGTGATCATCGACGACGTGATTCCGTCCCACACCGGCAAGGGCGCGGACTTTCGCCTGGCGGAGATGGCCTACGAGGATTACCCCGGCCTTTACCATATGGTGGAGATCCGCGAGGAAGACTGGCCGCTGCTGCCCGACGTGACCGAGGGTCGTGATGCGCAGAACCTCAGCCCGGCCCAGGTGGACGCCCTGCGCGACAAGCACTATATCGTCGGCCAGTTACAGCGGGTGATCTTCTTCGAGCCCGGCGTCAAGGAAACCGACTGGAGCACCACGCCGGTGGTCATCGGCGTGGATGGCAAGCCGCGTCGCTGGGTGTACCTGCATTACTTCAAGGAAGGCCAGCCGTCGCTGAACTGGCTCGACCCGACCTTCGCCGCGCAGCAGATGATCATCGGCGACGCCTTGCACGCCATCGACGTGATGGGCGCGAAGATCCTGCGCCTGGACGCCAATGGTTTCCTCGGCGTGGAACGCACCCTCGATGGCACGGCCTGGTCCGAGAGCCATCCGCTGTCGATCACCGGCAACCAACTGCTGGGCGGGGCGATTCGCAAGGCCGGTGGTTTCAGCTTCCAGGAGTTGAACCTCACGGTGGATGACATTGCGTCGATGTCCCATGGCGGCGCCGACCTGTCCTATGACTTCATCACCCGCCCGGCGTACCAGCACGCGCTGTTGATGGGCGATGCCGAATTCCTGCGCCTGATGCTGCGCGAAATGCACCGCCAGGGCATCGACCCCGGCTCGCTGATCCACGCGTTGCAGAACCACGATGAGCTGACCCTGGAGCTGGTGCACTTCTGGACCCTGCATGCCCACGACACCTTCCTTTACCAGGGGCAGACATTCCCCGGCAATATCCTGCGCGAGCACATCCGCGAGCAGATGTACGAACGCCTGGCCGGCGAGCATGCGCCGTATAACCTCAAGTTCGTGACCAATGGCGTGTCCTGCACCACCGCCAGCATCATCACGGCCGCGCTGGGCATTCGCGACCTGGAGGCGATCAGTGCTGCCGACATTCAACAGATTCGCCAGATCCATTTACTGCTGGTGATGTACAACGCCATGCAGCCCGGGGTGTTCGCCTTGTCCGGCTGGGACCTGGTAGGCGCGCTGCCGTTGGCCGCCGAGGAAGTCGCGCACTTGATGCAGGATGGCGATACCCGCTGGATTCATCGCGGCGCGTACGACCTGGTGGACCTGAACCCGGACGCAGAATTGTCGGCCGGCCAGATGCCGCGCTCGAAAAGCCTCTACGGCAGCCTCAACAGCCAGTTGCAGGACCCGGACTCGTTCGCCTCGCAACTGCAAAAGATCCTCGCCGTGCGCCGCGCCTACGACATCGCCGCCAGCCGCCAGATACTGGTGCCCGACGTGCAGAACCCCGGCCTGTTGATCATGGTCCACGAATTGCCGGCCGGCAGAGGCACGCAAATCACCGCCCTGAACTTCGGCGCCACGCCGATCACCGAAACCCTGAACCTGCCGGATATTGCGGCGGGGATGGTGGTGGACATCATCAACGAACGGGTGGAGGGCGACCTGACGGCGGAGGGCGAGTTCACCATTACCCTGGATGCGTACGAGGGGTTGGCGCTGCGGGTTATCAGCAGCACGCCGATGTAACCTCAATCTTCCAAGCACCGAAGAACCCAATGTGGGAAGCGGTGTTGTCAGGCCTGTGGCTGCTTTTCAGCCAACTGAAACCGATACCCCACCCCATACAACGACTCAATCGGCGTTTCCCCCGGGCATACCTGTTCCAGCTTGCGCCGCAGGTTGCGGATATGGCTGTCCACCGTGCGGTCGGTGACCACGCGGTGGTCGGAGTAGAGGTGATCCAGCAACTGGTCGCGGGAAAACACGCGGCCGGCGGCGCGGGCGAAGGTGTTGAGCAGGCGCAGTTCCAGGGGCGTGAGGTCCAGCGCGATGCCGTCCAGCGAGGCCTGGTAGCGGGCTTCGTCGATCAGCAGGCGCGGCGCGCCGGTGCCGAGCAGCTGCGGGCTGCGGCGCAGGATGGCCTTGACCCGGGCCACCACTTCACGGGGGCTGAAGGGTTTGCAGATGTAGTCGTCGGCGCCCACTTCCAGGCCGAGCAGGCGGTCCACTTCTTCGACACGGGCGGTGATCATGATGATCGGCACCGCGCTGAAACCACGCAGGTCCTGGCACAGCTGCATGCCGTCACGGCCGGGCAGCATCAGGTCGAGCAGGATCAACCTGGGCTCGTGGGCGCGCACGGCGGGCACCACGTGCAGGCCATTGTCCAGGCACCGGGTGGTATAGCCGGCGGCCTCCAGGTAGTCGCGCATCAGGGCGGCGAGCTTGGGTTCGTCTTCGACGATCAGGATCGGCGGTTCATCGTGCATGGTTCACAGGCTCCGGGGCAGGCGCAGGGTCAGCCACAGGCCGCCGTAGGGCGAGTGGTCGGCAACCAGGCTGCCATCGTGGGCGTTGGCGATGCTGCGGCAGATTGCCAGGCCCAGGCCGGCGCCGCCATGCTCGCGGTTGCGCGATGACTCGCCACGGTAGAACCGCTCGAACAAGCGTGGCAACTGGCTTGCGGACACGCCCGGCCCGGAGTCGAGAAAGTCGATACGCACCGTGTCGCGGTCGCCCCCCACACTGATGCGCAACCTGCCATTGACGTCGGTGTAGCGCAGCGAATTTTCCAGCAGGTTGGAAAACAATTGCTGCAGCCGACTGGCATCCGCCAGCAGCTCCACGGGCTCGCGCGGCAGCTTCAGGTCGAGCTGCAACTGGCGGGCGGTGAAACGCTCCCGGTAGATCGCCAGGCTGTTTTCGAGCACGTCGTTCAGCAGGCATGGGGCCTTGCGGTAGGTCAGGGCGCCCACGTCCGCCAGCGACAGTTCATACAGGTCATCCACCAGCTTGCTGAGCATGCTGACTTCGCCTTGCAGCGACTTCATTGAGCTTTGATCCAGGCTGCGCACACCGTCCTCGATCGCCTCCAGCTCGCCCCGCAGCACCGACAGCGGTGTGCGCAGTTCGTGGGAGACATCAGCCATGAACTCCCGGCGCATTTTTTCGTTGCGCTCCAGGGTATAGGCCAACTGGTTGAAGTCGCGGGCCAGTTGGCCGACTTCGTCGTGGGAGGCCACGGCCACGCGGCTGCTGTAGTCGCCGCTGGCCAGGCGGTGGGTGGCGGCGGCCACGCGCTTGACCGGCTCCAGCAGCGTGCGGGCGATCCACCAGGCAATCAGCATCGCCAGCAGCAACGAGAACACGCCCATCACCAGGCTGGTGCGCAGCTGGTATTGCTGGAAGCGTTCGCCACCGGCCTCGGTCACGCTCTGGAACGGGGTCACGGCCAGCCAGCCCACGGTTTCGCCCGCGACCACAATGGGGCTCACCAGCGCATCCTCACCAATCGCGGTGTAGCCGGTGACGCGCTTGCGGTCCTTGTCGAGCAGGGCGATGCGAAACAGCGCACCCGTCAAGTCCGAGGCCAGCGGTGTACGCAGGTCATGGGTGACCCGTTCTTCGTCGGGGTCTGGGCGCATGATGTCGAACCAGCGATCCGGGCGGTTGCGCATGAACGCCCAATTGCCTTCGCGCGCATAAGCACTGGCCAGGCGCGGCACCACCGTGGCCATGCGCTCCAGCGCCTGTTCATTGATATAGCCAAGAAACCCGCGGCCAAAACTCCAGCCGGTGGCCAGGCCCATGCTGAGGATGACCAGCAGCACACCGGCCGATACGGCGACAAACAGTTTGGTGGAGATACTCAACTTCATGAACAAGGGCCGTAAAAGAGTGGACCCGCCCATTTAGGGCTCCATGGAGGAAAGATTCAACCCAGGCGGGCAATCTTCAATTTTCCTGCACATTTGCCGAGCAGCATGACGGTAAGGCTTGCACCACCCCGTCTTGCAGAGGCAACTATGTCGACCAAACTTTTCGCCAAATACCTGGTAACCGCCGCGGTTCTCCTGTCGTTCGTCATTCTGGTGCTGCTTGGCGGCTGCTCGGCCGGCGACCCTGCGCCGGCAGTCGCCACCCCCGTGGTCTCGGTGATCACTGTGCAGCCCAAGCGCCAGGTCATGACCACTGAGCTGGCCGGGCGCACCCAGGCGTTTATGGTCGCCGAGATTCGCCCGCAGGTCGGCGGTATCGTGCAGCAGCGTCTGTTTGTCGAAGGCGCCGAGGTCAAGGCCGGGCAGGCGCTGTACCAACTGGATGCGGCACCCTACAAGGCGGCATTGGCTGAGGCCCAGGCGAGCCTGGCCAAGGCGCGCGCCACCTTGAAGTCGGCACAGACCACCGCCGCGCGTAACGCCCGGTTGGTGAAGATCGACGCCATCAGCCAGCAAACCAACGAAGATTCCCAGGCCACCCTGCTGACCGCCGCCGCTGACGTCCAGGTGGCCCAGGCCGACCTCGACACTGCCCGCATCAACCTGGCCTACACCCGCATCAGCTCGCCGGTGGCCGGGCGTATCGAGACGTCCACGGTCACCCCCGGCGCACTGGTGGTGGCCAACCAGGACACCGCACTCACTACCGTGCAGCAACTCGACCCGATCTATGTGGATGTGACCCAGTCCACCACTGAATTGCTCGCCCTCAAGCGCGACCTGGCCCGTGGCGTGTTGCAGGCCAACGGCGACGGCGAGGCCCGCATCAGCCTCACGCTGGATGACGGCAGCACCTACAACCACGACGGCCGCCTCAAGTTCAGCGGGGTCAGCGTCAACCAGGGCACCGGCACCGTGACCTTGCGTGCGGTGTTCGACAACCCCGAGCATGTGCTGCTGCCCGGCATGTACGTGCGTGGCGTGTTGGAGCAGGCCCGGGATGACCAGGCGATCCTGATCCCGCAAAAAGCCGTAAGTCGCAGCGCCAGCGGCGTGACCTCGGTGTTGCTGGTGGTTGACGGCAAGGTCGAGCAACGCGTGCTCAGCGTTGACCGCGCCGTGGGCAACCAGTGGTGGGTGACGGCGGGTTTGCAGGCCGGTGACCAGGTGATCGTCGAAGGTGGCCAGAAAGTCCGCATCGGCGCCGTGGTCCAGACCCAGGCCGCCGATGCCGGCGCCCTGGCGCAGGAGGGTTGAACATGGCGCGTTTCTTTATCGATCGACCGATTTTCGCCTGGGTCATCGCCATCGTGATCATGCTCGGCGGCGCGTTATCCATCAGCCAGTTGCCGCTGGAGCAGTACCCGGACATCGCGCCGCCCACCGTGCGTATTTCCGCCACCTACACCGGCGCGTCGGCCAAGACCGTCGAAGACTCGGTGACCCAGGTCATCGAGCAACAGATGAAAGGCCTGGACAACCTGACCTATATGTCGGCCTCCAGCAGTTCGGCGGGCAGCGCCAGTATCAGCCTGACCTTTGGCGCCGGCACCGACCCCGATGTGGCGCAGATGCAGGTGCAGAACAAGCTGCAACAGGCCGAGTCGCGCTTGCCGCAGTCGGTGCAGAGCGAAGGCCTGACCGTGACCAAGGGCGGCTCGGACTTCCTGATGATTGCCGCCCTGGCCTCGGATAATCCCAGCGTCACCGGCACCCAGATCGGTGACTACATCTCCAGCACCTTGCTCGACTCCATCAGCCGTATCGACGGCGTGGGCGACGTGCAGACCCTCGGGTCGGGCTACGCCATGCGTATCTGGCTGGACCCGGCGCTGCTGGAAAAATACGCGCTGATGCCGTCGGATGTGAGCACTGCGCTGGAGGCGCAGAACACCGAGGTCTCAGCCGGCCAACTCGGCGCATTGCCGGCGGTTAAGGGCCAGCAACTCAATGCCACCATCAGCGCGCGCAGCAAACTGCAGACGGCCGAGGAGTTCCGCAATGTGGTGGTCAAGTCCGGCAGCGACGGCGCGGTCGTGCTGCTCGGCGACGTGGCGACCGTGGAGTTGGGCAGCGAGAGCTATGACATCAACTCGGCCCTCAACGGCAAGCCGGCTGCCGCCATGGGGGTGCAACTGGCGGCGGGCGCCAATGCGCTGGAGGTGGGCGAGGCAGTCAAGGCCAAGCTCAAGGAACTGGCGCCGTTTTACCCCACCGAAATGCAATTGAAGAACGTGATCGCCTACGACACCACGCCCTTTGTGAGCCTGTCCATCGAGGAAGTGGTCAAGTCCCTGGGCGAGGCCATCGTGCTGGTGGTGCTGATCATGTTCCTGTTCCTGCAAAACCTGCGGGCCACGCTGATCCCGGCGATCACTGTGCCGGTGGTGTTGCTGGGCACGTTTGGCGTGTTGGCGTTGTTCGGTTACTCGATCAATACCCTGACCATGTTTGCCATGGTCCTGGCCATTGGCTTGCTGGTCGACGATGCGATTGTGGTGGTGGAAAACGTCGAACGGGTGATGGCCGAGCAGGGCTTGTCGGCCCTGGCGGCCACGCGTCAATCGATGAATGAAATCACCAGTGCACTGGTCGGCATCGCCCTGGTGCTGAGCGCGGTGTTTATTCCCATGGCGTTTTTTGGCGGTTCCACCGGGATCATCTATCGGCAGTTTTCGGTGACCATCGTCTCGGCCATGGTGCTGTCGGTGGTGGTGGCGATGACCCTCACGCCGGCACTGTGCGCCACGCTGCTCAAGCCGGGGCACGCGGTTCAACGGGGCTTCTTCGGTTGGTTCAACCGTTCCTTCGAACGCTGTTCCAGCGCCTATGAAGCGTTGGTCGGCGCTGTCCTGCAACGCTCATGGCGCAGCCTGGTGGTGTATGTGCTGATCGCCGCAGCCATGGCGGCGGGTTATGCCAGCTTGCCTACTTCGTTTTTGCCGGATGAGGACCAGGGCATTCTCATGGCGCAAATCCAGCTGCCGGTGGGCGCTACCGACAGCCGCACCCAGGCGGTGTTGCAGCAGTTCGAGGCGTACATGCTCAAGCAGCCGGAAGTCGAGGCGATGATCAGCATCAGCGGCCTGGGCATGGGCGGCAACAGCCAGAACACCGCACGGGCGTTTATTCGCTTGAAGGACTGGAGTGAGCGCTCGGACGATGCCGCCACGATTGCCCAACGTGCCACCTTGGCCCTGGCAAGCATTGGCGATGCCGATGTATTCGTGATGCAACCGCCCGCCGTGCGTGGCCTGGGCCAGAGCTCGGGGTTTGATTTGCAGCTCAAGGACCTCGCCGGTCTTGGCCACGACGCATTGGTGGCGGCGCGCGAGCAGTTCATCGCGCTGGCCAGGCAAGACCCGCGCCTGCTGGGCGTGCGCAGCAATGGCCTTGACGATGCACCGCAACTCAAAATCAGTATCGATGACCGCAAGGCCGGGGCCCTGAGCCTGAGCACCAGCGACATCAACAGCACCTTGTCCACGGCGCTGGGCGGCACCTATGTGAATGACTTCCTCAACCAGGGCCGCGTGAAGAAGGTCTACGTGCAGGGTGAAGCCAGCACGCGGATGCAAGCGGCCGATCTGGACCGCTGGTTCGTGCGCAACAGCAACGATGAAATGGTGCCGTTTTCGTCATTTGCCAGCAGTGCCTGGAGCTATGGCTCGCCGTTGCTGGAGCGCTACAACGGCACATCCTCGCTGGAAGTGGTCGGCGACCCGGCGCCCGGTGTGAGCTCCGGCGCGGCGATGGACGCGGTGGAGGCGATTGCCCTGCAACTGCCCGATGGCATTGGTTACGAGTGGACCGGCCAGTCGTACCAGTTGCGTCTTTCCGGGTCCCAGGCGCCGTTGCTGTATGCGGTGTCCATCCTGTTTGTGTTCCTGTGCCTGGCCGCGCTGTACGAGAGCTGGTCGGTGCCGTTCTCGGTGATCCTGGTAGTGCCACTGGGTATCGTCGGCGCGGTGTGGGCCACACGCTTTACGGGATTGAGCAATGACGTGTACTTCCAGGTCGGCCTGCTGACCACCGTAGGGCTGGCAGCGAAGAACGCGATCCTGATCGTCGAGTTTGCCAAGCACCTGCAGGAGCAAGGCAACAGCCTGCGCGAGGCGACGCTGATCGCCGTGCGCCAGCGTCTGCGGCCGATCCTGATGACGTCCTTGGCCTTCATGTTCGGCGTGCTGCCCCTGGCCGTGAGCAGTGGCGCAGGTTCCGCCGGGCGCCGGGCCATCGGCACCGGTGTGCTGGGCGGCATGTTCAGCGCCACGGTGCTGGGGATCTTCTTTGTACCGCTGTTTTTTGTGTTGATTCGCCGCCGCTTTGGCCGAGCCGGCACGACGCCCATTGTCGAAAAAGGTGACGCATGACCCGCTTTCTCTTCCCGTTAGTGGCCGCAGTGGTCTTGAGTGGCTGCATCAACCTGGCGCCACACTACCAGCAACCCGAGGCACCGGTGCCTGGCGAATGGCAAGCGGATGTGCAGGGTGAGGTGCCGGCCGACATCCAGTGGCAGCAGTTCTTTACCGACCGCCGCCTGGCACACCTGCAAACCCTGGCCCTGGCCAATAACCGCGACCTGCGCCTGGCCAGCCTGAATATCGAGAAGGCCCAGGCGCAATACCGCATCCAGCGCGCAGCGGCGTTCCCGACCCTCGACGCCAGCGTCAACGGTACCCACAGCCGCACGCCGGGCTCGCTGTCCAGCAGCGGTACGGCCGTGACCAGCCACGACTACAGCGCGCAATTGGGCCTGAGCAGCTATGAGGTCGACGTGTTCGGCCGCGTGCAGAACCTGCAGGACGAAGCGCTGGAAGACTACCTGGCGCTGACCGAAACCCGGCGCAGCACGCAAATCAGCCTGGTGGCCGAAGTGGCCACCGCCTGGCTGACCCTGGCCGCCGACAACGAGCACCTGCAACTGGCCGAAGAGACCCTGGCCAGCCAGCAATCCACCTACGAACTGACCCAGCGCAGCCACACCCTGGGTGGCTCCACGGCGTTGGCCGTGGCCCAGGCGCAAACCACCGTCGAATCGGCGCGGGTCGATGTGGCCGAGTATCAGAGCCAGATCCTCCAGGACCGCAACGCCCTGCGCCTGCTGGTCGGCAGCGACATCCCCGACGCCTTGCTGCCCGACGCCCACCTGCGATCGGCAGCGGCGTTGGTGCAGGTGCCGGCCGAGCTGCCGTCGAGCCTGTTGCAGCGGCGCCCCGATGTACTGGCGGCGGAGCACAGCCTCAAGTCCGCGAACATCGACATTGGCGCGGCCCGCGCGGCGTTTTTCCCCAGCATCAGCCTCACCGCGAACGCGGGCTCCGCCAGTGCGTCATTGTCCAGCCTGTTCAAGGCCGGCAGCGGCGCGTGGACCTTCGCCCCGAGCATCAGCCTGCCGATCTTCGATGCCGGCAGCAACCGCGCGACCCTGGATGCGGCCAAGGTCGAGAAAGAGATCCAGGTGCAGACCTACCAGCAAACCCTGCAAACCGCATTCAAGGAAGTCGCCGACGCCCTGGCCGTGCGCAGCACCCTGGACCAGCGCCTCACCGCCCAGCAAGCGCTGACCGAGGCGAGCCAGAAGAGCTACGACCTGTCCGACGCGCTCTACCGCGCCGGCTCGCAAAGCTACCTCGAAGCCCTGGATTCCCAACGCTCGCTGTACAGCGCCCAACAGGACCTGATCACCCTGCGCCTGGCGGAGCAGAGTAATCGGGTGAGTTTGTATAAGGTGATGGGGGGCGGGTGGCAGTAGCGGTGAAAACGGGGAGCCCAGTTATTCCTCTGCCTGTTCGACTAGCGAGAGCGTTGTTTCATTCACGACAACGTGTTCTGTGTCAGTGACGCGTATCAGAAGGGTGTCGTCGGCACCCACAATGAGCTCACAGTTATCAAACACCTCCATTTGAATTGGGCAGCCTTTGGAGAACCAGTAACGGACCAAGGCGGTATTCAAACATTCATTCAGTTCCGGGAATTCAAGGCGGTGTCTGATGAGTAGGAACAGTTGTTCAAGGTTGTCCAGGAGCTGTTGTGAGTCCTTGAGCCCTATGCCAACGGCTGCAAGATAGGTAGCCTTAAAAAGGCAAGCGCACCGGCTTGCTCCCGTGGTCCGTGCCGTTAAATGTTCGGAAAACCGGGCCAGGCATGCTTCTGCGACAGACAGCCCATGCATGCCTTCACGCAGTGACAGCAGGGCACGCGTAAAGTACTCGATGATATTTCCAGCATCGCTGAGCAGCGGGTAGATCGAAAACAGCTTGTCACAGATGACGAGAAAACTAGTCGGGTCCCCGTTTTCCACACACAGTTCCAATGCTTGGCCCCACACCACCAGGCTCGATTGCAGAGCTTCAATTGAATACGGTGCGTTGACGTCGGCCCTGAGTACGGATGCAAGCGCTATGGCGGCAGGTACTTTTTTTTGCGACAAATACGCCGCTTGAACATAGAAAGTCATTTCCCTGCTCATGGTGAGGGCAGGGCCAGGGGCAATGACTTTAGCCAGGGAACGCTCTAAAACCGGCTTTAGCTCCAATACCGGCAGTGGCATGGCGAGTTTGGTGAAGGCAAACATGATATCCACCATCGCCCGCGTCATGCGCACGTGATCGGCCTGATTCAACCCAGGAAGATCAATGCCTTTCTTGATCTGCGCGGTGAGGGCAGGCAGAAAACGCACGGCGAGCGGTATGATTTCACACTTGATCGCACGGTTGTCTTCATCAGCCGTTGACAGGTCATTCGCGATTTTTAAGTAGAGCATTGCCAATAAGGCATTGACGTCGGGAGACATACCAAAATGCTCCTGAACAAGCCGGGTAGACTCCAGCACCTCAGCCAACCTATCCGGATCACGCTCCTCCATTGCCCCTCGTGTGACGATGTCGATGGTGTCGACCCAGAACAGCTCAAATCTGTCATTTGGGTACTGTTTGAATTCGTTGAGGAACTGCGCGGCCTCAACGTTGACTGACCGCGCTAGCTCATCATTGATCTCTTTGGATGACGGGTCAGTGATCAAATGTGTATGCGCTTTGTGCAGTCTGTAACCCACCTCCTGATCCGTCGGAAAACGTTGTGCCAACGTCGCTAGCAACGCGTATGCCTGCTGGGTATGTTGAGGCGCAGATTTTTCAGTGCCGAGCTTGATCATTGCGTTGTAAAGCAAGCGCGCCAGCATGTACGGTGCCGATTTGTTTGGGGCTGGAGACTTGCAGGCGACCGAGGTAAGCATCGATAACAAACGCAAATAACCAGGGATATTAGTGGTGGTTTTTTTCAACGCATCAAGGGTTTGAAGCAGGTTGTGAGGGTTGATGGACCACGCCGATGTCAGGATGGCTTCAAGTGAAGGATCGGTCAGCACCGGCAACCCGCTGGGTCGCCTGGAGGCCTGGGCGAAAGGCATTTGAGTGCGCCACAGTTCATCGATAAAGAATTCACCGATAAGGTCCGGTTGCAGGACGCCTCTGGGAGGGCATTCTTCCAAGGCCCGTTTGATCGTAGGCGCCAATTGGTCGCTGGAAATCAGGGTAGCCAAATCTTTCCACAGCTGTAGTTGTTGGCTGTTCAACTGTTCGAATAGCTGCTCGTCGGACCTCAGTTCTCCAACGGTCGGCAAGCGAAACTTCTGGGATGAGTCGTCCTTGATAAGGAGGTACTTTTTTTCTTCCCCATCGAGCTGAACCACTATTTGATGATTCTCTTGAAGAATGTCCAGTCCGCGAGTCAGTGTTGCCAGTGCGATTAGTTGGACCAGTCTTCGGGAGATTCTTTGCGTCGGTAAATCCGCAATACCAGACGTCCCGATATTTGAGCTCCAACTCATGGGCCAGGCGCGTCTTGCCAATACCGGCGGGACCACATAGCGTCCACCACCTGAATAGCGCTGGGTCCGCCATAAAGACACCCAGCGCATCTAAGTCAGCACTACGCCCCAGCAGCGGAATCTTGCGTTCCGCAAAAAACAGCCAGCGAGGTGTAAACGGGGCACTTTCTGCCAGTGAAGTTTCCGTTCTGATCAGCCATGTCGGCCGCTGTGCGGGATCTTCGGACAGCCGATAGCTTTTGAGCAGTTCCAACACGGCCCGGACTTTGGCGGGCTCAAGCTTGGCGACTTTCTTGAGCAGGTCCTTGTAGTCGAGCACATCCTTCTTGCCGTTGAAGGTCAATCGGCTGCCCGTTACTTTATCAATGGAGGCCTGTTTGTAGCTGCGCTGCTTGTCGGTCAAAACATAGACGATGACCCGTTTGTAGGTGTCGTCCAGATCGTGTTTCAGGAACGTCTCCAGCGTGCCCTTTACCTTTTCAAGGTCGGTGGTACCGGTGACCTGGATACCGATGTGTTCGACGTCGTCCCCCAGATCAATGGCCGGGAAGCCCTCTTCCTCTTCATTCAGATTACGCAGGTCAGGCCAGCCCATGATGGTCTGGAACAGCGGAAGCACTATTTTCTCTGCGATCCGATGGATGTCGAACAGGCTCATTGCGGCGCTGGACTCGACACTTCTCACCAGCCAGACAAATTCCTCTCTGACCTCAAGCAGCAACTTCTGGTGATCCATAGAACGCCTTCATCCTTGAAAAATAGGGTGTGTTTCGACTCTGTAAGCGAGGCGAATCTACCGTTATCACACGTTGCTCTCAAGTCGTAGGACGAAGGCGGCTTTTTCCAAGAGGTTGGATACCCGCGCGTTGAACTATGGTCGCTTCTGATCCTGCGCCGCCTGCAACACCCGCAACAAATTCCCACTCCAGATATTCGCCACCTGGTGCTCGCTATACCCGGCATCCAGCAACCGCTGGGTAATCACCGGCAACTGGCTCACATCGTCCAGCCCGCTTACGCCACCGCCGCCGTCCCAGTCGGCACCGATGCCGACGTGATCCGGGCCGGCCACTTCCAGCAGGTGCAACAGGTGCTTCATGAACACGTCGAGGCTGGCCTTGGGTTGGGCGAAGCGTTGGTTGAGGGTGTCGCGTTCCTGATAGAGCGCCTTGACCTGTTCCGGGCTGAGGGCGGCGAGGTTGTGGAAGCGTGCGCCGAGCGCGGCCATGGCTTTGTTGCGATCCGGGTTGGGCGTGAGGGGGATCAGGTAGTCGCTGTAGGCGTTGACCTGGATCACCCCACCCTTGGCCGCCAGTTGGCGCACGCGGTTGTCGTCGAGGTTGCGCGGGTGCGGGTTGACCGCGCGGCTGCTGGAGTGGGAGGCGATGAGCGGGGCGCTGGACAACGCCAGCATCTGGTCGAACACCGCGTCGCTGGCGTGGGACACGTCGAGCAGGATGCCCAGGCGGTTGGCCCGTTGCACCAGGTCGCGGCCCTTGGGGCTCAGGCCTTTCCATTCCGGCAGCGCGGTGGCCGAGTCGGCCAGGTCGTTGTTCATGAAATGCACCAGGCCGAGCATGCGCAGGCCTTGGCGGTAGTAGGTGTTGAGCAACTCGGGATCGGAGCTGAGTGGATCGGCGTTTTCCATGCTGATAAACACCACGCGCTTGCCTTGGGCCGCAATACGCCGGGCGTCGGCGGCGGTCAGGGCCAGGGCGAAGCTGTCGGGGTTGCGGTCGATCACATCGCGGATGCGGGTGAGGGTGGCCAGGCCATAGGCGCTGGCGTAGGCGCGGCCTTCCTCGGTGCGTGGGCCCTGGGGGGTGTAGACGGCGAAGAAACCCCCATCCAGGCCGCCTTCGCGCATGCGCGGCAGGTCGACCTGGCTGCCGTCCTGGCGGTAGTCGTGGCGCTCGAGGATGTTCCAGCCGGGGCGGGTCAGGGTCAGCGGCGTGTCCAGGTGGCTGTCCAGTACCAGCAGGCGTTGGTGCAGGGCCAGGGTGGCGGGGCTGACGGCGGTGTCGGCGTGGGCCAACAGTGGCAGCAAGGCGAGCAGCAGCAGGCGCTTGTTCATGTTCAGAACTCCATGCTCAAGGTGCTTTGGAAGGTGCGCGGCGAACCCGGGCGGAACACGGCGGGGCCGCTGGTGCTGGTGAGGATGTAGCCGAGGTAATCCTTGTCGAACAGGTTGTCGACATTGAAGCGCACCTTCACATTCTTCAGTGGGCCGTAGTGCAGGCGCTCGCCCCCCAGATCCAGGTAGGCGTTGTACAGGGTGTAGCCGGGCACGGATTCACTGTTGGTGAAGTTGCTGTAGCGCTCGCCGATATAGCGTGCCGAGAAGTTCAGCAGTGCCCATGGCGCCAGCTCATAGGTAACCCCGGCCTGGGCCAGCCAGCGCGGGCTGTCGGGCACCTCGTTGCCTTTGATCGAAAGGCCGCCGGCGTCGTTCCGGAACGTGGAGGTGTTGTAGGTCAGGTTGCCGTTGAGCACCACCTTGTCGGCCAGGACCGGGGGTTTCCATTGCCCGCTCAGCTCGGTGCCGTAGGCCTGCACCTTGCCGACGTTCTGGTAGTACGTTTCCACCTGGCTGCTGCCGGGCACGGCTGAGGCGAAGGCTTGCAGGCGGTTGTCGAAGTCGGTGCGGTACAGCGCCCAGGCCGCGTTGAAGGTCGGGCGGTTGATGCGATAGCCCACCTCGTAGTTCTTCGCCCGCTCCGCCTCCGGTGGCGGCGCGCTGGGGCTGGCCGCGCGGAAGATGTCGTCGGCGCCACGGGGCAGGGCCATGTTTTCCGAATAGGAAGCAAATACCTGGGTGTCATCGGTGAGGTTGTAGACCAGCCCGGCCTGGGGCAGGAAGGCGTCGTTCCACTGGGTGGCCAGGCGCGGCTGGCGGTCGTTGATGTAGTCGCCGGCGTTGCGATAGCCCTCGATGCGGTACTTGAGGTGCAGGCTCTTGAAGCCGAACTGCAGGCGCAGGCGGTCGTCGAGCAGGGTCCAGGTGTCCTTGAGGTGGTACTGCAACGAATTGCGCGTAGAGCTGAAATCCCCTTGCAGGTGCACCGGCTCATTGAACAGCGGCTCGCCGGCCGGGCTGCCGTCGGTGAGGTTGTAGCGCGCCTGCTGGCGGTTGAACACATCGGTCTCGGCCCACACCCGGTGTCGATCTGGTGCTGGCCGATGTCCCATTGCAGCCCGGTGCGCCCGCCGAAGCGGTGGCCGCTGAGGGACGACAAACCGTATTGCACGCCCCGTGGGGCAAACAGGCCATCCACCGTGTTTTCGGCATTGTGCAGCGCCAGGGAGGTGGCGTAGGCCTCCGGGGACACGCCAAAGCCTTTCTTGGCCTCGTAGTAGAGGGTGGTGTAGTTGAGCAGGTCCGGGCGGATCTCGAACTGGCCGCCCAGGCTGTACAAGGTGTCGCGGCGCTGGTTCACCGCCTGTTTGTAGAACTGGTTGTAGTTGGTGTTGCTGTAGCGCACGCCGGGCACGCTCTCGGGTAAGTCGGGCAGGCTGCCGAGGTAGGCGAAGTAACGGCCCGAGCGACCGAACGGGTCATTGGCGCTGCCGTCGTACTGGGCGCTGCTCACGTAGGGCGAGTCGTAGTCGTAGAACGCGTTGTGCACGGCGCGCAGCCACACCTCGTCACGTTCACCGAAGCGATAGCGCACCTTGGCTTCCAGGTGTTCACGGTCGATGGTGCCGGGGCCGCGCCATAGGTCGCCGTCGATTTTCGAGCGGCTGAAATACGCCGACAGGCCCTGGTACTCGCCGCTTTGCAGCTTGACGAAACTGCGCCGCAGGCTGTCGCTGCCGAGGGTGTAGGACAGGCTGGCGCCCGGCTCGAGGGTGGGATTGCTGGTCTGGTAATCCACATACGGGCCCAGGGACGCATAGCCCGATTGCGACACGTCGCCCGCGCCGGTGGAGGCGGTGACCCGCTCGGTGTTTTCATTGTCGACGTAGCGATAGATCGGGCTGCCGCCGAACTGATCGGTACGTCCCAGGGGCACACCGTCGATGGAAAAGCCGATCTGCTGCAGGTTGAAGGCACGCACGAACACCGAGTTGCCGAACTCATACAGGCCCAGCGCATCGTTGACCTGCACGTTGAAACCGGGCAGCGCCTCGAGCATTTTCAGCCCCGAAGTGCCGGCCGGCGCCGACAGCAACGCCTGGTGCGAGATGCTCAGGGTATTGCTGATCTTGTCTTCGCCAATGGCGGCGCTGGCTTCAGTCACGCGGGCACCGACCACCTCGACTTTGCTCAGTCGGGGTTCGGTGGAATCGGCGGCCTGCGCCGCCCAACTTGAATCGGCGACCAACAGGCTGGCCAGCAGGGTCTTGCGGTACTGAGCAATCATTGTCTGTCCTTGGCAAGGGTGTGGCGTTAAAGCCCGGTGTGGGCTTGGGCGAGAAACTCGGGCTGGGCCCACTCGTGCACGCTGAAGTCGTTCTGCAGGAAGCCGCGTTGCACCAGGAAGTCCTTCTTCAGTTCCAGGGCCGCCAGGTTCTGCGGCGCCAGGTTCGGCACAAAATCCAGCTCGGCAATGGCGCGGCGGATAAACCCGGCGTCCGGCAGGAAGGTCACGCGGGTGAACAGCTCGGCGGCGGCATCGCGGTGCTGGTTGATCCAGCGCCCGGCGCGGATCGCGGCGCGCAGGAACGCCACCAACACCTGGGGATGCTCTTCGGCAAAGGCGCGGTTGACGGTGGTGGCGTAGGGGCCGTTGTGGTTTTTCAGGGTCCAGTCCGGGTAGCGTTCCAGGTCTTCGATTACCGTGAATTCACCGCTGGCGAGCAGCGCCGGCACATGCCCAGCGGCGACATGCAGCGCGTCCACACGGCCTTCGGCCAGGGCCTGCACCTCATGCCCGGGTTGGCCATGCAGCCCATGCAGTTGCGACCAGAACGCCGAAGGCCGCACCGCCGGCAGCAAGGTCTGCGGATCACCTTCATCCTCCAGCTCGATCAGGCGCACTTGCGACGGCTCCAGCCCGGCCAGTTGCAGGGCATTGAACAGGCCATGTTCGGCCAGCGCCTTGAGCACATCGACCCGCGCCTTGTTGCGGCTCACCGGTACGCCGATGCGCTTGCCGAACAGGTCGGCGACCTGGCGGATACGCCCCTCGGCACGCACCAGGATCTGCCCGGCGCGTTGGGTGGCGGTGCTGGCCACCAGCAACGTATCGGCCTGGTCGGCGCGCGCCCACAAGGCCGGCACTGCGCCGCCGTCGCGAATCAAGCGCGCTTCGCCATGGGTGAAGTGCGGCAGCCAACCGAGGTTGTCGGGCAGTGAGCGCAGGTAGATCGCGTCGGCGCCGACGCGTTGGTATTCCTCGTCCAGCCAACCGAGTTCAACGGCAATATTGGACGCGACCAGCAGCGGGCAAATGCTGTAATGGGTGGGCAGTGCTTGGCTCATGGCAGACTCCTTGGGGAATGGGGGGTGGTGCTCAGGCGTTCGAGGCCTTGTTGCAGGTCGGCGAGCAGGTCCTCGACGGCTTCAAGGCCTACGTGCAGGCGCAGCAACACGCCTGGTTCAATCAGTGCTGAAGGGTGGCGCTGCTGTTGGCGAATCAGACTCTCGAAACCGCCCCAGCTGGCGCCCATGGCGAACAACTGCAGGCTTTCCAGGAAGGCGTTGGTTTGGGGCTCGAAATGCGGCTTGAGGACCACGCCGAACAGCCCGGTGGAGCCGAGGAAATCGCGCTTGAACAAGTCGTGCCCGATGGCCCCCGGCAGCGCCGGGTGCAGCACCTGGGCCACTTCGGGACGCTGTTGCAGCCACTGCGCGACGGTGAGCGCCGAGCGCTGGTGCTGGCGCAGGCGTACACCCAGGGTGCGCAGGCCACGCAGGCCCAGGTAAGCGTCGTCGGCGCTGGCGATATAGCCCAGTTGGCGGACGGTCTCGCGCACCGTCGAATACAGGGTCTGGGTGGTGACGATCACGCCGAGCATCGCGTCGCTATGACCCACCAGGTACTTGGTGGCGGCATGAATCGAGATGTCCACGCCGTGGGCGAACGCCTTGAAGAACAGCGGCGTGGCCCAGGTGTTGTCGAGCATCAGCAATGCGCCGTGGGCATGGGCGGCACTGGCCAGGGCGGGAATGTCCTGGACCTCGAAGGTGCTGGAACCGGGTGCTTCGGCGTACACCAGGCGCGTATTCGGGCGCAGCAAGCCGGCGATGTCGGCACCGAGCATCGGCGCGAAGTACGTGGCCTCAATGCCATAGCGCGGCAGGATCTGGTCGAACACCTGGCGCGCATGCCAATAGCAATTGTCGGTCACCAGGATATGGTCGCCGGCCCGCGCCACTGCCAGCACCGCGCCGACAATCGCCGCCAGGCCGCTGGGCATGATCAGCCCGCGAAAGCCGCCTTCCAGCTGCGCCACGGCGTCTTCGAACGCGGCGGTGGTGGGGTTGCCGTTACGGCCGTAGATATGCCCGCGATAGTGCGGGTCGGCGGCCTGTTGCAGGTGGTTTTCGAGGGTACCGGTGTCGGGCCAGATAAAGGTCGAGCTGCGATACACCGGGGTGTTGACGCTGCCTTCGTGGCTGGCGGGGTCGCGTCCCAACCGGGTCAGCAGGGTATCGTCATGCATGGGGTCAGTGCTCATGTGCGCTCCAGCCGTTTGGCCAGGCAGGAGAGGGGGTAGATGTAGACAAAGAAGGCGATGAACACCAAGCCGTAGGCGGGCAGCAGCAGGTCGTTGCGCAGTTGGGTGGACAGGTGCGATTGCACGGTGGTCATCAGCTCTTCCACCCCCAGCAGATTGGCCAGGGAGGTGGACATGGTCACCGCGCAATACAGGTTCATCCACGGCGCCACCAGGCTGGGCAGGGTCTGCGGGATGATCACGTGGCGCAGCGCCTGGCCGTGATGCATGCCCAGGGCCCGGGCGGCTTCCCATTGCCCCATCGGCACCGCGCGTACGGCGCCGCGCACGATCTCCGAGACATAGCCGACAGCGGGCAGGGCCAGGCCCAGCGCGACCTTGAGCCAATCCGGCAATTGCCACCAGCGCCCGGCCCAATGCACTTCATAGGGCAACAGGTAGGCCACGTAGAACATCACCACCAGCCACGGCAGGTTGCGCAGCAGGCGGCTCAGATGCCCGGCACCACGACGCAGGCGCGGCCGGGCGCTGACCTGCAGGCTGCCGAGCACGACACCGGCCAGCGTGGCCACCAGCATCGCGGTGACGCCCATGAGGATATTCAGGCCGAAGCCTTGCAGCAGCGCCGGCGCCCACTGCCACAACAGCGCGGGCCAGGACGGTTCAGGCAGCATCGGGCAACTCCTGGCCTGGCAGGCGCAGGTGGTTTTCCAGGCGGCGCAGCAGCCAACTGCTGGCGCCGATCAGCAGCAACCAGACCAGCAGCAAGACCTGCATCATCTCGGCGACGTTGAAGTTGTCCGACCAGATCCGATTGCTCGCATAGAGCAATTCCGGCACCGCAATCGCGTAGGCAATCGAGGTCGACTTGATGGTTTGCACCACCGTATTGCCCATGGCCGGCAGGCTGTTACGCAGCGCCAGCGGCAGTACGATATGGCGCAGTACCGTGACCCCCTGCATGCCCAGGGCCGCAGCCGCGTCGAGGGTGGCGCGGGGTACGGCATCGATCCCGGCGCGCAGGTTCTCGGCCTGGAATGCACCGCTGTGCAGGGCGATCACGATGATCGCCCATTGCGTGCCGTTGAGCAGCCGCACGCTGGTGTCGTCCGCCAGCGGCAGCCAGGCGCCGACGCCGAAGTAGAAAAAGAACAGCTGCACCAACAGCGGCGTGTTGCGAAACAACGCGACGTACCCCGCGCTCAACTGGCGCCACGGCAAGCGACGCGAACCCAGGCCGGCAGCGCCCCACACGCCGATCACCAGGGACAGGGCAATACTCGCCACCGACAGCAACAGTGTCAGGCCCAGGCCGAGCAGGAAGCGCTGGCGGTCCATCGGGTCCCACAGGATGCTCAGCGACAGGCCATGCTGTTCCAGCCACAGGCGCAGGTTGGCCTCACTCATGGCTGGCCCGCGCATGCTGCTGCGCTACCCAGGCATTCGGCGCCAGGCCGTAGCGCTGTTCCAGGCCGATGATCACGCCCTGGGCATGCCAGCCTTCGACAATACTCGACACCGCTGCCAACAACGCCGGCTGGCCCTTGCGCAAAGCAATGCCCCACGGCGCCGGATCCTGGCCCGGCAGCTTGACCTCGTAATCGGCCCATTCCGGCTGGCGCGCCAGGGCGCTGTACAACGCATCGTCACCCATCGCCCCCAGGCAACGGCTGTCGGCCACCGCCTTGCGCACTTCGGCCGTGCCGTTGAACGAGGCGAACTGCACGCCGTAGCGCGTTTCAAACGGGCGCACCCACACACTGGTGGCGGGCGCACACAGGGTCTTGCCGCGCAGGCTTTGCCAGTCCGGCACGGCGGTGCTTTTCGGCGCAAACACCGTGGCGGCCGAGCTGTAGAAACCGGGGCTGGCGAAATCCACTTCGCGCCGCCGTGCGGGGGTGTCGAGCAGGGACGTGACCAGCACTTCACAACGGCCCTGTTCGAGAAACAGCAAGCGGTTGAGCGGATTGACTTGCACAAGTTGCAGCTTGAGCGGCTGGCCGACCTTGGCAGACAACTGGCGTTGCAGGTCGACGATCAGGTCCAGGATCAACCCGCCGGGCTTGCCTTGGGCATCGAAGGTCTTGAAGGGGGGGAATTCGTCGCTGGTGCAGACGTTGAGGGTGCCACGGGATTGGGCCCGTTCCAGCAGGGGGGCGGCGTGGGCGTGGAGCGCGCCGAATGCAAAAATAACCAACAGCGCCCGCTGCCAAAGTGACCTGTCGTAAGGGCCGGAGGCAAGTCGAATCGTCGCACCGCCCCTTCCACTTTTATCAGGGCAACGAGTGAGCGCACTCATGTCGCACTCCAGCCCAGGCGCGACCGCTGCGCCGCGCCGCTGGGAAAGGGCTGCGGCGTACCGAGCTGCTGCGCCAGGAAGGTCAGGTAGGCCGCTTCTTCCAGGTTCACCAACAACCGCGTCGCCGCCAGCACGTCCCGCTCCGACCACGCAAACGGCCCGTGATTGGCCAGCAACGCCGCTGGCGCACGCGGATGTTCGCGTAACGCCGCCACCACCGGCTCCGGCGCATACCGCGGCCCCCACGCCGTCAGCGGCACCTCCTGGTCTTCATCCAGAATCCCCAGCAACTGCGTGGCATGGGGGCGCAACGCTCGGCCGGCAATCGCGAAGGCGGTGAGATACGGCGAGTGCGTGTGAATCACCGCATTCACCGAGGGCCGCTCGCGGTAGATCGCCACGTGCAGCGCCGCCACTTCCTTGAGGTTGTCGGTGAGGCTGCCCTGGCTGTGTTGCAGGTCGAAATCGACAATCGCCGCCACGCCACTGTCGGCGCCGCTGAGCGAGGCGATCACCAGCCGTGCTTCGCCGGGAATACGCAGGCTGATATTGCCCGCCTCATTGCTCGACAACACCTGGTGCTTGATCAGCAGTTGCTTGGCCAGGGCAAAGTCGTGTTCGAACACTTGGGTAAAACGCACAGGATCAAAGCTCATGGGAACTCCTTGGTTGAGTCAGAAGCGGTAGTCGGCTTTCACGTAGTAGAAGGCGCCTTCGGCACCGGCCGGGGAGATGCTCTGGTAGGCCACGCGCCCGCCGACAAAGCGGTTGGCCACGTCGATCTTGTCCGGGTAGCTGTCGAAAATATTGTTGCCGCCCAGGGTCAGGGTGAGCGCCTGGCTGATGTCGTAGGACAGGCTGGCGTTGCTCACCCATTGCGCCGAAAAGGTCTGGTCGCGGGCTTCGCCGAGGTTGGAATCGAGGGTGTAGGTGCCGTAGCGAATCGTGTTGACGCTCGCCTGCCAGGCGCCCTTGTGCCAGTCGGCACCGAGGATCAGCTTGCTGTTGGGCGAGGCGCTTTCCACATAGCTCAGGGCTTCGCGATTGATCAGGGTGATGCCGGTGCCGGCCAGCGGGCCGGGGTTGTCCTTGATGTCGGTGACCTGGGTCTTGCTGTAGTTGAAGGCGCCGTTGAGGGTCAACTGGCTGGCGTCGGCCAGGTCCAGGCGATAGTGGGCGGCGAGGTCCACGCCGCTGGTCTTGGTGTCGAGTGCATTGGTGAAAAAACTCACCCCGGAGTAGTTGCCATAGCCTTGGTTGGCGAGGATCTGGCTGACCTGGGGGCCGCTGAGGGTTTCCGACAGGGCAATGCGGTCCTTGATGCGGATGTGGTACGCATCGAGGCTGACACTTGCACGCTCGAGCGGCTGCCAGACCACGCCGAGGGACAGGCTGGTGGATTTTTCCGGCTTCAGGTCACTGGCGCCCAAGGCGCGGGCGACCGGGGTGTTCACGCTGACGGTGCCGACCTGGTAGGCGGTGGGGTCGCCGGCCTTGAACTCGGTCTGGGTCGCCGAGGTGCCGATCTGCCCCAGGGTGGGCGCGCGGTAGCCGCTGCTCAGGGTCGAGCGCAGGCCCCATTGCGGGGTGAAGTCGTAGCGCGCGGAGAACTTGCCGGTGCTGGTGGTACCGAAGTCGTCGTAGTGCTCGCTGCGCCCGGCCAGGCCCAGTTGCAGTTTGTCGGTGACTTGCTGCTCCAGGCCCAGGTAGCCGCCGAACACATGGCGGGCGTAGCGGCCTTCGTCGCTGTCCTGGGTGCCGGGGAAGCCCTGGGCGCCGCCGGCACGGGCGGGCAGGGCGCTGCCGTGGGTCCAGGAGGCGAGGTCGCCGGCGATCACTTCATAGGCTTCGTTGCGCCACGCCAGGCCGCTGGAGAACACCAGCGGGCCTGCGCCCCAGCCGACCTTGAGTTCCTTGATGTGGTCCAGGCCGACGTTGGTTTGCTCATTGACCAGCGCCCCGGCATTGAAGCTCGTCGGGCTCGCGGCGCCGAGGCTGGCGTTGAGCGAATCGCTGAGGTGA
The DNA here is from genome assembly GCF_032424295.1 of Pseudomonas sp. JV449. Taxonomy (NCBI): domain Bacteria; kingdom Pseudomonadati; phylum Pseudomonadota; class Gammaproteobacteria; order Pseudomonadales; family Pseudomonadaceae; genus Pseudomonas; species Pseudomonas sp. JV449. Next base: position 212,143 of record NZ_VYKD01000028.1, on the reverse strand, counting down.
TAGTCGATGCGGTTGCGCCCGTAGTTGGCACTGAGGTCAAAGCTGCCAAGTTGCTCATCGCGAATCTTCACGCCGCCGGTGACCGAGGCATCCCGCGAGCGCACGTCGAGCAGTGGCAGGAAACCGTTGGGGTACACGGCCACCAGGTTGTTGGGGTCGATGGGGCGGCGAAAGGTTGCCTGGGATTCGCCGGTACGGTCCTGGTAGGTGGCGAAGCCGTACAGGTCGACCGTGTCGCTCAGGGAAAGGCCGCTGTTCAGCGCCAGGTTCCAGTCTTCAAGGCCCGGCGAGCCGTAGCGCCAATGGCGGTCGGCATCCGCTTCACGGGCGTCGCCGCTGGGGTAGAACTGCCGGCCATCGGTGCCGCCGGTGGAGGTGCGTTCGCTGCGCAGGCCTTCGCCACTGAGGGTGAGGAAGCCATCGCCGGGCAAGGTGAAACCGCTCCAGCCCCCCACCGACCGGCGAAAGCCATCGCCCTTGGTGTACTGGCCGAAGGTGCTTTGCACGGCGCCGCCGTGGTCCTGCTCCTTGAGCACGATATTGACCACCCCGGCAATCGCATCCGAGCCGTATTGGGCCGAGGCGCCATCGCGCAGCACTTCGATATGGTCGACGGCGCTGACGGGAATCGTCGACAAGTCCACCGCCTGTGAGCCACGCCCCAGGGTGGCCTTGGTGTTGACGAACGCCGAGGCATGCCGACGCTTGCCATTGACCAGCACCAGCACCTGGTCGGCGGCCAACCCACGTAACGACACCGGCCGCTGCGACGACACGCCATCGGTGCCGTTGACCTGCGGGTAGTTCACCGACGGCACCAGGGTTTCCAGGGCCTTGGCCAGGTTATCGGTGCCGGCGCGCTGCAGTTGCTCGCTGCTGATCACATCCACGGGGGCCGCGCTTTGCAGTGCGGTGACGTCGCTGCGCCGGGTGCCGATCACCTCCACGGATTTCAGGCGTGGCGCCAGCGGTTGGCTGTTGGCCGCCGGTGCAGGGTCGGTCAGTCGATGGATCAATACCGCACCGCTGGCCGTCTGGCTGAAGCCCAACGGGGAGCCGCCCAAGGCAATGCCCAGCGCCTGTTCCTGGCTCAGTCGGCCCTGGATCGCGCGGCTCCCACGGCCTTCCACCAGCGGCGGGTCGAAGGCGATAGGGTGGCCGCTTTGCTGGGAGATGCTCAGCAGCACCTCATCCAGGGGGCCTGCGGGGATATTGAAGTCAATCACCCGTTGTACCGACGCCGCGTCGTTTTGCGCCAACGCCAGGCTTGGCAGCGTCAGCCCGCCCATGGCCAATGCACACGCCAAAGGCGCCAGGGTGAATCCTGTTTTCAACATGTGAATCTGCTCCGGGTCGTGATGTTCTTTACGACCTTGAGCAACTTCGCGTGTGGATTTTCACTACTAAGTTAGAACGATTAGTTGGGTGTCTAGATGATTTAGTTGCGCTTATAAGCTTCGATCAAATGGGTCTAAGTGCGCAGTGAAAATATAAGGGACTATCTGCACAAGGGTACTGACAGCCAGAACGGGTTGTCCGCGCAAAGCATACAACGTTCACCGCGATGAACGTGTACGGCGGTCTGCACGCTTACGGAGAAGCTCATCAGGAGACAGATACCCATGTCTGAAGTGCAAGTTCTACAGGTTCATGTCCAACGACCTGGCCGTTCGGTCAGTTGTGGAGAAAAAACGTTTCAGCTTAGCCTTCTCGCGGTAATCAAAGGAGGAGATTGCTATGTCTGAAGCCCTGGCTATTCGTTGCGAAAACACCGTGCCGCGCAGCATGGTGCACCGTGCCGCCGTCAGCGAAGTGTTCCTGACCGGCGCGGAACTGGTAAAGGAAGGACACTTTCGCTGCAGCGCCCAACTACCGCGTACCCACAGTTACTTCAGTGAACATACCCACCGCGCCGCCCACTACGACATGCTGTTATTGCTGGAAGTATTCCGCCAGGCGTCAATTTATATCTCCCATGCGTTCCTCGACGTCAGCGCCCAGGACAAGTTTATCTACCTGGACAGTGTGACCCGCGTGACCGACCGGAGTTTATTGGTGGTGGGGGATCGTCCGGCATCCGCCGAGATCGATGTCTACGTGGTGGATGAATACCTGCGCCACGGCGAGCGCAGTGGCGTGACCCTGAACATGTCCCTGAGCATCAATGGCGAAGTGGCTGCACGCCACGAACGCATGAGCATTCGCTGGATGAGCGGCGCGGCCTGGAACAAGATGCGTGCCCGTGGCCTGGCGGCGATTCCCGCCAACGCCGACCCATTGGCACAGTTGCCGCCACCCTTGAGTCCATCCGCCGTAGGGCGTCACTGGCTGAACAATGTGGTGCTCGGCCGTGAACTGGAGCAGGGCGCCGCGACGCTGGTGGCGCCGCTGATCGTCGATCTGAACAATCCGGCGATCTTCGACCACCCCCTCGACCATATCCCCGGCATGCTGTTGCTCGAAGGCTTCCGCCAAGTGGCGCTGGTGGCGGCGGACCGGCAGTTGCAGGTGGGCCCCGAGCAGTTGCTGTTATCCCGCTGCCATGTGGTGTTCACCCGCTTCGGTGAGTTTGGTTTGCCAACCCAGGTCCGTGCGGACCTGACCTCCCTGGCCCGCGACGAACACGGTCGCATCACCCTGGCGCTGGAGGTCGAGCAGGGCGGCGCGGTGATTGCCACCGCTGAGCTGGAGTTGCTGCCGCTGGTCGCCAGCCAACCCTTGGCCCTGGTGGCGGGAGGTGTGCGATGAGCGACCTGCAATTTATCTGGTTCGATTTCGGTGGCGTGCTGTCGCCGCCGATTCCGGCGCTGTTCGAGCAATACCAGGTCAAGACCGGCCTGGCTCCACACGTGCTGCAACAGGCCATGGGCGATGTGGCCGATGAGTTGGGCGTGCCCATGCTCGCGCCGGTGGAGAGTGCCTTGCTCACCGAGCGCGAGTGGGGCGAGCGCCTGGCGCAGGCCCTGCGTCGCCGTGACCCGCAGGTCGATTTATCCCGCGCTCACCTGCACACCTTCGGCGCGCAATGGTTCGCCGGGGTGCCGGCCAATGCGCCGCTGGTGGCCGCCGTGCGCGCACTCAAGCGTGCCGGTTTTCGCGTCGGCATCCTCACCAATAACGTGGTGGAGTGGGAGCGGCATTGGCGGGCGATGGTGGGCCTGGATGAGGTGGTGGACCTGATCGTCGATTCCAGCCAGGAGCGCAGCCGCAAGCCGGAGCCGGCGTTCTTCCAGGTGGCGACCGCGCGCTCGGGCGTCGCGCCGCAGCACAGCCTGTTGATCGACGACGTCGCGGAAAACATCGACGCCGCCGCCGCGCTTGGCTGGCAAGTGCTGCACTTCATCGACAACCACCAGGCGCTCGCCCAGCTGCAGCGCCTCACCGCTGTCAGCCTGTTGCAACCTGCCGTGGAGCCTGCCTGATGAATATCGCCGTGATCGCCAGACCCGAGGTCACCGTGGCACGCATCCCGCAGTTGGATGCACCGCCGGCCTATCAACCCGCCAGCCCCGCCAATGGCCTGCCGAGGATTCTGCTGCCCAGCGGCCACCTGGCCTTTCACCTGACCCGTTACGAACACGTGCAGGCGTTGCTGCTGGATAACCGCGCGATACGCGCCCCGTGCAACGAAGAAGACGGCGCGAGCTTTTTGCCGACCATCACGCCGCCTGAACTGCTGCTCAACAATGACATCCCCGACCATGGTCGCCTGCGCAAGGTGGTGGCCCGGGACTTCAGCCCCAGTGGCGTGGCGTTGCTGCGCGACAAGGTGGAACACGCCACCCATGAACGCCTCGATGTATTGCAGCACCAGGCGCCCGGTGCCGATCTGTTTGCCCATGTGCTTGACCACATCCCCGCCACCGTGGATTGCCAGTTGCTCGGCATCCCCTTGAGTGACCGTGAGTATTACCGGCCCCTCAGCCACACCGTGCAGGTGGCGTCGGATGCGGATGTACCGGAGCTGCTGAACCAGTTCTGGGGTGTGTACAACTACCTGACAGACCTGGTCACCGGTGCGCGGCCCACCGATCCCGATGGGCTGATCCAGCGCTTCGTCGCGACCCGTGCCGACAGCGAGCCGCCGCTCAACGACAAGGAGCTGGTGGGCATCCTCCTGGGGGTATTGATCGGCGGCGACCAGAACATCCTCACGGTGCTGACCAAATCGGTGTACACCCTGTTGGCGGCCCCTGAGCTGTGGCAGCAATTGGTCGACGATCCGGCGCTGATCCCGGAGGCGGTCGAAGAACTGCTGCGCCTGATTCCCCTGGGCACCATCTCGACCTTCCCGCGCCTGGCCAGCGTCGACCTGGAAGGGCCGTGGGGGCTGATTCCCGCAGGCAGCATCATTTACGCCGATGCGTTTGCCGCCAACCGTGATCCGGCGGCGTTCCCCGAGCCCCTGGCGATCCGCCTGGACCGCAAGGGTGCGCGGCATTTGCAGTTCGGCTACGGCATGCACAACTGCATGGGTGCCGCCCTGGCGCGCCTGGAAATCACCACGGTGTTGCAGATCCTCGTGCAGCGCTTCCCGAACCTGCGCCTGGCGGTGCCGGCGGACCAGGTGCCCTGGGTCGACGGCATCATCCTGCGCCGTCCTGCCCGCTTGCCGGTGCACGGCTTCACTTCAACCTGACCTTGGAAGGACCCATGAAAACGACCTTTGCCGATACGGCTCTACTGACCATCATCCTGCTGGCGATCTTCGTCGTGCCCAGTTCCATCTCGGGTACGGCGCTCGCGTTGCCGGCCATCGGCGCCGACATCCAGGCGCCGTTGACCAGCCTGCAATGGGTGGTCAATGCGTTCAACCTGGCGTTTGCCTGCTTCACCCTGGCGTGGGGCGCGCTGGCGGATCGGCTCGGGCGCAAACGCTGTTTTGTCGCCGGCGCTTCGCTGTACGTGGTGGCCTCGGTGCTGTCCGCCGTGGCCGAGAGTGCCTGGCTGCTGGATGCGGCGCGGGGGCTGGCGGGCATCGGGGCGGCGGCGATCTTTTCCTGCGGCATCGCGATTTTGTCCACCCACTTCAGCGGCCCGGCGCGGCTGCGCGCGTTTGCCCTGTTCGGCACCGTTGCCGGCCTGGGCGTGAGCCTGGGCCCGACCTTGTCCGGCCTGCTGCTGGACAGCGTCGGCTGGCGCGCGATTTTCTGGGCCCATGGGGTGACCCTGGTGATCGTGCTGCTGGGCAGCCCGTTGATTACCCGCGATGGCGTGCTGGCTGAACACACCGCGCGCTTCGATGTGCCGGGTGCGACGCTGTTTGTGCTGGCATTGTTGGCGCTGATGGTGGCGATTGTGCAGGGCTCGCAATGGGGCTGGAGCAGCCGCGGTGTACTCGGCCTGGTGGCGGTCGCCGTGGTGCTGTTGGCGGTGTTTACCTGGCAGGAGCGTCGCCACCTGCAGCCGATGCTCGACCTGTCGCTGCTGGCGCGCGGGCCCTTTGTCGGCCTGGCGCTGGTCACCGTGGCGGCGTCGTTCGGCTTTGTGACCTTGCTCACGTACCTGCCGAGCTACCTGTTCGGCGTGCTGCAATTGAGCGCGACCCATGCGGGCCTGGCGATGTTGCTGCTGACGGTGCCGATGCTGTTTTGCCCGATCCTGGCGGGCAAGTGGGCGGCACGCGGGGTGTCGGCGATCGGCATTCTCAAGGCCAGCCTGATTGCGTTGTTGGTCGGTGTGGTGGCGTTGGCGCTGGTCAGCCAGGTCGGTGTGGCGCTGTGGCAACTGGCAGTGCCGCTGTTGCTGGTGGGCATCGGCATGGGCCTGTCGGCCGGGCTGGTGGATGGCCTGGCGCTCAAGACCGTGCCGGAGCAGAAGGCCGGGATGGCGGCGGGCCTGCTCAACACCTTCCGCCTGGGCAGTGAGGCGATTGCGGTGGCCTTGTATGGCTCGCTGCTGGCGACCTTGCTCGACAGCCAGTTGCGCGGCACGTTGAGCCGCCTGGCGCCCGACCCGGCGACCCTGCAACGCTGGATCGACGACGTCGCCGCCGGCAATCTCACCGGGTCCCTGCAAACCCTGGGCGCGGAGCAGGCGGGGGCGGTGCACAGCCTGTTTATCGGCGGCTATGACAGTGCCTTCCATGGCGTGCTCTGGGCGCTGGCGGTGATCCTGCTGGTGCTGACCGTGGTGGTCACCTGGCTGGTACGCCCATTGCGCGAACAGGAACGCAGCGAGGCGCAACTGGCCACGCACTGAGCCACGCGCCGCATCGCCTGCGACAGCCGCAGGCGGTGCTTTGGCGTGCCCGTAAAAGCGCCGAAGGTTATGCAGAAAATGCAGCTTGATGGCTTTTTTTATTCTTTTATCTGGTGAAGCCCCCTGGGGCAAACTGGACTCACCTGCCCGGACGCAGGTCTACCTCAAACCGACAGGCCCACCACCACTTGTCCGCTGGCGTGTGCAGTCCATGAAGATTATGGACCTATGGACCCGAATGCTTTGCTCAAGACCCGCCTTATCGGCCAGATTTTCCAGCAGCACTACAGCTGGCTATGCGCCCGCCTGTCCTATCGCACCGGTTGCAGTCACAGCGCCGAGGACATCGCCGCCGAGACCTTCCTCAAGGTGTGGATGCTGCCCGACCCCACGGCCATTCGCGAACCGCGCGCGCTGCTGACCACCATCGCCCAGCGCCTGATGTACGAGAGCTGGCGCCGACGCGACCTGGAAAAAGCCTATTTGCAGATCCTGGCCGACGTGCCGGAGCACGTGCACCCATCGCCCCAGGAACAACTGATTCTGATCGAGAGCCTGTTGGCCATCGACCGGCTGCTGGACGGCCTGTCGGGGCAAGCCAAGGCGGTGTTCGTGCACAGCCAGTTGGACGGCATGACCTACACGCAGATCAGTGAACGCCTGGGCCTGTCCCTGGGGCGCATCCACCAATTGATGACCCAGGCCCTGCGCGCCTGTTACCTGGGGTTGAGCGAGTGAGCAAACAGCCTTTGAACGACCCGGTGGCCGAGGAAGCCATCGGCTGGCTGGTGCAGATCCAGTCCGGCGACTTCAGCCCCGCCCAGCAGCAGGCGCTGGATGAATGGCGGGGCACCTCGGCCCATCATCGCCAGGTATATGCGCAACTGCTCGCCGGTCTCGATCAGCTCAAGGCCTCACCCTGGCGCGAGCGCTCCAGCGCGCAGTTGCTGCGCAGCCTGGAGCAACCCAACAGCCGTCGCGCATTTCTGCGTACCAGTCTGTGTGCGCTGGGACTGGCGGCCGGCGCGGGGTGGGGCTGGCGTTTTGAAGACGCGGGGCAGACCTACGCCACCGGCACGGCCGAGCGTCGCACCTGGCAACTGGCCGATGGCAGCACCCTCAAGCTCAATGCCCGCAGCGAGGTGGTCTCGACGTTGGCCGGGGACGCGCACAGCCTTGAACTGCGCACCGGCGAAATGCTGGTGAACCTGCTGCGTCCGCTGCAGGTCAAGACCCGCGCCGCCCATATCAGTGCCACCACGGGCCGCCTGATGCTGAGTGAACAGGACGGCGCGATGCGCCTGGTCACCCTGGATGCCGACGCGGTGCTGCACTTCGACGGCGGTGCGCAGCAACGGGTGGCCATGCACCAGAGCACGCTGTTCGACCACCAGCGCATCCTCACCCAAGTGCCCATGGCCGCCACCGAAACCGCCTGGCTCGACGGCTGGCTGGTGGTGCGCAACCAGACACTGGCCAGCGTGGTGGAAGCGATCCGGCCCTACCGCAAGGGCATCGTGCGCCTGGATGCCGCGGTGGCGCAGCTGCGCGTGAGTGGCCGGTTCCCGCTGGATGATGCGCGCCAGACCCTGGAGGCCTTGGAGCAAAGCTTGCCGATCAGGGTGACGCAGTGGGGTGGGGTGCTGGTGTTGATCGGGGCGCGGGCCTAGGGGCCGGTCAGGCGCATGGGGGCTGAAGACGACTCCGCCACGCTGGCTGCCGGGGTTATTTCATGTCCCTTGCCTGCACGCCTCATTCATTCAGAGCATGCGGCGCAGCACGTCGTTGCGCGGATCGCGGTCGTAGAAGCGGTGCTTGAGGGCGCCTGCGACATGCAGCACGATCAGCACCAGCAGCGTGTAGGCGAGGACTTTGTGCAGCCACTGGAACACCGCGAACCAATCGTCATTCTTCGGCAACAGCTCCGGCAGGTTGACCCCGAAAAAGAACACCCCGTCGCTCATCGTAAAGGTGCTCGACATGGAGTAACCCATCAGCGGCACGATCACCAGCAGGACATACATGACGCGCTGCGTCAGGCGTGACAGGAAGCGTTCATACCCGGCCAGGGTTTCCAGCGGCTGCGGCAGCCTGGGGGTACGAAAGCGCACGGCGAGCTGAGTCAGCACCACCAGCAACGTCAACACCCCGAAGGACTTGTGCCACGGGTAATAGAGCTCGAATTTGCTCGCCACCTCATCATTCATGCCGGTCATATGCCAGCCTGCCCAGAGCAGGCCCAGCACCAGTACGGCCCGCAGCCAGTGCAACAGGCGCAGGGACGTCGGGTAGCGATCGATTGTCGGTTGATTCATTGGGTTCATATCAAGCTCTCCAGGGAGCGATGCACGGTGGAATGGCCACCCTCGACGTTGGAGGGTGGCTCGGTCAGGACAGCGCGTGTGCTCAGGCCGGCAGCAGCACGGTGATGACTTTCTCCTCGGTGTAGGCCAGCGCGCCGCTGAACCCGCCTTCACGCCCGATACCGCTGGTCTTGACGCCGCCCCAAGGCAGGTTGGCGTCCAGCGGGCTCCAGCAGTTGATACCGACGGCGCCGGCCTTTACCGCCGCCGCCACACGGTGCGCCCTGGCCAGGTCGCCGGTCCAGACCGTGGCCGCCAGGCCGTAGGTGCTGTCGTTGGCGAGGGCGATCGCTTCGTCTTCGCTGTCGAACGTGATCAGCGTGCCGACCGGCCCGAAAATCTCGTCCCGGGCGATGTCCATGTCGTTGCGGGCGTTGGCGAAGATCGTCGGGCGCACGAACCAGCCTTGCTCGGGCGTCGAGACGCCGCCGGCCAGCAGGGTTGCCCCCTGGTCGATGCCCCGCTGGATGTAACGGTTGACGCGATCGAACTGGGCTTTCTTGGCCACCGGACCCATCTGTACCCCGGGCTCGCGCGGGTCGCCGACGTTCACTGCGTGTGCGGCCTCGGCCAGCGCGGCGCCGAAACGCTCGGCGAGGCTGCGCTGCACCAGGATCCGCGAGCCGGCGGCACACACCTGGCCCTGGTTGGCGAACAGGCCGAGTGCACAGCCGCGCAGGGCATCGTCGAAGGACGCATCGTCGAACACAATCTGCGGGCTCTTGCCGCCCAGTTCCAGGGCCACGCGCTTGAACAGCACGCCGGCCGTGCGCTGGATTTCACGCCCGGCCTCGGGGCTGCCGGTGAAGCTGATCTTGGCCACATCCGGGTGCTCGCACAGGGCGCGACCGACTTCGTTGCCGTAGCCGGTGACCACGTTGATCACGCCGTCCGGGAAGCCGGCTTCCTGCGCCAGCAGCGCCAGGTGCAGGGCCGACTGCGGGGTTTCCTCCGAAGGCTTGACCACCACGGTACAGCCCGCCGCCAGCAACGCGGCGAGCTTCCACACGGTGATCATCAGCGGCGAGTTCCAGGGCACGATGGCACCGACTACGCCGACGGGCTCGCGCACCGTGTACGACAGGGTTTTGGTGCCGAAGTAACCGCCGGTGGGAATGGTGCGACCTTCGAGCTGATTGGCCCAGCCGGCGGCGGCGCGCAGGTTGGCGATCGCGTTGGGCAGGTCCATCCGGCGCGGTTCGATGGGCGAGCGGCCGATGGCATTGGCGTCCAGATCGGCCAGCCGTTCGCTGTCGCGCTCGACCAGGTCGGCCAGTTTCGCCAACAGTCGGCCACGCTGGGCGCCGCCGAGTTGGCTCCAGTCGCCCCTTTCCAGTTGGTGGCGTGCCGCCGCCACGGCACGTTCCACGTCTTCGCGGGTGCCACGGGCGGAGCTGCCATACACCTGCTCGGTCACGGGGTTGACCAGGTCGAAACGGCGCCGGTCGAAGGCTTCGCAGGGCGTACCTTCGATGAAATGATTCAAGTGCTCAGTCATGTTGCGGTCCTCGAGTAGTGGGCAGGCTCACGCCTTGAGGGACGCCAGGGCGTCGCCGAAGATGTCCAGGGCCTTGAAGAACAGTTCGCGGGAGATCGTCAGCGAGGGCATCACGCGCATCACGTTGCTGTAGCGGCCGCAGGGGATCATCAGCACGCCGTGGTTGAGCAGGTAGCCCATCAACTGGCCGATCTTTTCGCCCGCCAGGGGCGCCTTGGTGAGCGGATCCTCGACCAGTTCGATACCGATCATCAGGCCGCGCCCGCGCACTTCGCCGACCAGCGGGCTGTTGAAGCCGCGAATATGCGCCTGGGCTTCCAGCCCCAACGTGTGGGCGCGGTTGAGCAGGTCGAGTTGTGGATCCTGCAGGATGCTGATGTTGGTCAACGCCACGGCCGCCGACAACGAGTTGGCGGCAAAGGTGTTGGGCATCGAGCCGTCGGGAATCTTGGCCGCCAGGTCCGAACGCATGATCAGCCCGGCCATGGGCAGGTCGCTGCCGATGCCCTTGCCGAAGGTGAGCATGTCGGGCTTCACGCCGGAATGTTCGACCGCCCACATCTTGCCGGTGCGTCCTGCACCGGATTGCACTTCATCGACAATCAGCAATGTGCCGCTGCGGTCGCAGGCCTGGCGCAGCAATTGCAGGAATTCCGGCGAGGGTGGCACGTAGCCGCCTTCGCCCTGGACCGGCTCCACGATCACGGCCGCCACGTCATCGGCGGCGGTATAGGGGGTGTTCAACAGGTAGTCGATGTACTCGCCGGCGATCTGCTCGGCGCTTTTGTGGGTGGTGTCGAAGGGGAAACGGTAGGCGTACGGGTAGGGCGCGTGGATCACGCCCCCCATCTGGGCACCGAAGCCCTTGCGGTAGGCGGTGCCGGTGGTCAGCGCGCCCGAGGCATGCCACACGCCGTGGTAGCCGCCATGGAAGGCGATGATCTGGTGGCGTCCGGTAATGCGCCGGGCAAACTTGATCGCGGCCTCCAGCGCATCGCTGCCGCTCTGGGTGAAGAAGGTCACGCAGTCGCCACGCAAGCCATCGGGGGCGATCTCGGAGAGCTTGGCCGCCAATTCGGTGCGCCGCGTGCTGTTGATTTCCAGGGCGTGCATCAGCACTTCGGACTGTTCGCGAATCGCCTGCACCACTTTGGGGTGGCAGCGGCCGACGCTGCTGACACCGACGCCGGCGGAAAGGTCGATGTAGGTGTTGCCGTCGGGGTCTTTGAAGGTCGCACCGAAGGCGCGGTCCATGGCCACCGGCATGCGGCCGCCGCCGCGTGCCATCGACTCGGTGCGCGCCGACAGCGCCAGGGCCTCGCGGGTCTTGGGGCCGGGCAGTGTGCCGGAGACAATGTGCGGGGCATCCGCGAAGTGCAGGGCTTGAAAGTTGGCTTCACTCATGACGGTCTCTCTGGAATGTCGATTTAAGTGTGCCGATCATCTCCGCCGCGGGTTCCCGGCCGGTAGCCCGAATCGGCACATGAGACGCGGGCATTCCAGCGCATAAACAATTTGCAGGATGTGACCGATGTGCGAGTATCAAAGGCATCGGCGATCTAAAAACAAGAATGTTGGTAGAGGCACACCCCCCAATGAAAAACCAGACGATCAGCCATTTCCGCGATATCCACGTCCACGCAGCCACCATCCAACAGTGGAGCCAGGACTACAGCCAGCTCACCGCCGGTTCGGCCGAGAGTTCGCTGATGCAACTGACGACGACCGGTTGCCACCTGTTCCTCGAGCAGATCAACCAGCGTGTGGTGCAGAACGGCGTGGCGCCTCGCGACAAGATGTGCTTTGCGGTGCCGATCAATGTGCCCGGCTCGGTTCGCATGCAGGGCCGCGAGGTGGATGACAGCAGCCTGTTCTTCCTCCACGGTGGCGAGGAGTTCATGTTCCATATGCCGATGGGCATGGAGCTTTTGTCCATTACCTTTGAGCGTGAATTGTTCGAAGAGGCGCTGGAACAGACGGCGTCGGCGAAAGAACTCAATCGGTTGCTGCGCCAACCGGTGATAAAGGTGTCGCCCCAGCGTTTCGCCCAGGCCCGGCGTCGATTGCTGGCATTGTTCTCCGAGGCCCTGGTAAACGATGACCTCGACTACACGCGCGAGCGTGAGTCGGCGCTGGAACAAGCCATGCTCGGCGAGCTGCTGCAACTGATGACCGACCCGGCCTGTGACAAGCAGCAGCGCAGCCCCAGTTCCACGCGCAGCTTTATCGTCGAGAAATGTCATCGCCTGGCCACGACCGAAATGATCAACGTGCCCAGCGTGATCGATTTGTGCCAGCGTCTCCAGGTGAGTCGGCGCACGGTGCAGAACAGCTTCCGCTCGGTCGCCGAGACCACACCGCTGAATTACCTGCGCTCAGTGAGGCTCAACGGCGTACGCCGAACCTTGATGTCTACCCGGGCATCCGAGCTGTCGATTGGGGATGCCGCCGCCCAGTGGGGCTTCTATCACCTGAGCCATTTTGCCGCGGAGTACCAGGAGCTGTTCGCGCAGTTGCCGTCCCACACGACCCGCGCCGCCATTACCGGCAACGTGCGAGCCTGAACCCAAGCCTTTAGCAAGATCTGAATCAGCCTGCGTCGTCCGCTCGGGATGTGCAGGTGTTTCGCCGTGGGCGCTTGCGTTACCGATTTGGGATACCGGCACGCTGTCGGGCAGGCATAGGATCGATGCCAGCGTGCAACAACAACGACAAGCTATTCGGTACCGGTCGACAGCCGGCTGCACCGATCCTACAGCGACTGCCTCATACAATAAGGTCAACAGCATGAGTGTATCCAACTCGATCAACAGCTCCACGGAGCTCAAGCGTGGCGCCCTGGGTGTGGGCTTTATCATCTTCTTCGTGGTATCGGCGGCAAGCCCGCTGAGTGTGATCGCCGGCGGCTTCCCCATCGGCATCATGCTGGGTAACGGCGCGGGCACCCCGATGTTGCTGATCCTGGCCTTGCTGGTGCTGCTGGCGTTCTCGGTGGGCTACACCACCATGGCGCGCCACCTGACCAATGCCGGCGGTTTCTACGCGTTCACCGCCCGTGGGCTGGGCGGCCTGGCCGGTGGCGCGGCCGGGGTGCTGGCGATGTTTGCCTATAACATCCTGCAGGTCGGCTTGTACGGCATGTTCGGCGGGGTAGTCAGCGGCACCATGGAAGCCGCCTTCGGCCTGGTGCTGCCGTGGTGGTCCTATTCGCTGATGGCGATGGCAAGTATCGCGATCCTGGGGTATCGCAAGATCGACCTGTCCGCGCGGGTATTGTCGGTGATGGTGATCGCCGAGTACCTGGCGATCCTGGTCCTGGATTTCGCCATTCTCAAGTCCGGTGGCGACAGCGGCATCAACCTGGATTCGTTCAGCAGCCGCCAGGTGTTCAGCGGCACGCCGTCAATCGGCCTGCTGTTTTGCTTCGCCGCCTTTATCGGCTTCGAGGCCACCACCATCTACGGTGAAGAAGCCCGGGACCCGCAGCGCACCATTCCGATTGCGACCTACTGCTCGGTGTTGCTGATCGGCGGTTTCTACGCGTTGTCGGTGTGGTCGATGGTGGTGGGCGTGGGCGCGGACAAGATCGTGCCGATGCTGCAGGCCTTGCAGGACCCGACTACGTTTATCTATGGCATGTCCGACCACTTTGTCGGCCCGCAACTGACCCAGGTTATCCGGGTGCTGTTTATGGTCAGCATCTATGCCGGCCTGCTGGCCTTTCACAACGCCGCCGCGCGTTACTTCTACGCCATCGGCCGTGACGGCTTGTTGCACAGCCAGTTGGGCACCACCCATCGCGTGCACCAGAGCCCGCATATGGGCTCGGCCTTGCAGAGCCTGATCTCGGCCGTGGTGGTGTTGATTTTCGCGGCGCTGGATGCCGATCCGATCCTGCAGCTGTTTGCCTGGCTGTCCAACCTGGCCACACTGTGCGTGATACTGCTAATGGCGCTGACCTCGGCCGCGGTGCTGATGTTCTTCCGGCGCCATCCGCAGCTCAAGGTCGGGCTCTGGCGTGGGCAGATCCTCCCCGGTTTCTCGTGCCTGGCGCTCGTGGCCGTGCTGGTGCTGGCGGTGGTGCATTTCGATGTGCTGACCGGTGCCAGCCAACTGCTGTCCTACGGCCTCTGCGCGATCATTCCCCTGGCGTTGCTGGGCGGTGTATTCCTCGCGGCGCGGCTGCGCAAGGCGTCGCCACAGCGGTTCCTGGCCTTGGGCAGCCACAAGCTTTAAGGCGTGGGCGGTGGTGCCTGCCTGCTCAGCCTGACCAGCAGCGCGTGGTCAAGGCTGTCGAAGGGTCAACCAGGCTGGAATGATCACGCCTGCCGAGTAGGCCCCGCTGGAAATAATCCCGAGGATCAGCCAGCGGCGTGGATAAATCATGGGGGAACTCAATGTTGGAGAGTTGAAAGGCGGCCACCGCAGCTCAGTCAGGCGGCACGCCATTACACGCGGAAATGCCCGACCAGCTGTTGTTGGTGATTGGCCATCTGATGCAATGCGTCACTGGCCTGCGACGCCTCGTGCATGCGCCCGGCGAGTGTTTCGCTGATACCGCGGATGTCGCTGACGCGATGGCTGATATCGTCCACCACGCTGCTCTGCTCCAGGGCTGCACTGGCGATCTGCTGATTCATCTGTTCGATCACATCCACGGCCTGGGAAATATGCCCCAGCGCCACCCGGGTCTGTTGCACCTGGAGCACGCTGCCGCCGGCTTGCTCGCGGCTCAGTTGGGTACTGTGCACCACCGCCTGGCTCAACTGTTGCAACGTTTCGATCACCGTGCGCACCTGTTCGACCGAACTCTGGGTGTTGCTGGCCAGGTGCCTGACTTCATCGGCCACCACCGCAAAACCGCGACCCTGCTCGCCGGCACGGGCCGCTTCGATGGCCGCATTCAACGCCAGCAGGTTGGTCTGTTGCGCGATGGCGCTGATCACGTCCAGTACCTGACCGATCTGGTTGCTGCTGTCGGCCAGGGCGTTGACTTGCTGGAGGGTGGTTTCCAGGCGTTGGTCGAGGGCCTCGATGCTGCGTTCGGCGGTGGAGAACACCGCCTGGCCTGAGCGGCTCGCGTTTTCGGCGGCGGTGGCGGCGTCGGCGGCGCTGTGGGAGTGACGGGCGACTTCCTGGGCACTGGCGCTCATTTCGTGCAGCGCGGTGGCGGCCAGCTCCACTTCGCGGTATTGGCGCTGCATGCCGGCGCTGACTTCGCGGGCAATGCCGGACGAGGTGTCGGCGCTGTCGCGGGTGTCCAGGGACGCGGTCTGGATGGCGCGAATAATCGGCTGCAAGGTGTCGAGGAAACGGTTGAAACCATTGGCCAGGCGGCCCAGCTCGTCGCGTCGCCCGACGGGCAGGCGCTGGGTCAGGTCCCCGTCGCCTTCGACAATGGCATCGAGCAGCTCGGCCATCTTCAGCAATGGGCGAGTCACGCCGTAGGCCGCCAGCCAGATCAGCAGCATCCCAAGGCTGCTGGCCAGGATGCCCAGGCCAAGGTTGAGCCAATTGGACTCACGGCTTTTGTCGTCCAGTTCGCTCTGCATCTGCCGGGCGGACGCCTGCACCCGCGACTGCGGGACCTTGATCTGCAGTTGCCAGGCTGGGGTGCCCGCTGCCGTTTGCACGGATTGGCGGATGTCCAGGGTTTCCCCCGCGACATCGCCGCTGCGTCCCGCCACTTGACCCGAAGCCGACACCAGGGTGACCTGGCTGTCGCCCTGGTACAGGTCCTGGCTGAGGTTGGCGGCCAGTTTCTGCAAGGTGTCGAGGCTGATGTCCATGCCCACCACGCCGAGCACGTTGCCGTCGACGATCAGGGGGATGGAAATGCTGCTCATCAGGGCTTTGTGGCCTTCCACTTCGATGGTGTACGGCTCGACCACACACACCTGTCGTTGCGCCTGAGGGCAGGCGTACCAGGCGTTTGCCGGTGCGCTGCCGGGGGGCGCAGTGTTGGCGGCGATTTGTGTCTCGCTCAACACCTCCTGCACCAGTTGCCCCGGCTGGCTCTGGGACCAGTACAGCGCAAAGCGCCCGGTTTCATTGCCGGCCAGGGCGCGTTGGTCGCGCCAGTCGGCGTCGCTGCCGGCCAGGGCATCGGGCAGCATGATCACGTACAGGCCGAGGACTTTTTCGCGCTGCCTGAGGGCTTCTCGGGCGATGCCGACCAGGGCTTGACGCAATTGCACGACCGTCAGACGTCCATTGAGGGTTTGCTCGCGCAGTTGCAGAACCTGCTGGGCGAACCCTTCGCCATACAGCGCGGTTTCATTGAAAAAACGCTCCACCTGTTGGCCATGAGCCACGGCCTGGGCCTGCAAGCGTTCCAGCGCGGCCTGTGTCAGCAACGCGCTGCTCTGCTCCTTAAGCAGCTTTGCACTGGTTTGATTCTGGTAGGCGCTGGCGCCAATCAGCGCGCCCACGACTGCCAGCAGGCAAAGTCCGCTCAGCAGGGTGATACGCCATTGGAGGGTGAGATGGGTTGGACGCATGGCTGGGGCTTCCTACGGGGGGCGTTGGCTGTGATGGGCGCGTTCTTATTCTTGTTGCGGCATCCGCGCATAGCACGGGTGAGGCTAGGGTGCGGGCATGACAGGCCGGGCGGCTATCCCAAATCGGCAACAGCGCGAGGAGGGATCGGGCGGCCCCGACCTGTTTTGGGGCGGGGCTTTGGATGCTACCGATTTGGGATAGCGAGCCGTTCCAGGGCGGGCATAGGATCAAATTCAGCGCGCAACTAAAACAAAACGCTAACCGGTGCCGATGCGGTGTGGTCGGGCCAACCCTAAAGCGACTGCCTCATACAATAAGGTCAACAACATGAGTGTATCTATCCCGGTCAACAGCTCTACGGAGCTCAAGCGCGGTGCCCTGGGTGTGGGCTTCATCATCTTCTTCGTGATATCGGCGGCAAGCCCGCTCAGTGTGATCGCCGGCGGTTTCCCGATCGGCATCATGCTGGGCAACGGTGCCGGTACCCCGGCTTTGCTGATCCTGGCCTTGCTGGTGCTGCTGGCGTTCTCGGTGGGCTACACCACCATGTCGCGCCACGTGACCAATGCCGGTGGCTTTTACGCGTTCACGTCCCGTGGCCTGGGTGGCCTGGCGGGCGGTGCCGCCGGGGTGCTGGCGATGTTCGCCTATAACATCCTGCAGGTCGGCTTGTACGGGATGTTCGGTGGCGTGGTCAGTGGCACCATGGAAGCCGCCTTCGGCCTGGTGCTGCCGTGGTGGTCCTATTCGCTGATGGCGATGGCAAGTATCGCGATCCTGGGGTATCGCAAGATCGACCTGTCCGCGCGGGTATTGTCGGTGATGGTGATCGCCGAGTACCTGGCGATCCTGGTCCTGGACTTCGCCATCCTCAAGTCCGGCGGCGACAGCGGCATCAACCTGGACTCGTTCAGCAGCCGTCATGTGTTCAGTGGTACGCCGTCAATCGGCTTGCTGTTCTGTTTCGCCGCCTTTATCGGCTTCGAGGCAACGACCATCTACGGTGAAGAGGCCAGGAATCCCAAGCGCAGTATTCCGATTGCGACCTACTGTTCGGTGTTGCTGATCGGTGGTTTCTACGCGCTGTCGGTATGGTCGATGGTGGTGGGGGTGGGGTCGGACAAGATCGTGCCGCTGCTGCAGTCCTTGCAGGACCCAACCACGTTTATCTATGGCATGTCCGACCACTTTGTCGGCCCGCAACTCACCCAGATTATCCGCGTGCTGTTCATGGTCAGTATCTATGCCGGGCTGTTGGCCTTTCACAACGCCGCCGCGCGTTACTTCTACGCCATCGGCCGCGACGGTCTGTTGCACAGCCTGCTGGGCACCACCCATCGCGTGCACCAGAGCCCGCATATGGGCTCGGCGTTGCAGAGTTTGATCGCTGCGGTCGTGGTGCTGATATTTGCCGCGATGGATGCCGATCCGATCCTGCAACTGTTTGCCTGGCTGTCCAACCTGGCCACGTTGTGCGTGATCCTGTTGATGGCGCTGACCTCGGTGTCGGTGTGCGTCTACTTCCATCGGCATCCCGAGCTGAAGGTCGGGCTGTTGCGTGGACGGATCCTGCCCGGTATTTCGTGCCTGGCGCTGGTGATGGTGCTGGTGTTGGCGGTGGTGCATTTCGATGTGCTGACCGGTGCCAGCCAACTGCTGTCCTACAGCCTCTGCGCGATTATTCCGGCGGCCTTGATCATCGGCATCGTGCTCGCCGCGCGACTGCGCAACAGCTCGCCGCAACGCTTCCTGGCCTTGGGCAGCCACAAGCTTTAAGGCCCTCGCGTTTTTATCGCTCGACTAACCAGACAATCGCAGCCTGCCGTTGCTCGGCATGGCGCGCCAGCGTGTGAAAGGAAGGTTTCAAATGCACAACTATAAAATGCTCATCGATGGGATCCAGGTGGCCGGTGAAGAAGGCCGGTTCGATGTGATCAACCCGGCCACCGGGGCCGTGTTCGCCCAGTGCCCGGCCGGTTCCCTGGGGCAACTCGACCAGGCGGTGAACGCCGCGCAGTTGGCCTTCAAGAGCTGGCGCCACAGCAGCCACCCTGATCGCTGTGAACGTTTGTTGGCGATTGCCGCCGATATCGAGCAGGAGGCCCCATCACTGGCCCGGCTGATTGTGCTGGAACAGGGCAAGCCGCTGGAGCTGGCCTTTTCCGAGGTCATGGGCGCCGCCGCCTGGACCCGCTACGCGGCCGGGCAGGAAATTGCGGTGGAACGGGTGGAAGAAACGCCCACCCAGCGCATTGAGCTGCACCGCAAACCCTTGGGCGTGGTGGCGTCGATCACCCCCTGGAACTGGCCGTTCATGATCGCCGTCTGGCACATCATGCCGGCGCTGCGTGCCGGCAACTGCGTGATCAGCAAACCGTCGAGCCTGACGCCGCTGAGCACCCTGGGCCTGGCCGACATCATTGCCCGGCATGTGCCCCGTGGCGTGATCAACTGCGTGACCGGCGAGCAGGGCTTCGGCAGTGCGATCACCTCGCACCCGGGGATCCAGAAGATCGTGTTCACCGGTTCCACCGCCACCGGGCAAAGCGTGATGCGCGGTGCCGCCAGCAACCTCAAGCGCCTGACCCTGGAACTGGGCGGTAACGACGCCGCCATCGTGTTGCCCGGCACGCCGATGGAGGCGGTGGCCGAGGCGATCTTCCAGGCGGCGTTTCTCAACATGGGCCAGACCTGTGCTGCGCTCAAGCGCCTGTATATCCATGAGTCGCAGTACGAGGCTTTTGCCGACGCGCTGACGCATATTGCGGCGCGCCAGGTCGTGGGCGACGGCCTGGACGCCGGTGTCACCTTCGGGCCGGTGCAGAACCTTGAGCAACTGGAACTGGTGGAAGCCCTGGTCGATGACGCACGTGCCAACGGTGCGCGGGTGTTGTGCGGCGGTGCGCGTCTGGACCACCCCGGGTTCTTCTATCCGCCCACCCTGGTGGCGGACGTGACCGACGGCCATCGCCTGGTGGACGAAGAACAGTTCGGCCCGGTGTTGCCGTTGATTGCCTACCGGGATGTCGAGGATGTCCTGAAGCGCGCCAATGCCGGTGACATGGGCCTCGGCGGCTCGGTCTGGGGGCCGGATGTCGAGCAGGCCCAGGCCTTGGCCAGTCGCCTGGAGAGTGGTGTGGCGTGGGTCAACTGCCACGCTCAGATCCAGCCGAACACGCCGTTTGGCGGCAGTAAGATGTCGGGGTTCGGTGTCGAGTTCGGTCTGGAGGGGCTGCTGGAGTTCACGGGGCAGCAACTGTTGTTTGTGCGCAAGCAGGCTGTCGAAGAAGGAGTTTGAGCCATGCGTTATCTATCCCGTCATCCCGTATTCGGTTGCACGCTTGTGTGCACCCTGGCGCTCGGCGCTATCAGTCAGGTGCACGCTTATGAGCTGTACAGCGATGAGAGCCGTCACCTCAACGCCGACATGACCGCGGTGTTCGGTCAGTTCAACAGTCGCAAGAACTACGACGGCACGCCGGGCGGCTCCAGTTGGCGTGAAGGCTTTATCAAGTATGGCTTGAGTGGCGACCAGGGACTCGGCGGCAATGGCCGCGCCTACGGGGCATTTGCCCTGGTCAGCTCCGCCACGTGGGGCGATGGCGATCCGGGTGGCAACAGCGTTGGCACCGAGCGCACCACGAAGATTGAAGACGCCTACCTGGGCTGGCGCTCCGGCGACCTGTTCCCGGCGCTCGGTCAAGACGGCGTGGATATTTCCGGCGGGCGCCAGGTGGTCAAGGTCGGCCGAGGGTTCCTGATCAACGACGATGGGCTGAACCCGGGCAAGGGCCCGGCGGATGGCACCTTGAACCGTGGGGGCGCCTACTACCTGGCGGCCCGGCACGCGTTCGACCAAACCGCGGTGGTGCGCCTGGGGGGGCAGGATGGCCTGCACGGCAGTGTTCTGTGGCTCAAGTCCGATAACCGTATCCAGGCCGAAACCGAACTGGCCGCTGCGACCCTGGACTACACCGCCCAGCCGGGGACGCTCGGCTTGACCTGGGTGCATGGCCTGGACGTGAACGATCAATGGGCCAGCGACTTTCAACGCCAGCGCAAGGGCATGAATGTCTACAGCGTGCGCGGTGAGGGCGATGCGGGTATCCCTAACGTCAGCCTGGCCTTCGAGTACGCCTGGCAGGACAAGGACGCCGGGCCAGAAAAAGCCTGGTACGGCGAAGCGGGCTACACCTTCGCCGATATCGCCTGGGCGCCCAAGGTGACGTATCGCTACACCCGCTATTCGCAGAACTGGGACGCACTGTTCACCGGCCAGAGCACGGGCTACGGCACCTGGTTCCAGGGCGAAGTGGCCGGCAACTACGCCGGGCCGTTCAACACCAATACCCGCATCCACCATGTCGGGCTGAAGGCAACCCCACTGGAAAACCTGAGCCTGGGCGCGCTGTATTTCGACTACGCCACCGTGCGCAAAAGCAACGCGTTGAACCTCGATGGCCGTGAGTTGGATGTGTATGCCGAGTGGGCGGTCAACCCGCACTTGATCATCACCCCGCTGGTGGGGCTGTACACACCCAGGCAGGACGCGACCACCGGGGGCAATCAGGTCGGCGGCAACGGCACCAACCTGTACAGCCAGTTGACGGTGGCCGTGCCGTTCTGAGCATGACGCCTAGGGGGCGGCGTGGCTCGGCGGGTTGCGCATGTTTTCGGCAATCCGCCGGGTGGTGTCCATGACCATTTCGATCACGGTTTCCTGGCGCAGCAGCTTGAAGTTCTGGGTGGTGCCGACGGCCGACAGGCTGCCGACCACCTCGTCGAGGTCCGCCTGGATGATCGGCGCAGCGATACCGGTCAGGCCCAGGTTGAGTTCGTCGTGGGTCAGGCAGTAGCCGTCCTTGCGGATTTTTTTCGCGGCCCTGGAGAAGCCCGCCCAGTCATACGGGCTGTCCGGGTCGTTGGCCATGTGCTCGTCGAACAGGCGTTGCAGGCGGCGTCCTTTCTGGAAGGCGATCAAGACCTTCGATTGTGCCCCGCGGAAAAACGGCAACGGTTGCCCGCGCCCGAACGCGAAGTGATAGGTGTCGGTGGGTTCGGCGATGTAGGTGTTGATGATGCGACCGTCGTAAAACACGCTGGCGAACACCGCCAGGCCCGTTTGCGCCGACAGCTCGTGCATCAGCTCGCGCCCGGCGAGAAGGATCGGGTCGTACTGGCGCATCATCCAGTCCAGCTCGATGACCCGCGGGCCCAGGCCGTAGCTGCCGGCGTCCACGCGGGTCAGCAGGCCGGCGTCACACAAATCCTTGACGTAGCGGTACACGGTCGCCCGTGACAGGCCCATGCGCTCGGCAATGGTGTCGGGGTCGATCTTCAGCATTTGCGGACCGAACAGGTCGAGGATGCTCAGCAATTTGCTCAGGCTGCTCATTGTGTTCCTAAAAGAAAGGGAAGGGCGCTTGTGGCGTCCCCACGGGGACCCGGTTGCCCAAGCGCTGGCGCAACACTACCGCAGTGAGAGAAAAACGCAATCGCGGGTTAGCTTTTGAGGCTATTAAAATCTCATTAATCTCATTAAATGAGAAAAGCATACATAAAATGCTTGTTGGTTGCGGATTTGTATGTGATAAATCTCAGCACTGCAAATGCTCAAGCAAGAGGGCTGAAAATGAATGGTGCGCAACTGATAGTGAATGCGGCAGCGGCAAGCGGTATCGAGTACTGCTTCGCCAACCCCGGGACCACCGAGATTCCCCTGGTGGCCGCCATGGCCAGCGCACCTGCTCTCAAGCCGGTGTTGTCGCTGTTCGAAGGGGTCTGCACGGGGGCTGCGGACGGCTATGGCCGGATCGCCGGCAAGCCGGCCATGACCCTGACCCACCTGGGGCCGGGCTTTGCCAATGGCATCGCCAACCTGCACAACGCGCGTCGGGCCAATACGCCGATCGTCAACGTCATCGGCGATCACGCCTCCTGGCATGTCAACTACGATCCGCCCTTGGCCAGCGACATCCAGGCCCTGGCCGGCACCGTCTCTGGCTGGGTGCGCACCTCGCGCACCGCTGCCGGTATCGGTGAGGATCTGCAGGAAGCCGTGCGTGCGGCCTGGCAGGCCAAAGGCCAGATCGCCAGCCTGATCCTGCCCATGGACCTGCAGGCCCACGCAGTGACCCATAACGGTGTATTCGCACCTCTGCGCGCGCCGGTTCGTCGGTTTGCCGGTGACCGGGTCGAAACCGTGGCGCAGGCATTGCGTGACGGCCAGCGGCTGGTGTTTATCGTCGGCGATGAGGGCTTGTCGGTCGCGGGCCTGGAAGCGGCAGGACGCCTGGCGCAACTGCCCGGCGTGCGCCTGTTTGCCGAGACCTTTCCGCGCCTGAGCTACCGTGGCGGTGGCTTGCCAGACCTGGATCGCCTGCCGTATTTCCCGGAAGTGGCGATTGAAATCCTTGAGCAGTACGACCTGGTCATCTGTGCAGGCGTGCCGGAGCCCATCAGTTACTTTGGCTACGAAGGCATCCCGTCGCGCCTCGCCGAGCGTGAGCGCCTGCTGAGCCTGGCCGAGGTCGGTGACGATGTCGCCGGCGCGTTGACGGCGCTGGCCGATGCCCTGGCTGCACCGGCCTACGTGCCGACGCCGGAGGGCATCGAACTGCCGCCCGGCCATGCCGAACTGACACCGCAGTCGATCGGCCAAGTGCTCGCTGCGTCACTGCCCCACGACAGCATTGTCTCGGTCGAGGGCGGCACCTGCGGCTACCCGTTCTTTACCGCCTCCGCCCGCGCCGCGCGGCATCGGGTATTGACCAATACCGGTGGCGCGATCGGCCAGGGGATTCCGGTGGGCTTCGGCGCCGCTTTGGCGGAACGCGGCAATAGCGTGTTCTGCCTGCAATCCGACGGCAGTGCCCAGTACACCATTCAAACCCTGTGGAGCATCGCCCGCGAGCAGTTGCCGGTGGTGATCCTGATTGCCGCCAACCATCGCTACGCGATTTTGCAGAACGAACTGCGCCGTTTCGGCATGACCGAAATGGACCCCCAGGCCCTGCGCCTGACCGTGCTCGACAACCCGCGTATCGACTGGAAGGCCCTGGCCAAAGGCTACGGAGTACCGGCCTGCACGGTCCAGACCAATGCCGAACTGCAACGGGCCCTGGCCAATGCCAAGGCCGACCGTGGCCCTTGCCTGATCGAAATGGCGCTGTGAAGGAGTCGACTATGCATCCGCTCGAATTATTACCTGCCGTCCAGGCGTTCCTGGCGCAGCCCGGTCGTCTGTTCATCGGCGGTATCTGGCAGGACGCCGCCAGCGGTCGCCGTTTCGCCGTGGAAAACCCGGCCACTGAACAGACCCTGACCGAAGTCGCCCAAGGCGATGAACGCGATGTGAATGCGGCCGTCGCGGCCGCCCGCGCAGCCTTTACCGGCACGTGGGCCTTGCAGTCACCGGCGCAGCGCGGCCTGTTGCTGTTTCGCCTGGCCGATCTGTTGGACCAGCACCGCGAGGAGCTGGCGCAGCTGATCACCCTGGAGAACGGCAAGCCTATCGCCAACGCGCGCGGTGAAGCGGCCAGCGCGGCAAACATCATTCGCTACTTCGCCGGCTGGCCCACCAAGATCGAAGGCAGCACGCTGCCCGTATCCCCGGCCAGCGGCGCGCCAATGCTCAACTACACGTTGCGCGAACCGGTGGGGGTCTGCGCGCTGATCGTGCCGTGGAACTTCCCGTTGACCATGTGCGTGTGGAAGCTCGGCCCGGCGTTGGCCACCGGTTGCGTGGCGGTGCTCAAGCCCGCCGAGCAGACCCCGCTGGTCGCGATCCGCCTGGTGCAACTGATCGAGGCCGCAGGTTTCCCCGCCGGCGTCGTCAACCTGATCACCGGCCTGGGTGCCGACACGGGTGCACCGCTGGCACAGCACCCCGACGTGGACAAGATCGCCTTTACCGGCTCGACCCAGGTTGGGCGGCTGATCGCCCAGGCGGCCACCGGCAACATGAAAAAGGTCTCGCTGGAACTGGGCGGCAAGTCGCCGAACATCATCCTGCCCGACGCCGACATCGTGCGCGCCGCCAAAGGGGCTGCCGATGGGATTTTCTACAACCAGGGCCAGGTGTGCACGGCTGGCTCGCGCCTGTATGTGCACGCCAGTGTGCTCGACCAGGTGCTCGAAGAATTGCAGCGCCATGCCGCCGCCTATGTGCTGGGCAACGGCCTGGACCCGGCCAACAGCATGGGGCCGTTGGTGTCCGCGCGGCAGTTGAACACCGTCAAGGGTTACCTGCAGCGGGGCCAGGAAGAGGGCGCCGAACTGATCTGCGGCGGCGGCCGTCCCGAACACCTGGAGCATGGGCACTTCATTCAACCGAGCGTGTTTCTCGACCGTGCCGAGCGCGCCTGCGTGGCCCGCGAAGAAATCTTCGGCCCGGTACTGACCGTCATGAGCTGGACCGACATCGACGACCTGGTGCTGCGTGCCAACGATTCGCCGTATGGCCTCGCCGCCGGCCTGTGGACCCGCGACCTGCGCTCGGCGCACCGCGTGGCGGCACAGCTCAAGGCCGGCTCGGTATGGATCAACTGTTGGAACGTGGTCGATCCCTCTTCACCGTTCGGTGGCTACAAACAATCCGGCTGGGGCCGGGAAATGGGCAAGAACGTGATCGATGCCTACACCGAGACCAAAAGCGTGTTTGTCGATCTGGCCTGAACTGAATAATCACACGAGGTAATTGCTATGGATCTGGAATTGAAAGGCCGCGTGGCCATTGTCACCGGTGGCGGTATGGGCATCGGCAAGGAAGTCGCACGTTTTCTCTCCGAGGAAGGCTGCAAGGTAGTGATCTGCGCACGGCGCATGGCGTTCCTGCAGCTGGCGGCCGAAGAGATCAGTGCACAGACCGGCAATGAAGTGCTGCCGCTGTTCTGCGACACCAATGACATGAAGGCCGTGTCGGAGATGGTCGAGGCGGCGCACAAGCATTTCGGCCGCATCGACATCCTGGTCAACGGTGCTGCGGCGCCGTCCGGTGTGGTGCGCAATGACATCGAACACGCCGGCGACGATGAGCTGCTGTCGGACCTCAACACCAAGGTAATCGGCTACTTCCGCTGCGCCAAGGCCGTGACCCCGCACATGAAGGCGGCCGGCTTCGGACGCATCATCAACATAGGCGGCCTCACCGGGCGCAGCAGCAAGGTGCTTTCGGGCATGCGCAACCTGGCGATCGCACACATGACCAAGACCCTGTCCGACCAGCTCGGCCCTTCGGGGATCACGGTCAACCTGATCCACCCGGGCGTGGTGGACACCCCGCATATCCAGGAGCTGTACGACCGCGAAGCCGTCAAGCAAGGCAAGACCGCGCAGCAGGTCGAGCAGGCCTACATCGACGCGACACCGATTCGCCGCACCCTCGCACCGATTGAAATGGGCTGGCTGATCGGCTTCCTGGCATCGCCAAAAGCCGGCGCAGTGACGGGCGAATCCATCGGCATCGACGGTGGCTTGACCCGTGGCATCTATATCTGAGGAGCATCTGTGATGAGTAACGGAACCCTTTTGGTCGCCACCGTCGGGCAAGCGGTGATCCGCAGTGCCGACGATGGCCGTACCTGGCATCGCCTGGGCCTGGGGCAGGACCTGGAGTTCGATGCGATCACCCGATCCTTGAGCCTGCACCCCGACACGCCCGAGCGGATCTATGCCGGTACCGATGTGGGCTTGTGTGTGAGCCACGATACCGGTGGGCATTGGCGGCGCATCGATTCGCCTTTCAACGGGCAGACCGTGTGGAAAGTTGCGGTTGACCCGCAGGATGCACAACGCATTTTCGTCGGCACCGGCGCGCCTTCGCGTGCCGTGTTGTGGCGCACCCTGGACGGCGGCCTGAGCTGGGATCGCGCCCCGGTGGAAATCCCCGAGTTCTGCGACGGCGTCAGCCGCCCACGCCTGCTGGCCTTCGCCTATGACCCTACCGACCGCAACCAGCTGTGGTTCGGCCTGGAGGAGGGCGGGCTGTTCCATTCCCGTGACGGCGGCGACAGTTGGACCCGCGTCGACGACCGGCTGCTGTGGGACTACAACTCCGACGTCCACAACATCCTGGTGCTGCCCAACCACGGCGAGAAAGTCATTGTGGTGGTCTGCGTCAATGCGGTGTACCGCAGCCTGGACGAGGGGCTGACCTGGACCGGCATCATCGGTCGCGAAGCCTTCGGCCTGTACTACATCCGCGCCATGAACGCGCCGTTGGGCACGCAGAACGAGCTGTACCTGAGTATTTCCGATGGCACCCCCGGCACCACCAGCAAGATCCTGGTGTCCCGTGATGCCGCACTCACTTGGAACGTGCTGCCGCTGCCACAGCAGCCCAATTCCTGTGTCTGGGCGATTGCCTTCAACCCGGCCAACCCGCGACAGATCGTGGCGGGCACCAAGTACGGGCATTTGTTCACCTCCGACAATGGCGGTGACGGCTGGCAGAAGCATTGGCGGGAATTCAGCGAGATCGCTGATGTGCTCTGGACGCCTGCGGTTGCGCAGATCAAGTCCGGGCATCAATCCATCGTCAAAAAGCACTGAGGGATAACGCCATGAAGATCGAGATCCTGCGGACTCACTTATCGCTGTGGGTCAGTGACCCTGACGTGTCGGCACGCTGGTACGCCGACATCCTGGGCATGCACGAAAGTGCCCGGGGCGAGAGCTGGGTCATGATGGCATTTGGCGGCAAGCACCACGACATCGCCCTGATTCGCGCCGACCCCGGCGCCCATCAAGGCGGGTTGGGCCTGCAGCACTACGGCCTGGAAATCGCCGGGGACATGACCACCCTGCGCCAGCTCTACGGCATGTTGCTGGGCAAGGGCGTCGAGGTGGTGAAGATCACCGATCACGAGATCGGCCATGGCGTGTATTTCAACGACCCCGACGGCAATCGCATGGAGTTCTTCCTCGAGACCGAACACGACGATGCGCGCGGCAAGGCCCGGTTCAAGGCCGCCGGCGCGCCGAGCCGACATTTCAACCTGGATCCACTCGACCCACTTTGAGGCAACCCTGATGAAAACCGCGAATTTTGCTACGTATCACATCCGCAAATGGTACAGCTTTGTCGAAGAAACCCTGGCCAACGAAACCGGCCAGCTGGCCGATGGCGAGCCCCTGTTCAAGTACGCGATCGCCGCCGTGATCGCCAACCCCTATGCCGGTCGCTACAGCGAGTCGCTCGCCGAACTGGTCGACCCATCGCCGTTGCTGGGCGAAGAGTTTGGCCGGCGCATACAGGCACTGGCCGGTGCCCATGAGATTGTCAGCTATGGTAAGGCGATCCTGGTCGGCAGCGCGGGCGAATACGAGCACGGCAACGCGTTCCTGACCAACCCGGCCGCCGATCCGATTCGCGTCGCGCTGGGCGGTGGCAAGTCGTGGGTGCCTTCCACCGGCAAGCGCGGCGGCCCGGGTTCGACCATTGACGTCCCCCTGGCGCACAAGGATGCGCTCTACGTACGTTCCCACTACGACAGCATGTCGCTGATGTTCGGCGACGGCCCCGCGCCGGACGAAGTCATCGTGATCTGGGCCTTCGCCACGCGCGGGCGCCTGCACGCACGGCTGGGTGGCCTGCGTGCCGAAGACATCCAGGGCGTTGACGGGCTGCACTGATGACACGCGTGCGGGCCTTGGCAACGCCGGTTTAAAACCACAACAAGAAAGCGGTGAACAGCGATGAAGCAGGAGAAGACCCAGGTTGTGATTGTCGGGGGCGGGCCCAATGGGATCACGGCCGCGCACTATATGGGGATGTACGGTATCGACTGCGTCGTCCTTGAGCTTGCCGACTGCATACTGCCTTACCCACGCGCGGTGGGCATGGATGATGAAGCGCTGCGCGTGTTGCAGGCGATCGGCATCGCCGAATTGGCAGTGCGTGACATGATCTGCGATGTGCCACTGCGTTATTACAACGCGCGGGGCGTGTGTTTTGCCGAGGTCAAGCCAAGTGCCGCGCAGTACGGCTGGCCGATGCGCAACATCTTCATGCAGCAGTTGCTCGAAGGCACGCTGCGCGAAACCCTGGGGCAGCGCAGCACTGTGGTGTTGCGCCAGGGGCATGAAATGCTGGAGCTGGAACAGGATGGGGAGGGCGTGACCTTGCAGGTCCGCGATGCCCAGGGCGAGGTCTATCAGCTGAGCGCCGATTACGTGATCGGCGCCGACGGCGGGCGCTCCACCGTACGCAAAAAGCTGGGCGTCGAACTGCTGGGGTTGACCCATGCGCGCAAATGGGTGGTGGTCGATACCGCCAATGACACCCTGGATGCGCCTTACACCGCCCTGCACGCCGACCCGCAGCGGCCCTTCGTGTGCATTTACCTGCCGTACCAGCAGCGGCGCTGGGAGTTCATGCTGATGGAGGGCGAGGACGAGGCGAAGATGTGTGACGAGAACACCATTCGCGACCTGATCCGTGGGCATATCGGCGACGCCGTGGACGCGCTGAATATCATCCGTATCCGCGCCTACACCCACCATTCGCGCGTGGCGGCGCGGTTTGTCCAGGGGCGTGTGGCACTGGTCGGCGATGCCGCGCATATATCGCCACCCTGGGCCGGGCAGGGCCTTAATTCCGGGTTGCGCGACGTGGCCAACGTGGCCTGGAAACTGGCCGCGATCATCCAGGGGCGTGCGGCCCATGGGATCCTTGCCAGCTACGACCAGGAACGTCGCGGACACGCCACCGAACTGGTGGCCCTGGCCGACAATATGGGCACGGTACTGGGGCTGACCAACCCGTTGATGGCCGGCGTGCGTGACTGGTTGTTCCAGGCGGTGAACAGCGTCGATAACCTGCGTTCGCACCTGCTGGAGTTCAAGTTCAAACCCAAGGCCACCCTCACCAAAGGGCTGGTCTATCACGAACGTGCCGAACTGCGTGAAGACGACCTGGTGGGCCAGCTGTTTGTGCAGCCGTTTATCGAAGACGCCCAGGGCCAGCGTCGGCGCCTGGATGACGTGCTGGGCAATTCCTATGCGGTGCTGGGTTACCGGGTCAATCCCCTTGAGCCACTGAGCGAAGACATGGCAAGGTTCTGGGCGCGCTGGGACACGCGCTTTATCCAGGTCAATCGCTCGCGCAGCGGCCTGGGCCGCCACCAGCCCTTGACGGCGACGAACGCCATCAGCGTGGAGGATGTGGATAACCGCCTCGGCGAATGGTTCTCCAGGGTGCGCGATTGCATCGTCGTGGTGCGTCCTGACCGGTTTGTTGCCGCCATCACCACGCCGGAGCGGCTTGACGCGGTATTACGCAAGTTAGCGGGGCAACTGTCATGAGCATCGATACGGGCGTATTGAGCCAGTTAGACCAGGCCACGCGTACGGTGCAAGCGATTGCGCCACTGGCCCCCGAGGCGTTGGACCTGCGCGGCGGCTACGCACTGCAACGCCAGGCGCTGGATGCGCGCCTGGCGGCGGGCGAACAGTTCAGCGGTTGGAAAATCGCCTTCGCCGGCAGCGCCGCGCAACGGCGCTTCGGCATTGACGAACCGGTGTATGGCGGCCTGACCGATCAGATGCGCGTGCCGTCGAACACGGCGGTGGCGCTTTCACGGTTGATCCAGCCCAAGCTGGAAGTCGAAGTGGCGATTGTGCTGGGTCGCAGCCTGGCGCCAGGTGACTACAGCGATGAGGAGATCCTGGCCGCAATTGCCGAGGTGGCACCCGCGTTCGAGATTGCCGACTGCCGTTGGCAGGAGTGGACGTTCGGGGTAGGGGCCTTTCTGGCCGACAACGCGGCAGCGGGCTTGTATTGCCTGGGACCCAGAACCGTTTTCGACCCTGTTGAACATGCCAACGTGACGTTCCGCCTGGAATGCGCAGGCGCGATCTGCGGCGAAGGGGAGACCCAGGGCCGGGAAGATCCACCGCTGGCCAATCTGTGCTGGCTGATACGCCGGCTGCTGGCCGATGGTCAACCGGTGGAGGCCGGGCAGGTGGTGCTGTCTGGCGCGCTGTTGGCGCCGATGAATATCCAGCCCTGCACCTACCGCCTGCAGATGTTTGGCACGGAACTGGCTTTGCTTTTCACTGCGGACACTGCCGCAGTGTGAGCCCTAGCTGCCGTCAAGGATGACTCCAGTCCCCTTCAGGCCGATGACAACAACGGGGCCCCCGAGGAACGACCACCATGCTTGCCGAAGTTCGAACCTTCAATGACCCTCAACTGCACGCCGGTTCCATCCAGGGCTGGCAGCAGGTGTATGACCAACTGGGGCGTGGCAGCCTGACCAGTGAGCTGCGCCAGTTGTCGGCCGAGCGCTTTCAGATCTTCCAGGAAGTATTGGACAAACGCGTGGTGCAGCGCGGCCATGCGCCCAAGGGACGACTGTGCGCGGCCATGTCATTGGGCGGCGAGCCCGTTGTGCAGGGCCAGCAGGTGGGCACCCACAGTGTGGTGCTGTTGCGCGCTTGCGAGGAGTTTGTGCTGCATGCGCCGGAAGGCACGCACTTCTTCGCTTTCAACGTCGACACGGTGCGTTTCGCCAAACTCGCCGCCTTCGAGTTGTCCGGCGACCAGCTCAAGCGCTTGAGCACCCGCTCCCAGCTGTGCGTGGATGACGCGTTACGGCTGCGGATACGCCAGCGTATCTACCCGCTGTTTCGTCACCTTTTGCAACAACCCGAGGCCATCAGTGCAACCGCCGAGAACATGCTCGAAGACGAGTTGCTCAATGCCTTTCTCGACCTGTTCAGCAATGCCACCGACGAAGTGCGTTGCCGGCGCGGCAACTTCGCCGTGAGTGCCTACCTGGTCAAGCGTTGCCAGGAGTTGATCGATGCCAGCGGCGAGACTCCGCTGAGCATTCTCGACCTGTGCGAACACCTGCGGGTCAGCCGACGGACCCTGCAGAACAGTTTCCAGGCGGTGACCGGCATGCGTCCGCTGGAGTACCTGCGCAACCTGCGCCTGAATGCGGTGCGTCGACGCCTGATCGCAACGCCGGCCTGCAGCCAGAACGTCGGTGATGTGGCGGTGGCGATGGGCTTTTTCCACCTGAGCCACTTTGCCGCCCATTACCGCGAGTTGTTTGGCGAATCGCCTTCGCACACCCAGCGGGCGATCGGCTGAATAGACGAAGGGTCAGGCCGCCGTGTCATCCAGTCCCGGGTCCACGCGTTTGCCGATGTCCTTGAGCCGGGCCAATTGGTCGACCACGCTGGGGGCTTCATCCAGGCAACTGACGAACGTCCACAGGTACGTCATCACCGCATAGATATGGCCGGCCTTCACTGCGGGCGCCAGGGCCAACTGGCTGATGGCGACCACGAACAGCAAGGCCGCAAGGATGCCGATGGTGAGGAAGGCAACCGCCTCACGGTCCGACAGCCCGATACGCAGCCGCGACAGCACCTGATAGTGGCGGCGCAGCGTGGGGGCGCCGACCTTTTCCACCAGGCTGATTTCCTTTTCCAGGCGGTTGTTCAGCCGCTCATGCAAGCGCTGGTTGCGCCGTGCAAAGCCAGGCACCACCACCAGGCACAGCCCCAGCGCCACCAGGCACGCCAGGCCGACCCAGGGTTCGATCACCAGCAACATGGCCGCCGCGCCGATGATCGAGACCAGCGCCGTCGCAATGGTGGGCACGTGTTTTTCGAAGAAATCGACGAACTCCCGTGCCAGTACCACCCGCGCGGCGGACGTTGAGGTGCTGTGGCGTTGCAGGCGCTGGTTAAGAATCACCGGCACGGCAAGGTCGGCGTAGATACGCGTAAAGGTGCGGGTGTCCATGGCCCGTCGGGCGGCGCCCACCACCCAGAACCCGAGGACCACGGCGGCATAGAGCAGGGCATTACCGGTGTCGCCACGGATAATCGCGTCGACGGCAAACCCCGCAAACAACGGGTAGGCCAGCAGCAGCGCGTTTTCCAGCGCCACCAGCGACAGGGTGGCGGACAATTTGCCGGGGTAGGCCTTGGCGATCGCCTTGAGTGTCTGGCTGGCGGATTGTTGACCGATTTTGCGGCTCTGCTCGATCAGTAGTGGAGGTGTGACGGAGGGCATGGGCCACCTGGTTTACGCAAAGTAGGGGGGCGGGAACTCAGGGTCCCGGTATAAAGACCGCGGGTGATGTCGAGCAGATAGCGCGTTTCCTCGGTCATCAGTAACAAGTCGATCTGCACTTCTTCGATCACGATTTCCAGGGTGATCAGCAGGCAAATCGCCGGCGCGGTAAATAACCAGTGGTAATAGGACTGGCTGAACAGCGATGCGACAACCCCAAGGACCCACAGTGACAACACCAGGCGTGGCGCCTGTTTCTGCAGGGGAATCCAGAAGCGCTGCAACCGCTTGAGCTTGGCGCTATAGAGCCTTACCGAGTCTTCAAGCAGCGCCACGTCAATCACGTTTCGATCACGATAGTTGAAAGGCATACAGGCAATTCCAGGCTGACTACAAGAGGCGGGTGTGTGGCCTGGTCAAGGCGCGCGCAGGCAGCGCGCGATTCAACCAGGCCAGGTTGACTTCGTTGACTTGCACCCATTCGCCGTTCTGTGGAATCCCTTCGCAGCTCTTGAAAGCAATGCAACGTCCTTGTGCGTCGAGCAAGGCAAAGTGGCGGTACCGATTGACCCTGAAAATACAGAGGCGCATGCCTTCACCTGGGGGGGTTAGATGGCGACCAACTGGTCGGGCCAGCTCAGCTCGAATAAGGTGCCGCCGTTGTCGAGGTTTCGGCAGGTCGCGCGACCTCCATGGGACAGGGCAATCGCGCGTACGACGGCGAGCCCCAGGCCGCTGCCGCCCTGGGCGCGGGAGCGCGAGCTTTCGCCACGCTGGAACGGCTCAAAGATGTGCGTTGCAAACGCTTCTGCGATCCCCGGGCCTTCGTCCGCGACACTCAAGGTATTCAGGCCATCCTGGTTGCCCAGGCGCACCGTGACGTTGCCGGGGGTTGCATGGCGTTTCAGGTTGTCGAGCATGGCCAGCAAGGCTTGGCGAATCCGCGCCGGATCACACTGCACAGGCCGTTCGAGCAGGTCCAGGTGCAGCACGAACCCGCAGGCCTGCAGGCCCGGTTCGAACAGGCAGGCGTCGGCCTTGATCTCCTCGGCCAGGTCGGCACTCTGGATCTGCACTTCGAGGTAGCCGTTGTCCGCCAGGCCCACGACCCGCAGGTCCTCGATCAGGCGCGTCAGGCCTTCCACCTGGCCCAGCAGGCTGTAGAACTGCGCCTGGTCCGGGGTGAACACGCCTTCCGCCAACCCTTGCAGGCGGCCGCGCAGGATGGTCAGCGGGGTGCGCAGTTCATGTGCAATCGCGGCGTTCCAGAACGACTGCTCTTGCGCCATGCGTTTCAAGCGTTGGGCCATGCTGTTGAAGTCATCCACCAGCAAGGTGGCCTCTGCCAGTGAGCGGTCGGACGCCGTCGCCCGGGCATCGAGGTCACCATCGGCGAGCCGGCGAAGGCTGGCCGCGACCGAGTTCAAGGGCATCAGAATGCGCCGGGACAGTTTGATCGCCACCACGGCGCCCACCGCCAGGCTGATGCAGGTGATCAGCGCCATCCAGGCCCACTCCATGCCGGTGGGCAGCCATTCGTCCACGTCCAGATCCGACGGCGGCCAGAACGTCCAGAGCAACGCATAAAACACGTAGGAGCCGACCACGGCCAGGGCTATCACGCAGAGCACCACGGCGGACATCGACACGATGATCTGCCGGCTCAAACTGTTGGCGGTCTTCATGGCTGGCTCCCGAACCGGTAGCCGACCCCACGGATGCTGGCCGGTACGCCCTGGAGGCCGAGGTCTTCGATTTTGCGCCGCAACTTGCTGATATGGCTGTCGACGGTGCGCTCCAGGCTGTCGCTCTCGGGCGAACACAGGGCCAGCAACTCGGCGCGACTGAATACGCGCTTGGGGGCCTTGGCCAGTTGCGCCAACAATCTGAACTCGGTCACCGTCAGGTTGAGCCTGTGCGTGTGGGCACCGACCTGCACGCTGACTTCATGGCTGTCGATGTCGATTTCAAAGGCATTCACCCGCAGCACGCGCTGGTGGGCGCCGTAGCCATGATCGAGGGAGCGACGCAGCACCGCCTGGGTCCTGGCGACGACCTCGGCGGGGTTGAACGGCTTGACGATGTAGTCGTCGGCACCGATGCGCAGGCCCATGAGTTTGTCCATGTCCTGGTCCTGGGCGGTCAGCATGATCACCGGTGTGGTGCCTCGGTGGCGGATCTCGGCCAGGACCATCCAGCCATCCAGCTTCGGCATCAGCACGTCCAGCAGTACCAGGTCGGGCTTGAGCGATTGATGCAGTTCAAGGGCGCGGCGCCCATCCAGGGCATGGGCGGTCTGGAAGCCGCTGCGCTTGAGATAGGCCGCGAGGATGTCGGCGATTTCCGGCTCGTCTTCGGCGATCAGTACCAACGCCTGGCGTGGGGCCGCGAGGTCCGTCGGTGTCGATACAGGGTGTGATTCAGTCATGGTCGGCTCGGTCGTGCTGTTCGGTCATCGCAGTATGGCGAATTACCATGGGGCGACGAAGGCTACTGTGCACCACGAGCATGCGCTTTCATGGGAGGTTTTATGGAGAAACGATGGAGACGCGGGTTTATTCGCAAACAGCGTGATCAGGCGTAGCTGATCCTGTCGCTGTAGGCGTTTTGCGTCATGGTGCGCTGGTAGTCGCAGGGGGTGGTGCTGACCAGTTTCTTGAAGTCGCGCAGGAAGTGGGATTGGTCGGAAAACCCCAGGTCGAGGGCCAACTGCGAAAACGATACATCGTGCTGGGTATTGAGGGTGTCCAGGGCCGCCTGGCAGCGGATGATCCGGCAAAACGCCTTGGGTGACATGCCGGTATCCTGGTTGAACTGGCGGTGCAGGGTCCGGCTGGTGTAGCCGCTGAGGTCTTCGAGTTGCTGGATGCGGATATCGCCGCGATGGTGCAGCGCCTGCTGGATGATCATGGCGGTGAGTCGTGACGTCTTGCCCATCAGGCGCGGGGTCAGGTAGTCGTTGAACAGCCGCATCTGGTCGCCCAGCAGCGGTGCCTGGACGATGCTTTCGAAGAGGCGTTGGGCGAACTCGGAGACTTCCAGCAGATCGAGCTCCCGCTCGGTCAACTCTTCGGCCAGTACATTGACGAAGCCGGGGATCACACCCGGCGAAAAGCGCACGCCGAAATAGTGGTGGTGCTGGTGCAGCTCGACCGCCTGGGCCACCAGCGGGGTGCCGCAGATGCGCGCAGTCGGTCGCGTCGCATCACAGTCGAACAGGATATCCACGCAGCCATCCGGCACGGCCAGCAGGTTGGTCGATTGCGCCACATCGAAGGCATAGAAATGCGAGATCGCCGGGTGCGCGGACGGCATCACTGAATAGCGTGAAGAGTTGAGCACGAACCAGGGTTGTTCGTTCGCGGTGTGGAGCCGGGGAGTCGGCACACTCGGTTTGATCATGGTTGCTCCTTGGGCAGGCAGCGCCAGGGGAAAATCAACGCATTAATCGCGCCAACTATCGTCATACCCGACTGGGCGGCATGTCCGAAATTTACAATACCGCCGCCATCCCCCGCCCGATACTCGATCTCGACAGCGTGGAGCTGCGCCTACCGCAGCGATATCACCTTCAGCCCGAGAATAACTATGTCTACAACTACAAAAATCGATTTTATCTACCTCTCCGAGCAGGACATGATCCGCGCGGGTGTGACCGACATGCTGGCCTGCGTGAACACCATGGAGGAAATGTTCGGCCTGCTGTATGCCGGTGACTACCGCATGGCCGGCCCGAACAATGATTCCCATGGCGCGATGGTGATTTTCCCGCAGGATTCGCCGTTCCCGAACATGCCCAAGCCCACCGCGGATCGGCGCATGATGGCCATGCCGGCCTACCTGGGCGGCAGCTTCTGCACCGCCGGGGTGAAATGGTACGGCTCCAATATCGCCAACCGCGAAAAAGGCCTGCCGCGTTCGATCCTGATGTTCACCCTGAACGACCCCGACACCGGCGCGCCGTTGGCCCATATGTCGGCCAACCTGCTGTCGGCGTACCGCACCGGTGCGATCCCCGGCGTGGGCGCACGCCACCTGGCGCGCAAGGACTCGAAAGTCGTCGGCCTGCTTGGCCCTGGCGTGATGGGCAAGACCACCCTGGCGGCCTTCATCGCGGTGTGCCCGCATATCGACACCCTGAAGATCAAGGGCCGTGGCCAGCAGAGCCTCGACAACTTTATCGCGTGGGTCGAACAGACGTATCCGCAGATCACCACGATAGAAGTGGTCGACACCCTCGAAGCGGTGGTCCGCGACTCGGACCTTGTTACTTATTGTAGCTCCGGTGCCACGGGCGACCCCTCGATCTACCCAATTGTGCGGCGTGAGTGGGTCAAGCCAGGTGCCTTCCTCGCGATGCCGGCGTCTTGCTCCCTCGACGCGGGAATGGAGCAGCCCGACGTACGCAAGGTGCTCGACAACACCGGTCTGTACCAGGCCTGGTTCGAGGAATTGCCCAAGCCTGCGCATCACAACGTGCCGGTCATTGGCGTGCGCTTCATGGACATGATTGCCGAAGGCAAGATGCAGCTCGATGACGTCGAAGACATCGGCAAGATCATCGCCGGGGCCGCGCCTGGCCGCAGGAACGATGAGGAAATCATCATCATGTCGGTGGGCGGCATGCCCGTCGAAGACGTGGCCTGGGGCACGGTGGTGTACCGCAACGCCGTCAAGCACGGCATCGGCGTGACCTTGAACCTGTGGGAAACCCCGGAGCTGCGCTGAGCCGTAGCTTCATTCACTTTGACGAGGCATCCGACATGACAAAAATCACCAAGCTCAAGACCGGTTCACCATTCGAAGACCAGGCCAGCTATTCGCGCCTGGTGTGCGTGGACAACTGGATCTACGTGTCCAACACCGCCGGCCGCAACCCCCAGACCAAGCTGATCCCGGAGGATGTCCTGGAACAGGCGCACCAGGTGTTCGCCAACATCGAATCGGCCCTCAAGGCTGTCGATTCGAGCCTGGCCGACGTGGTGTGTTCGCGGGTGTTCATCCAGGACCCCAAGGACGTGCCGGCGGTGATGGGCCTGATCGGCGAGAAGTTTCGCGGCGTCGACCCGGCCAGCACCGTGACCTGCCCGCCACTGGGCTCGACGGTCTACAAGGTAGAGCTGGAAGTGACGGCGTATCGCAACGCGTCGAAGGCGCAGGTCGACCTCATTCGCCTGTCGCAATAATCGTCACGCGGCCATGCACAGGCCTGGCCGCCCTTATTCGTTTACCGAGTCCTGACCATGGCACCGACAATAGCGCCCGTGACAACCTCCACCGTGTTTCCCAGCGCGACCGCCGTCGTCATCATTGGCGGCGGGATCATCGGCCTCACGGCTGCGCTGACCTTGGCTGAGCGCAATATCGCCGTGGTGGTCCTGGAAAAAGGCCGGATCGCCGCCGAACAGTCGTCCCGCAACCTGGGTTGGGTGCGCAAGACCAGCCGCCACGCGGCCGACATCCCGCTGGCCCTGGCCGCCGACCGCTTGTGGGCGCAGATGCCCGAGCGGGTAGGGGCGGATGTGGGGTATCGCCAGGAAGGCATCATGTTTGTCGGGCGCACCCCGGCGCAAATGGCAATGCACGAGGGCTGGCTCAAGTCGGTGGAGCATTTGTCGCTGGATTCACGCCTGCTCAGCAAGCGTGAGATCGACGCGCTGGTGCCAGGCGGCACGGGTGACTGGGCCGGTGGCATCTTTACCCCTTCCGATGCGCGTGCCGAACCGACGCTGGCCAGCAGCGCGATTGCCAGGGCCGCCATGGACAGGGGCGTGGTGATCATCGAGCAGTGCGCGGTGCGTACGCTGCAGATGTCCGGCGGCACGGTCAGCGGTGTGGTCACGGAAAAGGGCGAAATCCGTTGTGATCATGTGCTGCTGGCGGGGGGCATGTGGTCGAGGCGCTTTCTGGGCAACCTCGGTGTGGCGTTGCCGACCTTGCCCCTGACCTGCTCGGTGCTGCGTACCCACCCCATGGAGGGGCCGACGCAGATCGCGGTCGGTGCGCCGGACTTTTCGTTTCGCAAGCACCAGGACGGCGGTTTCATCATTACCCAACGGGGTAAGTTGGATGCGTTCATGACCCTCGACCATCTGCTGCTCGCCAAGCAATACATGCCGCAGTTCCGTGCGCAACGCAGTGTGCTGAACGTGTCGCTGGGCAAGCCGTTCATCAATGACCTGGCCCTGGCGCGGCGTTGGCGCGCCGACAGCGTCAGCCCGTTCGAGCGCGTCAGGGTGCAGGATCCGGCGGCCAACCCGCGCCTCAATAGCGACGCGATGAACAACCTGATGGCGGCCTGGCCGGTGTTTGAACAGGCACGGATCGCCCAGGCCTGGGCCGGCACTATCGACGTGACACCCGATTCCAACCCGGTCATCGGCCCGGTCGCGCAGATTCCGGGGCTGACCGTGGCCACCGGTTTTTCGGGGCACGGCTTCGGTACATCGCCGGCGGCGGGTCATCTCGCCGCGGACCTGGTCAGTGGGCATGCACCGATCATTGACCCAAGCCCTTATCGCTTCGACCGTTTCTAAAGGAGCAAGCCCATGCCTGCAGACAGCTGTTTCTTCACCAACCGTTCGGGCCTGCGCCTGCACTATTTGCGCTGGGGCGCATCGAGTGGCGTGCCCCTGGTGCTGTTGCACGGCCTGCGCGCCTATGCCCAGACCTGGGAGTCGCTGGTGCAATCCCTGGGGGAGGGCTACTGCATCTATGCCCTCGACCAGCGTGGTCGTGGGTTGAGCGACTGGGCCGAGCCCTCCACGTATCACACCCAATCCTATGTCGAGGACCTTGAGGATCTGATCGCCCATGTCGGCCTGCAGCGTTTTGTCCTGCTCGGGCATTCATTGGGCGGCGCCAACGCCCTCGAGTATGCGCGGCAACATCCGGGACGCTTGCTGGGGTTGCTGATCGAGGACATCGGCCCCGGCTCTTCAACCCAGGGCGATGGCGCCGCACGTATCCGCCGCGAGATGGGCCAGACGCCGTTGCAGTTCGACAATTGGGACGCAGCCCGTGGGTTCTGGAGGGCTTCGCGCCCGGGGTTGTCGGAGCAGGGCCTGGCGTCGAGGCTGGCGCATTCGATGCAGGAACGCGACGGTGTGATTGGCTGGCGCCATGATCAGCAGGGGATTGCCCAGGCCCGCCTGAGTATCGAGCCGACGGACCTGTGGCCAGCGGTGCGTGCGCTGGATTGCCCCAGCCTGTTCATTCGCGGTGGTCGCTCGGACTTCCTGCCGCCGACGACGCTGCAGGCGATGAGGGCCAGCAACCCCCATGTGCGGACGGTGGAGGTCGCCGACGCGAGCCACTATGTGCACGACGATCAGGGCGCGGTGTTCAACGCGCTGATCGCAGGCTTTCTGGCGAACCTTGACCCGCCGAGGCAATGAGCGGCGGCCGCCCGCCAATGTCGATATCAGGCACCGGCGTGCCGCTATGAGGCTATTTTTGCGGCACGCAGGCCGCGTACTGTGACCCGTCATTAAGAAATGATGATCGCCTGACCTTCCAGTCAGTACGTCTTAACGTCGATCACAGAGAATAAAAAACAACGATGAATAGCCTGATTTCCAAGGATTCCAACGGCCAGCTGGCGCAGGGCTTCAAGCCGCGTCATGTCACCATGCTCTCCATTGCAGGCATTATCGGCGCGGGGCTGTTTGTCGGCTCCGGGCACGCCATCGCGGCGGCGGGGCCGGCCGTGATGCTGGCGTATCTGTTTTCCGGCCTGTTGGTGGTGCTGGTCATGCGCATGCTGGGGGAGATGGCGGTGGCCAACCCCGACACCGGCTCATTCTCGACCTACGCCGACCAGGCCATCGGCCGCTGGGCCGGGTTTACGATCGGCTGGCTGTACTGGTGGTTCTGGGTGCTGGTGATTCCCATCGAAGCCCTGGCCGCCGGGCATATCCTCAACCAGTGGTTCCCGCAGATCGACGCTTGGCTGTTCGCCTTGTTGTCGATCTTTTTGTTGGTGGTCACCAATTTGTTCAGCGTCTCCAAGTACGGTGAATTCGAGTTCTGGTTTGCCATGGCCAAGGTGGTGGCGATCATCGGCTTTATCGGCCTGGGAGGCGCGGTGCTGATGGGCTGGATTCCCGAGCGGGAGGCCAGCGGCTTGAGTCGCCTGATGGAAGAACACGGTGGTTTCGCGCCTAACGGCCTGTCGGCGGTGGTCGGGGCATTCATCACCATCATGTTCAGCTTTATCGGCACGGAAGCCGTCACCATCGCGGCTGCCGAGTCCAATAACCCGGCGCAGAATATCGCCCGGGCCACGCGCTCGGTGATGTGGCGCATCGGCGTGTTCTACGTGTTGTCGATCTTCGTGGTGATTTCCGTGGTGCCGTGGAATGACCCGCTGTTGGCATCGGTAGGCTCTTATCAGCGCGCCCTGGAGCTGATGAACATTCCCCATGCCAAGTTACTGGTGGACGTGGTGGTGTTGATTGCCGTGGCGAGCTGCATGAACTCGTCCATCTACATTGCTTCACGCATGCTGTATTCCCTGGGCAAGCGCGGGGATGCACCCTCGCTGATGAAAAAGACCTCCGCCGCGAGTGTGCCGAGGGCCGCCGTGATCGCCAGCACGATCCTCGGGGCTGGCGTGACCTTGCTCAGTTACTTCATGCCGGCCGGATTGTTCCAGTTTCTGCTGGCCAGCTCGGGCGCCATCGCCTTGCTGGTGTATCTGGTGATCGCCGTGTCGCAACTGCGCATGCGCAAGGTCCTGCAACGCCGCAATGTCACCCTGACGTTCAAGATGTGGCTGTTTCCCTGGCTGACCTGGGTGGTTATCGTCTTCATCTGTTGCGCATTGGCGGTGATGCTGTTGACGCCCGAGCACCGCTTTGAGGTGTCGTCGACCATCGGCCTGGCCTTGCTGATTTCCCTGGTCGGCGTGATCACGGCGCGGCAGCCCGACCGCACCCAAAAATCGATCCCCCTGGCTTCGCGCCCATGAACCCCCGGCCGGTCACCTGTTTGGTATTCGTGCTGCTGGATCAGTTCACCCTGATCTCGTTGGCGTCGGCGGTAGAGCCGCTGCGCATGGCCAACCAACTGGCAGGCCAGGAGTTGTATCGTTGGCACACCGCCAGTGTCGACGGTCATCCTGTGTGGGCCAGCGACGGCATGCCCATCACGCCGGACTGTTCCATAGCCGCTGCGCCCTCTGCGGATATCGTCGTGGTGTGCGGCGGCACGGGTATTCAACACACCCTGAGCGACGAGCTGATGAAGTGGCTGCGGACCCAGGCGCGTTATTCCAAGCGCCTGGGCGGTATTTGTACCGGCAGTTGGGTATTGGCCCGGGCGGGGCTGCTCGACGGGTTTGAATGCAGCGTGCATTGGGAGTGGCTGGCGGCCATGCAGGAAGCCTTTCCACGGGTGAGCCTCAGCGCCAGCGTGTTCACCCTCGACCGCGATCGCCTGACCAGCTCGGGCGGCACTGCGCCCATGGACATGATGCTGCACCTGATCGGGCGTGAGCATGGGCATGAGTTGTCGGCGGCGATTTCGGACATGTTCGTGTACGAGCGCATGCGCAACGAGCAGGACCATCAGCGCGTGCCGCTCAAGCATATGCTCGGCACCCAGCAACCGAAGCTGCAGGAAATCGTCGCGCTGATGGAGGCCAACCTGGAAGAACCGATCGACCTGGATGAATTGGCCGAGTACGTGGCCCTGTCACGCCGGCAGCTTGAGCGCATGTTCCAGAAGTACCTGCACTGTTCGCCCTCGCGCTACTACCTGCGGTTGCGGCTGATCCGCGCGCGCCAGTTGCTCAAGCAAACCCCCATTTCGATCGTGGAGTTGGCCTTGCTCTGCGGGTTTGTGTCCACGCCGCACTTCTCCAAATGCTACCGCGAGTACTTTGGCGTGCCGCCCAGCGACGAGCGCCTGGTGACGGCGGGCGAGCAAGCCGGCATGTTGAGGCCGATGATTCGCGCCGTACCGGTGACGATGCCAATGAGTGCCCTGGAGCAGGCGCGGGGGGAATCTACCTTTGCCAGTGTCCGGCTCAAGGCCAGGCGCTGAGAGTACGGTGAGTGGCGCTGATCAGCGACGCTTGCGTTTCGAATTTCAGGCCCCACTCACGCTGGCTTCAAACCCGCATGAACGCCTTGATTCTCTCGCCGCACTGATCGGCACGAATCATCCCAGGCGCCGCATCCAGCGCAACCAGGCCGTCCTCCATGAAAATCACCCGGTCGGAAATGGACAGGGCGAAGTCCATCTCGTGAGTCACGATCAGCATGGTCATGCCTTCTTTGGCCAGGTCGCCGATAACCTTGAGCACGTCGCCTACCAGTTCCGGGTCAAGGGCTGACGTCGGCTCATCAAACAGCATGATATGTGGATCCATGGCCAATGCGCGGGCGATTGCCACGCGTTGTTGCTGCCCCCCAGACAACTGATGCGGATACTTGTGCGCGTGAGCCAGCAGTCCGACCTTGTCCAGCAGGGCGTAGGCGCGCTGCTCGCTGATGAGCTTGTCGCGGCCGTGATAGCGCGGCGCGAGGGTGACGTTGTCGAGAATGGTGCGATGGGGAAACAGGTTGAAGCCCTGGAACACCATGCCGATGTGCTGTACCCCACGGCGTACTTGTTGCGTGTTGGTGTTATCACCGGCGTGGATATAGCTTTCGCCGAACAGAATGATCTCGCCTTGGTCGATGCTTTCCAGGGCGTTGACGGTGCGGATCAGCGAGGTTTTTCCCGAGCCCGACGGGCCGATGATGGAAATCACCTGACCCGCATTTACATCAAGGTTGATGCCCTTGAGCACAGCGTGCTGGCCGTAGCGCTTGTGAATGTCGACCAGTTGCAGGGCGGGTGCCGAGCCAGGCCCGGAGGTTTTCCGAGCGCTTGCCGAAGGAGGGGCGGGTTGTGATGCGC
This sequence comes from Pseudomonas sp. JV449, assembly GCF_032424295.1. Classification (NCBI taxonomy): domain Bacteria; kingdom Pseudomonadati; phylum Pseudomonadota; class Gammaproteobacteria; order Pseudomonadales; family Pseudomonadaceae; genus Pseudomonas; species Pseudomonas sp. JV449. Next base: position 168,639 of record NZ_VYKD01000028.1, on the reverse strand, counting down.
GTAGGCGCCCCATGCTGGTGTCATCCAGCGTCTGGGGGGTGCGGTTGTTGAGTTCCAGGTGGTGCTCCAGCCAATGAAACAGCCAGCCGAGCACGGTCACGATCAGCACGTAATACACCGCCACAGCCGATAGGGTTTCCATCACCAGGAAGTTTTGCGCGTAAAGGCGCTGGCCCACGGTCAACAGTTCGGTCAAGGAAATCACCGAGACCAGTGAGGTCAGTTTCACCACGGTGATGTATTCGTTGATCAGCGTCGGCAGGGAAATGCGGAACGCCTGGGGGATCACGATCAGGCGCTGCAAACCGATCAGGCCGATGCCCAGCGCGCGGCCGGCCTCTTTTTGACCTTTGGCCACGGATATCAAGCCACCACGGTGGATTTCCGCCATATAGGCCGCTTCGGTGACCACCAGGGCCAACAGGCCGGAATAGAACGGGTTGGACAGGACGCCACGGGTGACCGGGAACATCTGCGGCAGGTTATAGACGAACACCACCAATACCAGCAGCGGCACGCTGCGAAAGAACCAGATATAAATCGACGCCGGCACGCTGATCCAGCGCGCGGCCGAAAGCTTGGCCGAAGCCAGCAGGAAGCCCAGCAGCATGCCGATGAACCAGGCCAGCGTGCTGAGCTCCACCACCGTAATGCAGGCTTTCCAGAAGTCCGAGAGCGAAAACAGAGAAAAAAAGTAAGGCCATTCAAATTGCATGTGTCTCTCCAACTGCTGGCGTCGACACAGGCTTTACCTGGGCCGGGCAGTCAAGCGAAAGCCGCCGACTGTGGGAGCGGCTGCGCTCCCACAGGGCTGCACCGGGTCAGTTAGTCGGTTCTTCGAGGTTGTATTTCTTCAACAGGGCGGTGTATTCACCGGAGGCCTTGCTCGCCTCAAAGGCCTTGAGCAGTGCCTGATAGAGCGCGTCGTTGCCTTTCTTGACGTAAATCCCCAGCGTCTGCTGATAGATCGAGTGCTCGGTGCTCACCACGACGCGGCCCTTGGTGCGTTCTGCGATCATGCCGGCGGCGCCGTCGATCTCCACCTGAGCCTGCACATTGCCGGAGAGCAGCGCCTGGGTTACCTCCGGTGCGGACGGGAACTCGCTGACCATAATCGCGCCCTTGTTATTCGGGGTGCAGTAGTCGGTCGAGAGCGTGTTGAACTGCGTCACCCACGTGGTGCCTTTTTCCAGGCCGACTTTCAGGCCGCAGAGGTCTTCCGGTACTTTCGGTTTCAGCGGGCTGTCCTTCAGCACCATGATCGCTGCGCCGGTCTTGGCGTAGGGGATGGTTTGCGCTTGCGTCTGCCGCTGGGGCGTGATGTACATGCCGGAGATGATCGCGTCGTAGTGGCCGGCGTTCAGGCTGAGGATCAGGTTGGAAAACTTGGTGTCGACGAAGTCGGCCTTGAGGTCCAGGTGCTTGGCGAGCAGGTGCGCCAGCTCGGGGTCGGAACCGACGACGTTTTTATGTTCGTCGTATGACTCAAAGGGCGGATAGGTGATTTCCATGCCGATCTTGAGTACGCCGGGCGTCACCGTCGTTGCTGCATGGGCGCCGGCCGCACCAAGGAGTGCGACGGCCAGCAGGGTCAAGCGGACAGCATGATTGATTGGATTGCGCATCATCGATGACTCCACGTCGGTAAAGTAGGGTTGGGCGGGTGGTTAAACAGGGCGGTGTGACCAGGCTGAGGGTTGCATCAGGACGCGTCCTGCGCCTGGCTCTTCAAGTGACCGAAGCTCGATGGCTTGCGTGCTTTCTCGTACAGCTTGAGTTCGCCCCGTTCGACTTTGCGGCGCAGGTACTGATAGGTCTGCAACGCTTGGCCGAACATGTGCTCACCGATGGTGATTTCCTGGTAATCCCTAGCGCCTTCAAGAAAAGCGCCTTCAAGAAACTGTGGCAGTGGCTTGATCTGCGTATGGAAGTCGCACGCGTAGAAGAGTGGGAAGGCGTAGCGCTCTTCGCTGACGGTTCGCACTCGGTGAGCCGTAGCGACGAACGTACCCGCGGTCATGACCTCCAGCATGTCGCCGATGTTGACCACAAAGGCACCGTCCACGGGTGGCGCATCAATCCATTGGCCTTGATCGTTCATCACCTCGAGGCCTGGCTTGTCGGCAAGCAAAATGGTGAAGCACTCGTAGTCGGTATGTGCACCAATGCCGGGTGCGTCTTGGGCGGCCAGGTCAAAGGGGTAGTGAATCAGGCGCAGTTTCGACGGTGGGCGGGTAACCAGTGCCTCGAAATAGTCCTCTTCAAGGCCTAATGCGAGCGCGAAGCCCTTGAACAGGCGACGCCCCAGCGCAAACACCGCAGCGTAGTACGCTTCGACGGCGGGACGGAAACCCGGCAGGTCCGGCCATTCATTGGCCCCGATCAAGGGGGTTCCGGCCCTGACCAGCGGATCGTCTTCGCCCACTTCAAAACCGATATCGAACGCCTCCTTGTGGTCCGGTTTGCCTTTGGCATAGACCTCTTCGCCTTCAGGCACAAACCCCTTGTGGCTGCGGGAGGTGCCGATGTAATGCTGCATCTTGTACGCAAGGGATTGCGCAAACAGGTCCTTCGCCGCGTGGCGCAAGCCGTCGATCAGCGACGACTCGATGCCGTGGTTCTTGATGTACAGAAAACCCACTGCGCGTGCGGCGTTACCGAGTTCTTCGGCCACTGCCTGGCGCTGTGTGATGTCGTCGCTGTACAGCCCGGCGATGTCCACCAGCGGAATGCGATTGAAGTTGGCGGCCTTTGGCGTTTGGTCAGGCATGAAGTAACGCTCCTTATCGGGTTGAGGCGCCGCTGAAACGCCGGAAATGCTCGCGCTCGGTATTTGCCATCCACACATTCAGCGACCACAGGTCGGCCACCGGCACATTGGTGAAGGGCAGGTGATGCAGGTAGCCGTCGGCACCGAACTCCGGTGTCAGCGTGCTGACCTGATAGCCGCGACTTTCCTGGGATCGCCAGATGGCCTCCCAATGCTGCTGATGGAAGGCCAGCGCTTGGGTGTACTCGGGAGCGGCGGGGTGGGGAACCTGGGGCCCCTGGTCATAACCGACCCGGGCTTGAATGTGGTGAACGCGCTCGACGAAAGCGCTGAGGTCATCTTCCGGATCGTTGAGCAGACGCTCGCAGGTGACGACCCAATGACTGATGTCGCTGGTGAAGCGCAGGTCCGGCAGTTGACGGATCAGCTCGAGGGTGACCCAGGGGTTGAACAACGAGCGCGCACGATGGGTTTCAAAGGCGCACACCTGGCCGTGCTTGCGCGCGACGTCCATCGCGCGGCCAAAGAAGTCGACTTGCTGTGCCAGTGGCCAGCGGTCGTTGCCAGCCAGCAGGTTGATGAAGCGCGGCGACAATTCAGCCGCCCAAGCGAGTTTTTTATCGAGGTCCAGAAGGTGTTCGTCGACGCTCGCCGATTGTTGCGGCAGAACATCGTAGGCGCTGAAGACGGTACTGATATAGCTGACATGGTTGGCGCGTAGAAAGGCTGCGAACTCGGCGCGTTCGCTGGCGGTCATGGGCAGGCGGGCTTCCATGCCATCGAACCCGGCCTCAAGCAACTCTTCGAGCGCTTGTGCCTTGCTTGCGGTGTAGCCCCACAACGTTCGGAATACTTCCAATTTCATCGATCTGCTCCAAAGGTGCCTTCGCATGATTGACACAGCGGCGTTTCGGCGCGGACCGAAACGCACAAAAAACGGCAGTGACAATCAGAAAAGGCAATCTTCGGGCCCCATCTCTGTGGAAAGGCTCCTTTGTTGCCGCCAATAGTAGGGAGGGGCGCTTGGCGGAAAGAATAGGGAAGTGCAAATAGATAGTTCAGAGATTTCTAAACTATTGTTCAGTGCGGCTCAGGGTGGCGTCATGGGTTAAAACTCGGTTACGACGGTTACCCCTGCCGTCTCGAAGCGGTCCATGTTCGTCAACGCGTCGATGGACTGTTCCAGGCTGATGGTTTTACCCACGAGTTTTTCAGGCGCCAGCTTGCCTGAGGTGATCATCTCGATCATGGCGCCATAGCGATGCGCCTGCATGCCGTGGCTACCGTAGATCTCAAGTTCATGGGCGATAACCTTGCTCATGGGAATCGCCGGCGTGGCGTGATCAGCGAGCATCAGCCCGACCTGGACGTGCTTGCCGCGACGGCGCAGGTTGTTGATGGAGTTGAAACAGGTGGTTGGGTGGCCCAAGGCGTCCAGCGAGACGTGGGCACCGCCCTGGGTGATTTCCAGCACGGCTTCGGTGACGTCTGCGACGTACTGGGCATTAATGGTGGCGACAGCGCCGAGGGCGCGCGCCAGATCGAGTTTTTCCTGGGAAATATCGATGGCGATCACGTTCGCGCCAATGGCCTGGGCGATCATCACCGCAGACAGGCCTACACCTCCGCAGCCGTGAACCGCGACCCACTGACCGGCGCTGACGTTGCCTTGGTCGACGACTGCACGGAACGAGGTGGCGAAGCGACAACCCAGGCTTGCGGCGGTAGCGAAGTCCATGCTCTCAGGCAGCGCGACCAGGTTCAGATCGGCCTGGTGGATGCCGACGTACTCGGCAAAAGACCCCCAATGAGTGAAGCCTGGCTGGAATTGCGTGTGGCACACCTGCTGATTGCCGCTGTTGCACTGCGCACCGGCACCACAGCCACCCACGAACGGCACGGTCACCCGGTCGCCGACCTTCCACCGCGTGACGCCGTGGCCCACCTCGGCCACGATGCCCGCCAGCTCATGACCCGGTACATGGGGCAGTTCAATGTCGGGGTCATGACCTTTCCAGCCATGCCAGTCGCTGCGGCACACCCCGGTGCCAAGCACCTGGATCACCACGCCATGACGTTCCGGGGATGGATCGGCCACGTTCATCAGGCGCGGCGGTTTGGAAAAGGCTTCGTAGACGACTGCTTTCATTCAAATTACCTCGGCTTGGAGGGGCGATTCAGGCATTGCCATTATGAATGAGCGCCTTGAAATTACCTTTCAAGTTGCAATTGACCGAGCGCAAGAATTGAAATTAACCTTCATTTTTAAGCCTGAATTTGAGGGGTTATTTCATGGTTGAGCAGCTCGATAAAGCGGACATTGCAATATCGGAGCGTTTGCAGCGGGACGGCAAGCTGTCGAATGTCAAGCTGGCCGAGCAGCTGTCCCTCAGCGAAGCGTCCTGTTGGCGCAAGCAAAGACGGCTGGAAGAATGCGGGGTGATCGAGGGATACCAAGCCATTCTCAATCGAAAGAAACTCGGGCTGGGCCTGAAGGCGTTTGTCCAGATCTCCTGCACGGATCACAGCGAAGAAGCCACGGCAACGTTTGAAAAGATTATCCAGGCGGCCCCGCAGGTATTGAGTTGCCATAACACAACGGGGGAGGCGGACTTTCTACTTGAGGTGGTTGCACGGGACCTGGACAGCTATAGCCGCTTTGTCGAAACAGTGCTGAGGAAGCTCCCTGGGGTTTCAAGTATTCGCTCGAACCTCTCCCTGCGAGAGATGAAGACCACTCATCGACTGCCCGTCAGCGAGCTCTTGAGCATCTGAAGGCTGTCGGGCACGTCGAGAACCATCGTTCGTCCGGACAATCGAGCATTTCGGCACTGTTATCGAGCATTTCGGCACAGTCTCCCGGTTTTGTTCAACCTAGACTCGAGCTTCACTTCAAGACTCAGCTGGAGCCGCAATGAACATCAGATTAATCCTGCCTGCACTCTCCATGGCCGTCACACTCAGTGGCTACGCTGCGGATTTCTCACTGACCAGCCGGGATATTGCTGACAACCGCCCGCTGACCCGTCGCGAAGTGTTCCAGGGCTTCGGTTGCGAAGGTGGCAACACGTCTCCTGAGCTTTCGTGGAAAAACGCCCCCGCAGGGACTAAAAGCTACGCGATCACCGTTTACGATCCCGATGCCCCAACCGGCAGCGGTTGGTGGCATTGGACGGTGGTCAACCTGCCAGCCTCCACCCATAGTTTGCCCAGCGGCGTGGGGGCAAACCTGCCTGCGGGTGCAGTACAAGGGCGAACCGATTATGGCCAGCCGGGGTTCGGTGGCGCTTGCCCTCCTGTCGGCGATAAACCCCATCGCTATCAATTCACCGTGTGGGCCTTGAAAGTCGATAAGCTACCGCTCGACAACCAGGCCAGCGGAGCCTTGGTCGGTTACATGCTCAACGCCAACGTCCTGGCCAAAGCGACCATTACTTCAACTTACGGACGTTAAGAACCATGCGCCCTTGTGACGGCATACAGCACCGGGAAAATATTATCGATGCCTGTGTCATACGGGCGCGACATGCCCTTACCTTGCCCAGGGTGCCGGTGTTCGTGACCACCTTGTGTCGAGTGCGGCAGGGGGAAAAACTGTTGCAATGGGATGACCGGGAAATGCGCGCAGGGCCTCGGCATCTGATTCTGATGCCGGCCGGGCGCGAGCTGGGTATCTCAAACTTACCCGGCCCTCAGGGTCACTACATCGCCGATGCGGTGACCTTTCCCGTCTCGACATTGCGTCAATTCAGCAGCCGATATAGCCAGCAGATCAAGAGTGGTCGCGGTGCACTGAAGAGCGATCTATGCGTTCCCCTGGACAGGCACACGACCCAGGCATGGGAGCAGTTGCTGGTCGCCATCAATGCAAACGCCCCGCAGGCACTCTGCACACATTATGGGGAAGCGGTGCTGCTGAGCCTAAGCCTTGGCGGCCAGGCCGGACCTCTGCTGATGGGGCGCAACGATCCATTGTGCGAGCGGGTGCAGCAGTTGGTAATGGCCAGCCCGGAGAGAGACTGGACGGTTGCGAGCATCGCACAGCACATGAACCTGGGGGAGTCGACCTTGCGTCGCCAACTGGCGAACGAAGGGAATAGTTTCAGGAATATTCTGGAGGGCGTTCGACTGGCGACAGCATTACAACGGCTGCAAACAACGTCTCGCCCGATCGGTGAAATTGCCGGCGCCTGCGGCTACGCCTCGGCCTCACGTTTTGCCGTGCGCTTTCGCTCACACTATGGCCTGTCACCCCGTGAGTTGCGGGCAGCGATTTGAGCATTTGCGGGAGGGCTTTCCCCAGTCTGCCGGCCGGCAGTGCGAGCCATGTGACGTTTATCGGTGGGTACCGGACCAGACTGTCTGGCGATAGTGCTACTGTCTACGCAGCACCCCCGGAGCCTGCTGGATGACTCATCAAACTTCAGTTCACCCCATCGCAACGCCTGCAGCCGGGTCAAGCACTGAAAAACCGCGCGTTCACCCACCTATGTGGCATGGCAATCCGGACTTACCCACCCTCGGCAGCACTGGGGCGGCCATTTTGGGTTTCTGCGTTGTGCTGCTTATGTTCCTGCCGGTCATAGGGGTGATGGTGCTGATCTTTTTCGGCCTAGAAGCGATGCAAGGCGCATCGTCCAGCGATGGGGCGAGTCTCACCACGTCGCCTCTCATCCTGTTCATGCTTGGTTTTGTTGTGCTCATGGGGCTGGTTTTCGCGTGGATGTTCTCTGCGTCCAGAGTGCTGGCCTTCACCTTTGACGAAAACCGGCAACTGCTTACTCTCACCGTCACCCGTCGCGGCCGTAAACCCGCCGAAGTGCAGGTGCCCTTTAGCGATATCATTTGTATCAGCCCTTACCTGCTCGCCAGTTATGACCGCCATGGACATTTCAGCGTCGTGTATCAAGGGCCGAGGGGCAAGGAGTTCGAATATCGATTGGCTGAGGGGACTTCTCTGGAAGACATGGAATTTCATGCCGCATGGCTGCGCGCAATAATAGGCGAACGGATGCATGAACCAATGAATCTGGACAAATGAACGAAGGACCTCCGAGCACTATCACCTTTCAATCGCATCGATAATCGCCCCGCCGTCAGCGCCATCCAGCAAATACCCACGGCGTCGAATGGATCGAAACACGCACCGGCAGTGTCACCTTGTGCCAGTTTGGGCGCGTCCATTCGTCTGTTGCCCGGCACTCTGGGGGGCATGGTGTTTCTCAACCTTAAGCACGGATATCCCGAGCCCAAGAACGGAGAGCCAGCATGGAAATCAATGAGAATGCCCCGGGCAACATTTCACAGCAGGCTGTTACGCGCGGCACGGACAACGAGACAGGGCACGACCCGAAGCGTGATGAGGATAAGATCCCGCTGCCGCCGGACGACGATGCACCCCTTGAGGAGGATATGTCTGATGTGGACGCTGCCGATTCAGTGGCGAGCGAGCACCCTGACAACTGAGGTGTTTCAGATCAACGAACCCGGCCGGGGTGTCGCAGGTGGCTGGGAATCCGAAGGCGGCTGTAAAGCCGCCTTCTGGGCGATGGCTACCGGGCGTTCAGCCCGTCGAGAAACTCGGTGTGTTGCAACGTCCTGGAAAACATCGGCAGCGTGAAGCGTTCTGCGGCCTGTTGTTGTTCGTCGGTGAAGGTCGCGGTGCAATCGATCAGGGTCACCACGTTATAGCCCTTCTCATAACCTGATCGTACCGTGCCTTCGACACAGCAATTGGTCAGGAAGCCCGCCACCACCAGGGTCTGGATGCCGTTGTTGCGCAGCACCAGGTCCAGGCCCGTGGTGGCGAAACCGTCCAGCCCGCGCTTGCCCTCCACGAGGATGTCGCCGTCTTCCCGGGTAATCGCCTCGCTGATGTCGGCACCCCAACTGCCGGTGCGAAAGGCGCTGCCATCGGCAACGCCCTTGAGAATCCCGTAGTCGCGGGTGGTCAGCTCCGGGTAGCCCTCGGCGAACTGGATCGGCAGGTGGATGATCTTCACGCCGAGCGCGCGCGCCTGTTCAACCGTGGTGGCGGTGTTCGCGAGCATATTGGACGTGTGCATGACGTCTTTGACGGCGTCATGGAACACGCCGCCTTGGGTGGTGAAATCGTTCTGGTATTCGATCAGGACCAGGGCGGTGGTGTGTGGGTTCATGTCGGGTCTCCGATAAGTGGGTCGAGCAACAAGCGTAGAACAGCAGGCAGGGTTGAGTGGGGCGGCAGTCAAACACAAAACTATGGCTCGGAACGCCGCATCCGTTCACAGACCGCGAGCAAAGCGGGCACTTTGATACTATGCTCATTGCCAATGCGAGCCATCTACGGGTTTCAATGTTCGGCCGCCAAGGGCACCGACCCTGGCAAAATCATTGACGTTGGCCAGCAGCCTTGTATCGGCAAGACAGCCGGTGGGCGGGCTTCAGGCGTTTTCAACGGCTCACGCAACAACCCGCACGCGGCATACAGGGAAACGTTCAATGCCTGCCTCAAACCTCACCTGCTCGAAAATCTCCAATGTAGGGGCCAACGGCTCCAACCAGAACACGCCGTCGATCCAGGCTGTAAGCCGGTACGGGTGGATGACTGTTGGTAAATGCCAAGCACGATGGAGAACAGCATGAACACCCAGTCGATCCACAAGACCTTGGGGCGCTTCGCCGGCTGCGTGGCGGGGCTGGCGATAGTTGCCGCCAATCCGGCCCAGGCTGCCGCCGACGGCATCGCCAGCGGCCCTACCGCGAGCTACAGCATTGCCTTCAGCAATTCCTACGCAGGTAGCGATTTTCGCAAGGTGATGGTGCGCAACTGGCAGGAAATTGCGCTCCAGGCGCAAAAGGAGGGCTTGATCCGTGAGGCTCCCGTCGTCAGCGCCAATAACTCGGCTTCGGAACAGGCGGCTCATATCCAGGACATGATCGTCAAGGGCGTCGATGCCATCGTGATCCTCGCTGCCTCCGACACGGCCCTCAACGGGGTGATCCGCGATGCCTGCAACGCCGGCATCGTGGTGGTCGTCATGGCCAGCCTGGTCACCGAGCCCTGTGTCTATACCGTGGATTACAACTGGTCCGCCATGGGCCGTGTGGAAATGGACTACATCGCCGAGCGCCTGAAGGGCAACGGGACATTACTGGAGATCCGCGGCATCGCTGGCGATGCCACGGATAAAAACATCAGCGATGGCATTCGCAAGGCCGCCAGCGACTATCCGGGCCTGAAATTCGTCAAGACCGTATACGGGAACTGGACGGCTTCTGTCGCCCGCACGGAAGTCACGCTGGCGCTGCCGTCGCTGCCCACCATTGATGCCGTGGCTACCCAGGGTGGCGACGGATATGGTGCGGCCATGGCGTTCAAGGCGGCGGGTCGCCCTTTACCGATCATCGTGATGGGGAACCGTCAGGACGAACTTGCCCTGTGGAAACAGGAACGCGATGCCAATGGCTACGAGACCGTCTCTGTCTCTGCCTCCCCGAGCGTCTCCCAGATGGGGTTCTGGGTGGCCCAGCAGATACTGGCGGGCAAGCAGGTGCCGAAGTTCGTCGAAGTGCCGCTGGTACGTATTGATGCCAAAGACCTGGACGCCTGGCTTGCCACTATGCCGGTGGGCGGTGCCGCCAATCCGTTCTACGGCCAGGCTTCCGTTGCGGCGATGATCGATGCGGCCATCAACCATACGGCGCCGCCGGCGCCTTTGCCGGAGGTGACGAAACAGTAGCGGCGGGCTAGGAGGCGAGGCCCCATGTTGACATTCAAATCAGCCACGGCCAGGCCTATTGCCGTCAGGATCGGCCTGGCGGTTGCCGCACTGGTGTTGCTGATGCTGGCGGTATCGCTCGTGAACCTCTACGGCCTGCGAGGCATGGTTCGTGCGGTGGATTCCGCCAGCCATTCCGCGGAAATTCTGGCCTCGGTCAACGGGGCTACCGGGCGGGTGGAAAACTTCATTGCCACCCGCGACCAGGACAGCGTGTCCCAGGCCGAAGGCTTGGTCGCGACGGCTATCAACGGCCTTAACGCCATCCCGGCGGCAGAGGCGCAATCGCTCAAGGGCAGCCTGGATAGGCTCGCTGCGGCGATCGCGTCCTTGCGGGTGGCGACGCTGACCATGGATGGCGAAACCGAGAATATGACCGCCCATTACGCTCGGATGCGAGAGGCGACGGCCCTCGTTGAACAGGGCATCGCCGCTGGGCTGAAGGGCCTGGACTCCCGCGCCGCCGACCACCAGGCGCGGGTGAGCAACGCCCAGAGCGCCCATCGCATCCTGGATATCCTGCGCAACGGCGAACGTATCATTACCGCCAATGTGGCCCAGGTGCTGGTGACCGGTGATGGTGCGGCCGCCACTGCGGCGCGCAACGCCTGTGCGGCGCTGCCGCCTGTGGTCGAGCAATTGCGTGAGTTAATGGGGGCGCCGCAACAGGTGGAGACCCTGGAACAGTTGGCGACGGCGGTGGCAGCAGCCAGCCTGGCGCTCGAGCAGCTTGGCGAGGCTCCCAGGCTCCGGGGCGGCGAGGCTTTGCGGCATCTGGGGGCTGTTGGAGGCGTGGCAGAGCGCCTTGAAGTCATGTTGGCTGAAGTGGACGAGCACATTGCCCATGACGCCAGTGACATTCAGGCCGCCATCGGTTTGCTGCAAAACGCCGCCGCGTTGTCCAAGCGTTTCGCCGAACGTGTTGCCACCCTGGAGGCGCAAACCTTGTCGTTTCGCCTGGCGCCGTCGGCCGAGGTCGCCAGTTCTGTAGGCGTGATCCTCGATGAACTCTCCCGTCTCGCCCGGGTTCTGCCTTCGTCTGTGGGGCAGCAGGCCAGCGCTACGCCCCTGACGGTCAGCGATCAGATTGCTGGCTACCGGGCGGCATTTGCCGGGTTCCATCAGGCGAGCAACGCCTTGGGCGACGCGCGCGACCAGGTTCGTATCGAGGCACGCAGCGCTGGCCTGTTGGTTGCGCGCTTCGCAGGCGAAGCGCGTTCAGACGCCTTGGTCCACAAGGATCGCGGCATGCTGGCGACAATAGTCGCTGGCGCCGTCGCCATCCTGCTGGCCGGAGCCATCGCCTGGAGCACCTCGCGGTTTGTCGCGCAGCCCATCGTCGCCCTGGCTTCGGTCATGCGCCGGCTGGCTGCCGGTGACTTGACCGCCGAAATCGCCAGTGCTGGACGCGGCGATGAGATTGGGATCATGACTCGCGCCGTCCGGGTGTTCCAGGAGAATGCCTTGCGCATCCGGGTGCTGGAGGCCGAGGCCGAAGGCGAAAGACAGCAGGTGCAGGCCTCTCTGGAGAGAATGGTCGCCGAGCGGACCGACACGCTGCACCGACAGACCGAGGTGCTGGAGGCGCAGGCGGTTGCACTTATTCAGGCGCGCAACCAGGCCGAGACGGCCAACCAGGCAAAGAGTGATTTCGTCGCCACGGTCAGCCACGAACTGCGCACCCCTTTGACCCTTATTCTCGCCCCGTTGGAGCAGCTCTCGGTGGCGATCACGCCGCCGGCGGACTGGCGCGTGCAAATCGAGCGCGCACAACGAAACGCACTGCGCCTGATGAACCGCGTGAACGATATCCTTGACTTCTCCAAGGCCGAAGCAGGCAAGTTTGAGCTGTGTCCGGCGCCCGTTGATTTGAACAAGGCGGTGGGTGTGCTGGCCGAGGACGCCGCCATGGTGGCCAAGGGCAAAGGCTGCACGTTGACCTGCAGCATCGATCCTGCCCTCGGCACCGTGTTCCTGGACCCCCGACACTTTGAGAAGATTCTGCTCAACCTGGTGAGTAATGCCATCAAGTTCACCCCTGCTGGCGGTACGGTGCATCTGGCAGTCACTGCGCTTGATGACGAGCGATTTGAGCTCGCGGTGCAAGACTCGGGCATTGGCATCGCGCCTGACAAATTACCCCTGCTGTTCCAGCGTTTTTCCCAGATCGACAATTCCGCCACGCGGCATTACAGCGGTACAGGCATCGGCCTGGCCCTGGTCAAGGATCTGGTCGAACTGATGGGGGGCGAAGTCAGCGTCAACAGTGAGCCTGGAAAGGGGTCGTGCTTCCTTGTTCGATTTCCTCGAGGAACCGAGCAAAACACGGTGCCGACCGAAGCCGGTCATCTGCATGAGGGATCGTCATCCACCGCAATGATCACAACCGAGCAGCGCCACTTGCTGTTCGACGACGGCCGCCGTGGCAGTAGCAACGACCAGGCGTCCATGGGCGATGCAGACAACGAGCAGCACCCGGAACGCACCTCGCAGTCCAGGGTCCTGGTGGTCGATGACAGCCCGGAAATGCTTGGCTACCTCAGCGAGCTTTTGCGCGACGACTACAGCGTCGTCACCGCCGCTGATGGAGAGCAGGCCTGGGCCATGCTGCAGCGTCAACCGATCAATGTCGTTCTCTCGGATGTGATGATGCCGGAGCTTGACGGCTTTGGCCTGACCGCCAGAATCAAGGCGAGCGCCGGTTTTGCCCATCTGCCCGTCATCCTGTTGACCGCCCGCGGCGGCAGCGAGGCTTGCATCTCCGGGCTGGAGAGTGGCGCCGATGACTATATCGCCAAACCTTTCTCGCCATTGGAGCTCAAGGCTCGCGTACGCGCGGCGCTACGCATGAGCCAGGTGCAATCCGAACTGAATGCGAAATCCCGTCAGGCGGGCATGGCCGAGATCGCCACGACGGTGCTGCACAATGTCGGCAACGTCCTCAACAGCGTGAACGTTTCGGCCGAGTTGGTCAGCAGCCAGATGCGCACCTCCAAGGCCCAGGGCCTGGGCAAGGTGGCGCAGATGATGAACGAACACATCCATGAGCTGAGCGATTTTCTCACCCAGGACCAGAGGGGAAAGATGCTGCCCGACTACCTGCTCAAGCTGGCGCAGGCGGTGGCGGCAGAGCAGCAGGGCATCATCGAAGAGCTCGAGCAACTCACCAAAGGCATTGACCACATCAAGACCATTGTCGCTGCCCAGCAGTCCTATGCCGTTGCCGTCAGTGTCGTCGAGACAATACCGGTCTCGGAATTAATCGATGATGCCTGGCGCATGAGTGCCGGCTCACGGATGAATCAGGAGGTGACGGTGGTCAAGGACATTGCCGACTTGCCACTGCTGTCGCTGGACCGGCACCGGGTGCTGCTGATTCTGGTAAACCTGATCAAAAACGCCAGGCAGGCGTTGGACGGCGTGGTCGATCGCAGCCCGTGCATCACGTTCAGCGCCTCCCTTATCGGTGACGGAGCAGTCTTGCGTATCACGGTGGCCGACAATGGCAACGGGATTACGCCAGAGCACCTGACGCGTATCTTTTCCCATGGCTTCACGACTCGCAAAGACGGTCACGGTTTCGGCCTGCACAGCTGCGCGCTCGCTGCACAGGAAATGGGTGGCAGCTTGACCGTGCACAGCGACGGGGAAGGGCAGGGCGCAACCTTCATCCTCGAGATCCCTCTTGATGCGCAGCAGAGTAAGCGATGAGTATCGAACAAGCGCCCTATGGGCTGGGCCGTGGATAAAGCCCTATCAGGTTCGATTTTCAAGCCAGCTGTGCGCTCCCACTCAGTTCGAATCTCGGGGGCCGGTCTTATCAGCAACCGTCATTTTTCCGTGCTGGTCGTTTTCGCGTCATTTGACGCCTCTTTTTGAAAGCGCAGCAGGGTATCGTGATACGTTTTTCTTCGACGATGGTCCGTGTCATAGCCGCCGTTAGCGGCGACAGTGCCGGCTTGAATATGGTCCAGATAACTGAACAATCTTCGTGCTGACAGAAAGCTGATCGCATAACCCAGCTTGACCATCTTGTCTTGTAGAGCGTATCCCGGTACCCGGTTATCCATCATGAAGCGCAAGTTATGTTGTTTAATTACATCGCAGTTCCATAAGGTGCAAAAACTTTTCAAGTGGGTTTCTCTGAAAGGCTTGGGGTTTTTAGAGGGTAGCCCCACGTAACGCATGAGCGTTCGGTAGTGGTACTTCATCAGTCGAGTACCGAACCGCCAGGCAGTTCTTAAAAAACCGCGATTGATCTGTTCTGTACAACCGACTGCCACTGTACGCGGCGTTGCAGTACTTTGGCTCATCATCATGCTGAACACATCGGTATCAAATACAAATGTGTCCGTATGAAGCAGGAATAAGTACGGAGTTTCAATGTATCCCAAAATCAGATCAAGGGCTTTACCATGCGCGATGTATCCGGCCTCTCGAGGGTGGGGAATCCGCTCTACCAAGTTGATCCAGTCAAGTGTCCGCAGGTAGTGGGTGCTTTCATCGGCGGAACCGTTATCCACTACCCAGACCGGAACTTGATGGTATATAGCGTAGTCGCGTAGCAATCCTAAGCAAAGGCGTGTCATGTGCAGCGTTTTATAATTAACCAGGGCGATACTGTACGAGGCATGTTTTGCCGAATGAGCGTTGTCGTCAGGCATTAGTCAAACACTCCAGAATGATATATCGGTAGTGCGTCGTTTTCGACTGGGCCGGCAGGCTTGATGGTGCGCCATCACCTCATGAGTGGCCGGGGGCAGGAGAGGCGCATCAGCCAAGCTTAATAGGTTGCTCTGTTTGGTAGCGTTAATTTATGGTTAAGGTGGGTAAATAACAGAGTGGGAAGTAACTCGGAGTGCTCGTGGTATTTACCATTACCTTACCGACTTCTGACATTTTTCAGGCTGGCTACGTCGTAAGCTTGTTCGTGATAGTGCGCAGTAGTGCTGGCACTGCGTAACCGATAAAAGTGGAGATGGTTATGTTGAGTAAACAATTCGCCAATGGCCCGTGTGCGTCTCGGCAGCTGGAAATATCTGGCTTGCACCAAGACAGTCTTCAGGATCAATTACGTAAGCTCCTCGGTCATGGTTTTAATCTGGTGTTATTTTGCAGCAGCGGCCAATATGGTGGTCGATACTGCCATGTGCAAATACACCATGACAAAAGTGGGATGGAGCTTGAGTTGCATGGCGTATTCGACGAACGCTTCGTGCATGAGGCGTGCCTGGCCATAGAGGAAATAAAGAAGCAAGTGCGCTTGGCGATAGGGCCACTTCGAGGTATACCAGCACCTGCTCGGAGAAAAGCACATACAGCCCGTTATTGACGAATTACACGGGCTGGCGAAGTTACGCCGCACACGCCAACGGCGGAGCAATCAACGGTCCCAATAGCGCACTGGTCATGGGCTGACTGCACGTCAAGTCAATCATTGGTGCTTTCTTCATCCCTGAGTTGCCGACTCATGGCATCGCAGCTCTGCGACCACGAGGTCAGCCATTCCGGCATCTCTGGCGACCGTTCGGGCAGTCCCAGTTCTCGAACAAACTCGCTTGGCGGAACAATACCTTTCGCTGAACGGAATAGACCTCGCATTACGACAACGCCGATCACTCTGCCTTTACTCACAAATCGATGCTCCATGAAGCTCCACTTGTCGTCCCAGCCAAGCATCCTTGTGTGGATTTCAAACGCTTCAAACAGTCTAAGCTCGCGACGAAATTTACCCCAAGTATCTCCGACGATGGGCAGCGCCTTTGCTCTAATAGCTACTCGATAGGCGCCACTGCGCAAAACGAAATCCATGCGTCCGACATCGGCCAGGGTGAAATATCGGCCGTTGGTGACATGTCGATTGAAGTCGAGGTCCAGTGGCCAGACGCGCATTCGGATAACGGTCGAATCCAGCGCTTTTGCCGGTTTGCGCCAAGGTCGACGAAGCAGCATGAGGAGAAGTCGAAACCAGAGATTCATACAGACGCCGATAGTTGAATGATTGGCGTACTTTAAAGTGCTGAGGGCTGAGCCAGGTAGGTCCCTAAATGACTTAATTCTGCGCAAAAGTACATTCCGATCACTCATTCTATGGTTTAAGTCTTTCGAGCGGGTTTCGCAGGCGCCAGTTTCACAAGCATTTCGATCAAATCACGCCCGTGCCCAATCCGCCGCTCTTTGAACATTATTCTCGCTATCGTGATGCTCTCCCTGGGCCAGAATTCATGAAGACGAGGAAACGCTCGGAAGTACCGAGTCGGGATGTTTCCCGGAAATAACGCTAGTGAATCTCGCGGCTTCGTGAGCATCAACAGTTGTTCATCCGCACAGGCCGGGATAGGGAAGGCGACTTCGCTGGACGGTTACGCACAGTCATTTCGTTTACCTCAGGTAAACGCCGCCCTCCAGTGAGTGGTTGGTGGCAATTTGATATGGTTTGGGGTTGAATGCTGCACTCATCCACATGGATTTGGAGGCTGGTATGTCGAAGGCGCGCGCGTTGCGATTATTCGGATTGGCTCTGATGATCACTCTCACCAGTGGTTGCATCTGCTACACCGAAAAAGCAGCGGAAGGGCTACCGGATTCTGACGTTGCGCGTATCGGTCTAACTGACAAGTCACTGTTCATTGCCACCATTGATGGCCGTAAAACCAATTTCGCGCTTGCTACCCAAACAGTATATCGACTCACTGCCGGTAGACATCGACTGGAACTCAGGCATTGGGCGGGCACCACCGTTTCTCTGGATCGAAAGTTCCGTGACGTTAATCTTGTCGCTGGCCGCACATACAAGCTCACAACCGCCCCGAGTAATACTTGGTGGGACATGATCATTGTCGACACGAGCACTGGGGCGCGAGTAGATGAGTACGTCCCGTCCAAGTAATCGCCAGGCTGCTGCGTCCGGTAAGGTTCAGGATTAAAGCCAGCAATGCTGATGTATTTGCCAAATGTCCAGCCGCTACTGCAAACGTGTTTTCGCTCATTTGACCTCCAGGTCATAAGTGCGCCGATATTGGCACTCCCCCATTCCTTGGGCTGCGGGCGAGGGGCTGGAGAAATCCATAAATTCAAAGACCAAGATCCATCCCTAGCAACTCGCCTTTGAGCCTGATCGGGCTACTACAATCAGGATTGTTCTCTCTAGCCGATAGGTAGTGGGCTAACTCATTTCCTAATTCGGCTGACCGTAAAGGATCTTCGTTTTCTAAAGGTGCTATGAGATCCATAATTTCTTGCAGATTCGAAAGTCGATGAGCGAAACGTTCGTTGCCCTTGAGAGCGTTTATCCGTTCCGCTGAAAGAGATAGGCGCATGCCCTCGCGGTCCTTGAAATCTTCAATTTCTAACATGATCGCGTAGCGCAGCCCACGGATCCACTGATGATCTTTGGCGGGTGCTACAGAGAATTGTCTTATCTTGTCACCTATTGCCATGGCTTCCTCATGCGCTCGATAAATTAGTGTGGCGCAACGCTATCATTTCGTAATGGACGTAGTTACTGGCATTCCATACACACTGGATGCCTGGCCAGGAAGATTGTAGATTCAGCCCTAAAGGATGATGCAAACCCGTGGAGTGGATTTTTTGCGCAAACTGATTGTTGTGCTTATGCTCGGTTTTCCGTGCAGTTTTCCCGCAATCGCTGGTGATGGCAGGGCGGTCAAGGTTTCGGCCTTTGGAGTAATTGTTTCATCGAGCCTAGCTGTGACTCTTTTCCCCGTTACGCTTACCGAAGACAGTCAAGAAAGTAGCCGCAATAGTTCAAAGAGAGGCGACACAAAGATAGTTGCCGCTCGCAATGATGCTGCAGCTTTCGTCGCGAGTGATGGAGTTATTAGAGGCGCGAGCCTGGAAGCTGCATTCGAGCGTTTGCGTACTCAGAATGAGGCGGGCACGGCCAGCGACATCGAGCTTGCTGAAGCAGTTTTGGTTTACGAATTGCGCTAGAAAAATAGGCTTTCGACCACTGGTAGCCGGCTCGCGCCGGGCTTTGTGCATCTGGCCCGTCAAATGCTCGCCCAGCGCTACTAATTCCCGAGGCAATACATGACAGTAGAGCAAACGACCGTCTGGTTAACGGCTACGCCAAGAACCACCCACCCGAGCGCCTGCAGGATTGGGGTGATGGGCGTTTTGGGCTTCTCGCTCACGATTGCAAAGCCTGCGCCAATTAAGGCTCCAGGGAAGCTGAAGAAGTAACCCAGCCAAGCCATGGAATCAGCGTTCCTACCAGAAAACCAGAAGGCGAAAACACTCAAATACAGGGCCAACGCTATAGCTATTCCGCCCACTGATTCTCGGGAGGCCTTGCACGCCAGAGCCAGAGCAAGCACGGCTGCTTGCGGTAACCAGAGGTATGTAAAATTACCCAGGAAATACTCGTTTTTAGGGCTTATGTAGACGGCAACGGCTAGGCCCAGAGCAATACCTACTACTGCTATTGATATACCGGTAGATCTTGCTGCGTCCTTTTCTGCTGAACTCATTCCTCGTGACCTTTGTGACGTGCCGAAGGTGCAAAACGCCATGACCGAGTTGCAATGTCATCCCGTTTTACGAGCTTGCGGTCAGTGAGCGTCTTTTATCACGTTGAAGTTCAATAACAGAGGTGGCGGCAAGCCATGCAAAAGAAAGCATCCAAACGTAAAATCCGTAGCTGTAGCTTGTGATGCTTATCCTTCCGGCGCCATCGTTCCAGATGCTGGTGTAGGAGAACGAGGTTAGGCCCATCGCGATTGCTATGATTGAGCAAATCAGCGACTTTCTTGCATTCCTGTATAGATACGCCGGTATGAACGCGATGTTTGCAAGCCACGCGATGCCTCCGTCCATGACCGCAAGAATACCTGACAGCAAAATATGCCAGCCATATGAGTATGGGCTTACGTCGAAAACCTCATGATGCTCGTTTGTAGCCGGCAGCATCAGGCTCAGGCCGTAAAGCGCGAGAGCGAAGTCTTTCAACTCAAACTGGAGTGGGCGGATTTTCATCGGCAATCCGTTTTTTTCACGGTATGAAAGAGCTCGGCGGGCCGGGCCCTGGGTCAGTCGAGCACCGGCCGCAAGAAGGTTCTCTCGTAGCTGACGATGAATCGCTTCTCTGTTGCCAGCGCGAATGTGCTGACACATTCCGGATCAGTCTCTGATTCTTTGCGATAGCGCTCATAATCCGAAAGGCTCGGAAAGCTGAAAAGGCAATAGGCGACGTTATTGGCGCCCTCGGCAGGAAGGAAATAACCGTGGTGGGTGCCCCCCATTCGGTTGACTATGCCAATCCATAGTCTCGAATAGTTTTCAAAGGTGGGGATTTGATAGGGGTCAATCTGATACTTCAGATGGCAGGTGATCACGCGAGTCGTCCTTGTCCAGTTTGAATGAGCAGCTTACTGGACATCCATGTGATTGGTAAAACTCGACTGGATGCTAAGTTTTTGCGCAGTTGTATAAAGGGAATTGCGGTGCAGGGTCTAAAATTGCGGAGCCAAAAAGATAAGGGCCTGCATGAAGTTCATCATGCAAGCCCTTGATATATATGGTGCCCGAACCCGGAATCGAACCGGGACGCCCTTACGAGCGGGGGATTTTAAGTCCCATGCGTCTACCAGTTTCGCCATTCGGGCGGTAGCGCGTTGTTACAGGGTTGGGAATATATAGATCCAGGCGCTTCGACGCAAGGTCGGTCTGCCGCTTTCTTGCATGGACGGCGCCTGAAAAAGCTTGGCAGATCAGTGATCTACATCGGCTTTAACAGGCGAACCGGATGATTCCTACAGTACGGGAACAAGCGGTATAAATGACAGTCATAGCGATATGCCATCTAGGCAATCTGGAAAGGAATCAGTTGATGCTCAGTGTTCGCAGGCGCTATTGGATGGTTATTGCAGGTGTCGTGGGACTGTTGGCCGGTACGGCACAGGCTGGGAGTGCGGTGAAGTGGGGGGATTTCAGCGCGTCAGGCGGTGATCGGTTGACGGGGACTTCGCTGGAGGCGGGCAATCAGTATGTGTTGAAGGCGTCGAGCATTTCGGTGGGGGATATTGAACAGCTGCAGGCTGCGCAGAAACGTACCGAGAGTGAGGTGCAAGGCCTGAAAGGCAAGCTGGAGGGGCAGGACCGCGCGTTCGATGAGTTCAAGCGCAGGGACGGTTCGAGCGCCAGTTCCAGTGACAGCCAGTTGGCGAGCCTCAAGCGCACGGTCGAGGATCAGAACAGCACGATCGAACGGCAGAAAAGCGATATCGAAGGTTTGAAGCGCAGCCTGGATGATCTCAAGCGCAGCGTGGATACCTTGAGCAGCAAGGTCAAGTAGCCTGGCCGCATGCGACATGCGGTCGGTCATGAGCCTGGATGCGGGTGTAAGGTAGGGCGTGCAACGCTGGGAAATCTCAGGAAAGCGAGGTGACTATGAGCGCTCCACTGCTGAAGAAGCTGCATCTGAATGGGTACGACATCGTGCAGGTCAATTTCGGGCCATGGCGGGTGTGTACGCCCCAGGATCGGCTGGCGTCCTTCAATTCCCGTGAACAGGCACTGGCGTATGCCGCCACGTTGCCGGGTTACCAGGCACGCAACAGGCCGGTGTCCAATGATGATTGATTGAAAACGAAGCCCCGGTTTGTCCGGGGCTTCTGCGTTTCTGCTTATACGAAAGGCTGTGCGCCGAAGCCGCGGGGCAGGCGCTGTCGCCCTGGCAGATCGGTCAGGCGCTGCGTCCAGGCACTGCGCCAGTCGGTGCTGGTGTGGGTCTTGGCCTGGCGCGAAGCACGGCGTGCGGCGTTGCGCTGGTTGCGGCGCGCTTCCTTGTAGGCATCGGTGTTGCGGCAGGTGCGGCACTTACCTGAGGTTACGACCCCCATGGGCGCAGCAGCGTTCGGTTTTGCCCCTGGACCTGTTCAACACCCCCGCCTCGGCGCTACCCTGCCATGCCACTGATCATGAAAAGGAGTGTGTGATGAGCGTCGAGACCCTGCCCCTGGAAGGCAGTTGCCGTTGTAACCGGGTGCGCTTCAGCGTGAGCCAGGCGCCGGTGATTACCATGGCGTGCCACTGCACCGGCTGCCAGAAGATGACCGCCAGTGCGTTCTCCCTCAGTGCACTGATTCCCGCCAGCGCGTTCACGGTGACCCAGGGCTGCCCGGTGGTCGGCGGCCTGCACGGGGTCGATCGTCACTATTGCTGCCCGCACTGCATGAGCTGGCTGTTTACCCGCCCCCATGGCATCGATGAGTTCGTCAACGTGCGTGCGACGCTGTTGGATAATGCTGCGGAGTACGTGCCCTTTATGGAAACCTGGACCCGCGAAAAACTGGCCTGGGCTACCACGCCGGCAGTCGAAAGCTTCGAGCAGTTGCCGCAACCCGAGGACTTTGCACGGTTGCTGCAGGCCTATGCCGAATTCAGCGCTCGCTGAGTTCAGTCAATCAAGGCGAGCAGGTCCGTATCGCCCACGTCCTGCCCGGTCTGGGTCAGCAGCGTGGTGACCTGGCCTCGATGGTGGGTCTGGTGATTGAAAAAATGCACCAGCAGGGCGCCGAATGTCTTGCTGGCCGCCGCGCCGCGCATGTTGTGGTAGTGCAGGCGATGGTCGAGGTCGGGTTCGCGCAGGGTGTGCACCCAATCGATGATCAATTGGTCCAGCCAACGCCGCCGGGCGGCGAGTTCACCCAGGTCGGCGAACGCCAGTTGCTTGAGGTCCGACGGCGCGGCGATGCTGTTCAGCGGCGCCAGCGTCGCGTAGCCGGCGGGGTGCAGGGCAAAGCGTTTGAGCCAGACGGTGTCGCCCAACGTGAGATGGTTGAGCGTGCCGAAGACCGAGCCGAAAAACGCTTGGCGGTCCACGCGCAACTCATCGTCCGTAAGCCTGGCAGCCGCGTCATAGACCTTGCGGTTCATCCACTGGTTGTAGGTCGCCAGCAGCGTCATTTGTTCGATACGGTCCACGTGCTTTACCCCTCGTTGGAATGGTGCCGCCATCATAAGGCAATTACCTGGACGACCCGCCACGGCAACTGCACCGGGAGCAGCAGGCCAGGCCTAAAACCTGAGCGTCGCACCGGTGGTCAGCCATTGATTGCGTTCACCGCCCAGGTCGCGCCCGAGCACCAGGTCGACGTCGACAAACTCCCCGAAGTGCAGGCGCGGCCCTGCTTGCCAGGCCTGGTCACCGCCTTCCTGGCCGTAACGTTCAGCGATCAACGTGAGGGCATCCATCAGTTGATACTCGACGCCGGTGCCCCAGCTCAGGCGCTGGGTTTGCTCGCCGTCGTTGTAGGCATGGGCCCAGCCGGCATTCAGGTTCAAGCGCAGGGGCGCCAGCGGTTGCCAGGTCAAGGGGAGGGTGAAGTCGGCGCCGTCGAACCCGTGTCGTCGATCAAGGGCAAGATGCGCCCCGGCGGAGATCGCCATTTCCAGCCCCAGGTCTTGCCGTGACAGCACCTGCGCCTTGAGTTGCGGACTCACCTGGGTCTCGCCCCGGCCTGCGCTGTCGGCCCGTGACAGCGCCGCGCCCCACTGCACCGAAGGCAGTACGCTGAACGTGCACGCGGGAGACAGCGTTGCCGTGTGCGTGTTGCCGGCGTGCCGGTCGGCGCTGTACCAGGCGTCGAGATTGCAGGCACCCGGTGCGTTGATTGCGCCGTCATCGACCACATAGGCGCCACCGGCGGCATGGGCCTTGGACACCAGGGCAATTAACAGGATCGAACCCAGGGTGATACCGATAAACAGCAGGTTGCGCCGCAGCGCCCGCTGTTTTGCCGGCGGCAACAGCAGCAGGGTCTGGCGCGCGCCGCGATAGTGCCGCGCACGGTATTTGGCAAACCCGTCCGGGCGCTTCGGGGTGTGTTTGTTGTGCATGATGCACCTCGCTTGAATGTCAGTTCTCTACGGTCAGCACCGAAATGCCGCTGGCCCTGGCCTGGCAGACCAGCTCCGACGTGTCGTCACCACCTGGCAGCGCGATGACCACGTCCGCGCGGCTGTCGGTCAGCATGAAATGGTTGCGCTGGCGCTCCGCCTGCTTGCCGTGGCGTTGCCAGTTGGGCGGGTAGCGCACCACGTCGATGCCGAGTTCCCGCGCCCAGTCCTCGATGGCGCTGCCGAGGAACTGGTTGCCGCCGTGAATCAGCACCTGCACGGGGCGCAGGCGGTGGTAAGCGTCCAGCACTTGGCGGGACTTTTTGCAGTCGGCGTAATGACGACCGGCACAGATCAAGACGCGCATGATCCTATTCCTTGTAATGCACGGTGGCGGCCGGGCGACCGCCACCGTTTAAACGGCGGGGGAACTCAGTACCACTGCTTGAAGCGGCGGATGTAGAGGGTTTTCATCAGTTGGGCCACGCAGCAATAGCTGAGCAGCGTGCCGACCAGCCACGGGAAGTACGCCAGCGGTAGCGGTTGCAGGCCCACCAGGGTGCCCAGGGGCGAGAACGGTACGTAGATGCCCAGCGCAATCACCACGCCGGTCATCATCAGCACCGGCCATGCCGCCGTGCTCTGGAAGAACGGAATCTTGCGGGTGCGCAGCATGTGCACCACCAGGGTTTGCGAGAGCAGGCCCTCGATAAACCAGCCGGACTGGAACAGGGTCTGCATTTCCACGCTGTTGGCGGCGAACACGTACCACATCAGGGCAAAGGTGGTGATGTCGAAGATCGACGAGGTCGGCCCGATCCAGATCATGAAGCGGCCGATGTTCCTGGCGTCCCACTTGCGCGGTTTGGCCAGGTACTCCTTGTCCATCTTGTCCCACGGCAGGGCCAGTTGGGAGATGTCGTACATCAGGTTCTGCAGCAGCAGGTGAATCGACAGCATCGGCAGGAACGGGATGAATGCACTGGCCACCAGCACCGAAAACACGTTGCCGAAGTTGGAACTGGCGGTCATGTTCAGGTACTTCATGATATTGCCGAAGGTTTCGCGGCCTTTGAGCACGCCTTCTTCCAGCACCATCAGGCTCTTTTCGAGCAGGATGATGTCGGCCGATTCCTTGGCGATGTCCGTGCCGCTGTCCACCGAGATACCCACGTCGGCATCCCGCAATGCCGGTGCGTCGTTGATGCCGTCGCCGAGGAAGCCGACGGTGTGGCCGTTGGCTTGCAGGGCCTTGAGCACCCGGGATTTCTGCAGCGGCGTGAGCTTGGCAAATACCGTGCGCTCCTCCACATGGCGCGCCAGGGTGGCGTCGTCCATAAGCTCGATCTCCACCCCCAACAGCGGCCGGCCTGGTTCGAGGCCGACCTGGCGGCAGATCTTGCTGGTGACCACGGCGTTGTCGCCGGTGAGGACTTTGACCGTCACGCCGATCTGCTGCAGGGCTGCAATCGCCGGGCCGGCGGTTTCCTTGGGCGGATCGAGGAAGGTCAGGAAGCCCTGGATCACCAGGTTGCGCTCATCGGCGGTGGTGTACTGCTGGCGGGCCAGGGCCTTTGGAATGTTGCGCGTGGCCACCACCAGCACGCGGAAGCCGTCTTCGTTGTAGTCATTGGCGATCGCCAGCAACTCCTCGCGGCGGTGCTCATCCAGAGGCACTGCACTGCCGGCCTCCATCACGTGGGTGGCAATGTCCAGCATCTCCTCGACGGCGCCTTTGCACACCAGCAGATGGTCGTGGACAGCGTCCTTGACCACGATGGAGAGGCGACGGCGCACAAAGTCGAACGGCAATTCATCGACCTTGCTGTAGGCAAACGGCAGCTGGAACCTCGGGTTCTGCTCCGAGAACTGCACCACGGCCTGGTCCATCAGGTTTTTCATGCCGCTCTGGTGGTAGCTGTTGAGCCAGGCCAGGGACAGCACCGCATCATCGCGCTGGCCGAAGGCGTTGAGGTGATGCTCGAGGATGATCTTGTCCTGGGTCAGGGTGCCGGTCTTGTCGGTGCACAGCACGTCCATCGAGCCGAAGTTCTGGATCGCGTTGAGGCGCTTGACCACTACTTTGCGCTTGGCCATCGCCGTGGCGCCCTTGGCCAGGTTGGCGCTGACGATCATCGGCAGCATTTCCGGGGTCAGGCCCACGGCAACCGCCAGGGCGAACAGGAACGCATCGCCCCAGTCACCCTTGGAGAAGCCGTTGAGGAAGAACACGATCGGTACCATCACCAGCATGAAGCGGATCAGCAGCCAGCTGACGCTGTTCACCCCGCGATCGAATGCGGTCTGTACCCGGGAGCCGACAATCGCCTTGGCCAGGGAGCCAAAGTAGGTGCGCGGCCCGGTCGCCACCACCACAGCTTTGGCGCGGCCGCTGACCACATTGGTGCCCATGAAGCAGATGTTCGGCAGGTCCAGCAGGTTGCCCTGGTCGGCGGCGACCGGCCCGGCGGATTTTTGCGTGACGTCGCCGAGGGTGTCGTACTTCTCCACCGGCAAGGCTTCGCCGGTGAGCACCGCCTGGCTGATAAACAGGTCCCGGGACTCGATCAGGCGGATGTCGGCAGGGATCATGTCACCGGCAGACAACTGCACGATATCGCCGGCCACCAACTCGCGCATCGGCACTTCGCGCAGGGTGGGCTGGCTGCCCACTTGCTCACGGCGCAGCACCGTGGCAGTGGTGCGGACCATGGCTTTCAAGGCTTCGGCGGACTTGGTCGAACGGTGCTCCTGCCAGAAGCGCAGCAGGCTGCTGAGCAGGACCATGGTCATGATGATGACGACCTTGGTGGGATCGGCTTCTTCACCGTCCTGCATCGGCAGCCAGCAGTCGGTGAAAAAGCTGATGCCGCCCAGGGTCAGCAACACGTAGATGAACGGGTTGTTCAGGGCCTGCAGGAATTGCACGATGGCGTGAGGCGGTTTGTCATGGGCCACTTCGTTGTGGCCTTCCCGTTGCAGTCGGGCAGTGGCGTCCAGTTCGGTCAGGCCATCCTGGGTGGCGCGTACGTTGGCCAGGGTGGCCGACAGGCCGTTGTGGGCTTCGCGGGCGGCACGCATCGACAGTTTGGTGTCGCTGGCGGTGCCGGTTTTTTTC
Source organism: Pseudomonas sp. JV449 (assembly GCF_032424295.1). NCBI lineage: Bacteria > Pseudomonadati > Pseudomonadota > Gammaproteobacteria > Pseudomonadales > Pseudomonadaceae > Pseudomonas > Pseudomonas sp. JV449. Next base: position 142,130 of record NZ_VYKD01000028.1, on the reverse strand, counting down.
TGCAGTGGCGTGTTTTTTACGGCGCTCATTGTCTGTGCTCCTGTCGCCAATTCTCGACAAAACATACCCGGTACTTGCCTGAATACAGGCGAGCGAAAGCATGCCGAGTCGCTGACTTCGCGATCGGTTTAAATAAGGTGCTTGGATAACTTTTACTGGCGCGTTAGTTATAAGGTGCGCAGCGAACTACAACTGGAAAGTTTCATAAGGAACTCCAGGGACTTAATCAGGAAGTTATTGTTTCAGCGGATTGAACGGCGCGGGCGCTCAGCACTATCCCAGGCTGAAAAGCGGCGGTCTCTGCGGGTCTTTGGGGGAGGGGGCAACGCAGGGCGTGCGTCGTGGCAGAAAAACCACGCGGGCATGGCAACGCTTGGCTCGCAAGGCTGCGGCCAGTGTGGGTGCATCGGGCAAAGCAAGGGTTGGGAAGGTCATAACACACCTCGGGACCGGACGGGCGACCGGCGAGGCAGTTACGGCGGAGCATCAAGCTCCAGCGCAGCTTACCGGACCGGGGAGGCGAGTCCTGTCATGTTCTGGATTGGGCGCCCGACGCCCGCCAGGGCGGTGCTCGGACAGCGACTGGATACTGTGTCCATTGGCTTCTTTTGTGAGGGTTAAAAAAGGCCCCAGTTGCGGGCAGGGGCAATCTACTCAGGCAGTTACAAAATGTCAACGCATGATTAATTAAATAGCCCGGTGTTCAGAGTTCATTCAGACAAGAGGCACTCGAAAGTTACCCGATATATAACTTCATACGCCCTGTGCGGCGAGAACGGCCAGATAGATCAGCACTAAACCGCAGGCGCCATAACTGATGCGTTGCCACATGGGCGATGCATTCTTGCGCAGCAGGTTCACCAGTGCGGCGATCAGAAAGCATGACAGCACCGAAGCCAGCATGAAGCCGGCGAAAAACATCAGCGTCTGCCCATGGCTGGGCGTAGCGCCGACGATGCCTGACAGCGCGCTGCCCAGCGCCCCCCAGTAGACGATGTTTTTCGGGTTGGCCAGGGAAATCGCCGCGCCCACGGCCAGCGCATTTTGTCGGGTGCTGGCCGGTGCATCATCGGCTTCGGGCAAGTGCCAGGCGTCGATCAGGCTGCGTACGCCCAGCCACGCCAGGTACAGCGCGCAGATGATCGTCAGCGGCACGCGCACGGCGTCATGCTGGATCAGCAGTGCGATGCCGGTGAGGCCGATCACTGCCCACACGGCATCGCCTACCAGCGAGCCAAACTGCACCAGCAAGGCGGGTGTGAAACCGTGGAGCAAGCCACGGCGCAACGTCTCCGCCAGCACCGCACCGGGGGAGAGGCAAAACACAAAGCCGAATACCAGTGCGTAAAAAAAGATCGTCAGCATGCCCGCGTCCTTTCAGGAAAGTGCGAGAGCATACGCTGGCAGAGGGCTGGGAATCCATATCGCCGCAGCGGATTCATCCAGCCGTCAGGAGGTGGCCATTTCCAGCAGCGCTATGCGCTCGAGTTCGACCTTGAGCTCGCCAGGGCTGAGGCGGGCAAAGGGCAGGGCGAAAAACGCCCGGCAACGGCTGGCGATGGTCTCCAGCGTGGCATCGAATGCCGCCTGGATGCTGGCCTGGTCACCTTGAACCTCCGAGGGATCTGCCAAGCCCCAATGCGCCTTCACCGCCGGCCCGAAATACACCGGGCAGGCTTCGCCCGCCGCCTTGTCGCAGACGGTGATGACCACATCCGGCGGGCTGTCTTCAAATGCGTCATTGCCCTTGCTGTACAAGCCTTCGGTGCGGATACCCGCCGCCTGCAAGGTGCTCAGGCTGCGCGGCAGGACCTGGCCCTTAGGGAAACTGCCGGAGCTGACCGCGGCAAAACCCTGCGGGGCCAGGTGGTTGAACATCGCTTCGGACAAGATGCTGCGACAGCTGTTGGCGGTGCACATGAACAGGACTTTCATTGCGGTTTCTCCGTTAGATGCTCAGGCGCAACGCGAGGGCGGCGAGGGTGATCAGCAGCACCGGCAAGGTCAGCACAATCCCGACCTTGAAGTAGTAGCCCCAGGTGATGGTGATGCCTTTGCGCGCCAGGATATGCAGCCACAACAGGGTGGCCAGGCTGCCGATGGGGGTGATTTTCGGGCCCAGGTCGCTGCCGATCACGTTGGCGTAGATCATCGCGTCCTTGACCACGCCCACGGCATGGCTGGATTCGATGGACAGCGCACCGATCAATACCGTCGGCAGGTTGTTCATCGCCGAGGACAACAAGGCCGTCAGCACGCCGGTGCCCATGGCCGCACCCCATACGCCGTAAGTGGCAAAGGTATCGAGCCAGGTCGCCAGGTAGGTGGTGAGGCCGGCGTTACGCAAGCCGTAGACCACCAAGTACATCCCCAGGGAAAAGATCACGATCTGCCACGGGGCTTCCTTCAGCACCTTGCGCGTGGAGATCTTGTGGCCCTTGGCGGCGATCACCAGCAGGAGCACGGCGCACACTGCGGAAATCGCGCTGATGGGAATGCCCAGGGGTTCCAGGGCAAAGCAACCGATCAGCAGGATGCCGAGCACCCACCAGCCGGCGCGGAAGGTGGCGCGGTCGTGGATCGCGCTGGCGGGGTCTGCCAGGTCGGCGGGGTCGTAGGCCTGGGGAATATCGCGGCGGAAGAACCACAGCAGCACCGCCAGGGTGGCGGCGACACTGACGACGTTGACCGGCACCATGACCGCGGCATATTCGTTGAAGCCGATCTTGAAATAGTCCGCCGAGACGATATTCACCAGGTTCGACACCACCAGCGGCAGGCTCGCCGTGTCGGCGATAAACCCCGCGCCCATCACAAAGGCCAGGGTCGCCGCCGGCGAAAAGCGCAGCGCCAGCAGCATCGACATCACGATGGGCGTGAGGATCAGCGCCGCGCCGTCGTTGGCAAACAGCGCCGACACCAGGGCGCCGAGCAGCACCATATAGGCAAACAAGCGCCGGCCACGCCCGCGCCCCCAGCGCGCCACATGCAGTGCCGTCCAGGCAAAGAACCCGGCTTCGTCCAGCAGCAGGCTGATGATGATCAGTGCGACAAACGTCCCGGTGGCATTCCAGATGATGTGCCAGACCGCCGGGATATCCGCCAGGCTGATCACGCCACAGGCCAGGGCCAGGATCGCGCCCATCGTGGCGCTCCAGCCCACTCCGAGCCCCTTGGGCTGCCAGATGACCAAGACGATGGTGAAAATAAAAATGGCGACTGCGACAAGCATGAATTAACGCTCCGGTGGCTCAGCAGCAGGTGCTGGCTCGTTGTGGTCTGTCGCCCATTGCATCCAGACGCTGTGCGTCGCTGTGCAACCATGGCTGGTTGGCTTGCAGGGTGATGTCCAGCACCTGGTTCACCCAATCGGGCAGTGCCGGGTTGACGCGGTAGTAGATCCATTGGCCCTGGCGACGATCCAGCAGCACACCGCAACTGCGCAGTTGCGCCAGGTGGCGGGAGATTTTTGGCTGGCTGTCGTCCAAGGCATGGATCAGTTCGCAGACGCAAAGTTCGCCTTCACGCTGAATCAATAGCGTCAGGCGCGCCCGAGTGGCGTCGGCCAGGCATTTGAACAGGGTGGGCGGTGTAAGGGGATCCGACATGACCATTGCCTATATACATATGGAAATTCGAATATACGTATGTCCATATGTTTCGGTCAAATCCTGTTTCAATTGATATGGATCAAACCTCGGGAAAACTGCCACAAGTGATTGAAATTAAAATGAAACACGAATGTCCTAAAGTGCCTCCCCATTGCTGATGAAGGAAGACCCGCGTGACCCGTGCCACTCGCAACCTGCGCAAAACCCTGGATTCCGTCGCGGAAAATAACGAAACCGCGGCATTCGACCTGATGCGTGCCGTTGAAAAACTCGGCGATGAAGTGCTGCGCCAGCGCTTGCTCAACACCATTCACCGGCTCAACCAGGACGCTCACGAACTGCGTGAAGCGCGGGATTCGGTGGAGCAGGTGTCGGTCAGGCTCGCCTGAGCAAGATCGTTCAAGACAAGCTCCATCTTGCGCTGGCATGCTTGTGGACTGTCTGTCGATGAGCCGTTTCCATGCCTGCTGCCTTACCTCATTACGCCTTCGCTCGCGGTGCAATCGCCGTCATTCCCCTGTCCCTGGCCTGTGCACCCTGGGGGCTGCTGGCCGGTTCCATGGCCATCGATGCGCAATTCACGCCACTGCAAGCCCAGGGCTTGTCCGCCATTGTGTTTGCCGGCGCTGCGCAGTTGGTCGCCATTGGCATGGTCAAGAGCGGTGCCAGCCTGATTTCCATCGTGTTGACCACCTTGCTGCTGACCTCCCAGCACCTGCTGTATGGCATGCACCTGCGCCCGATTCTTTCGCCACTCAAGACCCGCTGGCGCATGAGCCTGGGCTTTCTGCTGACCGATGAGTTCTTTGCTCTGGTCAACCACTATGACCGTGAAACCTTCAATCGCTGGTACGCCCTGGGCGTTGGCCTGACGTTTTACATCGCCTGGAACCTGTTCACCCTGGCCGGCATCGTGCTTGGCAAAAGCATCCCAGGCCTTGATCAGTTGGGCCTGGAGTTCTCCATCGCCGCCACCTTTATCGCGCTGATCACCCCGGTGGTGCGCGACGTGCCGACGGTGGTCTGCGTGGCGGTGTCGTTGTTGTTTTCCGTATGGTTGAGCTTCCTGCACTGGGAGTCGGCCGTGGTGGTGTCGGGTGTGCTCGGCATGAGCGCAGGGTTTTTCTGTAAACGCCTGGGGGTTGGGCAGCGATGATTTACCTGATGATTGTGGCCATGGGCCTGGTGGTTTTTTTCAACCGTTATCTGTTTATCGAGCCGCGCCTGCCGGTGCGCCTCAACCGTGGGGCACGGGAGTTTCTCGGGTTTGCGGTGCCGGGCATGCTCACGGCGATCTGCGGGCCGATTATTTTCCTGGCTGATCACCAGCTCAACCTGAGCCCGGCCAATCCGTATTTGCTGGCCGGTATCTGCGCCGTGGCGCTGATGTTCTGGACGCGTAACGTATTGATGACCGTGCTGCTGAGCATGGGGTTGTTCTACCTGTTTCGCGGGTGGCTCTGAAGCGCAGGCGAAAAAAAGCCCGCGGGAGGGCGGGCAGAAGGACACTTCTAAAAATGAGCCAGGCCACTATAGGCGGCATATTCTCCCTCCACAGTGAAACAAAATTCATGGGGGCGTCAGTCAGCCTTGCGGCAATGGTACAGTCGCGTTTTTTCCAACGAGGCAATGGCATGCACAAGGTGGTAATGGGCGCATTGGTATTGACGGCACTGGCCGGTTGCGCGGGCTCGAAGATGAACGAGGCGCGCCTGGGGGCTCCCTACAAGGCCATGGCATCGGACAAGGCCACGCTGGTAGTTGCCGAGTGCATCCAGTTTGGCTGGCAGGATGAAAGCGTGTTTGGCGTCGACGCCGGTGGCTTCAAAGAGCCGAACGGGGCCGGTGGTTTCACCGTCTACACCACCGGTGGCGATTACTTCGTCGACGTGCAAAGCGCCGGTGCCGGTTCGTCCGTCAAGTACTACGCCGTTGAAGACACGATGCCGGCCAAGCGTCGCTTGGCGGCACTCGCGACCTGTCTGTAATACGTTGCCTTAGTCATTTCAGGAAACGCCCGGCGGGACAGCCGCCGGACATTCGCTTATGATTCAATCCGCCCGCCCGACATAATGGCTCTTTACCAGTACACGGACGTCGAGGCCTTACCGTCGGGCGGGCACCTTTAGTCTTTATCGCGGCATAAAACCCAAATGCCAGCGCCGGGGAATCTTCAGCGACACCAGCCCCAACACGCCCGCCAATACACCGCTGACCACCAGCGCCCTCAGCCCCATGTGCTGCTCCAGCAGCGCGCCAATCACCGCGCCGACAAACATCCCCGCCCACGGAATCAGTTGCACCCGCCAGCCGTTGCGGCGTTCCCCCAGCATCCAGCGTCCCAGCCCGCGCCCAAAGCGTGACAGTGCCCCGGTCACGTAGGTCAGCCCCACCGGCAAGCCGTTGACCTCTTCCACGGCTGCGTTGAGCATGCCCATCGCAATGATCGCCGCCAGCAGCGCCGGCAAGGTGTCGGCGAAGGGCAGCAAGGCTGCGCCGCAGAGCAAGGTGGCGATACACAGCAACAGGGGCAGGGCATGGCGCCGGCTGAGACGGCCGACCACTACGCCCAAGGCGTTACCGGCGACAAATGTGGCGACCAGCAACAGCAGGCGTGCGGTCAAGCCGAGATCCCCCACACTGATGGCCACGGCCAGGCGCGTGGTGTTGCCGCTCATGAACGAAACAAAGTCGCCGCTGGCCATGAAGCCGATGGCGTCAGTCATGCCCGCCAATACCGAAAGGCTGGCCACCAGCATCAGGCCGACGCGGCCGCGCCAGCGCTTTTGATGGGCCAGTGCGGCATTGGCATAAGGCTTTTTGGGCGAAGGCAGCATAGGGCCGGGTTCCTCGGTGAGATTATCCGGCCACTACCCTAGGACGCTTTGATTGCGCGCGCAATGACCTCAGACACACTCCAGGCGCCAACCCTCAGGTTGCCAGAGCAAGCGGTGGGTTGGCCCGAGCGCCTGGATGAACGCCTCATCATGGGATACAACCATCATTGCCCCGCTGAAGCCCAGCAGCGCCTGTTCAAAGGCGATCACCGATTCCAGGTCCAGGTGGTTGGTGGGCTCATCAAGCAACAGCAGTTGCGCGGGTGTTTCACCCCACAGGGCAATCGCCATCGCGGCTTTCAACCGCTCGCCGCCGCTGAGGTGCACGGTCGGTTGGGTGACCCGCCGGGCATCCAGTTGCAGCAAGGCCAGGCGCGTACGCAGTTCGGCTTCGGGCAGCGGTGTGTCGAGCAGGTTGAGCTGTTCGACGAGGGAGCGTCGGTCATCCAGCAGCGCCTGGTGCTGGTCGATATACGCGCAGGGCACCGGCACCGAGCACTCACCGCTGGCGGGCTGGCAGTGGCCGGCCAGTACCTTGAGCAGGGTGGATTTGCCGCAACCATTCGGTCCTTGCACAGCCACGCGCACCGGCCCTGTGAGGTTGAGTGTGAGGGCGGGATGCTCCAGCCAGGGCAACCGGACCTCCGTCAAGGCCACGACCTGTCGGCCATTGGGCACGACCGACCCCGGCAAGGCCAACAGGGTCGGCGTTTCATCCACCACGCGCTCGTAGGCTTGGCGCACCTGCTCATCCAGCACGTGTTTGTAGGCGTGATGGGCACTGCGCACCGTGCCGACGACTTCGGTGGCGGCGCTTTTCCAGCGCGCCTTGGTAAACCGGTCCACATTGGCTGTCTCTGCGTGCTTGCGGGAGCGCGCCGCCTGGCGTTGCAGGCTGTCATGGTTTTTCTGCACGCGCCGGCGTTCGCGGTTGCGTTCAAGGCGTGCGTGCTCCAGCGCCGCGACGGCGGCGTGTTGTTCGGTGTCGCGCTGCAGGCGATAGGCATCATAGTTGCCGCCGTAGACGTGAGGGCCGAGTGGGGACAGTTCAATGATGCGCCCGAGGGTGTTGAGTATTTTTCGGTCGTGGCTCACCACCACCAGGCCGCCACGCCATTCCTGCAACAGGTGCAGCAGCCACCGGCGGCCGGCGCTGTCGAGGTGGTTGGTGGGCTCATCGAGCACCAGCAGTTGCGGTGCGGCCAGCACGGCGCCGATCAGCCTGAGCCGCGCCAGTTGTCCTCCACTGAGTTGATCGGCCGGCGTATCGACACCCAGCTGCGCAAGGCCTGCCGTATCGAGTGCGGCGCGCAAGCGTTCGGCAAGGTCCCAGCGATTGTCGATCAACTCAAGGTCATCGACCTGCGCCGTCCCTGCCGCCATGCGTGCCAGTGCCGCCAGCACGGGCGTGGTGCCCGTCAGGTCAGAGAGGGTGTCTCCCGCTGCAACCGCCATGTCCTGGGGGACATAGGCCACGCTGGCCGAGCGCTTGAGCGAGCCGGAGGAGGGGGACAACACGCCGGCGATCAATTGGGCGAGGATACTTTTGCCCCGTCCATTACGTCCCACAATCCCGGTGGGCGTGTGGTCGATGGACAGGTTCAGGTCGTCCAGCAATGTCTCGCCATTGGCGAACTGGAAGCACAGGTGTTGCAGGGAAACCAATACGGGTAGCCGGTTGACGTCAGCCATCAGCACCTCCAAAAAATGTCGGACAGGCCAACAAGCGCGCCAGGCGGCTCGTTGCAGGTACATTCTGGAAGGCTTAGTGATTCACGTCGGCGGTCGTCCCGGAAGTCAGAGGGGGGGCCAAGAGCCTAACCCGCCTTGGCATTGCCGGGCAAGTCGGCGGCCAGTTGTTCAAGGAACATCGCCAAGGCGACTTCCTCGGCCTTCAGGCCTTTGCGCCCCCGTGGCTTGGGCAATCTGGACAATTCGCCCAGGCTGAAATGCTCCAGCACGGCCGGGTGGATATAACACTTGCGGCACACCGCAGGCGTATTGCCCAGTTGCCTGGCAACATCCTTGACCATCGCCACCACATGTCGCTTGGCGTCGGATTCCGGTTGCCATTCCAACTCCCGCAGCACCGCCAGCGCCATGGCGGTGCCGGCCCAGGTGCGGTAATCCTTGGCAGTGAAGTCGGCACCGGTAAGATCGTGCAGGTAGGCGTTGACGTCATGGGAGCTGACGGTGTGCCGCTCGCCGTCTTCGTCCAGATACTGGAACAGGTTCTGCCCCGGTAACTCCAGGCAGCGCTTGACCACCGTGGCCAGGCGCCGGTCCTTGACGCTGACCTGGTGCTCCACGCCACTCTTGCCGCGAAACTGGAACTGGATCTCGCTGCCTTTGACATCCACATGGCGGTTGCGCAGGGTGGTCAGCCCGTAGGATTTGTTGTCTCGCGCATATTGGGTATTGCCGACACGGATCAGCGTGGCGTCCAGCAGCATCACCACCGTGGCCAGGACTTTTTCGCGCGTGAAGCCGGGTTCGGCGATTTGCGATTCGAGCTGTTTGCGCAGTTTCGGCAGGGCGTTGCCGAACTCCTGCAGCCGCGCGTACTTGTCGCTGTCACGCACCTCACGCCAGCGCGCGTGATAGCGGTATTGCTTGCGTCCACGGGCATCGCGGCCGGTGGCTTGCAGGTGCCCGCGCGGGTCGGCGCAGATCCACACATCGGTATACGCCGGAGGGACGGCGAGGGCGTTCAGGCGCTTGATCTCATCGGCATCCCGGATGCGCTCGCCCTTGGCGTCGAAGTACTGGAACTTGCCGCGCACTCGCTTGCGGCGGATGCCGGGCTGGGTGTCGTCAACGTAATGCAGGTCGCGGGGCAGGTCGGCGGGCAGCGCGGAGTCGGGCATGGTGCAGGTTCCTTGGCAACGGATCAGGCCGGTATTCCTGATTGACCGCAGCCGTGTGCGGTCGTGCCAAAAGGTTTCTTATGCCAGCACGGCCACCGCCTTGATCTGCGCCCACAGCGCCTGGCCGGGGTGCAATTGCAACTGGTCGCGGGAGAACCGCGTGATCCGCGCCAGCAACGGCGTGCCATCCGCGTCCAGGCGCACCAGCACATGGGCGCTGTTATCCGCCGCGATCTCCTGGGTAACCGTCACCGGCAGGCGGTTGAGGATGCTGCTGTGCTCTCCGGCGTGCAGGCTGAGGCTGACGTCGCGCGCCTGTACCTTGACCCGCAATGCCTTGCCCAACGCCAGCGGTGCATGGGCCACGCGCAGGTGCTGGGCACTGTCGGGCAGTTGCAGCGTGAGCAGATGGTAGTGATCGTCGTAGGCGCTGACGCTGCCGTTGATCACCACGCCCGCGTCGTCCCCCAACGCCAGGGGCAGGTCGAGCCGCGCCAGGGTGTCGCCGATGGGACCACTGGCCAGGGCCTTGCCGTCGCTGAGCAATACGATGTGATCGGCCAGGCGCGCCACCTCATCCTGAGCATGGCTGACGTATAGCACGGGGATGTCCAGTTCGTCGTGCAGGCGTTCCAGGTAGGGCAGGATTTCGCTTTTACGCTTGCTGTCGAGGGCGGCCAGGGGTTCATCCATCAACAGGAGTCTTGGGCTGGTGAGCAGGGCCCGGGCGATACCGATGCGCTGACGTTCACCGCCGGACAAGTGTTGGGGGTGACGCTCCAGCAGATGGCCGATCCCCAGCAACTCCGTGGCCTGGAGTATATCCACCCGGCGTTGCGAGCGCGGGATGCGCTTGAGGCCGAACTCCAGGTTGGCCCGCACCGATAGATGGGGGAACAGGCTGGGCTCCTGGAACACGTAGCCGAGCGCGCGCTTGTGCGGGGGCACGAACAGGCCGTTGCGGCTGTCTTGCCAGACTTCATCGTTGATCTGGATAAACCCATCTTCGGCCCGCTCCAGCCCGGCAATGCAGCGCAGGCAGGTGGTCTTGCCGGAGCCGGAATGCCCGTACAGCGCAGTCACCCCTCGGCCGGGCACATGCAGGTCCACGTCCAGGGCAAAGCCTGTGTACTTCAAGTTCAGGCGCACATTGATCATCGGCATCAACTCCAGCCCATCCTGGTTTTACGGCTGGAGTAGAGCGCCAGCAACACGAGGAACGCGAACACCACCATGGCGCCGGCCAGCCAATGGGCCTGGGCATACTCCATGGCTTCGACATGATCGTAGATCTGCACCGAGACCACGCGGGTCTTGTCGGGGATATTGCCGCCGATCATCAGCACTACGCCGAATTCTCCGACGGTATGGGCAAAACCCAGGATGGACGCGGTGATAAACCCCGGGCGCGCCAGGGGCAGGATCACCGTGAAGAAGGTATCCCACGGATTGGCGCGCAGGGTCGCGGCCACCTCCAATGGGCGTGTGCCGATGGCGGAAAAGGCGTTCTGCAACGGCTGCACCACGAACGGCATGGAATAGATCACCGAACCGATCACCAACCCGGCGAAGCTGAAGGTGAGGGTGCCCAGGCCCAGCCATTGGGTGAACTGGCCGAAGTAGCCGTGGGGGCCCATGGTCAACAGCAGGTAGAAACCGATGACGGTGGGTGGCAGCACCAATGGCAAGGCCACCACCGCGCCAATGGGACCGCGCCACCATGAACGGGTGCGCGACAGCCACAGGGCAATCGGAGTGCCGATGACCAGCAGGATCACGGTGGTCAGTGACGCCAGTTTGAGGGTCAACCAGATTGCGGAAAAATCGGCACTCGACAGGGGCATTTACTTGCTCAGTTCATAACCGTAGGACTGGATGACGGCGGCGGCTTTCGGCCCTTTGAGGTAGTCGACCAGTGCCTTGGCTGCAGCGCTGTCCTTGCCCTTGTTGAGGATCACCGCGTCCTGTTTGATCGGGTCGTGCAGGGCGGCCGGGACGATCCAGGCCGAGCCGCTGGTGACTTTGCCGTCTTTATAGATCTGCGACAAGGCCACAAAACCCAACTCGGCGTTGCCGGTGGAAACGAACTGAAAGGCCTGGGTGATGTTCTGGCCTTCGACGAGCTTGTCCTTGACCTGCTCGGTCAACCCTTCCTTGGCCAATACCTGGGTGGCGGCGAGGCCGTAAGGCGCGGCTTTCGGGTTGGCGATGGACAGGTGCTTGAATTCATTCCTCTTCAACACCTCGCCCTTGGCGTCTACATAACCTTCCTTGGCCGACCACAGCGCCAGGGTGCCCACGGCGTAGGTGAAGCGCGAGCCCTTGACCGTGTCGCCTTCGCTTTCGAGCTTTTGCGGGGTGGTGTCGTCGGCACTCAGGAACACTTCGAACGGCGCGCCGTTCTTGATCTGCGTGTAGAACTGCCCGGTGGCGCCGTAGGCTGCGACCAGTTTGTGGCCGGTGTCTTTTTCGAAGTCGGCGGCAATCGCCTGGATCGGTGCGGTGAAGTTGGCCGCTACGGCCACCTGGACTTCATCGGCGTGGGCCGCTGCGGTCGCGAGCAATGCAACCAATGCCGCCAGGCACGTGGGTACAAAGCGAGGGGTATTGAAAGTCATGAATGGCTCCGTTTGAGAAGGTGCAGAACCTGGTGCCGATTATAAGGGACGGGCGCTGCCAGGCGCTGTATGTATAGGTATATAGCGTAAAAATGGCAAGGGAAATCCATCCTTGGAATCGATGTCGGCGTGCGGTCGAGATTTCCTCCCGTCGACACCCCCATGGCTGACAGCCGGGCGCTGGTCGCAACGCGATAGTGAGCGGCGTATTGATCTGAAACGGAAGCACATCATGGGCAAGGAATACGCTTACATCGACGTGGGCGCGACAAACACCGAGAGCAGCGAGGCTTACACGCAAGCATGGATAGAGCGGGTATTGGCTCAATCCACGCTGGAACCTCAGGCCAAGGCACTGATCCGGGCGGACGCCCTGATCCCCGTCGAATTCTCGGTATTCGATACCGATGACAGCCAGCGACAGCCGATCATTGTCGAGAACGAGTCGTTGCCGCTGTGGCACATCCTCAACGATCGGTTTCCCTGGCAGGCATATGCCGGCAAGCAGCAAAACACCGACAGCGTACAAACCAAAGTCCTGATGCCGTATTTCTACGGTGAGGTGGCACGGGAGCTGAATTTCACGCGATTTTTCCTCGGTCGCATCCGCGTCGGTGGGCAGATCCACGCGGGCTTTTGGGTGCAGCATGAGTTGATGATGCCTTACCAGGCGGTACTCAAGACCGAGGTGGTGGTGCTATCGGTGTGGAACACCCACGCCGAAATGATGGCGGAAATCTGGTTCGACCTGCCTCCCACATCCCGGGGGGCCAACCAATGGCCCAAGGCGATCAGCCTGGAGTGGCCGGGCATGCGCATGGGTGTGCAGTCGGGCAGCCGCTTCGAGTATTCAGCCGATACGAGCCAGAACCGGCTGTGGCTCAAACCCTTCGAAGAGCCGGTGGGGGTTGCGATCTTGAGTATCCTTGCGCGGTGGACACTCAAGGACGTGCAGCTGCCAGACACTCACATAGAGCCCAATCAATTGCTCAAGGTGACCCTTGGCAATCTTCCAGGCGGTGCGCCAGCGCTGGAATACTCGATCACCGTCGCCCAGGAATATCGAGCGTCAGGACGCTGGCAATATTATCTTGCGGTCTATTTGAATCACCGTTGTCCTTGGGTGAACTGCGGGGTGATGGATGAAGAGGGCGTGATCCGCGCACAAAGTGACCAGCAGAATGTCTGGTTCGTGCGCAGCGACGCCTCCCAGGCGTCTTTTTCGATACAGATATTGCCTGGGGACCTGGCGCAGTGGCTGGAGGGCGTGCCGACGTCGATACAGCCGGTTACGCCCCCCAAGGCCTGGCAAAAATGGGACAACCTGCTGAGCAGTGTGTGGAACGCCGAACTCTCCAAGGACTATATCCAGAACCTTATCGAGCGCTGCCTGAACAAGTCCGGGCTGCCGCAACGGACGCAGGATCGGTTCAGGGACGAAAAACGGTTTCGCTATAAATACCAGGTGGGCTACCCGGTCTATTCGGCGGGCATGACCGCCTATGCGCCACCGCGCTACAAGCATTTTTCTTTCTTGCAGGTGCTGACGGGCGAGCCGCAGCGCACGGCGTATTTCCAGGAAACCATCGCCAACATCCATGTCAGCGGGGAACCGCTGTCGAGCGTGGAAGTGCGCACCCTGGGCCGCTTGCGCGACATCCTGTATGAAACCTTTGTCGCCGATATCGACGAACTGGCGCGCAACACCGACTACAAACAACTGTTTGGCGAAACCTGCGAGGCCTTGGCCAAGGTCCGCGCGGCACAGTTCCTGGTCGATGATGCTGAGCAGGATGTGTCCCTGCGTGAACTCGCCCATCGTTTTCTCAAAGGGGAAGTCAAGCCGCGCCTGCTGCTGTTCCGGGAAAAAGTGGTGCCCAATGCGTTGGTGCTCAAGCTCAGTTCACAGAAGGCGCTCCTCATCTCACTGAACATGGCAGAGCTCACTTGGGCGGTGTGGCAGCCCAGCGGCGTGGCGGGGCACCCCAGTGACGACTTGATGCGGTTTATCACGCACCACCTGCCATTTCCGGAAAAACTCAGTGTGGAGCGCTCGGATTTCTATCCGCAGAAAAAGCGCTACGGCTATCACTACCGCCGCGTGCCACCGCAGCCGGTGGCTTTCCGGGAGGTGACGAACATCAACGATGCGCTGTATGAGATCGGTATCGGCGAACTCAAGCACATGATGAATTACGCGGTATTTTCCTCCGATGAAGAGCGGCGCCTGGCGAAATGGGGCCTGTTCAAGGTCGCTACCCGCGCGGTGTCCAGCCTGGTGATAGCGGCGGTCGGTCCCGCTTCGGGCGTCGGGGCTTTGCTGTTGTCCGGCGGTGTCGGCCTGATCGCCAATGTCGCGGACGCAAGCTTCTCCTACCAACTGGCCCGCAGCATGGACCGACCCGAGGATTACGCCGCCTATGTGTATGAGTGCAAGTTGGGCGTCTTGCTGGGCGTGGTGGAGCTGGTCGCCGACGTTACCCTGGCCAGGGGGCAACTGCGCACGCTGTTGAAACGGTCGGCCCAGACCGGGAAGTTGCTGTTGCCGGCCTTGAGATCCCGTGAGCGCCCGGCCCCCCCTGTTTCCCTGGAACAGGCGAGCGCCTCCACGTTATTCCTGCCCACATCAGCGGACCTGCTGGGCATGCGCGGTCGTCTGGAAAAGCTTTATCGCGACGCCAATAAGCTGGCCGAATTGGCGGGCGACTCCGAGGCTTCGAGTACAGGCGGCTTCGTTGAGTCCAAGCGCTGTGCGGACTACCTGTCAAGCCAGTCCTGGGGCGTACAGGCTATCGGCGTCTTGCTGTTCGCCGAACCGGACGACCCGCGTCCCCAGTGCCATTTCGCCCTGTCGGTTCGCAATGAAAGTGATGCGGCGGTGCTGGACACGGGGTTGGGGCGCCTGGACCCTTCGGCGCAGCAACTGGCCTATTTTGATTCCATCGCCGGTTGGGAGCAGCGCGTGCAGCAAGCACCGGCGTCGAGCGGCAAATTGGTGGTCTACAAGCTCTACGCCAACGTCATCGAGGCCAGCCATGAGCTCAACACGGTGTTCCGGCTGGGAGTGAGTTGGGGGCGTTTCTTCAATACCGGCAGCTATTCGGTCCTCGCGTGTCCGCAGCGATTTATCACCGCCATCCAACGCCAACTGCCCAGGTTATGGGATGTGCTTTCCCGGGAGCTGCCAGGGGGCGCGTCGCAGCTGACGACGGCGTTGCAAAATACGCCGCAGCCGTTCGATCACGCCGGCCTGTTGCTGCAGGTCAGTAACCTGCGGGGCTTGATCGATGAATCCGAGGATATGTTGCGCCGTACCGTTGGGGTGCCTGTGGTTGGCAACCTCAGGGCGCAACTGCTGGGGGCTTTCCGGAGCTGGCGCCACGAGTCGCTGGAAGAGTATGTGGAGCTGATGGACAGCGTTATCGCAGAAGAGGCGGAGTTGGTGCGCGGAGCATTGGCTCACCTGGACCAGTTGCAATCGGGCCTCGCCAGCCCGATTGCCACGGCGGAGAACGCCCTGGTCGATTGCGTCGACTGGATCGCACTGCGGGCCGGCCAGGAAGACGACGACTGGCGCAGTTTGCTGCGCAGCGAAATCGAACGCTATGTCACGGGGGATCGCGCCAGTGCGGACCTGTGTACAAGGGCGCAACTCGACTACCTGCACCAGACGCTGGCCGCCCATCGCGAAGTGCAGATACACCACGTACTGGGGGCCAGCTACGAACGACTCTCCATGAGCACCGGCCAGGCGCTGTTTGCTATCGGGCTGAAGTTGATCAACGCCATGGCCACCCATCGGCAGTCCGATTGCTTCTTCGCCTTGATCATGACCTGCCAGCCCTACGAGAACAGTAACGAGCACTTCGCCCGCATCATCTACGGTATCCACGCCCTGCGGCAAAAGCGCTTCATGGTACTGACCCAGGCCCACGAAAACCGCCTGAGCGGGCTACGACCTGCGGAACCTGTACCGCTCTAGTCCGGCGTGCGGGTAAGCCTCTTGAGGGCTTGCGCGGCGAGCAGCGTGGTCAGTTCGCGCGTCGACAGTGCGTGCTTGAGCCCGACGGCCTGCCCGGCCCACTGAGAGCCAAAACCGGCTTCCTCCCTGGCCTTCAATGGCATCAGCGCGCCGCCTGCCAGAGGAAAGGCCGGCGCCGCCGGGTTCACCGGGCCCAGCTCACGCATCAGGCGATTCAAGAGGCCACGGGCAGGGCGTCCGGTGAACAGGTTGGTCAGCGCTGTGCCACTGGCCTGGGCCGTCAGCAAGGCCAGATGGTGGGCCCGGCTGAGCGTCGCCTCCGGGGTGAACAGGTACGCGGTGCCGATCTGCACCGCCGAGGCTCCGAGGACGAAGGCTGCGGCAATACCGCGCGCATCGCCGATTCCGCCGGCGGCGATTACCGGGACGTTCACTGCGTCCACCACTTGCGGGACCAGGGCCAGCGTGCCGATCTGGCTGCTCAGGTCCGAAGCCAGGAACATTCCCCGATGCCCGCCGGCCTCATACCCCATGGCGATAATCGCGTCGCAACCGTGCCGCTCCAACCAGATCGCTTCCTCGACCGTGGTGGCCGAGGACAGCACCTTGGCCCCGGTCGCCTTGACACGTTCCAGCAGGCTTTTTTCCGGCAGGCCGAAATGAAAGCTCACGACCTCGGGGCGGTGTTGCTCCACCACTTCGCAACTGGCGACGTTGAACGGGGCGCGATTGGAGACCGGAGTCGGCGCATCGAAATCGGCGCCCAGTTCGCGGTAGTAGGGTTCCAGCAAGGCCTTCCAGTGGCGATTGCACTCCTCATCCGGCTCCGGCGGCTGATGGCAGAAGAAATTGACGTTGATAGGCCCGGTACTGGCATGGCGCACGGTGGCCAGGGTTTCATGCAGTTGCTCGATGCTCAGCATCGCCGCAGGGATCGAACCCAGCGCACCGGCCTGGTTGGCGGCAATCACCATGGCGGCGCTGGTCGCACCGGCCATCGGTGCCTGGATGATGGGCACGTCGATGCCCAGCAGGTCGAGAATACGGGTGTCTGGCCAGGTGCTCATGGGGCGTGTCTCCAGTATCAGTGAGGCTTGTCGCTGTTTTAACAGGGCCCTTGGCACCCGGCCAGTCTGTTTTATTCACTGGACGAGGGACGTTTTTCGTGCACGTCAGTGGTCTCTTTCCCGCTCCAGCAGCTGCCGCTTGCGTTCAACCCCCCAGCGATAGCCGGATAGATCGCCATTGCTGCGCACCACCCGATGACAGGGGATCGCTACCGCCAGGCTGTTCGCCCCGCAGGCCTGGGCCACCGCGCGAAAGGCCTTGGGCGCGCCGATGCGTTGGGCGATCTGCCCATAGCTGGCCGTGCTGCCCACCGGAATCTCGCGCAGGGCCTGCCACACCCGTTCCTGGAACGCGGTGCCACGCAAGTCCAGTGGCAAGTCCAGGCCCAGGGCGGGCGCCTCGATAAAGCCCACCACCTGCGCGATCAATTGTTCGAAACGGCGGTCGGCCCCCACCAGGTTGGCCCTGGGGAATTGATCCTGCAGGTCGCGCACCAGTTTGTCCGGGTCATCCCCGAGCAGAATCGCACACACGCCACGGGCGCTCTGCGCCACCAGGATTGCACCCAGCGAGCATTGCCCGACGGCGAACAGAATATCGTTGTTGGTGCCGCCGGCCTTGTAGTCGCTGGGCGTCATGCCGAGCCGTTGGTTGGCCGACTCATAAAAGCGGCTGTTGGAATTAAAACCGGCTTCATACAGCGCCTCGGTTACCGAATGCGGGCCCTTGAGCCCCTCGCGGACCTTGCGTGAGCGATGGGCGCTGGCGTAACCCTTGGGGGTCAAGCCGGTCACGCCTTTGAACACCCGGTGGAAATGGAACGGGCTCAGGCCGGCCCGGCTCGCCAGCGTGCTGAGGCTGGGCGCGGTGTCGGCGTGTTCGATCTGCCGGCACGCGTCAGCCACCAATTGCGCATGCTGCGCAGCCAGTTGTGTCTGGTCACCGGCTGCGCGTTTGCTGGCGCGATAACCGGCGGCCTCGGCCTGTGCCGGGGTGTCGAAAAACTCGATATTTTCCGGGCGGGGCAATCGCGAGGCGCTGCTCGGGCGGCAATACACACCGGTGGTTTTCACGCCGTAGACGAACAGCCCATCGGCTTTCGGATCGCGGGCAAGAATCGCAGCCCAGCGCGGATCTTGTTCGGTAGTCATGGTTGGCACTCTTGACGGATCCTGGCCAGATTAGCCGTGCTGCAGTGGCCTGGCACTCCGAAGCTTGCGGTCAAATCAGCCGGCGGTGCGAAAAGTGAGGTTGATACGTTGCGGGCCCATGATCGGGTGCACGCCTTCCTTGATCGGCATCACCCCATGAAAGCGCAGCCGATCGACCCCGCCCCAGACCACCACATCACCATGGAACAGCGAGACCTTGCGGGTCTTGTCACTGCGGGCGTGGCCACCGAACAGGAAAACTGCCGGCAGTCCAAGGGATATCGACACGACGGGCTCGCTGTAGCGACGTTCATTCCTGTCCTGGTGCAAGGACATTTTCGCGCCCGGAACATAACGGTTGATCAGGCAGGCGTCGGGGGCAAAGTCGACAAACCCGGCGTCTGCCGCGGCTTCTATGGCCAGTTGGCGCAAGGTGTCCGGCAGCGCTGGCCAGGGTTGCCGGGTGCGAGGGTCCAGGGGCGTGTAGCGGTAGCCGCTGGCGTCGCTGGTCCAGCCCAGCGCGCCGCAACTGCTCAAGGCCGCCGACATGGTAAAGCCACCGGGCGTAACCATTTGCCGAAATGGCGATTGCGCCAGCACACGGCGCAGTTCTGGCAGAAGGCGCTCAATCCAGGGCAGGGCATAGCCCCTTAACACGTAGGACTGTTCGCCGATCTGCTCACGTGCTGCGGGTTGTTGCAGGGCGTCATCGGCGAACAGGTCATCAGTGGGGCCGGGCATTGCCTTACAGCGCCTTGCTCACGTTGATGTCGCTGATGACATCGCTGGCATCGTGGATTTTCGCCAGGGCTTGCAGGGCCTCTTCCACGCTATTGTTCGTCAGTTGGGCGAACTCAAAGCGGCGTTCGCCGTTGAGCTTGTACTTGATCACGTATTTGGTGGTAGCAGTCACGGTGATTTCCTCTGGCGTCTTCGAGTCAGCTCAGCTCAGCTTGGTGCTGGTGCGACGTACGATGCGAATCTTGTGGGACAGCGCCGGCTTGCGGGTGACGCTGATCGCGCGACGCGTCACCACGTCCAGGGTGATGTTCCAGAACCCGGTGCTGGGTGCGGTGATCTTGGCGGGGAACTTGTCGAAGGCGCCGCCGTGGTATGTGTGGCGACCGCCATTCTTGAAGCTGCGAAAGTTCGCGTCGCTCATCAGGCGAATATTGCAAGTCTGCGAGCATTCGATGACGACAATGTCTCCCTCGTTGAGGTGCTCGCGCTGGTGGATAAATTTCATGAGGGTGTCTCCAGAAGGGCTTTTTCTGCAAAATCAGAATGATACGTAGGTTAAGATAGAGTTTATCAGCCCCAGCGCGTTTATTATCGGCCCGTCTTCAACGGCGTCGACAATTTAAAACAGTTATTTACCGAGTTATCAGGGATAAATCCTACGTGGGCGGGAGAAAATTACCATCTCCGCTGTCGTAGGGTCTTTATTGGAGGTTTTGTATGAAGTGGAGTGTGTTGGTTCTGGCCTTGGCGATAGGTGGGTGTGCTTCGGTTGCAGATATCAAGCAGACCCCGCCGACGTTGGCCGTCATTTCCGGGAAAAAACCCCAGGAGTATGCCGCGTGTGTGGTAAGGAAACTGTCTGCTACTCGTCGGCCGCCGCAGATTGAACCGCATAAAGACGGTGTGCAGGTTATCGTGCCGCAGAAATTTTCCGCCGATCCTTCGGCTATTTTCGAAATTGAAGAGCGCTCCAGCGGTAGCAGCATCAAGCTCTACGAGAGCATGTCCAACGTGCCGATCCGCCCGGGTGATGTGAAAAAAGCCGGGGAAGAGTGCATTTCCGGTTGAGGCCGCTGGGGAAAGCCGATATGAAGCGTGAACACGTCAAGGCCCGCCATGCCGAGGGTGAAATCTCGGCCACCCATGTCATCCAGAACCCCGCCGACCTGGGCGAGTGGATCGTCTTCTTCAAGAAAAGTGGCGGTCGCAGCTTTTTTCTGGTGGATGATCAGGATGAAGTCGAATCCTTTGCCAGTCTTGACGAACTGAGCGAAATCCTTCGGGAACTGGGGATCAAATTCGCCGAGATCCACCTGTAACCCGCAGGGTTACTTGCAGACTACCACCACACTGCGACTTTTGTAGTTGCCCACATCCTGGCCCAGGGTCTTGTCGCTTTCCTTCAGCGATGGCGTGCCTTCAGTGCCGACAATGCGATAGCCGGTGCCTGCGCAGGAGGCATCGGCTTTTTCGTAGCAACTGGCCCAGGAGTTGGCTTCGCCTGAACAGTCGATGGTCAGGCCTTGCTCGCCGTTCTTGAGGTAGACATCGGATGTGGTGGTGCAGCCGGCGAGTGCCAGTACCGCAGTCAGTGCCAGAAATTTGTTCATGTGTGTTCGTCGTCGAGGGTGTGGGAGGGGCGCTGACACTGTCGTGGGGCGTTTTTGGAAGATTATAGCGAACTGCCATCTAGGTACAGGCAAAACCAAAAAAGCCCCGTAAGTCGGGGCTTTTTGCATAGGCATGGAGGCTTACTTGCCCTTCGGCCTTTTGCTCGACGCGTGGCCTGCTTCATCCACAAACACTTCGGCGACTGCGATTGCCATGCTTTCGGTCTCGAAAACACCGGCGACGCTGTCTCCGTGGAAGTTGATCAGGTGCCAGCCGTCCGCTCGCTTGGTGATCAGGTAGCCGTTCACGCCTTTTGGTTCTGACATCTATTAACAATCTCATGGTCTGATTCAAGGGTGCAATGATAGCGCCAAATGTTCCAGGACCGCGCAAGTTATTCCAGGTCAGTGTTCCAGCCTGAAAAGCGTGCTAAAAGGGTTGCAGCCCCTTTAAGCATGAGCAGGCGGCTTTTTTTAGCGTGCCGGCAGAGCCGCTCTTTGTAAGATCAGCGGAACTTACGCCGACATTTTTTCTCTAGATGACATCGCAACGCCAGCAGGACCCATTGTAAGGTGACTGCGGCCTGATTAGACTGCGCCGAATTCCGTACGCACAGCCCTTTGTAAGGACTTATATGATCAAGAAATGCTTGTTCCCAGCAGCCGGTTACGGCACTCGCTTCTTGCCAGCGACCAAGGCCATGCCCAAAGAGATGCTGCCGGTGGTAAACAAGCCACTGATTCAGTACGGCGTCGAAGAGGCATTGGATGCCGGTCTGAACGAAATCTCTATCGTCACCGGTCGCGGTAAACGCGCACTGGAAGACCATTTCGACATCAGCTACGAGTTGGAAAACCAAATCAAGGGCACCGACAAGGAAAAATATCTGGTCGGTATCCGCAAGCTGCTGGACGAGTGCTCTTTCTCCTACACCCGCCAGACTCAGATGAAAGGCCTCGGCCACGCCATCCTGACCGGTCGCCCATTGATCGGTGACGAGCCGTTCGCCGTAGTACTCGCGGATGACCTGTGTGTAAACCTGGAAGGCGACGGCGTACTGACCCAGATGGTCAAGCTGTATCAGAAATACCGTTGCACCATCGTTGCGGTTCAAGAGGTCGATCCTCAAGAGACCAACAAGTACGGCGTGATTGCCGGTGACGACATTGGTGATGGCCTGATCCGCGTACGCGACATGGTCGAGAAGCCGGCGCCTGAAGATGCACCGTCGAACCTGGCGATCATCGGTCGTTACATTCTAACCCCGGACATCTTCAAGCTGATCGAAGAAACCGAGCCAGGCAAGGGTGGCGAGATCCAGATCACCGACGCCCTGTTGAAGCAGGCCAAAGACGGTTGTGTGATCGCCTACAAGTTCAAGGGGCGTCGTTTTGACTGCGGTGGCGCCGAAGGCTACATCGAAGCCACCAACTTCTGCTACGAGCACTTCTACAAGACTGGTAAGGCTTACTGATTCACGCAGGCCTGCCTTTGAAAAAGCCACCTTCGGGTGGCTTTTTCGTTTTTCAGCCCCATGTAAGTCGGTATGCTGATGTCCTGCCGAGGAGAATGAAATGGCCTACGATTTTGACCTGTATGTAATTGGCGCCGGTTCCGGCGGTGTTCGCGCGGCGCGCTTTGCTGCGGGCTTTGGGGCCAAGGTGGCCGTGGCGGAAAGTCGCTACCTGGGCGGCACCTGCGTGAATGTTGGCTGCGTGCCGAAGAAACTGCTGGTGTACGGTGCGCATTTTGCCGAGGACTTCGAGCAAGCCAGTGGCTTTGGCTGGTCCCTGGGTGAAGCGAATTTTGATTGGCCGACCCTGATCGCCAACAAGGATCGCGAGATCAACCGCCTCAATGGCATCTACCGCAACCTGCTGGTCAACAGCGGCGTGACCCTGCATGAGGGGCATGCGCGCCTGGTTGATCCGCACCAGGTGGAAATCAATGGCGAGCGCTTTACGGCCAGGCACATCCTGATCGCTACCGGGGGCTGGCCGCAGATTCCGGATATTCCTGGACGTGAGCACGCCATAGGCTCCAATGAGGCGTTTTTCCTCAAAGAGTTGCCCAAGCGCGTGCTGGTGGTAGGTGGCGGCTATATCGCGGTTGAGTTTGCCGGGATTTTCCATGGCCTGGGCGCGCAGACGTCATTGCTGTATCGCGGCGACCTGTTCCTGCGTGGCTTTGATGGTTCAGTGCGCACACACCTTAAGGAAGAATTGACCAAGCGCGGCCTCGACCTGCAGTTCAATGCGGATATCGAGCGCATTGAAAAGCAAGCCGATGGCAGCCTCAAGGCCACCTTGAAAGACGGTCGCGTGCTGGAGGCCGATTGCGTGTTCTATGCCACTGGCCGACGTCCGATGCTGGATAACCTGGGGTTGGAAAATACCAGCGTCAAACTGGATGAACGCGGTTTCGTCCAGGTGAACGACCAGTACGAGACCACCGAAGCGTCGATCCTGGCGATCGGTGATGTGATCGGCCGTGTGCAGCTGACGCCGGTGGCTCTCGCCGAAGGCATGGCCGTAGCGCGTCGCTTGTTCAAGCCCGAGCATTACCGCCCGGTGGATTACGCAATGATCCCGACAGCGGTATTCAGCCTGCCGAATATCGGCACGGTCGGCCTGACGGAGGAGGAGGCGAAGAAAAACGGGCACAGGGTGCAGATCTTCGAAAGCCGGTTCCGCCCGATGAAGCTGACCTTGACCGAGTGCCAGGAAAAAACCTTGATGAAACTGGTGGTCGACGCGGACACCGATAAGGTATTGGGCTGCCACATGGTCGGTCCGGATGCGGGCGAGATCGTCCAGGGCCTGGCGATCGCGCTCAAGGCCGGCGCGACCAAGCAGCACTTCGATGAAACCATCGGTGTGCATCCCACGGCGGCAGAAGAGTTTGTCACCATGCGCACGCCTGTGTCCGACTGATCAGGCTGGCGGTGTTGCCTCTGGCGCCGTCGCAACGGCGGCGGCCAGGCGCAACGCCTCGATAGTGGCGTGGGCCTTCATAAGCTCCAGTTCCAGGCGCTTGTTGGTGTGCCCGTGCTCAGCCAGCGCTTGTTGGCGTGACTCACTTTCAAGCAAGGCCACCCGCAGGCGCTCCTGAAGCAGGGTGCGCTCGCTGTCGATCTGGCTCACGTGTTCGCTCAGCTTCAGTTGCTGGGCCTGGTCTTTGCGGGTTTGCTCCTGCAGCGCAGCCAGTTCCTTTGCCGTCACTCGGTGCTCGATCAGCAGGCGCTCGTTGTCACGGTGCAGCTGGGTGATTTCGTCCTGGCGAACCATTGCGCTTTGCTGGGCTTGGCGCAGCTCTGCCTGTACTTGCTGCAGCTGGCCTTCGTGGCGCCGTTGCTCCTGCTCGCGCTGCTCCTTGATCGCATTGCGGTAGTGCTCCAGCGCCTCGCGGGCGTGCAGGTGCTTTTCTTCCAGCGAGCGAATCTGTTCGTCCTTGTCGTTGATCCTTAGCTCGTAATCGCTGCAGGCCTGGCTGAGCCCGGCGTTGCGCGTTTGCTCGGTTTGCAGACTGGTACTGGTGGTTTGCAGGGCAGCGCTTTCTTCTGCCAGTGCAGCCGCCTGAATATCGAATTGTTGCTTGAGTTCGCCGTGAGCTTCTTCAAGCGCCTCGATCTGGGCGAGCAGGGCGGATTTTTGCTGTTCGAACTGCGCAAGGGCCAGGTCAATCGGCTCTTGAGCCTTGTCCTTCAAACGCTGCGCCAACCGTGCAACCAGCTCACCCAGCTCGTCGTCGATCGGCGCTTCGGTGATAGTCAGGCGGGCTTCGCTGTCGTCCAGCTCCTTCAAATAGCGGTGGATCGTGGTTTTCGAGCCGGTATTGCCCATCTCGATGCGTACCGCGTCGATGCTGGGGTTCTCGCCACGGGCAAGGATCGCCAGGCGTGCCGTTTGAACTACTGCTTTATTAATGCCGCCGCGAGCCATGGGGTCTCCGTCGATTTAGTACTGTGGTATGTATTATGTAGATACATACTCTAACACGAATAAAAACTCGTTAAAATTCATGATTTAACAGATAGGATATTGGCGTATTATCCCGTGTCATGAGCGACTGGAGCGCTTATACCTCTGCCAGCAGTACGAATAGGCCTCCCATGAGCGATCTGGACCGTTACCTCAACGCCGCCACCCGCGATAACACGCGCCGCAGCTATCGTGCGGCGATCGAACACTTCGAAGTCAGTTGGGGCGGATTTCTGCCGGCCACCAGCGACAGCGTGGCGCGTTACCTGGTGGCGCATGCCGGCGTGTTGGCAGTCAACACCTTGAAGTTGCGGCTCTCGGCATTGGCGCAATGGCATACCAGCCAGGGCTTTCCCGATCCGACGAAAGCGCCGGTGGTGCGCAAGGTGCTCAAGGGGATTCGCGCCGTGCACCCGGCGCAGGAGAAGCAGGCCGAGCCGTTGCAACTCAGGCATCTGGAGCAGGTCGCGGCCTCCCTTGAGGCTGAAGCGCGAGAGGCCAGTGAGGCGCATGACCCACCGCGGTTGCTGCGCGCCAAACGTGACACTGCGCTCATCCTGCTGGGCTTCTGGCGCGGTTTCCGCAGCGATGAGTTGTGCCGATTAAGTATCGAACACGTGCAGGCAACACCCGGTGCAGGCATCAGTCTGTACCTGCCGCGCAGCAAAAGTGACCGCGACAACCTCGGCAAGACCTATCACACCCCGGCGCTGCTGCGCCTCTGTCCGGTGCAGGCCTACAGCGAATGGCTCAGCGCCTCGGCTCTGGTGCGCGGTCCGGTATTTCGCGGTATCGATCGCTGGGGAAACCTGGGGGAGGAGGGCTTGCACCCCAACAGCGTGATACCGCTGCTGCGCCAGGCGCTTGAGCGTGCGGGCATCGCCGCCGAGCAGTACACCAGTCACTCGCTGCGTCGGGGCTTTGCCACCTGGGCCCATTCCAGCGGGTGGGACTTGAAGTCGTTGATGAGTTACGTCGGCTGGAGCGACATGAAATCCGCCATGCGCTATGTTGAAGCGACGCCCTTTCTCGGCATGACATTGGCCACTCAACCGCTGCTTTGAGATTTCTTCTATTAATACCGTCACCTGATAGGGAAAACCAATCGTCAGCATCAGGTTTGCCAATGAGCCATCTGCCGAGAGAGTGGGTAGGATTCACCTCATCAACTTCTTAACCCCTGACGGAGAGTCAACGATGCCTATCATCAACAGCCAAGTAAAACCGTTCAAAGCAACTGCATACAAAAACGGCAACTTCGTAGATGTGACCGACGCTGACCTGAAAGGCAAATGGTCGGTAGTGTTCTTCTACCCAGCCGACTTCACCTTCGTTTGCCCAACCGAGCTGGAAGACCTGGCCGACAACTACGCCGAATTCCAGAAGCTGGGCGTCGAAATCTACAGCGTTTCCACCGACACCCACTTTGCCCACGCTGCTTGGCACAACACTTCGCCAGCCATCGGCAAAATCCAGTACACCATGATCGGCGACCCGACCCTGACCATCTCCCGCAACTTCGACGTCCTGATCGAAGAAGCTGGCCTGGCTGACCGCGGTACCTTCGTGATCAACCCGGAAGGTCAGATCAAGATCGTTGAACTGAACGACGGCGGTGTTGGCCGTGACGCTTCCGAGCTGCTGCGCAAAATCAAGGCCGCTCAATACGTTGCTGCCCACCCAGGCGAAGTGTGCCCAGCCAAGTGGAAAGAAGGCGAGGCTACTCTGGCTCCGTCCCTGGATCTGGTCGGCAAGATCTAAGTCTGTGAAGACGTATCAAGGGCGGAACTCCGCACTTAAGTAAGCTGCATCCGCCCTCAAAACGCCCGGGCGACAGTCGCTCGGGCGTTTTTTTGTCTGCAATAAACCGAATTAATAGGAAATCGCCCGTATGTTGGACGCCAATCTTAAAGCTCAGTTGAAGTCATACCTGGAACGGGTCACCCAGCCGATCGAGATCGTCGCCTCCCTCGACGACGGCGCGAAATCCCAGGAAATGCTTGCCCTTCTGCAGGACGTAGCCAGCCTCACCACGCTGATTACCCTGAAGACCGATGGTGATGATGCACGTAAGCCATCGTTCTCCATCAACCGCCCGGGTGCCGAGATCAGCCTGCGTTTCGCCGGCATCCCCATGGGCCATGAATTCACTTCGTTGGTGCTGGCCCTGCTGCAAGTCGGTGGCCACCCGTCGAAGGCCAGTGTCGAAGTCATCGAACAGATCCGCGCCCTTAAGGGCGAGTTCAGTTTCGAGACTTACTTCTCGCTGTCCTGCCAGAACTGCCCGGACGTGGTCCAGGCGCTGAACCTGATGGCCGTGCTCAACCCGAATATCCGCCACGTCGCCATCGACGGCGCGCTGTTCCAGGCTGAAGTCGACGAGCGTCAGATCATGGCGGTGCCGAGCGTCTACTTGAATGGTGTGAACTTCGGCCAGGGCCGCATGGGCCTGGAAGAAATCCTCGCCAAGCTCGACACCAGCGGCATTGAAAAAGCCGCCGAGAAAATCAGCGCCAAGGAGGCCTTTGATGTGCTGGTCGTCGGCGGTGGCCCAGCCGGTTCCGCAGCTGCCATCTACGCCGCACGTAAAGGTATTCGCACCGGTGTTGCCGCCGAACGCTTTGGTGGCCAGGTGCTGGACACCATGTCCATCGAGAACTTTATCTCGGTACAGGAAACCGAAGGGCCGAAACTGGCCAGCGCCCTGGAAGCCCACGTGCGTCAGTACGACGTGGACATCATGAACCTGCAGCGCGCCAGCAGCCTGGTGCCGGCGAAGAATGCCGGTGATCTGCACGAAATTCGCTTTGAAAGCGGTGCGACCCTCAAGTCCAAGACCGTGATCCTGGCCACCGGCGCCCGCTGGCGCGAAATGGGTGTACCGGGCGAGCAGGAATACAAGGCCAAGGGCGTGTGCTTCTGCCCGCACTGCGATGGTCCGCTATTCAAGGGCAAGCGTGTGGCGGTGATCGGCGGCGGTAACTCCGGCGTTGAAGCGGCCATCGACTTGGCCGGGATCGTCAACCACGTGACCTTGCTGGAGTTCGACAGCAAATTACGCGCCGACGCGGTATTGCAGCGCAAGCTGTACAGCCTGCCTAACGTTGACGTGATCACCAGCGCGCTGACCAGTGAAGTCAAAGGCGATGGCCAGAAGGTCACCGGCCTGGCCTACAAGGATCGCGATACTGGCGAGTTCAAGACCCTCGACCTGGAAGGCATCTTTGTACAGATCGGCTTGCTGCCCAACACCGACTGGCTTAAAGGCACTGTGGAATTGACCCCGCGTGGCGAAATCATTGTCGATGCCCGTGGCGAGACTTCACTGCCAGGTGTGTTCGCCGCCGGTGACGTGACGACCGTACCGTACAAGCAGATCGTGATTGCGGTAGGCGAGGGCGCCAAGGCTTCCCTGAGTGCTTTCGATCACCTGATCCGTACCTCCGCTCCGGCGTAAGCCCAGGTCAGGAAACGAAAAACCCCATGAGTGATCATGGGGTTTTTTGATGTGTTGAAACTTACAGCGGCGCTGGCTGGATGATCTCGACCCAGTACGCATCCGGGTCCTTGATGAACGCCAGGCTTTTCATGCGGCCATCGGTCAGGCGTTTCTGGAAATCGCAGCCCAATGCTTCGAAGCGTTCGCATGCGGCGACAATATCGGGCACCGAGATGCAGATATGGCCGAAGCCGCGTGGATCGGTGTTGCCGTTGTGGTAGGCGAAGTCGGCATCGTTTTCGGTGCCGTGGTTGTGGGTCAGTTCCAGGATGCCTGGAATCGACTTCATCCATTGGGTACGCGCGGCGGCGTCGGCCGGGATCTGGGATTTGTCCACCAGGGCCAGGAAGTACAGGCTGAATTCGGCTTCCGGGAAGTCGCGCTTTTCAACCAGGGAAAAACCCAGGACGCGGGTGTAGAAATCCAGGGACTTGGTGATGTCCTTGACCCGCAGCATGGTGTGGTTGAACACGAAGTTCGAGGTGGCGGTGTCAGGTTGGGCGGTGACGCCCGGGAAGGTGTTCAGTTCGTGCAGGCTCATGGGCCCTCCAGAAAAAAATGGGGCAAACGCGGCTCCAGGTAAGAGGAGCGTTCCCTTGGCTTGCGGCTGGCGTCCGTGCAGCCGGGCCATGATACGCAAGGCCCGCTTGCTGCGCCAAATGAAAAAGCGCGCGCAGGTCTTGCGACCGGCCGGTGGCGGGGCTCACACTTTGTCGCTTGAACCTTGGGTGTCTTTTGCAATGATCGAATGTCGTATACCGCTGTTGAGCGCTCTGTGTTTGCTGTTGGCCAGCCCCTGGGTGTGGGCGGGCGCCCCGGAAATTCACTGGCCCAGCGGCTGGCAGGTAGAAGAGGTGGTGCCCGACGGCGACGCGCCGGCCACGCGGCAGCCGGTCTCGCGGCAGCGTGCGATCAAGAACGACGAAAATGGCAACACATTGATGGTGATGGAGTTGACGGGGACGCCGATCGAGGCCGGGCATAACGTTAATCTCCAGGGCGTATTGCTGGAGATGCGCAAGTCCATCCAGAAAGATTTTGCCCAGGGCGGTTATCAAAGTGTATGCAGCAAGATGCACTCGACAACACTGAGTCGCCTTGAGGCCGTGGAAACTACCTGTGTGATTACCGAGAATGGACGGCACGTCCTTTCGCAAACATTGGTGGGGGCTGTAGATACCGATAAAGCGTATGTTTTTTCATACGCGGGTCAAGCCGATGCCTACGAAGCCAGCAAGGATGAAGTCAGTTCGGTGCGCGCCAGCCTCAAACTTTAAGTGGGTTTCGCCCGTCGATTCTCAACAAGGTGAAATGTTATTTAAGTTCGGTTTCGAACCCTTGAATAAAAAAGCCCCGCATGTGCGGGGCTCTTTGTCAGTGCGCTGCGATCAGCCGCGAAGCCAGGAGTCTACAGTGGCCGCGCCATACTGTTCTTTCCAGGCCTTGAGGCCACGGTGGTTACCGCCCTTGGTTTCGATCAGTTCGCCAGTGTGCGGGTTGTGGTAAACCTTGACCACGCGCGCACGGCGCTGTTTGGGTGCGCTGGCGGCGGCAGCGCTGGTCTTGCCCGGGTTTGGATCAAGGATCAGGATAATGTCGCGCAGGCCTTTGCCGTAGGTTTTCATCAGTCCTTGAAGCTTTTCTTCGAATTCGATTTCTTTCTTCAGGCCGGCGTCGTTCTTCAGGGACTCCAGCTGGGCGAGCTGCTCTTGAAGGGCTTTTTCTGCTGCGCGAAATTCGGCGAGTCTGGACAAAATCTGTACTCCAATAGTGTATTTGGCTGATGTCAACTACAGACAAAGCTATAAGCCAATAGCGTTAAGGCGACTCACAGAAGAAGTCGTCCTGCGAGTTCTGCACAGGCAAGAAAAATTGTAGTAGTTAATCCGCCACGAGTAAATCACGTCTTTTGTCGTATTAACATTATTTCAACGCCGCTAGTGCGTGCCTATTGAATGGCTGGCCAGGTTTTTAATGAAATCATCGCAGGGTAAAGGCCTTCCAAACAGGTAACCCTGCAGGAAATCCACACCATGAGCGGCCAGGTATTCGCACTGCTCGGCAGTCTCTACACCCTCGGCAACGATGCCCAGGTCCAGCTTGCCGGACAATTCGATGATGCTGTCCAGAATATGCCGCGATAGTGCATCGGCACCGATCATGGCGACAAAACTCTGGTCGATCTTCAAGTAGTCCACATTGAAGTTACGTAAATAACCCAGGCTGGAGTGACCGGTACCAAAGTCATCGATGGCAATCATCACGCCCAGTTGATGCAAGGCGTCGAACAGTCGACGGGTAATATCCGTGGGCTCGATCAACTCGCGCTCGGTCAGCTCCAGCACCAAGGTCACCTGGCCCGGCGCAAAGGCGGCGAGAAATTCACGGCAATCCTCCACCAGTGCAAGGTCGTGGCAATGGCGCGCGGTGATATTCACGCCGATATGGAAGCCCGGGCTGAACTGCGTCGCATGGGGCGCCAGTTGGGTGGCGGTCTGGCGCAGCAGGGCACGGGTCATTGGCACTATCAGGCCGGAATGTTCGGCCAGCGGGATAAACAGATCGGGCCGGACCAGGCCTTCCTTGGGGTGCTGCCAGCGCATCAGCACTTCGCAGCCGGCCCATTCGCGGGTGTCACCGCGCACCACCGGCTGGAAGTACGGGATGAACTCATTGGCCCCCAGCGCCCGTTGCAGCTCATGGGTGGGCGCCGAGGAGCGCTTTTGCAGCCAGTGCGCAAGCAGGCCCGCGAGGACGCCAAAGAACACCACCAGGCTGAACAGCGCCGGGTAACGTGCCTGCATATAGCGCCACACTTCACCGGCCGGCATGCCGGCGTCGACGCTGTAGCGATAACGCTCGGACGCCAGGTGATGATGGGCCACGGCAAATACCGGGACTGCAGTGTCGTGCACGTTGCCATCAGCGCCGAGCCAGTGAGGGCCGACTTGCAGCACAAGCTGCGCATAGCGGCTGATCAGGCGCAGGGCGTTGGTCAGGTGATAGCCGTCGATGGAGGCAAACGCCGCTTTGTCGCCGTCGACCAGGCGGTAGACCAGCAGCGCGGTATCCGGCGTAACCGGGTTGCCGTTCATCAGCCACAGGCGGCCATCGACGTAGTCATCCGGGTTTACCGGTGACTCGTAGTTGCTGCCGAACAGGGAGCTGCAATAAATGTTTCTCTGCCAGGACAAGGTCGTCGCCCGCACAAACGGCCGGCGCGTGACCTGTTCACGCAGCGCCAGTTGCGCGCCACTGTCACACGGCTGTCCGGCCAGGGGCAGCAAGGCCTGGGCGGCGAGGGCGGTATTGTCGAGCATCAGGTCGAATTGACGTACGGCTTCCTGGGCGGTTTGCGCGGTGCTTTGTTCGAGGGTGCGTTCGGCTTGCCAATACAGGATGGCCGCACCGAGCAGGATCGGCAGCACACCCGCCAACAGGCTGATCGCATAGCGGGTGAGAAGTCTTCGCGGGCCTTTGACAGTGAGGGGCATGGGTTCAGGCCTGTTGCGCAGGGGGAGGGCTTTACCGGCAGGCCGGCGGGGAATGTTCCGATGATAGATGGCCCGCTTGGAGTTTGCTCGCCCTGACAAGGCTTTGCGCAATCTCGATAAAGGCCACGGTGGCCGGTGACGACTGCCGACGATCCAGCACCGCCAGGCCGATCTGGCGCGGCACACGGGGCGAAAGGGGTCGCTTCACATAGCGCGGATCAAGTGCCTGGGGCAGCGACGCTTCGGCGACGATGCTCAGGCCATCGCCACGGCTGACCGCTTCCAGGGTGCTCAGCAGTTGTGCACAGCGGTAACGAATCCTTGGTCGCAGTTGTCCGGCGTCGAACAGGCGGGTGACCAGTTCCGAGGAGCCGGCTTCGGTCAGGATAAAGGCATCGTCGCACAGGTCCTGCAGGGCCAGCGTGTCCCGCGCAGCCAATGGATGATCTGCCGGCAGCAGCGCCACCAGCTCGTCCTCGAACACGGTAAAGGTGTCGTAGCGCTCCTGTTCCAGCACCACAAAGCCCACATCGATCCGTCGCTCATCCAGCCACTGCAGCACCTGGCGGTCGGGGCCTTCGTCCACATGCACCTCAATCCCCGGATGGGCGCTGCGAAACTCGCTGAGGATGGTGGGCAGCAGGCGAATCGACGCGGTCGGCCCGAACGAGCCGATGCGCAAGGTACCGCGCCGCATGCCCCGGGCATCGGCCGCTTCTTGTTGCAGGGTGTTGGCCAGGCCGAGCATGGCACGGGCACGTCCGAGTAATTGCCGGCCGATGTCGCTGGGTTCTACCAGTGACTGGTGGCGCCGAAACAGCTCCACACCCAGTTCCTGCTCCAGGGCCTTGATGGCATGGGACACCGCCGACTGGCTGATGCCCAAGCGGTGGGCCGCACTGGTAAAACCCTGCAGCTCGGCGACCAGCGAGAAGATTTCCAATTGGGTCAGGGTCATGAGTGAAAGCTCATTTTACGATGAATAGTTATTAGCTGAAGAATACGCCAATTCTCCCCGTACCTAGAGCCATCCCCATGCATCCCGCCTCCGACTACCTGACTTATTGCAAACTCGCCGCCGTCACCATGATCTGGGGCGGTACCTTTGTCGCCGGGCGCTTCCTGGCCGACCACCTCAATCCGCTGCTGGCCGCCAGCCTGCGTTTTATCCTCGCCAGCCTGGCGTTGTTGCTGTTCATGGCCTGCGCGCGTATTCGACTGTTACGCCCGAACCTTCGGCAGTTTGCGCAGCTGGCGGTGCTGGGCTTCTGCGGGATTTTTTTCTACAACCTGTGCTTCTTCTATGGGTTGCAGTACATCAATGCGTCGCGGGCTTCGTTGATCGTGGCGTTGAACCCGGCGGTGATCGGCCTGGCGAGCTGGCTGTTATTCAAGGAGCGGCTGAGTCGGATCAAGCTGCTGGGGATCCTGTTGTGCCTGGTCGGTGCCGGGACGGTCATTGTCAGCCGTAACCCGCAGTTGCTGCAGGCCACCGCCGATGCCTGGATCGGCGACCTGCTGATCCTTGGCTGCGTGGCAGGGTGGGGCGTTTATTCGTTGTGTGCCCGTGGGCTCAACCAAAGCCTGGGGCCATTGCAGACGGTCACCTGGTCGGTGCTGCTGGGCACGTTGATGTTGATCAGCACCGCGTTTGTCACCGCAAGCGTCAGCGTAGAAGCGCTCGGCCGCTTGCAACTCACCCAGTGGCTCAGCCTGGCCTACCTCGGCGTGTTGGGCTCGGCGCTGGCGTATATTGGTTACTACGACGGCATCCGGCGTATCGGCGCGACGCGCTCCGGCGTGTTTATCGCACTCAACCCACTGACGGCGGTGATCTGCGGTGCCTTGCTGCTGGGGGAGCAACTGACGGCGCCCATGCTGGCGGGCGGGGCCATCATCCTGCTGGGCATCTACCTGTGCAACAAACCCCTTGCACAGGCCAGGGCAATGGGGATTTGATAAGAGTACGGACAAATGCAGTTACGCTGTGTAGAATCGATTTACGCATACAAGAATATGGACTTGCGCTCACGCAAGCCTCGGCCGTCAGAGACTGATGTAACCATGAAGCTACTCGGCTCCCCCCTCATCTTTGGTGACTTCCTCGCCCGCAGTGTGCGAGGCCTTTCCTGCGCGCCGCCCTCCGACCTCATCCTTGCTCGCAAATAACCAATTGCTACCCACAAGAATGATGAGGCGCCGGCCATGACCGACCACTATGAAAACCCAATGGGCCTGATGGGCTTTGAATTTATCGAATTCGCATCGCCGACCCCGGGCACCCTGGAGCCGATCTTCGAGATCATGGGCTTCACCAAAGTCGCGAATCACCGCTCCAAGAACGTCCAGCTGTTCCGCCAGGGCGAGATCAACCTGATCCTCAACAACGAGCCCAACAGCATCGCCTCCTACTTCGCCGCCGAGCATGGCCCGTCGGTGTGCGGCATGGCGTTCCGCGTCAAGGACTCGCAAAAAGCCTACAACCGCGCCCTGGAGCTGGGTGCCCAGCCCATCCATATCGAAACCGGCCCGATGGAGCTGAACCTGCCGGCCATCAAGGGCATCGGCGGCGCGCCGCTGTACCTGATCGACCGTTTTGGTGAGGGCAGCTCGATCTATGACATCGACTTCGTCTACCTCGACGGCGTCGAGCGCAACCCCCAAGGTGCCGGCCTCAAGGTCATCGACCACCTGACCCACAACGTCTATCGCGGGCGCATGGCCTACTGGGCCGGCTTCTACGAGAAACTGTTCAACTTCCGTGAAGCGCGCTACTTCGATATCAAGGGCGAATACACCGGCCTGACCTCCAAGGCCATGAGCGCCCCCGACGGCATGATCCGCATCCCGCTGAACGAAGAGTCGTCCAAGGGCGCCGGGCAGATCGAAGAGTTCCTGATGCAGTTCAATGGCGAGGGCATCCAGCACGTGGCGTTCCTCACCGACGACCTGGTCAAGACCTGGGACGCACTCAAGAAGATCGGCATGCGCTTCATGACCGCACCGCCGGACACCTACTACGAAATGCTCGAAGGTCGCCTGCCGAACCACGGCGAACCGGTGGATCAACTGCAGGCGCGGGGCATCCTGCTGGACGGCTCGTCCATCGAAGGCGACAAGCGCCTGTTGCTGCAGATCTTCTCGGAAACCCTGATGGGCCCGGTGTTCTTCGAGTTCATCCAGCGCAAGGGCGATGACGGGTTTGGCGAGGGCAACTTCAAGGCGCTGTTCGAGTCGATCGAGCGCGATCAGGTTCGCCGAGGCGTGTTGACCGCCGACTGATCCATGTGGGGCCTGGCAGGCTGCCCAGGTGCTTGACGAACATGCTCCGTATCCCAAGGTACGGAGCATTTTTTTTGCCTGCCCATTCAGAACCAGCTTGAAACAAACGGCTTTTCCAGGCCTGGGAACCCGATTGATCGCGATATCCACACATAGGGGGCGCAAGAGCTGATGTTCTCCTGTGTCGCAACCGTGCATTCCGCGAACCCAACTTTAAGGAAAGATTGACTATGACAAAACAAACTCTGGCGGCTGCAGTGCTGGCCTTTTGCGGCTTTGCCGCCAGCTCCGCTTATGCGGCAGACGGTACCATCACCATCACAGGCTCGGTCAGTGGCACCACCTGCACCATCAGTGGCGGTACCGGGGCCTCGCCAGGTTCGGGCGCCAACTTCCCGGTAGTGCTTGACCGAGTGCAAACCTCGGCCCTCAAGGCCGCAGGCGATACGGCCGGCGCCAAGCGCTACTTTGTCTATGTTGGCGGCTCGGGTGGGTGCCCGGACGGTACCAAGGTCGCCGTACGTTATGAGCCGACCAGCCCTGGCATCAACCCGGCAACCGGCAACTTGCGTAACACGGCCACGGCAACGCCGGCCTCGCGGGTGGAGGTACAAATCCTCGATGGTGCGACCTCCACGCCAATGGACTTGCGCACCGGCAACAACTCGACCGTTGCCACCGTTACCAATGGCCTGGCGACCTTGCCGTTCTACGCACGCTATATCGCCAACGGTGGCGCGGCGGGCGCGGGTAATGTCACCAGCAGTGTGCAGTACTCGGTCACCTTTCCTTGATGCAGCCACGCAGATGACCATCGCCTGAGATCCTCGCTCGACCCGGCGGTCGGGCGCAGGACAACTGTTATCAAGGATTACCCGATGCAGGATTTACTGATGATCTTAAGTCGTCGAGCGATGTGCGTGGCGATGAGCCTGTCCTTGGGGATGGCCTCGCACATGGCGCACGCGGGCGTGGTTATCGACGGTACGCGACAGATTTACCCCGAGCAGCGACGCGAGGTCACCCTGCGAGTGACCAATGATGACAAACATGCACCCCGCCTGGTCCAGGCATGGCTGGACGCCGGTGACCCAGAGGCAGCGCCGTCGCTGAGCGATGTGCCTTTCGTCCTGTCTCCGCCGGTATTTCGCCTGGACTCAGGCAAAAGCCAGTCCATGCGCCTGTCCTACACCAAGGCACCGCTGCCTGCGGATAGAGAGTCGCTGTTCTGGTTGAATGTACTTGAGGTCCCTGGTGCGACCAGTGAGTTTGATCCCACGCTTGAAGACGACCAGCGGAACCACTTCAAGTTCGCGTTCCGTATCCGCACCAAAGTGTTTTTTCGTCCGGCGCAATTATCCGGAACACCCGAGGAGGCGCCCGGGCTGTTGCGCTGGTCCCTGGCGCGGGTCGCCCAGGGCAACGAGATACAGGTGCATAACCCATCGGCGTATCACGTCACCTTCAACGACATTGCCCTGCTCATGGGCGCTGATCCCGACGCGAAAAAACTGATCCTGCCGGAAGGAATGGTGGAACCAGGAGGCACATTGAAGGTACCGGTGCCGAAAGCCGCGAAGGCAATACCTGCTGATGCGCGGGTGAGTTTCACCTACATCAACGATTTCGGTGGCTTTTCATCGGTGCAGCCTGCTGTGTTGCACCGCTGAACGCGTCCCCGGAACGTTGACGATGGCAAGCAAACGTACATTTCCCAGCGGCCACTGAAGTCATAACTATGCCTAGTCACATCCAGGTAAGGGTGCATCGTTGCGCCCCGATTTTGCCATTCCAGCCTCGCACGATGATGTTGGGTGGTTTGATGAGTGCGGCCGTGATGGCAAGCGATGCCGCGCTTGCGTCTGAGTTGAGCTTTGATCTGAACGCATTCTCCAGTGGCCTGGCGTCGTCGGTCGACACGTCACGGTTCAACACCGGCAACCCGATGAGCCCCGGCCTGTACCGCGTAGATATCGTGGTCAACGGCCAGGCATTGGGCCGCAGGGAGGTGGAGTTCGTCGCAGCCCAGGCAAAGGCCGGTGCGCAGCCGTGCTTGAGTCGCGAAGTGTTGGAAAAGATCGGTATCGCGATGGATAAAGTCGATAC
Organism: Pseudomonas sp. JV449; assembly: GCF_032424295.1. Taxonomy (NCBI): domain Bacteria; kingdom Pseudomonadati; phylum Pseudomonadota; class Gammaproteobacteria; order Pseudomonadales; family Pseudomonadaceae; genus Pseudomonas; species Pseudomonas sp. JV449. Next base: position 105,283 of record NZ_VYKD01000028.1, on the reverse strand, counting down.
CGAGGCCCATGGGCGCGAGGTCGGCAACCCTGCCGCAGCCGGCCAGTATTGCGGCGACCTGGGGCAGTGGATTCCGATGGCGTCCAGCACTTTCGACCCGGGTGCGCTCGAGTTGGCCGCCAGCGTGCCGCAGGCCTATATGAAGCGCTCCATGCGTGGCTACATTGACCCCGAGTCGCTGGATGAGGGGATTGCCGCAGGGTTACTCAATTACAACTTCAGCACCAGCGCAGTCACCGCCGGTGAAGGTGACGGTCGTACTTACCTGGGCCTCAATGCGGGGATCAATCTGGGCGCCTGGCGCTTGCGGCACCAGGGCGCCCAGGCCTGGAGCAATCGCACAGGCTTCGAGACTTATCAGAACACGTCCACGTATGTGCAGCGCAGTATCATCCCCTGGCAGTCACAACTGACCCTGGGAGACACCTTCAGCAACGGACAGATTGTCGACGGGGTCCGCCTGCGGGGCGTGACCCTGGCCACCGATGACCGCATGCGCCCGCAGACGCAGCAAGGCTATGCACCGCAGGTACGGGGTGTCGCCGACAGTAATGCAACGGTCACGGTCAGCCAGAACGGCTACACCATTTATGAGACCACGGTGGCGCCTGGCCCCTTTGTCATCAGTGACCTGCATGCCACCGGTTACGGCGGTGATTTGATCGTCAGCGTGACCGAAGTCGACGGGCGTCGGAACACCTTCGTCGTGCCGTACTCAGTGGCCCCGCAACTGCTGCGGGCCGACACGACAAAATACAGCGCCACCCTGGGTGAGGTGCAGCAAAAGGGCATCGATGCCAAGGGGGCGAGCGTCTTTCAAGGCACTCTGCAACACGGCTTGACCGATGACCTGACGGTGTATGGCGGCGGCAGTCTTTCCAAAGGCTATGAGCAGGGAAAGGTCGGTGTTGCGTTGAATACGCCCGTCGGCGCGTTTTCGCTGGACACCGCCACCTCACGTACCGCGGTGCCAGAGCATGGACGCCTGACCGGGCAAAGCCTCGGGCTTGGCTACAACAAAAGCCTGCCGGCATCGGGTACGCATTTTGCGCTGGGCGCGTATCGATTCTCCACAGAGGGATACCTGAACCTTCCGGATGCCCTGAATGTGCGTGAGATCGCGAGCCGCTCCGGTGATGTCAACGGCTATGCCCGGCAAAAAAGCCGGCTCGACCTGACCATCAGCCAGCAACTGGGCATCGGCACCTTGAGCCTGTACGGCAGCTCTGTCGACTATTGGGGCGGTGAGGAGGGGCGCCAGGTTTCATTCACCGCCAGCTACGGCTCGACCTGGAACAAGCTCAACTGGAACCTTTCGGCGCAACGTTCGAGGATCCAGGACACGCGGCAACTGACCCAAAGCGAGCTCAGTGACGATGTGTTCTTCGGGCGTATCGGCCAACCTGGGCGCATCGATAACCGCTACATGCTCACACTGTCGATGCCCCTGGGGAGCGAGTCGAGGTCGCCGACGATCAATACTTCGCTGTCCCGGGATACCGGCGATACACGGGGCAGCCAGCAGCAGGTGGGCATCAACGGCTTCCTGGGCGAGAACGCCGAGGTCAACTACGGTGTTTCCGCCCACCGTGCGACCAGTGAAGGCACACGCTCCAGCCAGTTCAACACCTATGCGGGTTATCGCACCGATGCCACCCACCTGCGCGCCGGATATGGCCAGAGCCGCGATAGCTCGCAGCTTTCGTTCGGCGCCGACGGCGGGGTAGTCGTGCACGCCGACGGTGTGGCGTTCTCGCAAAGCCTGGGCGAAGCCTCGGCGCTGGTCCATGTGCCGGGAGCCGAAGGCGCCCGGCTTGGCGGCGGCGGCGGTACACGGGTCAACAGCAAGGGATACGCCGTCGTGCCCAATCTGACGGCGTTCCAGAACAATACGGTGGAGATCGATCCGGAAGGCATGTCGCTGGATGTGGAGCTTCAGGAATCGACCCGCAACGTCGTACCGACCTCGGGTGCGGTATCGCTGGTCAAGTTCGACACGGTCAACGGCCGGGCAGTGGTGGTCAAGGGCGTTCGCGAGAATGGCAGCCCGCTGCCATTTGCCGCACAGGTATTCGATGGGCAAGGGCGTGAGGTCGGTGTGGTGGGGCAGGCCAGTAAAGCCTTCGTCCGGGACATCCCGCAGGAAGGCCGCCTGACCGTCAAGTGGGGCAGCAAAATCGCCGAGCAGTGCGATATCCACTATCACATGCTGCCGGCGACCGCCGGCCAGCGACAGGTCACTACCGACTTCATGCAAGGGGTATGCGTGGCGAGCCAGGTGGCAGGCCAGCCATGAGCGAGCGCCGATTCATGATTGATGCGATGCATGACTTATCCGATATGACAGAGGTGTTGTTTTCATGACTAGGTTTTCGCTTGTCAGCGTGGTGCTGGGAGGATGGATGGTGGCGCTGGAAGCTCAAGCGATCACCTGCGCCCCCGGCCCGTCGGTGAATATTACTATTCCCCCGATCACCGTTGCGGCCGGGCAACAGGTAGGGCAAGTGATAGGGTCCGCCAGCGGCTATCGCTTTGATAGCCTTCCATCGTCCGCGCTTCGGTGTACCGAACGCATTGCTTTCGGGGCTCAGGCCAGGCTGGCGCTGGTCAATAGCACGCCGACGGGCCGGACATTTTCCGCCAACGGGCTTTCAATGCCAGTGCATGCCACCAATGTGCCTGGGGTCGGGTTTGCCTTGATGGCTAGGGACCCGAATCGGCCGTTCATGCCTATCAACACGGCAGGTGTCACACTGATTGTTGGAGATATCAGGGCAAGGCCCATCGTCCTCGGGCTTGATACCCGTATCTATTTTGTAGCCACGGGCCCCATCACCGGCGGCACGATCGCCGCCAGGAACCTTGCACGGTATACGATCACCGGCACGCCCATCAGCGGCGCCGGTTATTACGCGGTGAACTTCTCCAATATCACGATCAATGCGCCCCGCAAACCCACCTGCAGCGTCACCACGCCTTCGGTTGCAATGCCCATGCCGGCCGTGGCTGCACGTGACTTTCGCGGGGTGGGCAGCTTCGCCGGCAGCGTGACCCGCAACATCACACTGTCATGTGCGGGCGGCACCAGCGGCGCTACGCGTGACGTATTTATCACGGTGACAGACCAGACCACGCCGGCCAATCGCAGCGATGTGTTGTCCCTGACCCCGACCTCCGTGGCCAGCGGCGTCGCACTGCAATTACTGCGGGGGAGCACACTGGTGCGTTACGGCGCTGACTCCACGACCATTGGCAACCCGAACCAGTGGCTGGTCGGCACAACCGGCAATGCAACCGTGCAGATTCCTTTGACCGCACGTTATATCCAGACGGGCTCATCGATCCGGCCCGGCAGCGCGAACGGGTTGGCGTCCTTCACAATGAGCTACCGATGAGCATCGCGCTGTGGAGCAGGGGCCTTGGCGTGCTGATGAGCCTGCAGGCGATCGTCGCGCAGGGTGAAATCGTGATTGACCGCACACGTGTCATCTATCCGGGCGCCGCGCGCGCGGTGGTGATCAACCTGCACAACGAGGCTGACAGTCCGCGCCTGGTGCAGGCGTGGATCGATGACGGCGATGCGGCGGCGGCGCCCGAAAACAGTGATGTGCCGTTCACGATTACGCCACCCATCGTTCGCATGAATGCAAGCACCGGACGCGCCTTGCGGATCATGCATTATCAAACGCCGAAGCCGATGGCTGGCCGGGAGTCGGTGTACTGGCTGAACGTGCTGGCAATCAGGCCGAGCGTTGAGGCCTCGGCTGAAACCAACGTCCTGCAATTTGCCTTTCGTACGCGGATCAAGCTTTTCCTCCGGCCCGCCGAACTGCCGGGGAAGGTGCAGGACGCGGCTCATGCGCTGCAATGGTCCGTAAGCGGTGGAGGCGAGGCGGGGTTGGAGGTGCTTAACCCCACGCCCTATCACGTGACCTTGTCCGGGGTGGTACTGACACTCCGCGCAGTGGAGCATCGCAGCGAAGATCCGCCGATGGTCGCGCCCTATGGGACTGCACGGATTGCGATGCCCGGGCTGCCTCACGAGGGCCTGACCGGTACGCAAGTACAGTTCACCACCCTGGACGATGAGGGTGCCATTCAGCACCATCAGGCGCTGTTGCGGCCTGTCGCCTGTTCGTCGCTCAAGCCCTGCGCTGACGCACCAGGTGCTTGACCCCTTCGAACACCAGGACCATGACCGCGATCCAGATCGGGATGTAGGTCAACCATTCGCCGGCCTTGATGCCTTCACCCAGCAGCAGCGCCACCACCAGCAACAGCACCGGCTCGACATAACTGAGCAGTCCGAACAGGCTGAACGCCAGCAGGCGGCTGGCGATGATATAGCTCACGAGCGCCGAGGCGCTGATCAGGCCCAGCATCGGGATCAACCCGTACAGCTTGGGGTGGGCATCCATCACCGCAAAGCCCTGTTCGCCGCTTTGCACAAACCACCAGGCCACCGGCAGCATGAGCGCCATGTCCAGCCACAGTCCGCCCAGGTGGTCGGTCTTGAGGTATCTGCGCGCAATGAAATACAGCGGGTAACCGATGATCACCACCAGCGTCGCCCAGGAGAACCCGCCGGCCTGGAACAACTCGTTGAGTACCCCGAGGCCGGCAAAAAACACCGCGATCTTTTGCAGGTAGGACAACTGTTCGCCCCATACCAGGCGCCCGGTCAGCACCATGGTCAGCGGCAGCAGGAAGTAACCCACCGATACATCCAGGCTGCGCCCGTTCAGCGGCGCCCACATGAACAACCACAACTGCACGCCCAGCAACGCCGACGACAACACCACACCGCCGATCAGCCGAGGCTTGGCCGCCAGCACTCGCAGCAATTCCCAGACCCGCCGCCATTCGCCGCTGACGATCATGAACACCGTCATGCACGGTACGGTCAGCAACATGCGCCAGCCGAAAATTTCCAGGCCGCTCAATGGCGTCAGCAATGACGTGAAGTAATACATCACGGCAAACAACACCGAGGCCGACACCGATAACACAACACCTTTAGACACGCTGTCCTCGCGAAAACCGATTTCAAACAAGTAGGGGAGTTTCAACAGGGGGATTATGGTGCTTTTGAAGCGGGAAGGGCGCGCTGTTTTGGGGCGTTTTCAGGAAAATGTCTCGCTGTCGCTGTCTGGGTCTGCCTGGTAGGGGCAGTCGGGGTGTTGTTGTTGTGGTGGTGGTGGTGGTGGTGGTGGTGGTAGTGGTGGTGGTAGTGGTGGTGGTAGTGGTAGTGGTATTGGTAGTAGTGGTGAGCGGGCTTGCCCCGCGCTGGGCTGCGAAGCAGCCCCAATAACTGGCGACGAGGTTTTCCTGGAAAAACGCGACGGCTTTAAAGGGCTGCTGCGCAGCCCAGCGCGGGGCAAGCCCGCTCACCACAGCAAGCCCGCTCACCACAGCAAGGCAGCTCACCACAGTAAGGCCGCTCCGCAACCCTTACTTGGTCAAACAGGCTATGCGCGCGCCACTCGGCCCGAGACAAAATGGCCCACATCGTTGAACCCCGGCGTAGAGGAATGCCCCGGCGTTACCAACGAATCAATGAACGCTTCATCCTCAGCCGTGATCTTCACGTCCAGCGCGCCGGTGTAGGCATCCCACTGCGCCTCGGTGCGCGGCCCCACGATCGCCGAGCTCACCGCCGCGTTGTTCAGCACCCAGGCGATGGCAAACTCGACAATGCCCACGCCACGGCCCTGGGTGTATTGCTGGATCTGCTGGGCGATGCGCAACGACTCCACGCGCCATTCGGTTTCCAGGATGCGCTTGTCCTGGCGTGCCGCACGGCTGCCGGCTTCGGGTGTCACGTCCGGTGCGTACTTGCCGCTGAGCACGCCGCGCGCCAGTGGGCTGTAAGGCACGACGCCCAGGCCGTACGCGGCAGCGGCGGTGATCTGTTCGACTTCAGCCTGGCGGTTGACGATGTTGTACAACGGCTGGCTGATCACCGGTTTGTCCACGCCCAGGCGTTCGGCGACGCGGATCACCTCGGCAATCCGCCAGCCGCGATAGTTGGACAGGCCCCAGTAGCGGATCTTGCCCTGGCGAATCAGGTCGCCGATGGCCGATACCGTCACCTCCAGCGGGGTGTCGTGATCTTCGCGGTGCAGGTAGTAGATGTCGAGGTAGTCGGTATCGAGACGGGTGAGGCTGGCTTCCAGCGCGTTGAAGATGCGCTTGCGGCTCAGGCCACTGCGGTTGGGCAGGCCCTCGGTGGGGCCAATGGCGACTTTCGACGCCACCACCCAATCCTGACGATGGCGAGCGATGGCCTCGCCGACGATTTCCTCGGAGCGCCCGCCGGTGTAGACATCCGCCGTGTCGATAAAATTGATGCCCTGGTCCCAGGCCTTGTCGATGATGCGCAGCGAGTCCTCGGTGTGGGTCTGTTCGCCAAACATCATGGTGCCCAGGGTCAAGGCGCTGACCTTCAAACCGGACTGGCCCAATGTGCGGTAAATCATGCAAAGCTCCTTGCAGCTGTGAGACGTGACCTATGCAATACCAGAGTCGCAGGCTCTGGAACAAGCCCTGCGGGCGTTTCTTCATGCACTCAGCAAGGCCTGGCAACGCCCTTGCAGAAATCGGTGCAGCACTTTCACCCGCTCCGACACTTGCAGGCGGTGCGGGCACATCAGGTTGAACGGGGTGGGTTCGCCTTGCCAGTCCGGCAGCAGTTGCACCAGCCGTCCGGCCTTGAGGTCCCGGGCGATGTCGAGATTGGCTTTGTAGGCAATCCCGTGGCCAGCCAGCGCCCAGCGCCGCACAATTTCACCGTCATCGCTCAGGTAGTCGCCCGTCACTTCGACTTCCTGCAACCTAGTGCCCTGGCGAAAGTACCAGGTGCTGTTGGCCCGGCCCTGGCGCATGTACCGCAGCGTATTGTGCTGCGCCAACTCCGCCGGGGTGCGCGGCGTGCCGTGGCGCGCCAGGTAGTCGGGGCTGGCGCAGGGCAGGCGTTGGTGATCGGGCACCACCGGCAGCGCCACCAGGCTGGAGTCCCGTGGGACGCCGAAGCGCAGGGCGATGTCGACGGTGTCGCGGAACAGGTCGGCATTGCTGTCGTTGAGCAGTAGTTGCAGGCGGATGTGCGGGTGTTCCAGCTTGAACTCATCCAGCCAGCCCAGCACCACATTACGGCCGAAATCCGAGGGCGCGGCCAACTGCAACAAGCCGGTCAGGCCCTGGCTCTGCTGCTTGAGCGCTTGCTCGCCTTCGGCCAAGGCGGCCAGGGCCTCGCGCACGCTGTCGAGGTAGCGCCGGCCTTCTTCGGTCAGGCGCATGCTGCGGGTGGAACGTGCCAGCAGGCGGGTACCCAAGCGGGTTTCCAGGCGCTTGAGGGCAATGCTGGCCGCTGCGGGGGTCAGGCCGAGCCCGCGTGCGGCGGCAGACAGGCTGCCGGTGTCGGCGGTGCGTGCGAACACTTCGAGGTCGAGGATTGAGCTCATTTGTAAAAATCCCTTAAAGATCCTGTCGTTTTACCGGGATTTTTCATTGATTGCCAAGCTGGGAAGATGAACGCTCACTTTCTGACCCAGGACACTTCCCCATGAACTCCTCACTCAACGGCAAAACGGTCATCGTCATCGGCGGCAGCAGCGGCATCGGTGCAGCCGTGGCCAAGGCCGCTGCCGCACGCGGTGCCCAGGTGGTGCTGGCGGGGCGGCGCCTATCGTCGGGCCGCGATAACGGCCTGCGCAGCGAACCAGTGGACGTCACCGACGCCGCGTCCCTGCAACGGTTGTTCGAAACCGTCGGGCGGTTTGACCATCTGGTGTACACCTCCGGCCCCGCGGTGCGCGCCAAGGCCTTGGCCGAAACCGACCTGGGCGAGGCCCAGGACAACTTCAACGTGAAACTCTGGGGCGCCTTGCGGGCGATCCAGCACGCGCTGCCTTTCCTCGATGAGCACGGCAGCATCAGCCTGACCTCCGGGCAACTGGGGCGCAAATTGGCACCGGGGCAGTTCATCAAAGTCGGTATCAACGCCGCCACTGAAGCCCTGGGCAAGCAGTTGGCCAAGGAGCTGGCGCCGCGTCGGGTCAACGTGGTGAGTCCCGGCGTGATTGATACCCCGGCGTATGCGGGGTTGGCCGAGGACCAGCGCCTGGCGATGTTTGCCAAGGCAGGTGGCGCGCTGCCGGTGGGGCGCGTGGGGCAGGCCGAGGAAGTGGCGGCTGGGTATGTGCTGGCCATGGAAAATGGCTACATGACCGGCGCTGTCATTGATATCGACGGCGGCGGCCTGCTGTAAACGCAGGCTAAATGTGGGAGGGGGCAAGTCGAATCGTCGCACCGCCCCTCCCACATGGACCGCGTTATACCTTCAAGGTCCGCGTCATCCGCAACGCCAGCACACTGCCCGCCACAATCACCGCCGCCAGCAGGTACAACGCCACATCCGTGGACCCGGTGGCATCCTTCACAAAACCGACGATATACGGGCTGAGGAAGCCGGCCATCTGGCCCATGGAGTTGATCAGCGCCAGGCCGCCAGCGGCTGCGCCTGCGCTGAGCATGGCGGTCGGCACCGGCCAGAACATCGGCAGGCCGGTGAGGGCGCCCATGGTGGCGATGGTCAGGCCGAGGATAGCGATGGCCGGGGTGGTGGCGAAGTTCACCGCGATCACCAGGCCGATGGCGCCCATCAACATCGGTACGACAAGATGCCAGCGACGCTCCTTGCGCAAGTCCGCCGAGCGGCCCACCAGCAACATGAACACCGCTGCCAGCAGATACGGAATCGCACTGAGCCAGCCGATCACCAGGTTATCGCTGAAGCCCAGGTTCTTGATGATCGACGGCAGCCAGAAGTTGATGGCGTATACGCCACTCTGGATGCAGAAGTAGATCAGGCCGAACGCCCAGATCGCCGGGTTCTTGAACACTGCGGCGAGTGAATCGCTGGTGGTTTTCGGCTTGTTGGCCAGGTCGGTGGCCTGATCGGCTTCCAGCACGGCGCGCTCGTGGGGCTTGAGCCACTTGGCATGGGCAAAGCTGTCGCTGAGCAGGAAGTAGGCGAGGGCGCCGAGGATCACGGTCGGGATGCCTTGCAGCAGGAACATCCACTGCCAGCCCGCCAGGCCGCCCTGGCCGGCGGCGAAGTGGTTGAGGATCCAGCCGGAAAACGGGCTGCCAAGCAAACCGGACACCGGGATCGCCGACATGAACAGCGCCATGATCCGCCCACGGCGGAACGTCGGGAACCACTGCGAGAGGTACAGCACCACACCGGGGAAGAAGCCGGCTTCAGCCGCACCGGTAAACAGGCGCAAGGTGTAGAAATGCGTCGGCGTGGTGACGAACAGCAGGCAGGTGGACAGTGTGCCCCAGACGATCATCATCAAGGCGATCCAGCGCCGTGGACCGAACCTGGTCAGCGCCAGGTTGCTCGGCACGCCGCACAGCACGTAGCCGATAAAGAAGATCCCGGCGCCCAGGCCGTATACGGTTTCGCTGAATTTCAGCGCATCGAGCATCTGCAACTTGGCAAAGCCAACGTTGACCCGGTCGAGGTAGTTGAACAGATAGCAGATGAAAATGAAGGGGATCAGGCGCAGGGTAATGCGCTTGTAGATGGCGTTTTTATCGTCATCGGTGGCCAGTGTGACAGCGGCGCTCTGTGACATGGGAATCTCTCTTTATTATGATTTTTTGCGATGCGAGGGTAACGTTGATCGCCCAACGAGTCTCGGCCACGTGGCGGGGTGCTGTCTTTGTGCTTGCGCACAGTGATGCATGCTTTGCGCTGTGCCGATGAACAACCACGCTTTCAAGGACTTCCTTTCAAGGAGATGGCCGCATGTTCGAGCTGGATCATGACCTGGCGCAGGATATCGTCAATCGCACCATGGCGATCCTGCCCTATAACGTCAACGTCATGGACAGCCAGGGCCTGATCCTCGGCAGCGGCGAACCCGAGCGCATCAACACCCGCCACGAAGGCGCGCAACTGGTACTGGCCAACGGTCGCGTGGTCGAGATCGACGGGCAGACCGCCAAGCACCTCAAGGGCGTGCAGCCGGGCATTAACCTGCCGCTGATGCACGATCAGCGCTTGATTGGCGTGCTGGGCATCACTGGCGAGCCGGAGGGCTTGCGCACGTACGCCGAGCTGGTGCGCATGACCGCCGAGATGCTGGTCAGCCACCGGCATCAGCAGGTCGAGCAACAGTGGCGACGCCAGCGCTGCGACGATCTATTGGCCTTGTTGCTGGCCGACGGTGGCGACTCACCGCGCCTGATTGATGAAGCCCGGCAATTGGGCCTCAAGCCGCAGCTGGCGCGCACGCCGTACCTGTTCGAACTGGGCGCGGGGCAATCAGCGGAGGCCTTGAGTACCTGGTTGACGTCGCGTTACCCGGACAGCTGGTGTGTCAGCTCGGCGCAGTTTTCCCTGTTGTGGTGCCGGCCTGCCGCCGTGCCCGTCGACAATCCGCGCCTGTTGGAAAAACTCGAAGGCCTGGGCTGGACTATCCTGCGTGTGGCCGTGGGCGGGCAGGCCGATGGGCTGGCGGGGCTGCGCCGGTGTTATCGCCGGGTCGGCGATTTGCTGGCGTACGGTCGCGATGTACTGCCGCACTCGCGGCTGTTGACCCTCAACCGCTACCGCCTGCCCGTGATGCTCTGGCGTCATCGCAACGACGATGCCCTCGACGAACTGCTCAACCCCTTGCGCAAGGTGCTGGCCAAGGACAGCAACGGCCAACTCCAGGCCACGCTGCGCAGTTGGTGCGAACACGACGGGCAAAGCCAGGCCTGTGCCGACGCCCTCGGCATTCACCGCAACAGCCTGCGTTACCGCATGGAGCGCATCGCCGAACTCAGCGGCGTCGACCCGCTGACCCTGGATGGGATGTTGGCGCTGTACCTCGGCGTGCAGCTATTGCCCCAGGCTTTGTCGGAATGAACAACAAACCTTACTCGTACTTGTGCATCGGACCGGCGTCAGCGGCGGTGCCAACTGGCAGCATGGGCGTGATAAAAACCGGAGAAAGCCCATGAAAATCATCATCGCACCCGACTCGTTCAAGGACAGCCTGAGTGCCGAGGGCGTCGCCCAGGCCATTGCCGCAGGGTTGGCGCAGGTCTGGCCGGACGCACAGCTGATCCAGTGCCCGATGGCGGACGGTGGTGAAGGCACGGTGGACGCGGTGCTCGCCGCCTGTAACGGCCAATTGCGCCGCCAGGCGGTATGTGGCCCTCTGGGCGGTACGGTTGAAGCACGTTGGGGCTGGTTGGCTGACAGCCACACCGCGATTATCGAAATGGCCGAAGCCAGCGGCCTGCAATTGGTAGCGCCAGGCCAGCGCGATGCGTGCACCAGCAGCACCTACGGCACCGGCGAGCTGATTCGCGCGGCCCTGGACCTGGGTGCCCAGCGCATCATTCTGGCAATTGGCGGCAGCGCCACCAACGACGGCGGCGCGGGGGCGATGCAAGCCCTGGGCGTGCAACTGTTCGACGCTGCGGAACAGGCCTTGCCGCCCGGAGGCCTGGCCTTGTCACGGCTGGCGCATATCAACCTGGAAAAACTCGACCCGCGCCTGGCCCAGGTACGCTTTGAAATCGCCGCCGATGTGAACAACCCACTGTGCGGCCCCCACGGCGCCTCGGCGATTTTCGGCCCGCAAAAAGGCGCCAGCCCCGGGCAGGTGCAACAACTGGACGCCGCCCTCGGCCACTTCGCCGATCACTGCGCCAAGGTCCTGCCCAAGGACGTGCGCGACGAGCCCGGCAGCGGCGCCGCCGGTGGCCTGGGTTTCGCAGCCAAGGCGTTCCTCGGCGCGCAGTTCCGCGCGGGCGTGGAAGTCGTTGCCGAACTGGTGGGCCTTGACGAAGCCGTACGCGGCGCCGACCTGGTCATCACCGGCGAAGGCCGCTTCGACGCCCAGACCCTGCGCGGCAAAACCCCCTTCGGCGTGGCCCGCATCGCCCGGCAACACGGCGTACCGGTGATTGTCATCGCCGGCACCCTGGGCGACGGCTACGAGCAGATGTACGCCCATGGCGTGGCAGCGGCGTTTGCCTTGCCAAGCGGCCCGATAAGCCTGGAGCAGGCCTGCAGTGAGGCACCGCGTTTGCTACGCGAGCGCGCGGCGGATATTGCGCGGGTGTGGCGTGTGGCTGCGCGGGGCTGATAGAGGCAGCCCTCGGCGCCGTGACACAGCTGTCGATAATTACTATGATCCGTGCATTCTTTTAAGACTGGCTGACCTGGCCGGACACGTTGGAAGCCGATCATGCAGATCAAGCGTTTTACTCTCGTCAATTTTCGCGGCATCGAGCACATGGAACTCGACTTCGAGGGTAAGAAGACTGTCGCTTTGGTGGGCGTCAATGGGGTGGGCAAGTCTTCGATTCTGGATGCGTTGGCGATTACGCTTTCGAATTTGACGGCGCGGATTGTTAATCAGGCTTCGAAGTCCAGAGCGATATCACCTGATGATATCCGCATAGGTAGCGATTACAGTCGTCTGGACGTTGCCATTGAATTGTTCGATCAACCTGGCGAAGGGGAGTTGAGCTGGGCGATTGCACTGAACAGGAAGGCAGGTAAACACCCGCCAGAGCGCTCCAGCAACCTGATCCAGCTAAGTCTCAAAGCAGACGAGCTTGTGTATGGCATTGACCATTTCGAAACATGGGTAAATGGCCATATAGCGCTCCCGCTCGCTGTTTATTACGACATCCATCGCGCAGTGCTGGATGTTCCTTTACGCGTTGCCGGACGTGTGCCGAACGTGGTTGCGTTAGGGTACGAAGGGGCTCTAGGTCGGGGTGGGGCGGACTTTAAGACGTTCTTTGCGTGGTTCCGAACTCAAGAGGACATTGAGAATGAAACTGGACGGGACGTTCCAGGCTTTCGTGATCGGGAACTTTCCGCCGTGCGCAAGGCAATCGAGACCTTCACTGGTTTTAGAGATATTCGCGTGCGCCGTAAACCAGCATTGAAAATGACGGTCCTTAAAGGAGAGCAGGAGTTCGATGTTCTACAGCTTTCGGATGGCGAAAAATGCCTTCTTGCAATGGTGGGGGATTTGGCTCGTCGTCTGACGTTGCTCAATCGTGGTGTGAAAGATCCCCTCCGAGGTGAAGGGATCGTGCTTATCGACGAACTGGAACTTCATCTTCATCCTGGTTGGCAACGCACCGTCGTCGCCAACTTGAGAAAAACATTTCCCAACTGCCAATTCATCATTACCACCCACTCCCCGCAAATACTGGGTGAATTACCTGTTGAATCCGTTTTACTGCTCAAAGATGGCAAATATCTAGGCCATCCAGAGCGCTCGCTGGGTCTTCGTAGCGGCGAGGTAATTGAGGAAATAATGGACGGGTTGGCACAAAATCAAAACGTCCGACAGCAGCTGAGAAAAATATACCGTGCCCTAGACAATGATGATCTTGAAATCGCTCAAGCCTACCTTGCGAAACTGCGCGAACAGGTCGGAAAAATCCCTGATGTCCTTGAAGCCCAAGCCAGTATTGACTCTCTGAGGTCGCTAGAAGAGGGCGGCGCGTGAGGTCTATCAAAAAAGGCGCCGAGCCACGGGCGCTGATTGAATGGAAAAGAGAAAACCGCAATACGCCGCATAACCTTTACTACGGCAAGGGAAGCAGCTTTCCGAGCGAGCCCGTTCGCCAGGCGCTCTTGAAGGAGCAGTTCCATTTATGCGCGTACACCTTGCGGCGGTTGCCCACTGCGACCGAATGCCAAACAAAGGGACAGGGCACACAATTCAGCTGCCACATTGAGCATGTCCTTGCACAAACGCATCACGAGGCTGACAGCATCGCCTACGACAATTTGGTGGCGTGTTATCCCTCCAGCCAAACCAAGATGGCTTGTGGTTATGGTGCCGTGGAAAAAGCTGACTACGACGTGGCCCGAAAGCCCTTCGTTTCTCCGCTGTCAGCCAATGTCGAGCGCCAGTTTCGATATTCCAGTGATGGCTACGTAGAAGGTCTGACGCCTGACGCTGTTGCCACCGTCGAGGTCCTTAAGCTCAATCACCCGACGCTGGTAAACGATAGGGCCGCCGTTGTCAGAGGCCGATTGCGACCACGTGGTACTCCGATCACTGCCGCTGCTGCCCGGCGCCTGGCAGACGAAGTCAACTCACCCGATGCCCAGCATTGCCTCCCCGAATACTGCCAGGCACTCAAGCAACAGGCCGAACGTCACGCACAGCGTCTCGAAAAGTACGCAGCCCGTGTTCGTGGCCAAGCCAGGCCCTGAGTACTACCGTCTTAAACAGTGAACATGGGACAATCCGCGTCATTTTTCGACACGGAGAGTCCCCATGCTGCGCCCCGTACTCCTGGCCCTGCTGCTGACCGGCACCGCCACCCATGCCTTCGCTCAACCGCCCGCTGAAACCGTACCGCTGCTACGGGAAATCAAGAACTGGGTCACCGGGTGCGACAACCTGCGCAATTGCCACGCCCTCAGCGCGCCCAGTGGCGTCGATGAAGAAGACTACAGCTCCCTGACCTTACATATCTGGCATCAGGCCGGTCCCGAAGGGTATCTGCGCTTGCGCTTCGACCACCGCGGCGAAGCGCTGGACCTGTCGACCTTGCTGTTGGACGGTCAGCCGCTGGGCCTGGAGCTGACCCGGGATCTGCATGTGGAACTGGACGATCAAGGCGGCGATCCCGAGGTGCAGTCTTACGGCGTGATCGAGGACGCTGCGGCGCGGCGCTGGTTGCAGCGTTTGCGCAATGGCCAGCGCCTGCAATTGCCGGGCGACGAGCAGGCCCATGTGTCGCTGAGTGGCCTGAGCGCTTCGCTGCTGCTGATGGATGCGGTTCAGGGGCGGGTGGATAACGTGACGGCCCTGGCACGCCCCGGAAAAGCGCCGGCCCATGAGGTGCCGCCACGTTTGCCGACACCGGTGCTGCGCAAGTTTCCTGCGCCGCCGGCGTTGACCGCGCAGGAACAGGCCGGCCTGGTGACCGCCGCGTTGCAGGCCGTGACGCCGGAGGAGGGTGAGCCCGAGGCAAAGGCCGGGGCGCTGACGGCGCAACAGGCGATGACGGTGGTGCGTTACGACTGCGCGGCCTACAACTGTGAGTTCGACGTGACCAGCCGCCAGCGTCAGGCGCCCTATGCGCAAACGCCGCTGGCGCTTGAGCCCTTGCCGTTGGACGGCGCTGCGCTGCAAGGCTCGGTGGGCTATGACGAAGCCACCGGCACCTTGAGTTATTTCTACAAGCAGCGTGGCATCGGTGACTGTGGCGGCGGTGGTGTCTGGGTGTTTGACGGCAAGGCGTTCCAGCTCAGTGAATTTCATAGCATGCCGCGCTGCACCGGTGTCGGTTACGGCGACTGGCCGTCGTTATGGACGACCGTGCCGGCGCCCTAGCCAGGGAGCAGGCACGGCCTCTACACTGGTCGGCCACGTGTCTTTCAAAGGATGAAACACCATGCACGCACCTGAACCCCATATCGTGATCCAGCGCTTTACCGAGGCCCACCTTGACGGTGTGGCGGCGCTCTATAACGAACCGGCCGTGTGCCGGCAGGTGCTGCAGATGCCGTTCCAGTCGGTGGATGTCTGGCGCAAACGCCTGGTCACCGACAACGAGCGGCGCCTGCAACTGGTGGCGGTGCACGGCGGCGAGGTGATCGGCCAACTGGGCCTGGAACAGTACCTGCGCGTGCGCCAGGCCCATGTCGGTTCGTTCGGCATGGGCGTGGCGACGGCCTGGCAGGGCAAGGGCGTAGGCTCGCGGCTGTTGACGGCCGCGCTGGACGTGGCCGACAACTGGATGAACCTGCACCGGGTGGAACTCACGGTGTACGCCGACAACGAAGCCGCGCACCACCTGTACCGCAAGTTCGGCTTCGAGGTCGAAGGGCGCTTGCGTGACTACGCCCTGCGCGATGGGGTGTTTGTCGACACCCTGAGCATGGCGCGCCTGCGCCAGTCGGCTTAACCCTCCAGCGCAAACGCCACCGCAGCCTGCGCATGCAGCTCGGTGGTGTCCAGCAGCGGCAGGTCGCTGTGTTCGGGCTTGACCAACAGGCTGATTTCCGTGCAACCGAGGATGACCGCCTGGGCACCCCGTGCGGCCAGGGACTCGATGACCCGCAGATAAACCTGGCGTGATGCATCGCTGATCACGCCGACGCACAACTCCTCATAGATGATCCGGTGCACGGCGCGGCGCTCCTCCGCGTCCGGCACCAGCACGGTGAGGCCCTGGGCGGCCAGGCGTGACGTGAGAAAATCCTGCTCCATGGTGAACGCGGTGCCGAGCAAGCCGACGGTCAGGGTGCCGGCTGCCACCGCCGCCGCAGCGGCCGCATCGGCGATATGCAGGAAGGGAATCGACACCGCCGCCTCGATACGCGGCGCCACCAAGTGCATGGTGTTGGTACACAACACCACGCATTCGGCGCCGCCGGCCTGCAAACGGCGCGCGGCGTCTTCCAGGATCAGCGCGGTGTCATCCCAACGCCCGGCGTGCTGGGCCTGTTCCACCGGGCCGAAGTCCACGCTGTACATCAACACCTGGGCCGAGCGCAGCGGGCCGAGCTGGTCGCGCACGCGCTGGTTGATGATGCGGTAGTACTCGGCGCTGGACTCCCAGCTCATGCCGCCGATAAGGCCGATGGTGCGCATGTGATGCTCCTGACAGGGAAAGTCGCTTCACCTTACCCATCAGCCGCTGAATAGTCATACGCAGTTGCCCGCCAAATGACCGGAGCAGTTTCACATGTCCAGGTTGCCCCATCCCGGCCGGGGTTGCTCCGCGGCAATGGCGTGGATGGGTTTACCCGTGGCCTGCTCCACGCGCCGCGCCACCTCCGGGTCGTCGGCGAACGGCAACATGCTGGCTTCGTCCAGGCTCGTCTCGGACTGCCCGCGCAGGCAATACTCCACCGCAGCGTACAGGCACACCACGATCAGCACGCTCCACATATCAGGCGATCCGCGCATCGAGCCGGGCCACGTTCAAGTCTGCGACCCGCACCGTGCGCCAAGTGTTGTAGGCCATCAGCAACATGCCCGTGAGGAAAAACACGCCCCCCGCAAACCGCACCACAAACCCCGGATGGCTGGCCTGCAAGGCTTCGACAAACGAGTAGGTGAGGGTGCCGTCGTCGTTTACCGCGCGCCACATCAGGCCTTGGGTGATGCCGTTGACCCACATCGAGGCGATGTACAGCACCGTGCCGATGGTTGCCAGCCAGAAGTGCAGGTTGATCAGCGCCACGCTGTGCATCTGCTCGCGGCCGAACAGCTTGGGGATCATGTGGTACAGCGAGCCAAAGGTGATCATCGCCACCCAGCCCAGGGCACCGGCGTGTACGTGGCCGATGGTCCAGTCGGTGTAGTGGGAGAGGGCGTTGACGGTCTTGATCGCCATCATCGGGCCTTCGAAGGTCGACATGCCATAGAACGCCAGGGACAGCACCAGGAAGCGCAGGATCGGGTCGGTGCGCAGCTTATGCCAGGCACCGGACAAGGTCATCATGCCGTTGATCATGCCGCCCCAGCTCGGGGCCAGCAGGATCAGCGACATGGCCATGCCCAGTGACTGCGCCCAGTCGGGCAAGGCGGTGTAGTGCAAATGGTGCGGGCCGGCCCAGATGTACAGGGTGATCAGCGCCCAGAAGTGCACGATGGACAGGCGATAGGAGTACACCGGCCGGCCCACCTGCTTGGGTACGAAGTAATACATCATCCCCAGGAAACCGGTGGTGAGGAAAAAGCCCACGGCGTTATGCCCGTACCACCACTGCACCATGGCATCGGTCGCGCCGGAATACACCGGGTAGGACTTGAACCAATCCACCGGGATCGCCAGGTGATTGACCACGTGCAACATGGCGATCACCAGGATAAACGCGCCGAAAAACCAGTTGCCCACGTAGATATGCCGGGTCTTGCGCCTTACCACCGTGGTGAAGAACACAATGGCGTAGGCCACCCACACCACGGTCATCCACACCGCGCCGGAAAACTCGATCTCGGCGTATTCCTTGGTGGTGGTGTAGCCCAGGGGCAGGCTGACCAGCATGATCACGATCACCGACTGCCAGCCCCAGAAGGTAAACGCGGCGAGGCGGTCGGAAAACAGGCGCACCTGGCAGGTCCGTTGCACCGCATAGTAGCTGGCGGCAAATTGCGCACTGCCGGCGAAGCCAAAGATCACCAGGCTGGTGTGCAACGGCCGCAACCGGCCGAACGTGGTCCAGGGCAGGTCCAGGTTCATCTGCGGCCAGACCAGTTGCGAGGCGATCCACACGCCCATGGCCATACCCACCACGCCCCACACAAGGGTGGCGATCACGAATTGGCGGACGACTTTATAGTTATAGGCCTGCCCGGTTATTGCTGTGCTCATGCTTAGTCCTCCCACGGTTCCAAGTGGCGGGCACTGTAGGAAACGCGGGAAAAACAAAACAGGCTCAGAAAAACCTCATTACAGCGGATCAGTCGACAAGCACGCCCACTGGCCTGTCAGCGTTAATCGTACGGTGAGTGGCCGCATCTGCCATGATCGGGCATCGCAACCTGGCACACCCAAGGAAATCTGCAATGGACGATGTACAGCAACTGGGCGAGATGCTTCGTCATTACGCCGATAGCGAAGCGCACAAGAAGCAGCAGTTCGATGTGCAGTCGGCGCGCTGGACGCACAAGCTCGACGAGCTGTTCGGGCAGATCGAGCAATGGCTGGAGCCGGTCAAGACTGTCGGCCTGCTGGAGGTGCACCGTGAAGCCTATGTCGCCAGCGGGCCGGGCGTACCGGTGGAGACCTCGACCTTCAAGACCGAAAAGCTGCTGGTGCAGATCACCGGTAAGACCGTGGAGTTCGTGCCTGAAGTCATGGGCGTGGGCGGTTTGATCTCGGTGTCGGTGATGGGCTTGACCGCTGCCCGCCACGGCAGTGTGTCGCTGGTGCTGCCGGCCGACAAAAACGACTGGCTGTGGAAGAAAACAAATGGCCTCAAAGACCCGGACACCTTTGGCTTTGACGCCAATTTCCTGGCTACGCAGTTGCAGAGCCTGATCCCGCGCGAACGCGGCTGAGGGGCTCCCGCTTCGCGCAACGTCGATGGGGGACGCCGGTGTGTCAGACACCGGGTGGAAATACGCATTTTTTTCCCAGGATTGGCTATACCTACAGCTCCATGTTTCGATGATGATCGCCAGGGAGTTCAATGATGAAACTAAGGCTAATGATCAGTACGCTGTGCGTGGCCTCCATCGCAATGGCCGGCTGCGCCAGCAAGGTCACCCAACCGGACGAGTACTCAGGCTTTCTGTCCGACTACAGCCAACTCAAGGAAGCCAAGTCGCCTTCGGGGGTCGAGGTGATGCGCTGGGTAGACCCCCAACTCGACCTGAGCCGCTATACCGCGGTGTATATCGAACCGACGCAGTTCTACCCCAAGCCCCAGGCCACCACGAAAATCCCCGACAGCACCCTCAATGGCATCAACACCTACTTCAACCAGGCGCTCAAGCGTGAGCTGGGCAAATCACTGCCCCTGGCCAACGGGCCCGGCCCCGGTGTGATGGTGGTACGTGCGGCGATCACCGCCGTCAGCAGCAAGACCGAAGGCCTCAAACCCTATGAATTCGTGCCCGTGGCCCTGGTGGCGGCAGCGGTGAGTACCGGTACCGGCATCCGAGACCAGGAAACCACCCTGGGCACCGAGGCGCAGTTCCTCGATGGTGCCAGTGGCAAGGTGCTCGCCCAAGTGGTGCGCAAGGGCACGGGCAAGCCGCTGTCCAACGACTCGCAGGTGATGAAGGCCGATGACGTGAAAGGCGTGATCGATGGCTGGGCGTCGGACCTGCATCAGTCGTATGTGAAGCTGAAAAAACACTAGGGACTAGAACGCATTCCTGGCGGGTTTGTTGTAGTAGCTGAGCAGGGCGTCGTAGCGACGGGTGATGAGGTAGTAGTCATCGCTCAGTTGCTGTGGTGGGGCGTGTTCCCGCCAGTCCTGATGCAGGGTGCGCAACGCCTGGAGGTACGCGTCGGCTGACGCGCGGGTGGCGTACCAGAGGTGAGTGGCTTCATCCTCCCGTTTGCTGTGCGGCATTTTCACCAGGAAGTCCTTGCTGGCATCGCTGGCCTGTTGCAGCGTCTCGGTCAAGCTGAGCAGTTGCTGAGGCGTCAGGCTGGCGTCGCGTACACCCTGGTCAATCTGGTTCATCGCCTGGCGGGCGGCGATCATATGGTTGAGCAGGTGCCAATGCAGGTCCCGGCCGAAGCGCGATTCGAGTCGCTCCAGCTGTGCCGGGCGCAAACGGAGGTCTTCGTCCTGCAAATGGTTGCGTAATTCGGCGGATGCCCGCAGGTATTCTTCGCCCCGCTGGGCCAGTTGCTCCTCCAGACTCTTGTTCATGGCCTGTGCCACAAACTGGCGTATGTTCGACGGCATACCTTCGGTTTGTATCGGGTCAACCATGTCTGCCAGCGAGGTGAATTTATTCAGCTTGTCGGCATACACCGTG
Source organism: Pseudomonas sp. JV449 (assembly GCF_032424295.1). Classification (NCBI taxonomy): domain Bacteria; kingdom Pseudomonadati; phylum Pseudomonadota; class Gammaproteobacteria; order Pseudomonadales; family Pseudomonadaceae; genus Pseudomonas; species Pseudomonas sp. JV449. Next base: position 84,779 of record NZ_VYKD01000028.1, on the reverse strand, counting down.
GCGAGAGTACCGAGGTGGCTTCCGGGCTGCTGGCGCTCCAGTTTGAGTGTGTACAACTGCGAACAGACCGCCGCTTGGATAAGGCGCGGTTCAGGCTCATCACGGTCGCCAAATTTATCCTGGGTGGGTGCTTCGGGCTGTGTCGAACGCATACGGTAGTACGCCAGGCGCGTATCGCGATCAATGCGGTTCACGCAGTCAATGATCGGGGCCAGTGCGCTGGCCGTTGCGGTGGAAGGGCTGTCCCGTTGGTCGAGCCATAATTGCACGCGTTGCAGGGGTTTGGTGGCGCCGGCCACACCGAGCAATCCCAGGCCCAATACCAGGCTGATGGGTAACAACCATTTCGGATTCATTGCGCGGCCTCCTGGCCATACCACTGTGCCTGGGTGGCGGGCGCCTGACAGTCGGGGGCGGTGCGAGGCATGCGGCTGCACAGGCGTTCGGGCCACTGTTGCAGGCCCTGGTTACGGGTCACGTGTTGCTGGTTGTCGAGCACCTTCAAGCCGGCGTACAGCACAATCCCACTGGTGACCAACAGCACCATGCCCAGGGCCGTCCAGCGCGGGTGGCGGGCGGTCCAGGGGGTGTGGCTGTTCATGAAGGGTCGCTTGATGACGCCGATAACCGCCAGGGTCGCGACCAGCGCCAGGCTGGCAAACGGGCCGAAGGCGTAACCCAGCGCTGCGGCAAGGACCAGCCCTGGCAGCAGGTCCCGTATCGGCAACAACGGCAGGTGAGTAGGGCTGAGCCAGCGCGGCAGGTGCTCACTGAGTCGTTCATCGAGCACGCGGTACTGATGAGCCAGCGGGCGCCAGACCTGCCAAGCCAATCCGGCACCTATCACGGCGCCCAATGACCACAGCAGGCCGTAGCCCAAGGTCGGCAGCACATTGCCGGCCAGGGGCTCGGCATTCACCAGCACGCCCACCAGGCAGCTCAACACCAGTGCGACAATCCAGGGCCAGGTGTCCATGGCCGTGTCCCACCCTTGCCAGAAATACACGGTACCGCCGGGCATCGCTTCGGCTTCGGCCACATGGTCGGCGTAGATATCTGCGCTGAGTGCCTGGCAGGCTTTCCAGTCATGTTCATCGAAGCGTTGGGCGAAGGCACGGCGCTGCCCCAGGCTCATCGGAGCCAATAGCAGCCGGGCGGCACGTTGTTGCGGGCTGTTGGGCGCTTCGGTGGCCAGTGCCCGTTGGCGTGCCATGAAGACCGGGCCTTGCTGGCGTTGCAACAGCCGCGCCCAATCCCCCGCCGGGCAGTCATGACCGGCGCCGCCATGCCAGTGCTGGCCGGCGCACACCGCGTCGAACACTGCGCTCGACCAGTAGTGACTCTGTGCAAGCAGGCGGGCCAGCCATTGGTTGAACCACTCGGCATGGGGATGATTGTTCACCCAGGGATGTTCGGAACGTGCGGCATAGGCAGCCAGGAAAGCGGCCTCGTCCTTTTGCTCAAGGGCCTGGCGAAAGGGTTGCTGCAACGCGCTGCGGTGCTTGCGCTCGAGTCTTTCGATCAGCTCGCCGGGCAACTCCAGGCGCTGCCAGGCCGTCAGCCAGTTGAAGGTTTCAAAGGCCCAGCGGGTGTCCTCGGGGTTGAGATGCCCCTCGATGTCGCGTAACAACAGCTGGATTTCAAAGTGCAGCGCATTGCCATGGGCCATGGCTGCCTGGTAGTGGTCGGCAAGGCCGTCGCCCAGGATGTCGATGACCACTTCGTCAGCTTCCTGCTGCCCCTGGCTCCACTCCAGCGCGGCCTCATAGGCTTCGCGCAGGCGCTGGAAACCCTCGGGGTCATCATCCGGCCGGGTTTTCTTCAGCAGGGCGGCGTATTGGCGCTTGATCGCGCGGCTATCGGCATCCGGGGCCAGGCCGAGGACATTCCAGCAAGTCATGTGCAGTGCAACTCCATAGACAATCGCGCGCACGTTACCCGTTTTACAGGTTGATAAACCAGCGGTAGTAGGGGGTAGGGCTCGTGGTAGGACTGGCCCGGTCCAGCCCTGCGGCGACCGGGCACGCGGTGTTACTTGAGCGGCGTCAACGGCGGCAGTTTCCACTGGCCGTTACCCACCTCAGGCGTGGGCAGGTAAATCCGCAGGATTGCGTAGAACGGACCGGGTGGGGCCGGCAACCAGTTGCTCTGCTCGGCTTTTGGCGGCTCGTGGTGCTGCAGGGCCAGGGTCAGGCCGCCATCGGCGTCGCGCTTGAGGCCGGACAGCATGTGCGAGTTGATCAGGTAGCGTTTCTTGTGGTTGGGCACCAGTTGCTTGGTCTTGGCGTCGTACATGGTCAGGGACCAGAACGCATCGGCCGGTGGCAACTGGTCCTTGGCGAAATGCACGGTGTAGCTGTGGCGTGCGCCGTTGGCAGGCTTGCCCTCGCTGTCGATGACGTAGCTCAGGTACGCGACCTCATCGCCGGAGTTACCGAAAATCCCCATGTCCGCACCGGCGTAGCGGTACAGGTAGTTGTTGTTCAGGTGGTCGCGGCTGCCGTACAAATCGGCACTGGAGACTTGATGCGTGTCGACCTTGTCCTTTTTGAACGCGGCAAACTCGGCGCGGGCATCGGAGATACCGTCTTCCAGGGCCTTGCGCTGTTCAGCGGTCAACGCCTTGACCTTGAAGGGCGCGCCTGGGGCGATACCGATCTTGGCGAAACGCGCCAGCAGGTCTTTCTCGCTGTCCTGGGGCGCGGCGAAGGCCAGCATGAAGTTCAGGTAGCGAAACAGTTGCGGACCTTCGGTCATGGTCGCCATGGGCTTGGGCCACTCCACTTTCGGAGCCTTGGCCGGCGCGGCTTGCTTCACGTAGCTGCTCAGTGACTGCACTTTGTAGCCGTTCTGAATCTGCTTGACCTTGTTCAGGTCCTTCTCGTCGAACAACTGCGTACGGTAGAGGGCGTAGGCGATGTTGCTTTCGCTGTACACCACACGGTCCACGTTGACCGGTTGCTGACCTTTCCAGTCAGGGCCGGCGATCATGTAGTGGCCGCCGTTGTTGCCGGTGCTGCGGGTGCCCAGGTAAGCGATGTTCTGTGTGTAGAGATCGATCAACTGCACCGAGTAATAACGGTTGTCTTCGATCCTGGGCAGTGTCAGAACCTGAGGCTCGCTGCGCAGGTCCAGCCAGACGAAGGAGTAGGGCGTGTCCAGGTTCGGGGTGACGACCGCGGTGTCCTTGGGGGTGAACACCTGAGCTGTATTGCCGATATGGTTGAACGGCGCCTTGAAGTTGGCGCCGCCCTTGTCGACGGCCTGGGTGTAGAGCGTCTTGTACATCTCCACCACTGGGTAGCCATACAGGTAGGCTTCCTTGGCGATGGCCCGGGCTTCGCTGGGGGTGGCGGTGAAATCGGCCCAGGCGCCGGTACTCATGAGTATCGAGAGGCTCGCCAACAGCAGGCGCGTCGGTTTTCCAATCATGTTGTCGCGTCCTTCCAAAGTGCGTTTGACTGACGGGGAATAAAGGCGATGAGTTTCCTGTTTTATTTCCCGAACGTCACGTTAATCCCTGCGAATTATGCGAACTCATCAATGCCGATCCGTACGGCGGCTTGAACCTGTGGGTAAAGACGCACAAATAGCCGCCTCGATGGGCGGCACTGTGTAAAAGAGGGGTGGTCAGGCGGCAGGCAGCATCGATTTGACTTTGTCGCGCAATTGATCGATGGAGAACGGCTTGGCGATCACCTGCATGCCGGCGGGCACATCGATGTTCTCGGCATAGCCGCTGGCAAACAGGATCGGCAGGGTGGGCCGCACTTCACGCACCTTGGCTGCCAATTGCTTACCGTCCATATCCGGCAGGCCGACGTCGGTCATCATCAGGTCGATGTGCTGCGCGGCATTTTCGACAATCTTCAAGGCTTCTTCAGCGTCGGCAGCTTCAAGCACCAGGAACTCCAACTCTTCGAGCACATCAACGATCAACATGCGCACGATGGCATCGTCTTCGACGACAAGGAGGGTGGAGGGGGCTGCGGACATAATGAGGGTTCCCGAAAAAATGGAGGTGCAGGTCTTTAGCGGTTGAAAGACCATTCTCTAATGAGTCGCGTCAATCTCGGCAAGTTCCGTTGGCGCGGGCATTGTGACGGGAATGGAGGAAAATGTCGCGTTAACCACGAGGGGCCGCGAGCGGTCAGTGGCGCCCTCCTGCGCGCCGTTCAACGCCTTGCTTTTTCAGGAGCCCCAACCCTGCCGGGGGCCGGGGCAATCCCATGCGTCAAGACGGCAAGGGCGTGGACACCATGATTGAAACCGCAAAACTGTCGACCTTGTCTGTGACGATGTCATCGGGATGGAAAGCGCTCACGTGGAATTCCTTTTTGCCCGCCGGCGAAACCTTAGGCTTCAAGGTCGCGCTGACACCGCCGCTGCTGAGGATTTTTTCGATGCCTTCGCGCATGGACTCTACGTTGTCAAAACTGACCAGCCCGCCATTGGGTTCGAAGAAAAACCACTCTTTTTGGCCATCCTTGACTCTGACACCCGCCAGCATGGCGTGATCTTCCGTGCTGATTCTCAGGTATTTTGACGCAGTGGACTTGCTCAGGTCGTCGATGATGGACTGATGATTGATCAGTGAAGGGGCGGCGTTTATATGGAAGGTGTCCTTTGTGTTTACGGCGTACTGCAGTGTTTTTATATCGCGATTGAATTTGTCATGCAGCGAAGAGGGCGATTTAGTCGTGGACGCCTTGCGAAGATTGTCGAGGAATATTTTTTCGTCGCCTCGATGCAAGGCGAGCGCCATGGCATTCGATAGCCCGGCGCAATCGCCCTTGGAGGTCAGATCGACACGGCCGAGGTAGTCCGACTGGGCAAAGCGATTGATGGAAACCCCGGGATTCCCGACGTCGCTGGCAAGCAGCGCGGTGAAATACTCGCCGTCTTCAATTCTTCTGGTCTTCAACTCCCTGGCCAGAATCCCCATTTCTTCCGGTGTCCTGCCAGGTTTTGCGGCGAGTGCCACCAACGCTTCGAAACTGCGCTCTCCAGCGTAATCCGACAGGTCATCCAATGCACCGCTTCGATAACCCTGGTTGAATTTTGGAAGTGCGTTGGAGGTCCTCGCCTTAGCGATATTCGTTCCTACACTCGTCAGGTGCATATCCGCGACGCTATCGAACAGACTGCCGCGCAGGGGGGAGAAATCCTCGATTGGCGGGCCATAGGGCAGGTTCCGGACAGGGTCATAACTGAACCACTGATCGTTTTTCAACACGGCAAAGCCTTCGACGCTTTGCTCTCCGACCTTATAAGACCCTATCAGCGTCGGGCCATATTGCTTGTTTGCCGCCTTCAACAGGTCATAGCTTCCGGATGCGCCACGCACCTTGTTGATCAGTACCTGCCCGGAGTCGCCGAGAAATTTTGCGCCGCGCGTGGCCAGCTTGGCGCCTCCCGTCGCCGCGCCCCTCACTCCGCTCAACGGGTTGAGCGAGCTGATAAGGCTACTGCCGATGACGCGACCCGCCTGCAATGCCTTTACGGCAGTGGACGCCGAGGATGAAGCCACCTTGGCGAGCTTTGGGGCAGCACCGTAACCCATGGTCAGCAGCCCGAGAGCATCCAGGCCGAGGTCCAAAAGCCCGGCTTCATAGTCACCGTCACGAAAGTTGACAATGGCCGATCTCAAGGGAATCAAGTTGAGAAAAAACTGCCTGAGTCGCTCATTACTTTCTTTCTGCTGATCGAATGTCGTGCTTCCCCTGGCTTGTTGCCATTGGTTCCTGATACCAAGGTGCTCAAAAAAAGCGCCTGCCAGGTCGTGTGTTCGGGTAGAGGTGAAACTCGATGGGGGACGAGAAGGGTCCTCCGGCGGCTGTTCTCGCTCGAGCCGGTCCTTGTGCTCAGGGGTGAACTTTTCCACTTTGGTCGATATATTCGCGTCGCGCCATCCACCCCGCGTAATGGCTGCCTCACTCTGTCGCTTGACGATGCGTTTGTTCCGGACATCGATCTCATAAACATTGACCTCGGTTTTTCCGTCAACCTGCCTTTCGGTTCTTACCAGCAATTCATTGAGCTTGGATTGGAAAGTGGCCGGGTTTATGAAACCCCTGCCAATCCTGTATTGGTTGTATTGAAATAATTCGATTTTACCGAACTCCAGGTTTTTCCGATCTTCCAGTGGCAGCTCGGAAATCATGTGTTTTACCTGGGTCTCAATGCCATCTTTGAGTGATTCGATTGCCGATTCGTATTGCCCCAGGAATATCCCATTGACGTTGAGCCTGGGTTGCTGGTTGATCGCGTGGATAGGAAGGCCAGGGTCGTCGGTTTTCCAGTTGACGTTGATGCCCATCATGGCCATGTCCAGCATCGAGTGCTTGCCATCCAGTTGCTTGGCTTTGTCATTGGAGACGGTTGAGAGACTTTTCGACTCAAAGTCAGTGCGCTCGCCAAAATGCTCCTTGAGTTTTTCCAGGGCGATGGCTTTTCTACTTGGAATCTCGGCAGTGAGTGATTGGGAGGCCTTGATTCTGGCACTTAACTGCTCATTGAACGCGGTCCGGATGCTGTCCACTTCCTCAGGGGTGTAGAGGGCATCGTCCTTCTTTTCGACCAAACCATTGGACACGCCCCAATCCAGTAACAACGGCGTGATGGCGTGTTCCGCAGGACCATTCAAGGCTTGTGCGGCACTCATGACCTGGCCGTAGCTCATTTGTGATGCGGTCCCCGGCGCACTCGCTTCGACCTTGGCCACCGCAAGGCAGAAACTCACCCAGGCCTGGCTGCCGTTCACCAGTGTGTCGGGAATATCCTTGACCAGGAATTGGGGGGCTGTGCGTGACAGCAACAGGTGGGTGGCCAGCTTGGCCGTGGCCGGCGTGGCCCTGCCTTTAGTCACCAGATGTTTACTGAGCCCCTCGACGATGGCTGACGGTGGCAGGCCCCAATAGTCTTGATGGCTCAAGTCAAAGCCGGCGATTGAATTTCTCACAGGCAACACGACGGATTCACGATCGAGACCGATGTGAAGGGCGGCCAACACGTAATCGCTGATGCTGGTTGGCGTGTCGATACCATTCAGCCCGTCCTGGATCCCTTGCCCTATCTTCTGGGCCATGGGGGACTTGAGCAGGGTGTCCAGCGCCCTGGCCGGGTCTTGCAGTTCGACATCCGAAAGAGCGCTGGCCTTGATAAGCGCACCCAGCGCCGCTTTGGCCAGCTCCGCCCGGACTAAGGAGGGCTCTGTCCGGATATTGCTGCGCAGGATGCTGGACTCGACGATGACCCGTATCTTGCGCCGTTGTTCCTGGGTCAGGGGAAGGGGCCAGGATAAGCCACCTCCTAGATCACCCAGCGGCGGTTCCAGGGCCCGAGCGTTAGCGGCATCTGCCAAGTGAACCAGGTCAGCTCGGGTTTCAGGGATAGGTAAATCGTGATGCTTGATAAAGCTTTCCAGGCTGGCGGCGGACTCGCTGCCCGGCATGCCGGACGGGTGAAAGGCCGAGTGGGGATCAATGACTGTTTGAGTGGTTTTCAAATGTGACAACACGGCTGCTGGAGTCGCGTCCTCTCCCAGGCTCTTCGTCGCCTCGGTGAGCTGGTGCGCGAGGTTCTTCCAGTTCTGTGCGTTTGCCTGCGCGCGTGCTTGGGGTGAAAGAGGCTGCGATTCATCCGAGGAGCGTCGTGCAGGTGTTGAAGCTGGGTCGCTGTGTATGGACAGGGTGTTACCAGGGGTGGCCTGCGACTGAGCAGGCGTCGATGCAATGGAGTGATCTATAACCGAGGGGCGTGGTTGGACGCTCAATGAGGATGACATTTTCATTACCTTTGGTTGTTGGTCCTCCCTGGACCTGCTTCAGACCTCCGTTGAGTGTCGGGAGCGCACAAAGGTGTTCCTCCGGCATTGGTTCCATAAATGTCGGGCATCGGCGGTGGCAAGTTTGGGATGTGAATATGTTTCGCGTCAGAAACGTAGCCCTCTACCGGCACTTTGGGGCAAACTCCCGGTTTTTCCCTATTTGGCCAAGGCATGCCCATGACTCCCGCGTCGTCCGTCGATGAAAAGAGCTTTCGTACACTGCTCAGCCGAAACGTGGCATTGCCCCTGGGTGTGGGCGTGCTCAGCGCGGTGTTTTTCGTCTGTCTGATCACCTATTTGCTCGCGGTGATCCAGTGGGTGGAACACACGGACCGGGTCATCAACAACCTCAACGAGTCGTCCAAGCTGACCGTCGATCTTGAAACCGGCATGCGTGGTTTCCTGATCACCGGGGACGAGCACTTCCTCGACCCGTACGAAGTGGCCAAGCCGCGCATCATTGCCGACCTGCGTAACTTGCAGGAGCTGGTGGCGGACAACCCGCAACAGGTGGACCGCCTGAAACGCCTGGAAGCCCTGCAAGCCGAATGGAACAAATACGCCCAGTCGATGATCGACCTGCAGCGCGAAAGCGGTGACTACCGCAACGCCGTCAAGTCCGGCCGGGGCAAGCGCCTGACCGACGAAATTCGCAAGGAATACGAGGACGCGGTGGCGATGGAGCAGCAGTTCCGGATCACTCGCAACGAACAAGTCACGCGCACCACGGTGATCAGCGTCACCCTCTATCTGTTGTTCGTTCTCGGCCTGAGCGGGATCCTGGCGTATATCGGTAGAAAAAATTTACTTTCCCTGTCAGATAGTTACAGCGCAAACCTCGCGTCACAACAGAAGATCGCGCAGCGCCTGGAGCGACAGGCATGGCTGCGTAACGGCCAGACCGAACTGGCCGAACAAGTGCTCGGCCAACTTACCCTGAACATGCTCGGACGCAATATCCTGCAGTTCTTTGCCCAGTACATGGGCTCGGCGGTGGCGGCGCTGTATGTCCGCGAAGAGCACGGCGGCCTCAAGCGCGTGGCCACCTATGGTTTCTCCCGCGAGCAGGAACAGCTGGAGCAGTCGATCTACAGCGATGAGGGCATCGTCGGGCAGGCCGCCCAGCTCGATCGCCTGATTCGCCTGGACGACGTGCCGGTGGACTACTTCAAGGTCAGCTCCGGCCTGGGGGAAGGCTCGACCCGCAGCGTGCTGGTGGTTCCCACCAGCGATGACGACCGTGTCAACGGTGTGATCGAACTGGGCTTTTTGCGCCCGCTGGAGGAGCGCGACGTCGAACTGCTGGAGCTGATCGCCGGCAATATCGGCACCTCCATCGAAGCCGCCCGTTATCGCCAACGCCTGCAGGAAGTGCTGGCCGAAACCCAGCAGCTCAACGAAGAACTGCAGGTCCAGCAGGAAGAACTCAAGACCGCCAACGAAGAACTCGAAGAACAGTCGCGCATTCTCAAGGAGTCTCAGGCTCACCTGGAAACCCAGCAGGCAGAGCTGGAGCAGACCAACGAGCAACTGGCCGAACAGACCCAGACCCTGGCCGAACAGCGCGACGCCATGGACCGCAAGAACGTCGAACTCAACCAGGCCCAGCTGGAGCTGGAAGATCGCGCCGATGAATTGCAGCGCTCCAGCAAGTACAAGTCCGAATTCCTCGCCAATATGTCCCACGAACTGCGCACGCCGCTGAACAGTTCGTTGATCCTGGCCAAGTTGCTGGCGGAAAACCCCCAGGAAAACCTCAACGCCGAACAGGTCAAGTTTGCCGAGTCGATCTATTCGGCGGGCAATGACCTGCTCAACCTGATCAACGACATCCTGGATATTTCCAAGGTGGAAGCCGGCAAGTTGGAAGTGCGGCCGGAAAATTCAAGCGTCACGCGCCTGGTCGATGGCCTGCGCGGGATGTTCGAGCCGTTGGCCGCCGACCGTAAGCTGGGGTTTCAGGTACAGGTGCAGGCCGATGCACCGATCATGCTGTTCACCGACCGCCAGCGCCTGGAGCAGATCCTCAAGAACCTGCTCTCCAACGCGATCAAGTTCACCGAGCAAGGCGAGGTCAGCCTGTCGGTGTCCCGCGCGCCGGGGGAAGGCATCGCCTTTACCGTGCGCGATTCGGGCATCGGGATTGCCCCGGACCAGCAGGAAAGCATCTTCGAGGCGTTCCGCCAGGCCGATGGCACCACCAACCGCCGTTACGGCGGCACTGGCCTGGGCCTGTCGATTTCCCGCGACCTGGCCGCGTTGCTTGGCGGCTATATCAGCGTGACCAGTGAGCCCGGCAAAGGCAGCACCTTCACCCTGGTGTTGCCGGAGCAGTATGTCGAACGCGAGGAAGATGCCGCGCCAATCGAGCCGCCGCGCCAGGTGATTACCGCACCCGCACCCACGCCCATCGCAATTTCGCCGCTGCCGGTGGCCGACACCAGGCAGATCCCGCGCTTCGCCGATGACCGCGACAAGGCGCCGTTCACCACCCGCTGCATCCTGGTGGTGGAGGACGAACCGAACTTTGCCCGCATCCTGTTCGACCTGGCCCATGAGCTGGGTTACCAGTGCCTGGTGGCCCACGGCGCGGACGAGGGCTACAGCCTGGCCGAGGAGTACATTCCCGATGCGATCCTGCTGGACATGCGCCTGCCGGACCATTCCGGGCTCACCGTGCTGCAACGCCTCAAGGAGCACGCCAACACGCGCCATATCCCGGTGCACGTGATTTCCGTGGAGGACCGTGTCGAAGCCGCCATGCATATGGGCGCCATCGGCTATGCGGTAAAACCGACGACGCGCGAAGAGCTCAAGGACGTGTTTGCGCGCCTTGAGGCCAAGCTGACCCAGAAGGTCAAGCGCGTACTGCTGGTGGAGGACGATGACCTGCAGCGCGACAGCATTGCCCGCCTGATCGGCGACGATGACATCGAGATCACCGATGTCGGCTATGCCCAGGCCGCCCTGGAACTGCTGCGCACCAACGTCTATGACTGCATGATCATCGACCTCAAGCTGCCGGACATGCTGGGCAACGAGTTGCTCAAGCGCATGGCCACCGAAGATATCTGCTCGTTCCCGCCGGTGATCGTCTACACCGGGCGCAACCTGACCCGCGATGAAGAGGCCGAACTGCGCAAGTATTCGCGCTCGATCATCATCAAGGGCGCCCGCTCGCCAGAGCGCCTGCTCGATGAAGTCACACTCTTTCTGCACAAAGTCGAATCCCAGCTGTCCCATGACCGCCAGAAGATGCTCAAGACCGCTCGCAGCCGCGACAAGGTCTTCGAAGGGCGCAAGATCCTGTTGGTGGACGACGATGTGCGTAACATCTTCGCCCTGACCAGCGCCCTGGAGCACAAAGGTGCCGTGGTGGTGATCGGGCGTAACGGCCGCGAAGCCATCGAGAGACTCAATGAAGTCGACGATATCGACCTGGTGCTGATGGACGTGATGATGCCGGAGATGGACGGCTACGAGGCCACCGCCTTGATCCGCCAGGACCCGCGCTGGAAGAAACTGCCGATCATCGCGGTGACGGCCAAGGCCATGAAAGACGACCAGGAGCGCTGCCTCGCGGCGGGTTCCAACGACTACCTGGCCAAGCCGATCGACCTGGATCGCCTGTTCTCGCTGATTCGCGTGTGGCTACCGAAGATGGAACGCATTTAAGTGGAGCAACGTTTTTTGGAGAAGAACAGCGATATTGAGCTGCGCCTGTTGATCGAGGCGATTTACCTCAAGTACAGCTACGACTTTCGCGACTACTCCGGCGCGTCGGTCAAACGCCGCGTGGCCCATGCCTTGCGCCAGTTCGACTGCGCCACGATTTCAGCGCTGCAGGAGCGGGTGCTGCACGACCCGGCGGCGTTCATGCAGTTGCTGCAGTTCCTGACGATCCCGGTGAGCGAGATGTTTCGCGACCCGTCGCACTTCCTGGCGATCCGTCAGGAAGTGGTGCCCCTGCTCAAGACCTACCCGTCGATCAAGATCTGGATTGCCGGCTGCAGCACGGGGGAGGAGGTGTACTCCATGGCCATCCTGTTGCGTGAGGAAGGGCTGCTGGAACGCACGATCATCTATGCCACCGACATCAACCCCGCGTCCCTGGATAAAGCCAAGCAAGGCATCTTCTCCCTGGAGAATGTGCGGGCCTACACCGCCAATTATCAGCAGGCCGGGGGGCAGCGATCATTTGCCGACTACTACACGGCGGCTTACGATTACGCGATCTTCGACAAATCGTTGCGGGAGAATGTGACCTTCGCCGACCATAGCCTGGCAACCGACAGTGTATTCTCAGAAACTCAATTAATTTCATGTCGTAACGTGCTGATCTATTTCAATAAAAAATTGCAGGATCGGGCGTTTGGATTGTTTCATGAGTCGCTGTGCCATCGCGGCTTCCTGGTCCTGGGCAGTAAGGAAACCCTGGACTTTTCCGCCTACAGCAAGCAATTCGAACCCTTGGTCAAGCAGGAACGGATCTACCGCAAATCATGAACGACGTTGCCGCCAACCCGATTCGCGGGATTGAAGCCATCGTCGTCGGCGCCTCCGCCGGCGGCGTCGAGGCGTTGCTGAGTATTTTCAGCGAACTGCCCGACACCTTCGGCCTGCCGATCATAGCCGTATTGCACCTGCCGGATGAGCGCCGCAGCCAACTGGCGGAAGTCTTTGCGCGACGCCTGCCGATTCCGGTACGGGAAGGGCAGGACAAGGAAGCGATCCAGGCGGGCACGTTGTATTTCGCCGGGCCTGGTTATCACCTTTCGGTCGAGCATGACCGCAGCCTGTCCCTCAGCCAGGAAGAGCGGGTACACCATTCCCGGCCGGCGATCGACTACCTGTTTGCCTCCGCCGCCGATGCCTATGGCCAGGGCCTGCTGGCGATTTTGTTGACGGGGGCCAACCAGGACGGCGCCCACGGGCTGGCCCATGTCAAGCATTCGGGCGGCACCACGGTGGTCCAGGACCCCAGCGAAGCGCGGATTGCCGTGATGCCGCGGGCGGCCCTGGCCCTGCACACCCCTGATCATATTCTGACCCTGAGCCGCATTGCCGCATTGCTGGCTTCCCTGGAATCCTCCCCATGTTAAGTACTGTCCAGGCCAAACTGCTGATCGTCGACGATCTGCCGGAAAACCTGCTGGCCCTCGAAGCGTTGATCAAGCGCGAGGACCGTCAGGTCTTCAAGGCTTTGAGCGCCGATGAGGCCTTGTCCCTGTTGCTGGAGCACGAGTTCGCCATGGCGATTCTCGATGTGCAGATGCCCGGCATGAACGGGTTCGAACTGGCCGAGCTGATGCGCGGCACCGAGAAAACCAAAAACATTCCGATTGTGTTCGTCAGCGCCGCCGGCCGTGAACTCAATTATGCGTTCAAGGGCTATGAAAGTGGCGCCGTGGACTTCCTGCACAAGCCGCTGGATATCCACGCGGTCAAGAGCAAGGTCAATGTGTTTGTCGACCTGTACCGTCAGAGCAAGGCGATGAAGCAGCAAGTCGAAGCCCTGGAGCGCAGCCGCCGCGAGCAGGAGCTGTTGCTCACGCGCCTGCAGGCCACCCAGGCCGAGCTGGAGCAGGCAGTGCGCATGCGCGACGACTTCATGTCGATCGTCGCCCACGAGGTGCGTACGCCCCTTAACGGCCTGATTCTCGAAACCCAGCTGCGCAAGATGCACCTGGCCCGGGATAACGCCGCCGCGTTCACCCTGGACAAGATGCACGCCATGGTCGACCGCGATGAGCGCCAGATCCAGAGCCTGATCCGCCTGATCGAAGACATGCTCGACGTCTCGCGTATCCGCACCGGCAAACTGTCGATACGCCCGGGGCGCTTCGACCTGGCGCAATTGGTGAGCAACCTGGTGGAGAATTTCGCACCGCAGGTGGCTGCCGCCGAATCGTCGATGCACCTCGCGGCCGAGGGGCCGGTGGTGGGCAACTGGGATGAGTTTCGTATCGAACAGGTGGTCACCAACCTGCTGACCAACGCCCTGCGCTACGGGGCCAAGAGCCCGGTGGAGGTGCGCGTGTATACCGAGCATGGCGAAGCCAGGGTAGAAGTGCGTGACCACGGGATCGGCATCAGCGAAGAGAACCAGAAGCGTATTTTCCAGCAGTTCGAACGTGTGTCAGCCAGCCAGGTTGCCGCGGGACTGGGCCTTGGGTTGTTTATTTCCGAGCAGATCGTAGCCGCCCATGGCGGCACCATCGAGGTCGAGAGCCAGATAGGCGAGGGCGCCTTGTTCCGGGTGTGCCTGCCCCTTGAACCATCGGCATGAAATCAATCGTCACCCCGACGCAACCTCTACGTGACCCCATGGTCGTAATTGCAGCAATTGACCGGACAAAGGCTTCCCATGAGTGAAGATGCACAAGATGTCGTACTGATCGTCGAGGACGACGAATCCATTATGTTTGTGCTGGGTGAGTACCTGGCCGGCCTGGGGTATCGGGTATTGAAGGCGATCAACGGGGAGCAGGCCTTTGAAATCCTCGCCACCAAGCCGCACTTGGACCTGATGGTCACCGACTACCGTTTGCCCGGTGGGATTTCCGGCGTGCAGATCGCTGAGCCCGCGCTCAAGTTGCGCCCGGAATTGAAAGTGATCTTTATCAGCGGCTACCCGCAGGAGATTCTCGACTGCAACAGCCCGATCACGCGCAATGCGCCGATCCTGGCCAAGCCGTTTGACCTGGATACCTTGCAGGAGCATATACAGCGGTTGTTGGCCTGAAGGGCCAGGTGGTGCATCAGGCTCTTCCTGAGCCTGAATGACACTGCTTGGCTAATGGCCATTTACGCCCGAATCATCTCCCGCACCTTCGCCGTCAACAAATCAAAGGTAAATGGCTTGGTGATCAACTGCATCCCCGGATCCAGGAACCCCCCACGCACCGCCGCATGCTCGGCATATCCGGTAATGAACAGCACCTTCAGGTCCGGACGAACCTGCCGGCCTATCTCTGCCAGTTGGCGTCCATTCATGCCGGGCAAGCCGACGTCGCTGATCATCAGGTCAATGCGCTGGCTGGATTCGATAATCGGCAGTGCGCCATCGGCATCGCCCGCTTCGACAAAGGCGTAGCCCAGCTCACTCAATACCTGGCTGACCAGCACGCGCACCGCCGGGTCGTCCTCGACGATCAGCACGGTTTCCCCGCTGTTGGCGATCGGCAACAGGGCAGGGTCCACGGTCACATCGGGGGTGATTTCGCCGACGAAACGCGGCAGGAACAGGCTCACCGTGGTGCCTTTGCCTACCTCGCTGTGGAGGGTTACATGGCCGCGCGACTGGCGCGCGAAACCGTAGATCATCGACAAGCCCAGGCCGGTGCCCTGGCCAATGGGCTTGGTGGTAAAGAAGGGGTCGAATACCCGGCCCATGAGGCTTTCCGGAATACCGCAGCCGGTGTCGCTGACGCTCAGTTCCACGTAGTCGCCGGGCTTGAGCGTGCCGTAGGCGGCGGTGAAGACGCTGTCGAGGTGGCGGTTGCAGGTTTCGACAACCAGGCGGCCCCCACTCGGCATGGCATCCCGGGCGTTGAGCGCCAGGTTGAGCAGGGCACTTTCCAGTTGATTGGGGTCGGCCTCGGCGGTCCACAACTGAGTGTCCAGGCGCATGTCCAAGGCGATGCTTTCGTTGAGGCTGCGTTGCAGCAGCTCGCCCATGGAGGTCACCAGCTGGTTGATCTGTACCGGCTTGGAGTCCAGCGACTGGCGCCGCGAGAACGCCAGCAGGCGGTGGGTGAGGCCGGCGGCACGGTTGGCGGAGGTCACGCCGAGGTCGATCAGGCTGTCCAGATCGTCCAGCTTGCCGCGGGACACACGCCTTCGCAGCAGCTCCAGGCTGCCGATAATACCGGTGAGCATGTTGTTGAAGTCATGGGCGATACCGCCGGTCAACTGGCCGACGGCTTCCATCTTCTGGGATTGGCGCAAGGCTTCTTCATTGCTGCGCAACTGCGCCGTGCGTTCCTCGACTTGCTGCTCCAGGGTCTCAAGGGTGCGCTGCAGGCGCAGTTCGCTCTCGCTCAGGTCGATCAACCTGTCCCGTGCTTCATATTGCCGACGCCGTCCACGCAGGGCCGCGCTCACCAGGCTGATCAACGTCACGGGGTGGAAGGGGCGCTCCAGGAACGTCACGTTGCCCAGCAGGCCGCTGAGGTGGGATGAACCGTTCTGCTCGCTGCCGCCGTGATGGGTCATCAGCACGATGGGCAGGTCGGACCAGGCGGGCTGCTGGTGAAGGTATTCCAGCAGGGGCTCCAGGTCCGCGCCGCGCAAGGCTTCGGCTGCGATGATAAGCATCCCGGCGCCTTGCTCCACGGCCTCGCACAATGCGGGCAGGCTGCTGGCAACCATGCCGGTGTAGCCGGCTTCCTTGAGCATCATCAGCGCCAACGAACCATCACGGCCCATGGGCGCCAGGACGATTGCGCGTTCGGATACAGGTGAAATGGTGGTCACACGCCCTCATCCTTGAGCAGAGGCGAGCCTGCGCCCATGTAGGTTGGAATGCCACGCAACACGCCTTGGAAATTGTCCAGCGGTTCTCCGACGGTCATGCCACGGCTGCTGATACGGTATTCACGGATAGTCGACTCGTGGGCGCCGGTGCGTTTCTTGATAATCGAGATGGCGCGGCGCACCTTGCCCAACGCCTCGAAATAACGCAGCAGAATCACGGTGTCGGCCAGGTAAGTGATGTCGACAGGAGCCTGCATGTCGCCGACCAGTCCATGTTGCGCGACGGTCATGAACGTCGCCGCGCCACGGCGGTTGAGGTACAGCAGCAGTTCATGCATATGCAGGATCAGCGCGTTTTCTTCCGGCATTGCCGCCTGGTAGCCATTGATACTGTCGATGACCACCGTCTTGATCCCGCGCTCGTCCACGCAACGACGCACGCGGTGGGAAAACTCGCCGGGGGACAACTCGGCCGCGTCCACCTGTTCGATCAGCAGGTTGCCGGTGGCCTGCAGGGCGGCGAGGTCGATGCCCATATTGTTCATGCGCTCGAACAGCAGGCCCAGTTCTTCATCGAAGATAAACAGCGCGGCCTTTTCGCCACGGCCTACCGCCGCTGCGGCGAAGATCATCGAGATCAGCGATTTGCCGGTACCGGCCGGGCCGAGAATCAGGCTGCTGGAGCCGGTCTCGACGCCGCCGCCCATCAGGGCATCCAGCTCGCGAATGCCGCTGCTCAAGGTCTGGCGTATGTAACCGCCACGATGCTCGGCGGCGACCAGGCGCGGGAATACGTGAATGCCATCGTGCATGATGGTGAAGTCGTGAAACCCACCCCGATATTTCTGCCCGCGATATTTCACCACCCGCACGCGACGGCGTTCGGCGCCGTAGTTGGGGGTCAGTTCTTCCAGGCGAATCACCCCGTGGGCCACGCTGTGCACGGTTTTGTCGAGTGATTCGGTAGTCAGGTCGTCGAGCAGCAGCACGGTGGCGTCGTAGCGCACGAAGTAATGCTTGATCGCCAGGATCTGGCGGCGATAGCGCAGCGAGCTTTGCGCGAGCAGGCGGATTTCCGAGAGGCTGTCGATGACCACTCGGGTCGGCTTGACCCTCTCCACCACTTCGAAGATCTGCCGGGTTGCTTCGCCCAGCTCCAGGTCCGAAGAGTACAGCAGGCTCTGCTGATGCTCGGCATCCAGCAGGCTCTCCGGCGGGGTCAGTTCGAAGATATGAATATTGTCGTCCAGGTCCCAACCGTGGGACTCGGCGCCCTGGCGCAACTCACGCTCGGTTTCGGACAGTGTGATGTAGAGCGTTCGCTCACCCGCTTTCGCCCCGGCCTGCAGGAAGTGCAGGGCGACCGTGGTTTTACCGGTGCCAGGTTCACCTTCCAGCAGGAACAGGTGGCTGCGCGATAGCCCTCCGGCAAGAATGTCGTCGAGACCTTCGATGCCGATGGCTGCTTTTTCGGTTAACAACGCTTTGGATGTAGACAAGAAGTGCCCTCAGGTCACATACGAGTAGAGGATGCGCATCCAGGTGGACGCGCCATGTTCTCTTGACCGTAGCGCTTTGTGGCGGTTCAAACTGATGCGCGATTATTGTGCCTACAGGCCTTGCTGCAGTGCCGGATCGTCAGGGTTTTGCTGTTCGAGCTGGGCGAGCAGCACCTGCACATTCTGCAATTGGCCGCTTTCTTTCCAATAATTGACCAACAGCACCCGGGCCTTGCGATTGGCCGGGTGGCGCTGGACGATTTCCTCCAACTGGCGCTGGGCCGCTTCCAATTCCTGCTGGGCATGCAGGGTGGTAGCGAGGTCGTAGCGGTAATCCTGATTGTCCGGCTCCAGCTCCACGGCCTTGGACAGGCCGAGCAGGGCATAGGGGCGCTCGCCATGGTGCAGCAGCCACATACCCAGGGCATGTTGCAGGTAGGCCGACTCAGGGTGCGCCGCCAATTGCCGGGCCAGCAATTGGCGGGACTCATCGGTCTTGCCCTGTTTATCCAGCAACTCGATCTGCGCGACCACCGCTTGCAGGTTGTCCGGCTGCAAGCGCATGGCCTGTTCCAGGGCGTTTTGCGCTTCCGGCAGCAGGGCGCTGTGGATGTACAGGCGCGCCAGTTGAATCCAGCCTTCGGCCGTTTCCGGCTGGGCCTTGAGCTTTTTCACGAACTCGTCCAATACCTGCTGCAATGGCCCGAAGTACAGGCCCAAGGTGTCGGGCGACAGGCCGAGCAGGGCATTGGCGGCGGCAAAGCGTACGCTTTGTTCGGGATCATCGAGCACCGGGCCCAGCAGCAGGGTGCGCTGGCCGCTGGGCACCAGGCCGACAATGCTGTGGATGGCCGCTTCGCGCACCAACGCGGAGTCGCTGGTGAGGTCTTTATCGGCGAGCTTCAAGGCCTGGGGGCTGGGGTAGTTGGGCAATTCGGCATGCAGCGCGGCGCGGCGTTCGGGTGACAGGTCCGGCCGGCCCAGTTGCTGATACAGCACGCGCGCGGCGCCCGGCTCGCCGTTATGCGCCTGTTTCAAGGCTTTTGAGTAACCGTGGGCAATGGCAGGAGGCACGGCCACCTGGGCGGTGCGGGAGAAATACCAGGTGATCAGCACAATCAACAACAGGGCGCACAGGCCGACGATGGCGTAACGGCGTGACTTTGACATGCAGGCGTCCGAAAAGCTGAAGAAGCAAAGCCGCAAGCTTCGGCCAGACCACGGCAGGTGTCAAACCCGCGTCAGGTCAGCACGTATTCCACTGGCTCCAGGGCCGGCGGCAGGTCGGTTTCGCCGAGGGCGGCGAGCAGCTCACGCTCCAGGGTGCGCAGGATCGCATTGCAGGGCAGGTCGTTTTCGTCAAAGCCGAAAGGGTCTTCCAGGTCGTCGCCGATCTCATCGAGGCCGAAGAAGGTGTAGCTGACAATGGCGGTAAACACCGGCGTCAGCCAGCCCAGGGGTTCGGCCATGGCGAACGGCAAGAGGATGCAGAACAGGTAAATGGTGCGGTGCAGCAGCAAGGTGTAGGGGAAGGGCAGCGGCGTGCTTTTGATTCGCTCGCACGCGGCCTGTACCTGGCTGAGGCTGACCAGACGGGTTTCCAACTGGGTGTAACGCCATTCGCTGAGGGCGCCTTGCTCGGCCAGGGCGGAAAATCCCGCGCCAATCTGTTGCAGCACCCGGTCAGGCAGGTTGGGATGACTCGCTTCCACGCTCGCCCAGGGCTGGATCGCCCGGGCTTCGTCTTCGTGGCGCAAGCGCGCGACCAGCCCGTGGGCGAAGCCGCCCAGGCCCCGCAGCAGGCGCCCACGCTCCGCCGGGTCAGTAAGCACCTGGGTCTCGCGAATCAGCGAGCGCACCTCGATGATCATCTGCCCCAGTTGCTTGCGGCCTTCCCACCAGCGGTCATAGCAGGCGTTATTGCGAAAACTCATGAAGATCGACAGCGACAGCCCGAGCAATGTAAAGGGCGTGGCGTTGACCTTGGAGAAATAGGCCGGGTGCAGGGTTTCCACCAGCACGATCACCGACGCCAGCAGCGTGACCAGCAGGCTGCGCAGGGCGATGCGCTTGGCAATCGAGCCCTTTAGGGAAAACAGGATGCCCAGCAGGTTCGGTTTGGGACGTACGATCATCGCGGGGAGGACTTCTTCGGTGGCGCAGGCCCTCAGGTTAGGAGCTTGCACGACGCACGTCCAATCGCTTGGGCTGACCGGACGATCAGCGCGGTCGATGATTGGCCAAACCAGTCAGCCATGTTGAAGGCTTTGACCATTGCTGCCGTGGCGTTGCAGAGCGACTATTTCGACGATCTCGACCGTTCAAGGAAACAATAATGCAGATTGAGAACAAGGTTTTTCTGGTCAGCGGCGGCGCTTCCGGCCTCGGTGCGGCCACCGCAGATATGCTGGTCGCGGCCGGCGCCAAGGTCATGCTGGTGGATTTGAATGCCGACGCCGTGGCGGCCAAGGCCAGGCAGCTCGGCGACAACGCCCGCAGCGCAGTGGCGGATATCAGCCAGGAGGCCGCAGCCGAAACCGCCGTGCAGGCAACGGTCGCGGCGTTTGGCGGTTTGCACGGCTTGGTCAACTGCGCGGGGGTGGTGCGCGGTGAAAAGATCCTCGGCAAGACTGGCCCCCACGGGCTGGCCAGCTTTGCCCAGGTGATCAACGTCAACCTGATCGGCAGCTTTAACCTGCTGCGCCTGGCGGCAGCGGCCATCGCCGAAACGGAAGCGAACGCCGACGGCGAGCGCGGGGTGATCATCAATACCGCGTCGGTGGCTGCGTTCGACGGGCAGATCGGGCAGGCCGCGTACGCGGCGTCCAAAGGCGCGATAGCCAGCCTGACCTTGCCCGCCGCACGGGAGCTTGCGCGCTTCGGCATTCGCGTGATGACCATCGCCCCGGGCATTTTCGAAACCCCGATGATGGCCGGCATGACCCCGGAAGTACGAGACTCCCTGGCCGCCGGCGTGCCGTTTCCGCCGCGCCTGGGCAAGCCTGCCGAATACGCCGCGCTGGTGCGGCACATCATTGAAAACAGCATGCTCAATGGCGAGGTGATCCGTCTCGACGGCGCCTTGCGCATGGCGGCCAAGTAAGGAGGATGAGCCATGAATGATCCCATCGTGATTGTCAGCGCCGTGCGCACGCCCATGGGCGGGTTCCAGGGCGACCTCAAGGGCCTGACTGCGCCGCAACTGGGCTCTGCCGCCATCCGTGCGGCGATCGAGCGTGCAGGCATCGCCGCCGACGCCGTGGATGAGGTGTTGTTTGGGTGCGTGCTGCCCGCCGGCCTGGGCCAGGCGCCCGCGCGTCAAGCCGCCTTGGGCGCCGGGTTGGATAAGTCCACGCGTTGCACCACCCTCAACAAGATGTGCGGCTCGGGCATGGAAGCGGCGATCCTCGCCCATGATTCGCTGCTGGCCGGCAGCGTCGACGTGGTGATCGCCGGCGGCATGGAAAGCATGTCCAACGCGCCCTACCTGCTGGACCGCGCCCGCAGCGGCTATCGCATGGGGCACGGGCGGGTCATCGACCACATGTTCCTCGACGGCCTGGAAGATGCGTATGAAAAAGGCCGCCTGATGGGCACCTTTGCCGAGGAGTGCGCGCAGCTCAACGGCTTCAGCCGTGAGGCGCAGGATGCGTTTGCCATCGCGTCGCTGACCCGTGCGCAGGAGGCAATCACCCATGGCAGCTTCGCCGCCGAAATTGTCCCGGTACAGGTCACCGTCGGCAAAGAGCAGAAAACCATCCTGCATGACGAACAACCGCCCAAGGCCAGGCCGGAAAAAATTCCCGGCCTCAAACCGGCGTTCCGCGAAGGCGGCACGGTGACGGCGGCCAATTCCAGCTCGATTTCCGACGGCGCGGCCGCATTGCTGCTGATGCGCGAGTCCGAGGCACAACAGCGGGGGCTCAAACCGTTGGCGGTGATCCATGGGCACGCAGCGTTTGCCGATGAACCGGGGTTGTTTCCGGTGGCGCCGGTGGGCGCGATTCGCAAGCTGATGAGCAAGACCGGCTGGAGCCTCGACGACGTCGATCTGTTTGAAATCAACGAAGCCTTTGCCGTGGTCAGCCTGGTGACCATGAGCAAGCTGGAAATCCCCCACGCCAAGGTCAATGTCCACGGCGGTGCCTGCGCCCTGGGCCACCCGATTGGCGCGTCCGGCGCGCGGATCCTGGTCACCCTGCTCTCGGCCCTGCGCCAGAAAGGCCTCAAGCGGGGCGTCGCGGCCATTTGTATCGGCGGCGGTGAAGCCACGGCCATGGCCGTCGAATGCCTGTATTAAGGACTGAGCCCAATGCTGCCCAATGACGAACAACTGCAGATCAGCGACGCCGCCCGGCAATTTGCCCAGGAGCGGCTTAAACCGTTTGCCGCCGAGTGGGACCGCGAACATCGCTTTCCCAAGGAAGCCATCGGCGAAATGGCCGAACTGGGCTTTTTCGGCATGCTGGTGCCCGAACAGTGGGGCGGGTGCGATACCGGTTACCTGGCCTACGCCATGGCCCTGGAAGAAATCGCCGCCGGTGACGGCGCCTGCTCCACCATCATGAGTGTGCACAACTCGGTGGGCTGCGTGCCGATCCTGAACTTCGGCAACGATCAGCAGAAAGAGCAATTCCTCCAGCCCCTGGCCAGCGGCGCCATGCTCGGTGCTTTCGCCCTGACTGAGCCACAAGCCGGTTCGGATGCCAGTGGCCTGAAAACCCGTGCACGGCGTGAAGGCGATCATTACGTGCTCAATGGCTGCAAACAGTTCATCACTTCCGGCCAGAATGCCGGGGTGGTGATTGTGTTCGCGGTGACCGACCCGGCAGCGGGCAAGCGTGGCATCAGCGCGTTTATCGTGCCCACCGATTCGCCGGGCTACAGCGTGGCGCGGGTCGAGGACAAGCTCGGCCAGCATGCCTCCGATACCTGCCAGATCCTGTTCGAGGATGTAAAGGTGCCAGTGGCCAACCGTCTTGGGGAGGAGGGCGAGGGCTACAGGATCGCCCTGGCCAACCTTGAAGGCGGTCGCGTCGGCATCGCCTCGCAATCGGTGGGCATGGCCCGCGCCGCTTTCGAGGCTGCACGCGACTACGCCCGAGAGCGTGAAAGCTTCGGCAAACCGATCATTGAGCATCAGGCCGTGGCCTTTCGCCTGGCGGACATGGCCACGCAAATCGCCGTGGCACGGCAGATGGTGCACTACGCCGCCGCCCTGCGGGACAGCGGCAAGCCGGCGTTGGTCGAAGCTTCCATGGCCAAGCTGTTCGCCTCGGAAATGGCTGAGAAAGTCTGTTCCGCCGCCTTGCAAACCCTCGGCGGTTACGGTTACCTGAGCGACTTTCCCCTGGAGCGGATCTACCGCGATGTGCGGGTCTGCCAGATTTACGAAGGCACCAGCGATATTCAACGCATGGTCATCTCACGCAATCTCTAAGGAGCCGATACATGAGTTACGACACCATTTTGCTCGAAGTCCAGGGCCGCGTCGGGTTGATTACCCTCAACCGTCCCCAAGCCCTGAACGCCCTGAATGCGCAGTTGGTCAGCGAGTTGAACCAGGCGCTGGATGGCCTGGAGGCCAACCCGGAAATCGGCTGCATCGTGCTGGCCGGCTCGAAAAAAGCCTTCGCCGCCGGCGCCGACATCAAGGAAATGGCCGAGCTGACCTACCCGCAGATCTACCTCGACGACCTGTTCAGTGACAGCGACCGCATCGCCAACCGTCGCAAGCCGATCATCGCCGCGGTCAACGGCTTCGCCCTCGGCGGTGGCTGCGAACTGGCGCTGATGTGCGACTTTATCCTGGCCGGTGACGGCGCCAAGTTCGGTCAGCCGGAAATCAACCTCGGCGTGCTGCCGGGCATGGGCGGCACCCAGCGCCTGACCCGCGCGGTGGGCAAGGCCAAGGCCATGGAAATGTGCCTGACCGGACGGTTTATCGATGCGGTGGAAGCCGAGCGCTGCGGGATTGTCGCGCGCATCGTGCCCGCCGATGAACTGCTCGACGAGGCGCTGAAGGTCGCCACGCTGATTGCCGGCAAATCGGTGCCGATCAGCATGATGGTCAAGGAAAGTGTGAACCGTGCGTTTGAAGTGAGCCTGTCGGAAGGCGTGCGCTTTGAGCGCCGGGTGTTCCATGCCGCGTTCGCCACGCAGGATCAGAAGGAAGGCATGGCGGCGTTTGTGGCCAAGCGTGCGCCTGAGTTCAAGGATAAGTAGCCGTTGCCAGCTGTATAGCTGCAAGCTGCAAGTAATCGCCAATGCGCTTTTACTTGAAGCTTGCAGCTTAAGACTTGCAGCTCCTACAGCTGGTAGTTTTTGAGTTCCCGGGCAATGACCATCCGCTGTATCTCGCTGGTCCCTTCGTAAATCTGCGTGATCCGCGCGTCCCGGTAGTAACGCTCCACCGGGTAATCCTCCAAATATCCATAGCCGCCATGAATCTGCATTGCGCTGGAGCAGACTTTCTCGGCCATTTCCGAGGCGAACAGCTTGGCCTGGGACGCTTCCGAGAGGCACGGCTTGCCAGCGCTGCGCAGGCGCGCCGCGTGCAGGATCAGTAAACGGGCAGCGTTCAGGCGGGTTTGCATGTCTGCCAGCAGGTTGGCCACGCTTTGGTGTTCGATGATCGCCTTGTCGAATTGCACCCGGTCGCGGGCATAGGTCAGCGCCGCCTCGAAGGCCGCACGGGCGATGCCCAGGGCTTGGGCGGCAATGCCGATGCGGCCGCCTTCGAGGTTGGACAGGGCGATGGCCAGGCCTTTGCCGCGCTCGCCGAGCAGGTTGGCCTCGGGCACGCTGCAGTGGTTGAGGGTCACGGCGCAGGTGTCCGAGGCACGAATACCCATCTTGTGTTCGGTACGGTCGACCACAAACCCCGGGGTGTCGGTGGGTACCAGGAACGCGGAAATGCCCTTCTTGCCCAGGTCCGGGTCGGTCACGGCAAATACAATCGCCAGCTTGGCGCGCTTGCCGTTGCTGACGAACTGCTTGGCGCCATTGATCACCCACTGGCCATCGCGCAATTCGGCGCGGGTGCGCAGGTTGTGGGCCTCGGAGCCGGCCTGGGGTTCGGTCAGGCAGAAGCAGCCAATCGCCTGGCCACTGGCAAGGTCGGCCAGCCAGGTGTGTTTCTGGGCATCGGTGCCGTAGTTGAGGATTGGCCCGCAACCCACTGAATTATGGATACTCATCAGTGCGCCGGTGGCGCCATCGCCGGCCGAGATCTCTTCCACGGCCAGGGCATACGCCACGTAGTCGACATAGGTGCCGCCCCATTCTTCCGGCACTACCATGCCCAACAGGCCCAGTTCACCCATCTTCGCCACCAGGGCGTCGTCGATCCAGCCGGCTTTTTCCCAGGCTTGGGCATGGGGAGCGATTTCACCACGGGCGAAGTCGCGCGCCATGTCACGGATCATTACCTGTTCTTCAGTGTATTCAATGTCTTGCATGGCTTATTTCGCAACCTGCTCGAAGTGATGGAAGAAGCTGTCGACGTGGCTTTTGTTCAGTCCATGGAGCGTCGGCGGGTTCCAGCGAGGGTTCTTGTCCTTGTCGATGATCAGCGCACGGACCCCTTCGATCAGGTCGCCGCGTTCGAACCATTGGCGGTCAAGGTGCAGCTCCAGGGCAAAGCACTGCTCCAACGGCAGGCGCCGGCCGCGTCGCAGCATTTCCAGGGTCACGGCCATGGCCAGGGGCGAGCGGGTTTGCATCAGGTGGACGGTGTTCAGTGCCCACTCATGGCTGTCGGCGACAGTGACCTCCTGAAGTTGCTCGACGATGCTCGGAATGTCCGGCAGGCCGAAGAAGTGGTCGATCGCGGGGCGCAATGCGGCCAGCGGCGGGTCGGGCAGGCGCTGCACCGCCAGCTTGGCCAGCACGCCTTGCAGGTCTTTGAGCGGCGATTCATGCCATTGCAGGCTGTCGAGTTTCTGGTCGAGGCTGGCCAGCTTGGCGCTGTCCAGGTACCAGTTGGCCAACCCGCAATACAGGGCGTCTGCCGCGCGAACCTGCACGCCGGTCACGCCGAGGTAAATGCCCAGCTCGCCGGGAATGCGCGGCAGGAAGTAGCTGCCACCGACGTCCGGGAAGTAACCGATCGCCACCTCCGGCATCGCCAGGCGGCTGCGCTCGGTGACGACGCGCAAATCAGCACCCTGCACCAGGCCCATGCCGCCGCCCAGGACAAACCCGTCCATCAGGGCCAGTACGGGTTTGCGGTAATGGTGGATGGCCAGGTCCAGCGCGTATTCCTCGACGAAGAAGTCTTCGTGCAGGGTGTCGCCGCGTTTGAAACTGTCATACAGGGAGCGGATATCGCCGCCGGCACAAAATGCCTTTTCGCCCGCACCGCGCAGGACTACGGCATGCACCTGCGGGTCGTCTGACCAGGCGTGCAGCTGTTGCGCCAGGCTGCGGACCATGTCCAGGGTGATGGCATTCAAGCCAGCGGGGCGATTGAGGGTGAGGTGACCGATATGGTTGCGTACTTCGGCCAGTACGTCGTCCTGACGCCTCTCGGCGCTGCTTGCTTCGCTTGAAACCTGAGCAGTCATCTGTAACTCCCTGCTTTTATTGTTCTTTATCAAGATGGTCGTGCGCAAACACTCCCGTGATCGTACCAGTGCAAATTTGCACAGTACAACCCGAAATCATGCAGGTCGTTTTTGCATTTATGCAGGGTGGCGGGCGCGGGTTCAGGTCACGCGGGTTGCCAGTACTTCACCGATGCTGCGGCGCCGAGCGTGGGTTTCTGCAGCATGGATCAATTGCTCCAGCTCCGTCGGGGCCACGTCGTAGAATTGCTCCATGTCCGCCAGCGCCAGCTTCAAGTCGGCGGCCGTGATAGCGGGGTCGCGGGCGGCCCTGGGGTCAGGCAAGACAGTCGTCGACGTCTCGACAGCACCCTTGGGGTAGCGCGTTCGCGTCGCATTATTGTAGGCCAATGCACAGGCCAGCAAGGCGCCGGCGCCGAGTAATACGGCCCCCAATTCGTGCCAGCCCAGGGCGGCGGAGGCAGGGTCGGCCAGGACCAGGCTCATGGCCAGCCCACCGGCGGGCGGGTGCAGGCACCGCAGCCAGCACATCAGCACCACGGCCATGCCGGCCGCCAGGCAGGCACCGCCCAGGGTGCGCCCAAGGACGCGGGCCACCAGCAATGCCACGACACCGGCGCACAGGTAGCTGCCGATGATCGACCAGGGTTGTGCCAGCGCACCGGATGAGACCGCAAACAACAACACCGCCGAAGCCCCCAGCGGGCCCAGCAGGTGCAGGGCCACCTCCATGCCGAAGACCTGGGCACAGAGCCACACACTGAAGAATGTACCCAAGGCCATGCCAATCGCGGCACGGCTCCATTCGGTGGGGCGGGTGTTGATAGCAGCGGGAAACCAGCGAGAGCGCATTGAAAGGAAATCCATAAACGGCGGGCAAAAAAAAGGCTTGTCTGGTTGCCCGGAAAAGCCCTTTGAAAGTTCCTGCATTTGGGGGAGGAACCCGCGCAGTGTGCCGCGCCCGGCAGGGCAGCGCCAATGCATATTAATGAGGGTTAAATACAAAAATAATGAGTTTATCAAGGCGTGGCGGAGCGGTAGATAGCTACCGCATGTGGCCATCGAGTTTACAGTTGGGGTTCAGACGCAACTCAAGGTTGGGCAGGTTTAGCCAGGTGCAGCAGCACATAGGGGGTTCGGTCGAACTCACCGCTCAACGTAGGCGTGATAGAGGCAAAGCGCGGGTCTTCGAGCCCTTCGAAATCCGCCTGGCTCATCACCAGCCACGCCGGCCCTTGCAGCGGTGCCAGGTCAGAAGCTTGTTGGGTAAACAACGGCACCTGGTCGCAGTCGAGGTTGACCATGTATTTGATCGCCTTGGCGTCTTTGCCCAAGCCGTGCAATACCACGGGGGCGCGCTGTTGCTTGACCTGCTCATGCACTTGCAGGGTAAAGGTGCGGGTGTCGTAGACGCTGCGTTCGAGCGGTTCGACCACGGCAATATAGGTTGCCCAAACCGCAAGCACGGCGGCAAGCGCCGGACCCAGCGGCCGTAGGCGAGCCCTGAACAACGCCAGCAATGCCAAGGCTTGCAACACGCCGAGAACGGCGAACACCGGCCCCAGCTGGCTCAACTGCTGCGGATAGCGTGGCCGCGCGAATACCAGCCCGACGATCAGCAGGCCTGGCAGCAGTGTCCATAGACCCAGCATCAGCCCGCGTAGCCATGCAAACAGCCGCCCCTCAGTGACCTGGAACGGGTACGCCGCAATGATCGCTGCCATCGGCAACATCGGCAGCACATAGCGAGCCTTCTTTGCCTGGGGAATCGACAGGCCCAACATCACCAGCAAGCCTGCGGCGGCGCAGTACAGCACCAGTTGCAACGCCGGCGTCGGCACGCGGCGCCCACCGACCGCAAGCGCCAGCAGCACCAGCAGCGCCACGGGATAGGCGAGGGCGTAGTTGCCCAGCGAGCTGGTGAAGTAATACAACGCGCCACTGGAGCCTTCACTGCCGTCCATGCGCCCCAGGAACTGCATGCGGATCACATCCTGCATGAAGCTCTCGCCGCCACTGAGCTTGGCCATCAGCAACAGCAGGCCGACACAGGCCGCCAGCAGCGCCAGGGCCAGCAGGCCAAAACTGAACAGTTGGCGCCATTGCCGGTTGATCAGGTAGTAGCTGCACAGCACACCCGTGGGAATGACCAGCCCGATCGGCCCGCGAATCGCAAAGCCGAGGATCAGCAGCAGGTACAGCCAGTACAGGCGTCTGCCCGCACCGAAATGATCATGGGCATAACCGAGGTAGAACACCGCCAGGGCGATGGCGGCGAGCATCTGGTCGAGGGATACCGCACGGGTTTCACTGATGAAGGTACTGCTCAGCAACAACAGCGCGATGCTCAGCAGCCCCCAACGCTGGGAGTAGGGCGCCGTCAGGCGATACACCAGGATGACGATCACTGCCGAGGCAATCGACGTGGGCAGCCAGGCCGTGAGGCTGGTGACCTGGCCCAGGGGCAGGGACAACAGCCAGGTCATCAGCGTCGAGGTGGCCAGGTAATCGGCATACGGCTGCCCGTAGGTGGTGGGAAAAAAACCCGGCCCATGGCGCAGCATCTCCTGGGCAAATACCACGAAGCGTGAGTCGAAACCGATAATCGCCTGGTGCCAACTGCCGGCGATGAACAACAGCAGCGCCAGCAATCCCAAGCCGAGGGATTGGCGACGAATCGTCGGGCTGAGCAGGGACGGTTGAGCTTTGTTCACGAATCAGGCTTCCACGACCTGCGGCACCCACTGTTGTTGGGGGATCGGCAACTGGCAGGAATCGCCACGACCGATCGGGTAATACTGGAAGCCTTTGCGCGCCAGGCGCTCACCGTCATACAGGTTGCGGCCGTCGAAGATCACCGGGGTTTTCAGGCGCTGGTGGATCAGCTCGAAGTCCGGCGCCTTGAACTGCTGCCATTCGGTGCAGACGATCAGCGCATCGGCGCCGAGCAACGTGGATTCCGGCGTGCCCATCAGCATCAGCCGCTCCTCGTCAGCGTAGATGCGCTGGGTTTCCTGCATGGCTTCCGGGTCGAACGCCCGCACATTGGCGCCGGCGGCCCACAGGGCTTCCATCAGCACGCGGCTGGGTGCATCGCGCATGTCGTCGGTGTTGGGCTTGAACGCCAGGCCCCACAGGGCAAAGGTCTTGCCGCGCAGGTTGCCCTGGAAGAACGCATTGATACGTTCGAACAGCTTGCTTTTCTGGCGCTGGTTGATGGCTTCCACGGCTTCCAGCAGGTCGCTGGAGCAGTTGGCCTGCTTGGCGCTGTGGATCAAGGCACGCATGTCCTTGGGGAAGCACGAGCCGCCGTAGCCGCAGCCGGGGTAGATAAAGTGGTAGCCGATGCGCGAGTCGGCGCCGATGCCCAGGCGCACGGCTTCGATATCGGCGCCCAGGTGTTCGGCCAGCTCGGCGATCTGGTTGATAAAGCTGATCTTGGTGGCCAGCATGCAGTTGGCGGCGTATTTGGTCAGTTCGGCACTGCGCAGGTCCATGAAAATGATGCGGTCATGGTTGCGGTTGAACGGCGCGTACAGGTCGCGCATCACGTCGCGCACTTCTTCGCGCTCGCAGCCGATGATGATGCGGTCCGGGCGGCGGCAGTCGGCAACGGCCGAGCCCTCCTTGAGGAATTCCGGGTTGGAGACGATATCGAACTCCAGGTGCCGGCCGGCCAGGTGCAGGGCTTTTTCGATATGGGCGCGCAGGGTGTCCCCGGTGCCCACCGGGACGGTGGATTTCTCCACCAGGATCACCGGGTCGATACGGTGGCGGGCCACCGCATCGCCCACCGACAGCACGTACTTGAGGTCCGCCGAGCCGTCTTCATCCGACGGTGTACCCACCGCGATAAACAGCACTTCGCCGTGTTCGACGGCAAGCTTTTCGTCAAAGGTGAAATGCAGTCGCCCGCTCTCCAGGTTTTCCTTGACCATGGCCGCCAGCCCCGGCTCGAAGATGCTCACATGGCCTTGCTGCAGGAGCTTGACCTTGTTCTGATCGACGTCCATGCAGATGACATCGTGACCGACTTCGGCTAATACGGTGGCCTGCACCAGACCGACGTAACCACTACCAAATACACTGATTTTCATGGGGCATTCCTGGCGCTTACAGCGCTAGCACGGCGAGAGTTAATAACCAGCACACCAAGGATGACAAGCGCCACCCCCAGGGTTTTCGAGAGGGAAAAATGTTCGTTGAACACCGGCAGGCTGGCGGCCAGCAGGTACACCAGCGCATAGCTGATGCTCAGCAGCGAATAGGCGCGGCCCAGGGGCAGGTGCTTGAGGGCGCCGAGCCAGCAGAGCATCGACAGCGCGTAGGCCAGGATCGCCAGGCTTACTACGCCCAACGCGGTGAAGTCGATGGCGTTGCTGTTGAACGCGGTCAGCCATTCGGTGGGTAAGGGCAGGCGCGTCATGCTCCAGCGCATGCCCAATTGGGCGGCGCTGACCAGGCCAACGCTGCCCAGGGCCAGGGCAAAACCACGCACGCGGCTCATACCTGGCGCCCCAGCAGCACCACACCGGCAATCACCAGCACCACACCCAGCCAATGCCGTGTGTCGATGGGTTCGTTGAATACACAGCGTGCCACCAGGGTGACCAGGACAAAATTGAGGCTGAGCATCGGGTAGGCGATGCCGACTTCCAGGCGCTGCAACACCAGCAACCACACCAGCAAACCAAAACCCAGGCACAGCAGGGCCGACCACAACCATGGTGAGCGCAGTTTCAGCGCCCAACCGTCGGGCTGGCCGCGCCAGCCTTCCACGGCGAATTTCTGCGAGACCTGGCCCATGCATGTCAGCAGGCAGGCCGCCAATAACAGGAGCAGTGTGATCATGGCGCAACCTGCGGGAACACCAGGATCACGATATTGCCTTGCTCGTAGCGCTTGCCGTCCTTGGGCAGCAAGTCCACTTCGGCGAGTTCGTCGTCACCCTTGACGCGCATCACCACACCGACCGCGCCGTGTTTTCGCGCGTCGCTCATCCATTGCTGGACCTGTGTGGTGTCGACCTTGTGATGGGCCGCATCGTCGAAGGCCAAGCCATATTTCACTTCGCCGACGGTGTTATAGAGGGTCACGTCCGGGCGCTTGACGCGCCATGCCAGGGCGGAGGCCGCGCCGAGGTCGTTGCTCAGCAACGCGCTGGTCTGGCTCAACTCCTGGAGGTGATCGATGATGAACTGGTCCGGGGTCTTGTTATAAACCACCGAATGGGGCAATGCGGCCGGGACCAGCGCCACCAGCAACCAGCTGCCGATCGCCGGCGCCGCCCACAAGCGCAGCGGGCGCGACGCTTGCAGCAGGTTGGCGACGATCCAGCCGAACAGGAACATAAACACCAGCACCAGGCTGAGGGTTTCACTGCCGTGCTCATACACCGGTTTTTTCAGTTGGACCCACGTCAGCGCGAGCAAGGCCAGCACGCCGATGACCAGGTTCAGCCAGCCGTTGATGCGTAACACGCGCCCACGGGCCTGGGCCAGTTTGTCGGCCAGGGAATGGCCCATCAACAACGCCAGCGGCAACAGGCACGGCATGATGTAGGAGGGCAACTTGCCCTTGGCCAGGCTGAAAAACGCCAGCGGCATCAGCAGCCACAGCAACAGGAAGGCGGTTTTCGCCGCGCGTTTTTCCTGCCACGCCTGTTTCAGGGTCGACGGCAATAGCGCCACCCACGGCAGGCAGAAGGCAATCAGCAGCGGCAGGTAATACCAGAACGGTTCCGCATGCTGGGCATCGTCGCCGGCAAAGCGCTGGATATGCTCGTGCCAAAAGAAGAAGTTCCAGTAGTCCGGCTCTTGCAGGTGCACGGCCAGGGCCCACGGCAGGCTCACCACAATGGCCACGACCACGGCGACCAGGCCGTAGCCGAGCAGTTCGCGAAAGCGCTTCTGCCAGATCGCGTAGGGCAGGGCGATCAATACCGGCAACAGCCACGCCAGGAAGCCCTTGGTCATAAAGCCCATGCCACAGGCAAAACCGAGCAGCGCCCAGGATCCCAGGCGGCCGTTGCGGGTGGTGCTGTCGAAGCAGAACCACAGGGCGACGCCGGTCAGGTTGACCCAGAACGTGAACTGCGGATCGAGGTTGGCATAGCCGCCCAGTGCCGCCACGCTGACAAAGCTCATGTACAGCACACTGCTGACCAGGCTTTTTTGCGGGTCATTCCACAGCCGGCGCGACACCAGGTACACCAGCAGGATGCTCAAGCCGGTGCTCAGCGCCGAGGCGAAGCGCACGCCAAACAGGTTCTGCCCGAAGATCGCCTGGCCCAGCGCGATCATCCAGTAACCGGCAGCCGGTTTTTCGAAATAGCGGATCCCCATGAAGTGCGGCGAGGCCCACTTGCCGGTCAGCAGCATTTCCTGGCTGATCTGTGCATAGCGGGTTTCATCCGGAATCCACAGGCCGTGGGTGGTCAGCGGCAACAGGTAAAACACACCGAACGCCAGCAGGAGCAGGGGCAAGGCCCAACGCCGGATCATGCCTGCTGCACTCCGAGCCACCCCTCGCGGCCGCTCAAGGCGCCGCGCACCAGGTGTTGCCGGGGCAGGGTGGTCAGGTCCGCAGGCAACAAGTCGCCCAGCGGTTTGAAGTCGATGCCGCGCTGCCCTGCCTGGGCGAGCAACTGGCGAAAATCATTGGCCATCAGAATCCCTTCTACTTCTGCGTGGATCGTGTAGACGTTGAGCTTCGACTCGGCAAACCGGTCAAGAATGAAGCCGTTGAAGTCTTTGGCGGCCACCACCGGCCCGACGACTTCGTCGAAGGTCGGCAGGTCCACCGGAATTTGTGGCGTACCCGCGCTGCCATCGGCCAATGTCGGCCGAAACAGGCTGGTACCCCGGCAATCGCTGTTGTAGCGGAAGTTGAAACCTTGCTTGGCCTGCACCACACGCTCGTCGGCACGCCAACCGGCGGCGGCCGAACAGTCGATGGGTTCGCCGAGGATGTCGCTCAGGGTCTCCACGCCGCGTCGAATCTGCTCGACCAGCTGTGCATCGCTCCAACGCCCGGTGTTGGCCTGCCAGCCGTGGTGATCCCAGGCGTGCAGGCCGACTTCATGCCCCGCCGCCTTGGCCTGGCGCATCAAGTGCCCCAGGTCACGGCCGATCGGCTTGCCTGGCCAGGCGGTGCCGGCCAGCAGGATGTCCCAGCCGTACAGGCCGGCCGCGTTGGAACGCAGCATCTTCCACAGGAACTGCGGGCGGATCAGGCGCCACAAGTGGCGCCCCATGTTGTCCGGCCCGACACTGAAGAAGAACGTCGCCTTGACCCCGGCCTCATCCAGGGATTCGAGCAACCGTGGCACGCCTTCACGGGTGCCGCGGTAGGTATCGACGTCGATGCGCAAGCCTGCCTTCATTACTTTTTGTCCGCGATTTCGAGCATGGCTTCACGCAGGAAGAAGTCCAGCGTGTTGCCGATGGTTTCACTCATTTCCACGGTCGGCTCCCAGTTCAGCAGGCGCTTGGCGTTTTCGATGCTTGGCTTGCGGTGGGCCACGTCCTGGTAACCGGTGCCGTAGAACGCCTTGCTCTCGACGTCACGGAAACCGGCGAACGGCGGGAAGTTACCGCGCAACGGGTGCGCCTCGAACTGACGCAGCAGCTCTTCGCCCAACTGGCGGATGCTGGCTTCGTTTTCCGGGTTGCCGATGTTGATGATCTGGCCGTTGCAGGCATCGTTGTCGTTATCGATGATGCGCGCCAGGGCTTCGATACCGTCGGCGATGTCGGTGAAGCAACGCTTCTGCTCGCCACCGTCGAACAGGCGGATCGGCGTACCTTCCACCAGGTTCAGGATCAGCTGGGTGATCGCCCGGGAGCTGCCGATACGCGCCGAATCCAGGCGGTCCAGGCGCGGGCCCATCCAGTTGAACGGACGGAACAGGGTGAAATTCAGGCCCTTGGCGCCGTAGGCCCAGATCACGCGGTCCAGCAGTTGCTTGGAGACCGAGTAGATCCAGCGCTGCTTGTTGACCGGGCCGACCACCAGGTTGGAGGTGTCTTCGTCGAAATACTGGTCTTGGCACATGCCATAGACTTCGGAGGTCGACGGGAAGATCACGCGCTTGTTGTACTTGACGCAGTAGCGCACCAGCTTGAGGTTTTCTTCGAAGTCCAGCTCGAACACGCGCAGCGGGTTGCGGGTGTATTCGATCGGTGTGGCGATGGCCACCAGTGGCAGGACCACGTCGCACTTCTTGATGTGGTACTCGATCCACTCGGTGTGGATGCTGATGTCGCCTTCGACGTAATGAAAGTTCGGGTGGCTGCGCAGGCGCTCGATGGCGTCAGAGCCGATGTCCAGGCCGTAGACTTCATAACGGTCGTCACGCAGCAGGCGCTCGGACAGGTGGTTACCGATAAAGCCGTTCACACCGAGGATCAGCACGCGGGTCCGGCGCGGCTTGCGGCCGGACTCGGCACCGCGCAGCACGGAGCCGTCGACCAGGCCCAGTTCGTTGGCCAAGGACGGACCGGCCAGGTACAGGCCGTTGTCGTTGCGCTGGCCGAACTTGACCACCAGAGAGTCTTCGCCGCAGGCGATGCGCAGCGGGTTGACGCTGATCACACGGCCCGGTGCCAGACCTTCATTGCCCTTGACCACTTCGGCTTGCCAGACGATGAGCTTGTGCTCGCCGACGGCGCAGAAGGCACCTGGGTACGGTTGAGTCACCGCACGCACCAGGTTGAACAGCTCTTCAGCGGGTTTTTTCCACTCCAGCTTGCCGTCGGCTGCGGTGCGACGACCAAAGTAGGTGGCCTGGCTTTCGTCCTGGGCCGTTTCCGTCAGCTTGCCCGCAGCCAGTTGCGGCAGGGCGTCGCGCAGCAGGCTGGTGGCCGCATCACGCAGCTTGGCGTGCAGGGTCAGGCCGGTGTCGGTGCGCTCGATCACGACTTTTTGCTGGGCCAGGATCGCCCCGGCATCGGCGCGCTTGACCATGCGGTGCAGGGTCACGCCGGTTTCGGTTTCGCCGTTGACCAGCACCCAGTTGGCCGGTGCGCGGCCACGGTATTTAGGCAGCAGCGAGCCGTGCAGGTTGAACGCACCTTTGCTGGCGGTGGCCAGCAGCGGCTCGCTCAGCAGGTTGCGGTAGTAAAAGGAGAAGATGTATTCCGGGTTCAGCTTGGCAATACGCTCGATCCACAGCGGGTGGTTGGCGTCTTCCGGCGCGTGTACCGGGATGCCGTTGCGCGCGCAGAGTTGGGCGACGGAAGCGTAGAAATTGTTTTCCTTGGGGTCGTCGGCATGGGTGAACACGGCGGCAATGTCGTAGCCGGCAGTCAGCAGGGCTTCAATGCCCGCACAGCCAATATCGTGGTAAGCGAAGACAACGGCTTTTGAATTCATGACGAAACCTGATCGGAAGGAAAAGTAGTGGTGGAATGGGAAGACACCAGGCCGTCGACGACGACCACGGGTGCCGGTGCTGCCGGTTGGTTGCGCAGCACTTTTTCAATAAAGAAGCGGGGGCGCGCACGCACGTCGCTGTACATGCGCCCCAGGTATTCACCCAGCAGGCCCATGCCGATGAACTGGCCGCCGGTGAACACGAACAGCACCGCGAACAGTACAAACATGCCATCGCCGGCCCATTGGGCACCGAAGGCCAGGCGCAGGATGATCAGCGCGAAGGCGAACAGCACGCCCAGGCCCGCGAGGCTGAAGCCGACGATGGACAGCAGGCGCAGCGGGGTGGTGGTCATGCAGGTCAGCAGGTCGAACATCAGGCTGATCAGGCGCATGGCGCTGTATTTGGATTCGCCGTGTTCACGCTCGGCGTGGTGCACCAGGATCTCGGTGGTATGACGGGCAAAGCCGTTGGCCAGGATCGGGATGAAGGTGCTGCGCTCGCGGCAGGCGAGCATGGCGTCGACGATGGTGCGCCGGTAAGCGCGCAACATGCAGCCGTAGTCGCTCATGGCGACGCCGGTGGAGCGTTGCACGGCGAGGTTGATCAGGCGCGAAGGCCAGCGGCGAAAGGCCGAGTCCTGGCGATTGTTGCGTACCGTGGCGACCACGTCGTAGCCCAGGGCGGCCTGTTCCACCAGGCGCGGGATTTCTTCGGGAGGGTTCTGCAGGTCGGCATCGAGGGTAATCACCACTTCGCCCCGGCACTGCTCGAAACCGGCCATGATCGCCGCATGCTGCCCGTAGTTGCGATTGAGGATCACCGCCACCACGTTGCTGCCGTCTTGCGCGGCGGCGTCTTCGAGCAATTGGGCGGAGTTGTCACGGCTACCGTCATCCACCAGGATGATTTCGTATTCGTAGGCCAGTTGCTTGCAGGCGGCGGTGGTGCGACGCAGCAGTTCAGGCAGGCTTTCTTGTTCGTTGTAGACCGGGATAACGATCGACACGCAATGAATAGGGTAGGGTTTCAAAGATTCATGACCTCGGGGCTAGAGCAACTTGGAGCGTAAAAACAGCAGTGATCATTGGGCAAACGTAGGGCTCGCAGGTAAAAAACGGCGCAAAAGTTGAAGTTTAATCAACAGGTTAGCTGGTGTTGTGGGACTCGCTCTGAAGTTTCACGTTCAAGATTAAGCGCAAAAATGTGCAACAGATATGAAAGGCAGATGAAAAACTCGTTTATTTGACAGGTAGACAGCTAGGGTTCAGCTACGCAACTAAGGTATGGCAGGGTAAGGCCCGCAGGCTGAATAGGCGTTGTCTGCAGGTGAGGCGCTTTAATCCGCCAGCCCTTGGTCTTAATTGAAGAATCTTCTCTGCAATGCGCTTCAAGTGCCGGTAAAGTAAGCCATCTCTTGCCAGGGTACTCGGATGAATAGCGTGCAGCGTATAAGCGGCCAATGGCGGCCCGTTTTGATCGGATTGTTGATGACGGCGGCCTGCGTCAGCGCCGTACGGGCAGATGATGGCGTGGCGCTCACCGCGCTCGCCCAAGTGCCTGAGGGTGTTGAAGTGCGCGGCAGGCAGGTCGCCGCCTATACCTGGGACGACCGCCAGGGCAAGAACCTGCTGGTGCTCTCCGAGCAGGTCAGTGAACGCGAGGATGACGGTACCCAGTCGGCGTTTGTCTATGCGGCCCAATACCTGATCGACGGTGACCGTCCCAAGCGCATGTGGATGCTCTACGACGACGTGCAGCATTGCCAATTCGATGCGGCGCTGCGCTTCGACAGGGCCGCGACCAAGGTCACCGACCTCACCGGCGATGGCGTCACCCAGGCCACCGTGGGCTATTCGCGCTCCTGCACCAGCGATGTCAGCCCCAACGAATTCAAGCTGATCATGCATGTCGGCAAGTCGCAGAAGTACCGCCTGCGCGGGGTCGACCGGGTCGGCGCAGCCTGGTGGGATGAAGAGGCCGGGGCCCTGCGTGGCATGCCGCTGCCCAAGGATTGTAGCGTGGCCGGGCAGCAGGCGCTGGTCAGCCAGTACAAGGAGCAGGGCACGGAGTTGCCGTTGCCGGGTTGCTATGGCGATGAGAAGGACTTTGCCAAGGCGCCGGACGCTTACCTGACCTTTATGCGTCAGCACTGGTTCGCACTGATGCAGAAGCAGGATGCCGAATGGAGTCAGGCCCAGACCCAGCCCCAGGCGCCCACCGAGGATGAAGACACGGCACCGTGATTTTGTGCCAGGGCTTTTCCTGGGTTAGACTCGGTCTTCGCCAATTCACTAAATACCTCGATTAAACAATGAGTTGTTCGAGGTATTTAATCCAAAGGCTGATCTACCTTGACCGAGTCTATCCGTAACCCGTTGACCCTCTACCTCACCCGCCTGGCCCCCTCCAGCCAACTGACCATGCGCTACGTGCTGCAGGACGCCGCCGACCGCCTGGGCTTCGAAGACATCAACCTCGAAGACATCGACTGGCACCTGCTGCAACCTGAACATGTCATCGCCCTGGTCGCAGCGTTGCGCGAAGACGGCTACGCGCCGAATACCTCATCCCTGTACGTGAATGCCGTGCGCGGGGTGATGAATGAAGCCTGGCGCATGAGCCTGATCAGCCAGGAACATCTCCTGAAAATGCGTACGGTCAAGGCCACGCCCGGCACGCGCCTGGGCCAGGGCCGCAATCTGCGGCGCACGTTGATCCGGGAAATGATGGAAGTCTGCGCCGCCGACCCTCGCCCCCAAGGCCTGCGTGATGCAGCGGTCATCGGCATCCTGTATGGCTCGGGCATGCGCAAGTCCGAGTCGGTCAACCTCGACCTGGCGCAGATCAACTTCGATGAACGCAGCTTGCGCGTAATCGGCAAGGGCAACAAGGAGCTGGTCAAGTATGCACCGGACTGGGCTTTCGCCAAGTTGCAGGCCTGGTTGGCGTTCAGGCGCGAACAGCTCAAGGAAGGCGAGCAGGACGACAGCTTCCTGTTCAACCGCATACGAAGGGGCAGCCATATCACCCGCGAACGTATCACCAAGCACGCGATTTACTACATCGCGCGCCAACGGGGTGAGCAGGTCGGGGTGAAGATCATGCCCCACGATTTTCGCCGCTCGTTCATCACGCGGGTGATCGAGGAGCATGACCTGTCGATTGCACAGAAGCTGGCGCACCATACCAATATCCAGACCACCGCCAGCTATGACGTGCGTGACGACAATGAGCGGAGGCGGGCGGTGGACCGGTTCGATTTATAGGCGATCAGCGCGATATTACTAGGCCCTGTAGGAGCGAGCTTGCTCGCGAAGAGCTCACAGGCACCGCATTTATCCAGAATGCACGCGTTACCGTTGACGTTTTTCGCGAGCAAGCTCGCT
Organism: Pseudomonas sp. JV449; assembly: GCF_032424295.1. Lineage (NCBI taxonomy): Bacteria > Pseudomonadati > Pseudomonadota > Gammaproteobacteria > Pseudomonadales > Pseudomonadaceae > Pseudomonas > Pseudomonas sp. JV449. Next base: position 45,642 of record NZ_VYKD01000028.1, on the reverse strand, counting down.
CCTACAAAAGGCAAGTACGCTTAATTGATCGGTGGGTTTAGAGAATGGGTTTGCCACCGGTGACCGCATAACGCGAACCCGAGATGTAGCTGGCCTCGTCCGATGCCAGCAGCACATAAATCGGCGCCACTTCCACCGGTTGGCCGGGGCGGCCCAGCGGGGTTTCGCTGCCGAAGTTCTGCACGTCTTCATCAGTCATGGTCGCCACGATCAACGGCGTCCAGATCGGGCCGGGCGCGACGCTGTTGACGCGGATGCCCTTGCTGCCGAGTAATTGCGCCAAGCCGCCGGTGAAGTTGGCGATTGCGCCCTTGGTGGCGGCATAGGCCAGCAGGGTCGGCTTGGGCATGTCGGAGTTCACCGAGCTGGTGTTGATGATCGAACTGCCGGCCTTCATATGCGGCAGCGCAGCCTTGCAGAGGCGAAACATCGCGGTGATGTTGATATCGAAGGTCTTGACCCATTCCTCATCCTCGATCTCTTCGAGCGTTTCGTGGGTCATCTGGAACGCAGCGTTATTCACCAGCACGTCGATGCGCCCGAACTGTTCCACGGTCTTGTCGACCAGCGCCTGGCAGGTGGCTTTTTGCGCAATGTCACCCGGCAGCAACAGGCATTGGCGGCCCGCTTCCTCAACCCAGCGCGCGGTTTCCTTGGCGTCTTCGTGTTCGTCCAGGTAGGCGATGGCGACGTCAGCGCCTTCACGGGCAAAGGCGATGGCCACCGCACGGCCGATGCCGCTGTCGGCACCGGTGATCAAGGCGATTTTGTTGGCCAACCGGCCGGAGCCCTTGTAACTCTGTTCCCCGCAGTCCGGGTACGGGTCCATTTTGCGCTGGGTACCGGGCACGTTTTGCGCTTGAGGGGCGAAGGGCGGGCGAGGGTAGTCAGTCATTTCCAATCTCCATAGGTTTCGAGCGGTGCTATGGGATTAGTAGTTTCATGGCCGGCGATAGTTGTAATGGATGCCGGCCAGGCCCGACGAGCGGTATAGGTCAGCCGTGGGGCGGGGCGCTCGCCAGGTGCGCCGGCAGGCGGCGCAAGGTCCACAGCGTGGTGAACATCGCCGCGAGCGCACACAGCGCGATACCGATGAGCATCGGCGCCGGCGTGTGGTCGGCAAACACTCCGACCAGGGTCATGGACACGGCAGCGGTGATCATCTGGATGGCCCCCAACAGCGCGGAGGCAGATCCCGCCACAGCACCATGATCTTCCAGGGATAACACGCCCGCCGCCGGCAACAACAGGCCGAGGAAACCGAAGCCGATAAACAGCAACGCCATCATCAAGGCTAGGCTGTCTACCCACAGCGTGGTCGCGGCCAGCAGCACCATAACGGCGGCTACGGCGACCACCGACCAACGAATCAGTGGCGCCAGGCCGAAGCGTGCGCTCAAGCGTGCAGTGAGTTGGCTCATGGCAAAAAACGACGCGGCGTTCAGGGCGAAACACAGGCTGAACTGGGTAGGCGTGAGGCCGAAGTATTCGATATACACGAAGGGCGCACTGCCGATAAACACGAAGAACGTCGCCAGCCCGAACCCGCACACCACCGACAAACCGATGAAGACCGGGTCACGCAGCAGTGCGCCGTAGCTGCTGAACGCCGTGCCCAAGGTCTTGCCCAGCCGGCGCTCGGCGGGATGGGTTTCGGGCAGCTGCACAATTGTCATCACCAGGCACAGCACGGCTACCACCGCGAGCACGGCGAACACTTCGCGCCAACTCCACAACGAAATCACCAGGCTGCCGGCCAGTGGCGCGAGAATCGGCGACACACTCATCACCAGCATCAGCAAGGCCATCAGCCGCGCGGCTTCATGGCCGGTGTACAGGTCACGCACGATCGCCCGGGGAATGACCATCCCGGCACAGGCGCCGAAGGCCTGCACGGCACGAAAGCCGATCAGCACTTCAATGGTGGGCGCCAGCGCGCAGCCGACGCTGCCCACCGCAAAGATCAGCAGACCGGCGTAAATCGGCGGCTTGCGCCCGAACACATCGCTGATCGGGCCGTAGAACAGCTGGCACACCCCAATGACCATGAAGAACACCGTGAGGCTCATCTGTACCGCCGCCGGCGAGGCGTGCAGGCTGGCGCCCAGGGTAGGCAGGGCGGGCAGGTAGATGTCGATGGCGAACGGGCCGACGGCGGTGATCAACCCCAGCAGTAACGCAAGGTGGGCAATACTTCGGGACATGGGCGGTTTCCGGCAGCGCAAAAGCCGATCAGCTTAAGGGATCCGCGCAGATCCGCAAACTTGGGCTTCACTAACAGGGATTGATGCCGATAACGGTAAGAACGTTGCTTCGACGGTTGGGTATGGGGATGTCAGCATGACGATCAAATTACGCTTGATGCTGTTGATTGCCACTGGGTTGCTCACGGCTCTGGTCATGAGCCTGGCCGGCTACCTGGGGAATGTTCGGATGAGCGAGGCCGTACAGGATAGCGAGGTGAGCATGACGGTCCTGCGCAACCATATGGAAGCCGACATGATGCACGACGCACTGCGTGCCGACGTGCTGTCCGCGATGCTCGTGGGGTTGGGCAAAAGCACCAGCAGCAAGGATGAGGTCAACACCTCGTTGAAGGAACACGCCGAGCATTTCCGTCAGGTACTGGGGGACAACCTCAAGTTGCCGCTGGATGCCACGATCAAAAGCGGCCTGGAAAAAATCAGACCCAGCCTGGACACCTATATCAGTGCCGGCGAGCGCATCGTCGCGCTGGCACTGGAGAATCCTGAGGCCGCTCGCGGGGAACTGGACACCTTCAACAAGGCGTTTTCCCAGCTGGAAGATCAAATGGCCGCATTGAGCGAGCTGATCGAAAGTCATACCCAGCAGACCAGCGCCAGTACGCGGCAGACCATCAGCCACGCCAATTTGACCTTGGGCGCGGTACTGATCGCGAGCCTGCTGTTGCTCCTGGCTCAGGGCCGCTGGGTCATCTTGAGCATCATGGGGCCACTGCAGACCGCCAGCCGCATTGCTGCGAGTATCGCTCGTGGCAACTTGAGCGAGCCGATCGTCGAACCCAAGCGCAAGGACGAAGCCAGCTCATTGATCCGCAACCTCGCCATCATGCAGCGAGATCTACGCGGCATGATCGAGGTGGTGCGCAGCAATGCCCACGGCGTCAATGGCATGAGCGAACGCTTGAGCCAGGGCTGCCATGACGTCGCCGGCAGCAGCCAGCAGCAAAGTGCGGCCGCCAGCACCATGGCGGCCGCGGCCAGTGAAATGACCGCCAGTATCGAGGAAATCACCCGGCATGCCGGACGCGCCCTGGACATGGCCAACCAGGCCGAAGCCCTGGCCAAGGACGGCGGCCGGGTGATCCATCAGGTGGTGAAGGATATGGATGGCATTGCCCGCTCAGCGCAGCAATCGGCCCAGGTCATTCGTACGCTGGACAAGGAGTCCGAGGCGATCTTCAGCATTATCCAAGTGATCAAGGGCATCGCTGACCAAACCAACCTGTTGGCCCTGAACGCCGCGATTGAAGCCGCCCGCGCCGGCGAACAGGGACGCGGCTTTGCGGTGGTCGCCGATGAAGTGCGCAGCCTGGCGGGCCGCACCAGCGCCTCGACCCAGGAAATTGCCAGCATGGTCGGGCGTATCCAGCAGAACACCCGGGAAGCGGTGACCAGCATGGAGGAGGGCGTCACCCAAGTGGATAAAGGCATGGCGGTGACTGCCGAGGTGGAGCGAGCGATCCGCGATATTCTGCAGGCCACCCTGAATACCACCGAGTTGGTGAACGACATCTCGCGCACCATCGGTGAACAGAGTTTGGCCAGCAACGAAATCTCCCACCAGGTGGAGATGATTGCGGGGATGTCGGAAAACAACAGCCGCATCATCGGCGAAACCGCCTCGACCACCGATGAACTGGCCGGGTTGGCCGGCAAGTTGTCGCAATCCGTGGATCGCTTCAGCCTGTAACACCGCACAGACCTGATACACGCTTTATGGACCGGCCCCCTGTGGGTCGGTTTTTTTTGCCCGGTCCACCGGCCCACCCGCAGGGCTCGTTGACCGGGCACCGCAAAAAAAGATTGAATATTCACACCTAATGTTATTTAAATAACAAAACAAGAGCACCACGACCTGCCTGGTCGTGTTGCAACAAGGTGGAATAGCAATGAGCAAGATCGCAGTCATCGGCAGCAATATGGTGGATTTGATCACCTACATCGACCGCATGCCGGCCCAGGGCGAAACCCTGGAAGCGCCTGGTTTTGCCCTCGGGTGTGGCGGCAAGGGGGCGAACCAGGCGGTGGCGGCCGCCAAGCTTGGGGCGCAGGTGCTGATGTTGAGCAAGGTCGGCGACGACATGTTTGCCGACAACACCCTGGCCAACTTCCAGCGTTTTGGTATCGACACCCGTCATGTGCAGCGGGTGCCTGGGGTTTCCAGCGGTGTCGCGCCGATTTTTGTGCGAGCCGACTCCCACAACAGCATTCTGATCGTCAAAGGCGCCAATGCGCATTTGTTGCCGGCGGACATCGACGCGGCGGCCGCCGACCTGCGCGAGTGCACCCTGATCGTGCTGCAGTTGGAGATCAATCTGGAGACGGTCTACTACGCCATCGAATTTGCGCACCGGCACGGCATCGCGGTGCTGCTCAACCCGGCACCGGCCCTGGCCGGCCTGAGCGGGGAGCACCTGGCACAGCTGGATTTCCTGATCCCCAATGAATCGGAACTGGCGTTGATCAGCGGCCAGGTCGTGGACTCGCCGGACGCCGCCCAACGCGCCGCGCGCACGCTGGTGGCCAGCGGCATTCGCCACGTGATCGTCACCCTCGGTGAACACGGTGCGTTGTACGTGGGAGAGGAGGGCGAATTCCGGGTGCCGGGCCGAAAGGTCGTGGCACGGGACACCACGGGCGCCGGCGATGCCTTTATCGGTTGCTTCATCCAGCACTGGAGCCGCGACGGCGGTATCCGGCAGGCCATGGAACAGGCCGTGGCGTATTCCGCCTGCTCGGTCATGGCCCTGGGCACCCAGACGTCATATCCCGACAGCGAGGCGTTCGCCCGTTTCCTGCAACAGCCGTAACCCCCAAACCAGCCCGGAGAACAATAATGAACAAACCTGCGCTGCAACAGACACCCGATGGTTTCTACCTGAACCGCACGCCCTGGTTCGCTTTTATCCTGCTGTGCAGCATCTTTGCGCTGTGGGCGGCGGCGGCAAGCATGAATGACGTGCTGATCGCACACTTCAAGAAAGCGTTTTTGCTCAGTGATTTCCAGACCGCCTTTGTGCAGTCGGCGTTTTACCTGGGCTACTTTTTCGTGGCGATTCCGGCGGCAATGGTGGTGCGCCGCTTCAGCTACAAGAGCACGATCCTGATCGGGTTGCTGCTGTACATGTTCGGCTGCCTGCTGTTTTTCCCGGCGGCGTCGACGGCCAAGTACGGCATGTTCCTGCTGGCGCTGTTTGTGATTGCGGCCGGCCTGTCGTTCCTGGAAACCGCCTGCAACACCTACTCGACCCTGATGGGGCCCAGGGAAACCGGGACGCGGCGCTTGAACATCTCGCAGACGTTCCACCCCTTCGGTGCGATGGCAGGGGTGTACGTCGGCAGTTTCGTGATGTTCAAGGACACCGACGCGACCACGGAACAACTGACCCGGATGAGCGCCTCCGAGGCCGCCGTGCAGCAGTTGCAGATGATCCAGTCCACGCTGTTGCCCTACAAGTGGATGATCGCCGTGCTGGTGCTGATGTTTATCCTGGTCGCGATCACTCGGTTCCCTGCCTGCAAGGGCAATAAGCCGGCTGACAGCAGGCCTGGCAGCCTGCGCCACAGCCTGGGCCGGCTGTGGCGTAACCCGCGCTTTACCTTTGGCGTATTGGCGCAGTTTCTCTACGTGGGCGCCCAGGTCGGCGTGTGGAGTTTTACCATTCGCCTGGCGATGCAAATGGGCGGAATGAATGAACGCAGCGCCTCATGGTTTTTGCTGACCACCTTTGCCGCCTACTTTGTCGGCAAGATGATCGCCAACCTGTTGATGCGCCGCCTGCATCCGGCCAAGGTCCTGGCGATCTACGGTGTGCTGTGCATTGTGCTGCTGGCCTACACCATTCTGGTGCCGAATATTTCGGCGGTGTACGCAGCGGTCGGCGTGAGTATTTTCCTCGGCCCGTGCTGGCCGACCATTTACGGCCTGACCATCGATGGCCTGGGTGAAGACACCGGCGTCGGCGGCTCGTTGCTGGTCATGAGCATCGTCGGCGGCGGGGTGATTCCGATCTTCCAGGGCCTGTTGTCCGACGCCAGCGGCGGCAATATGCAACTGGCCTACAGCGTGCCGTTGCTGTGTTTTATCGTGATCGTGATGTACGCGGTCAAGTGCATGCGCCAACCCGGCACGTTGCCGTCGAGCGCCGCCGCGGCGGTGGCCTCATGAATACGCGGATCCCGCTGTATCCAGCGGTGTTTGCCGAGCAGGAGAGAATCCTGTTGCAGTCCGAGGATTTCAAGGTCAGTGCCTGGATCTATCCGTCCGGCGTACAGGCCGTGAGCCTGGAGAACAGCCGTGGACGCCTGGTGCTGCTGCCTTATCAAGGGCAGATGATCTGGTCGGCGATGTTCGATGGCTGTGACCTGACCATGAGCAACCTGTTCGAGCAACCCCGGCCCAGCCCGACGGTCGTCGATACCTACGGCTGCTTCATGTTTCACAGTGGCCTGCTGCGCAACGGTTGCCCGGCGCCGGATGACACCCACGCCTTGCACGGCGAAATGCCTTGCGCCCCGATGGACTCGGCCTGGCTGGACATCGGCGAGGGCTTTGTGCGCCTGGGCGGTTGTTATCAATATGCCAAGGGCTTCGGCGATCGCTACCGGGCGTGCCCCAGCGTGACCCTGCGCGCCGATTCGGCGGTGTTCGATATTGACATGGACGTGACCAACCTGGCCGGCAAGCCTATGGAACTGATGTACATGGCCCACATGAACTACGCCTTTGTGGCCGGCGCGCGGTTTGTAGAGCCATGGGGCATGCAGCGCCTGCGCCTGCGCACCAGTATTCCGGACCACGTCAAGCCGACGCCGGACTGGAGTGCCTACATGGCGCAACTGGCCGAACAACCCGGGCAATTGGCCTGTCTCGATCAGCCGGGGTTGTACGACCCTGAAATCGTGTTTTTCTTCGACGGCGTCGGCACAGACGCCACCGGCCAGGCCCACTTCCTGCTGGATCATCCCGATGGCGCGGCGTTCTACACCCGCTATCGCCCCGAACAATTCGCCCACGCCGCACGCTGGATCCTGCACACGCCGGATCAGCAAGTGGCGGCGTTCGTGCTGCCATCGACGTGCGAACCCGAGGGCTATAACGCCGAGAAAGCCAAAGGCCACGTGCGTCTGCTGGCGGCGGGAGCCAGCGCTTCGTTCAGTGTCACCACCGGCTACCTGAGCGCGCAGGAACGCCAGCGGTTGCTGGGTTAAACCAGCAATTGCGCGCCGTGGGCCTGGATGGCGTCCTTGTAGCTGCGGGGGATTTTCTTGTCGCTGACCACGTACTGAAAGTCTTGCAGGGCAGCGAAGTGAGCGGTGCGCACCGTGTCGAACTTGCTGAAGTCGGCGAGCAACACACGTTGCTGGGCCTGGCGCATGACCTTTTGCTTGACCTCGACTTCATTGAAGTTGAAGCACGTCACGCCGAATGCCTGGCTGACGCCGGCGGCAGTCACGAAGGCCCATGTCAGGCGCACGCTGTCGAGGATGCTGCTTTCGGCACTGTTTTCAAACACCTGGTTCTTGCGATGGAAGGTGCCGCCGCACAACACGATGTGGCAGTTGGGCTTGTTATGCAGCTTGAGCAGCACGTTCAACGAGCTGCACACCGCCGTGAACTCCAAGTCGTCGGGGATGAAGTCGATCACAAACGGCGAGGTGGTACCGCAGTCGAAAAACACCGTGTCACCGGGCTGGATCAGGCGCGCGGCGAGTTTGCCGATGCGGCGCTTTTCCTCGACGTGGCGGGTGTCCTGCTCGGCAACCCGGTAATCGCTGACCTCGCTGCCGACCCGGGTGATGTAGCCACCCAGCAGGCGCAGGTGATCACTGAAGTGGTTGAGATCGCGGCGCAGGGTCATCTCCGAAACCTCCAGCAGCGCCGCCATTTCCCTCAGGTGAATGGCGTTCTGGTCCTGCAAGGCTTGTTGGATAAGCTTGAGTCGCTCGGCTTTTCTACTGTCCACGAGTATTCCAGGGCTTGATTGTTTGTGTTAGATAAGTAACATTTAATGTTATTATTATAACGCATTAGTGTGGGTGCTGTGACAAGCGGCACACGACCATTCGCAACATACAGGCAAGGGCACGTTAAATGAACACTCTTCAACCCGCAGCATTGGCCAAGTACATCGATCACACCTTGCTGGCGCCCGACGCCTCCCGCGAGCAGATTCGCACTTTGTGCGAGGAAGCCCGGGAGCACGGTTTTTATTCGGTGTGCCTGAACTCAGGGCACGTGCCTTACGCCGCTTCCTGCCTGGCCGACGACAGCGTGGTGATTTGTGCCGTGGTGGGCTTTCCCCTGGGCGCCGGCCTGAGTGACACCAAGGCCTTCGAAGCCGAACGGGCGATTGCCGCCGGGGCAGGGGAGATCGACATGGTGCTCAATATCGGCTGGTTGAAGGACGGTTTGCTGGAGGCAGTGCGCGAAGACATTGCCTTGGTCCACAAGGCCTGCGGCGCCGTGCCGTTGAAGGTCATCCTGGAAACCTGCCTGCTGGACGACGAAGAGAAAGTCCAGGCCTGCGAAATCTGCCGGGACCTGGGTGTGGCGTTCGTCAAGACCTCCACGGGGTTCAGCCGAAGCGGTGCCACCGCCGAAGACGTGGCCCTGATGCGTAAAACCGTGGGCGCCGCGGTTGGGGTCAAGGCGTCCGGGGGCGTGCGCGATTATCCGACGGCACTGAAAATGATTGAAGCCGGGGCGACGCGCTTGGGCAGCAGTTCGGGGATTGCGATTGTCGGCGGGGCGATGACGGCGGCCAGTGGTTACTGAGTTTCGGGCCGGCGCCTGGCAGCCTGTAGGGAAATCCCTACAGGCTGCGCAAATCATTAGAGCACTATCCGGATTTCTTCATGGCTCTTTGCTATATGTCACGCTAGAGTGATTGGAAGATTCAATGAAGTCTTGATTTCTCCGGCCTCGGCCGAGGCCGCAGGACACTTCATACCTGTGGAGTGCACCATGAAAGTTCTAATCGCCGATGATTCATCCATGTCCCGCAAGATGGTCTTGCGTTCCCTGCCGGAATCACTGACCGAAGATGTTCGCCAGGCCTGCAACGGTGCCGAGGTGATGGAGGCTTACCACGCCGGTTTGGTCGACCTGCTTTTTCTCGACCTCACCATGCCCGTCATGGATGGCTTCCAGACCCTGGAGGCACTCAAGCGCGAAGACGCCAACGTGGTCGTCGTGGTGATCAGTGCAGACATCCAACCCCTGGCCAGGCAACGGGTATTCGACCTGGGCGCTGCTGCCTTTGTAGCCAAGCCGGTTACGGCTGAAGCTGTAGTCAATGCCTTGCACGTCATAGGAGTGCTTTGATGGAAACCTTGGCCGCACTCACCGAAGACCAACGTGATGCCCTGCAGGAACTGATGAACATCGCCATGGGACAGGCGGCCGAGCGACTGGCGCTGCTGACCGATACCATGGTGACGCTTTCGGTTCCCTTTATTCACCCGCTGATCCGGGAACAGAATCACCTGTTGATTCCGGAGCATCTGCGTCGGAGCTTCATGATCGTCACCCGCCAGTCTTTTCTGGGTGAGCTACGCGGCGAAGTGTTCGTGTGCTTTGGCTCCAAGGGGGCCGATGAACTGGCCGAACTGCTGGGCTACAAGGGCAGCGGCCTGGAGCAGCAGCACGAGTTGATGCTTGATGTCACCAACATCCTGACCGGCGCCTGCATCAGTGGCCTGGCACGGCAGGTGGCGACTCAGGTGAGTTATGACGCACCGTCCATTCTCGTCCACACCGAACATGCGGCGAATGCACTGGAGGAATTGAACCTGAATGAACACCTGGCGATGGTGCTGGAAATCCGTTTCGAGGTTCAGGCTCATCAGTTCTCCTGCGACTTGTTGATCTGCATCACTGAACGTACGGCAGGCGTTGTCGTTCGGGCCATCGATCGTTTGCTGGACGAACTTTGAAGGGATCTCTTCATGACAGACATCAAGGCAATTTCCCGGGAAACCCTTGAGTCGATGCTCAAGGCCATTAACATGGGCGTATTGCTGGTCGACCAGGACTGCAAGGTGCTGTTCTCTAACCATTTCATGTCCATCAACAGTGGCCGCAGCGCGGAAGAACTGGTCGGCCGTACGTTGTTCGAAGCCTTTCCGGAGCTGCCGGAGGCCTGGACCCGGCAGAAGATCAACAGCGTCATCACCCTGCAAAACTTTGCGTTCACGTCATGGCAGCAGCGGCCGCACCTGTTCAATTTCGAGAGTACCCGGCCCATCAGTGGCATGGTCCGGCACATGTATCAGAACTGCACCTTTTTCCCGGTGCAAGACGCCGATGGCAGCAATCTTGGCGTGGGCCTGGCCATCAGTGACACGACCGATACCGCTGCCCGTCAACTTGAGCTGACGCACCTTAACAAGTTGCTGGAAGAAGAGAAGGGCGCCCAGGCGCTGCTGATCGCGCGGCTCGAAGACGCACAGGCGCAGTTGCTGCAGTCCGAGAAAATGGCGGCGATAGGGCAACTTGCTGCAGGCGTGGCCCACGAGATCAATAACCCGATCGGGTTTGTCGGCTCCAACGTCAACAGCCTGCGTCGTTACCTGGTGGACATCTTCGCGCTGCTCGAAGCCCATGAGCAGGCGACCGACGACAGGCATGCCAGCGCTCATCCCGAGCTTGCGGTGATGCGGGACAAGATGGATTACACCTTCATGCGCCAGGACATCGACGACCTGCTGGCCGAGTCGGTCGACGGCCTTGACCGGGTCACTCGCATCGTCAAGGACCTGCGCGAGTTCTCCCACGTCGACAGTTACGAATGGCAGTTGGCCGACCTGCACAAGGGGCTCGACAGTACCCTCAACGTTATCTGGAACGAGATCAAGTTCAAGGCTCAGGTGATCAAGTGCTACGGCGATGTCGAGCCCATCGAATGCATGGGTTCACAGATCAACCAGGTCTTCCTGAACTTGCTCATCAATGCAAGCCATGCCGTGGGCGCCGACGGCGAAATCACCATCAGCAGCGGCAGGGAGGACGGTGGAGTCTTCGTCGAAATCGCCGACAACGGCCATGGCATTCCCCTTGAAATCCAGAACCGGATATTCGAACCGTTCTTCACAACCAAGCCGGTGGGCATGGGGTCGGGCCTTGGCCTGTCGTTGTCGTACAGCATCATGGTCAAGCACCATGGACGCCTCACCGTCGACAGTGAGCCGGGCAGGGGGAGTCGCTTCCGCGTCTGGTTACCCTTACGCCAGCCGGTAATTGAGGCTGTCTCTACCTGCGCCGTTGAAGGACGCTGATCATGGATACGTTGCCTTCCTGCGAAAAACGACACACCGTCATGCTGGTGGATGATGAGGAAAGTATCCTCAACAGCCTTCGGCGCCTGCTGCGCGCAAAGCCTTACGACTTGCTGCTGGCCACGAGCGGGGCCCAGGCGCTGAGCCTTTTCGAACAACACGCGGTCGACCTGATCGTCTGCGACGCGCGCATGCCGTTCATGGACGGGCCGACCTTGCTGCGCGAGGTGCATAGGCGCGATCCGCACTGCGTGAATATCCTGCTGACCGGCTACGCCGATATGAGCATGATCACGCAGGCAATCAACGATGGGTATGTGTTCCGTTACATCAGCAAGCCCTGGAATGATGAAGAGCTCAAGCTCACTCTCGATCAGGCTCTGGAAATGAAGAGTGCTCGTTGAGCGTAACCCGGCGAATTCGTCGCCAAGCCTATAACTCAACTAAATAGTCATTTAGTTGAGTTGGCTATCGGGGCAGGGCTCAGGCCTGGGCGAGGGCGCTGATACGCCGTTCGCTGATGCGTTCGACGGTGTCCATATGTTCGGTGCCCCACACGCACAACGCGCCCAGCGCAGTGGCCAGTGACTGCCCGAAGGGTGTCAGGGAATACTCGACCTTGGGCGGGATCTCCTGGAAGTCGATCCGCGCGATGATTTCGTCGCGTTCCAATTCCTTGAGTTGCTGGATCAACACCTTGTCGGTCACGCCGCCAATCGCACGCCTTAACTCGCCATACCGATGAACATGTCGCGCCAGGTTATACAGGACCAGCGGTTTCCATTTGCCGCCAATCACCGCCAGGGCAGCCTCGAGCCCGCAATTGAAGGTGTTGTTCGCCATGTGATGGGTGCTCCAAAGGGGTACTTACTAAAAGGTGCATACTATTCAAAAGAATAGTCTGGATCTAGAGTTGGGCCTCAACATTCTTCGGAGTTAACCATGAGCAGGCTCGACGGGAAAATTGCAGTGATCACCGGTGGCAACAGTGGTATTGGCCTGGCAACCGCCATTCGCTTTGCAGCGGAAGGTGCACAGGTGGTGATTGTGGGACGCAGGCAGGAAGAACTGGACAAGGCGCTGGGCCTGATCGGGCCTACAGCGATCGCCATTCAAGGGGATATCTCGAGGCTGGACGACCTGGAGCGCATTTTCACCCACATCAAAAGCGTCAAAGGTCGCGTTGACGTGCTGTTCGCCAATGCAGGCCTGGGGGATTTCCAGCCGCTCGGGTCGATCACCGAAGAGTCGTTCGATCGCACGTTCGGCATCAACGTCAAAGGCACACTGTTCACCGTGCAAACAGCGCTGCCACTGATGCACGCCGGCGGTTCGGTGATCCTCACAGGTTCGACCACCGGCACCATGGGCACACCGGCATTCAGCGTGTACAGCGCCACGAAAGCCGCATTGCGTAATTTCGCCAGGAGCTGGGCGCTGGATTTGAAAGGCAGCGGTATTCGCGTCAACGTACTTTCACCGGGACCAATCTCGACACCGGGCCTGGACCTGGCGCTTTCAAGTACCGGCCAGAAGGATGCAATCATTGACGACATGACGGCGCAGTTGCCACTGGGCCGTATCGGCCAACCGGAAGAAGTTGCGGCGGCGGCATTGTTCCTGGCGTCGGACGACAGCAGTTTCATGACCGGCAGCGAAATGTTCGTGGATGGAGGGTTCGCTCAGGTTTGAACCAGAGAGGGGCTTTGCCTGTTGGAATCTGACGGGCACTGCCCCTCATTACGTAACATTGTATTACGCATAATGTATATTATGTTAAATCATATGTCAGGCTCAGCCACTTCCAGCTCTCGTCGCCTACTTATGAACATACTTCTCAGTGAATCAAGATTCATGGGTGTGTTCCCGGAACGCTTACGTACTCGGCACCGTGAATCCGGCTTCACGTCGCGGACTTCACCCTTAATTTCATGCAGCCACTGGATGTAACTCAGGTATCGCCATGATAGCGCTCGAAGCGTTTAAGGGAGAAAGACGAGAGATCCAAGTCGGTCGAACCGCGTATGCACCACTGTGCAAACGCCTCGCCCAACGCGGCGGAATGTTTGAAGCCGTGACCGGAACAGGCGGACACCACCAAGGTGTGCTGCCACGACGGATGCTCATCGATAATGAAATGGCGATCCGGCGTCACGGTGTAGGCGCAGACAGCAGACTTGACCACGCTCGAGGTAACACCGACGATGCGGCCGCGCACCTGGTGCTCATACATGTCCCGCTCTTCCGCCGGCGAGACCGTACGATCCATTGTTTGCGGCAATGAAGTAGTGTGGTATTGCGCGGTGGCGATTTTCAGGCTGCCCTCGCCGTGTAATGCGGGAAAGCCGTAGTTGATTTTGTCGTCGCCACGGCCGTGAGTGAGGATAAACGTCGGTGAGTGATCCACCCACTCGGCGCCCTCCTCCAGCCCGAACCAGAACAGCTTCTGCCGGTAGACGCTGAGCAGGCTGTCAAACGGCTCGCCCAGCAAACCGCCGCTCCAGTTGCCGGCGCTAATCACAAGCTTGTTTGCAAAGAGCGTGCGCAGATTCGTAGTGACATGGACTCCCTGCTCATTCGAGCTAATCCCTGTGACGGTTTCGCCTTTGTAGAGGATTGCTCCGTGTTGCTCGGCCAACTTGAGCTGCACATCAATGCAACGTTCAGGACGTACAAAACCTCCACCTGGCTCGAAATAGCCGATGGCAGTGTCGTGGACGTTGGCAAATTGTGGAAAGCGCTGGCGAATCTGTTCGGCGGATAAAACGTCGTGCTCGATACCATAGGCCTGTGCTAGGCCGATGGTGCGCAATGTGAAGTCGGTTTTATCGTTGGGGTCAAACTCGGGACTCGAAGTCAGAACCAATAGACCCGACTGTTCGAACAGCGACTCCCCTGACAATTGCTCAAGCTCACGCCAGATGCGGTGGGAATTGCGCACAATGGGAACGTACTGCGCGCCCTCACCCACCGAAAGCCGGGTAATACGCGTATCGCCATGGCTGGAGCCCAGGTTGTGAGGTGGGTGATGGCGGTCGATACCCACAACATTCGCACCCGCCTTCGCCAACTGATACACCGTAGCGGCCCCCATGGCCCCCAACCCCAATACCACTACATCACACCGCTCGGACATCAACGCTCACCTGTCAAAAAGAAGCCAGTTGAAAGTGAAACCGGTTAAGAATCAACGACTAAAAGAGCATATGCATATTATCAACCGAGCATCACCGGCCGCTCTGCTGCTGCAATACTAGGCAGTGCTGAGTCCAAACACGCGCCTCTCCCGGCAACACAGGAGAGGCCGCCTGCCTGCATACCGCTGAGCTATCAGAGGAATAGAAAAAACAACATCATAATGATGGCACTGTCTGATACCGTGCACATAAACACAGCCACTCCGAGGATTGTCATGGGCGCAGGCGCTCCTATTCCGCCGAATGAAATTGAACGGCTTAAAGAGGTCGCGAAATTTTGTCCAGCTGACAGCGAGTACGATACTGTCTTCGATAAAATCGTCGAGATGGCTTCTGCTTACTTCAACGCACCCATAGCGCTGATCTCGATCGTCGATGAGCATCAGCAATGGTTCAAGGCGCGCGTAGGGCTTAAAGAGACGCAGACACCACGAGAAGTGTCCTTCTGCGCTTACTCGACGCTGGATAACGCCCCGCTGGAGGTATTGGACGCGACGCTTGATCCCCGTTTTAAAGACAATTCCCTGGTAACGGGGCCTCCGTATATTCGTTATTACACAGGCACCCCACTGATTACCGAAGAGGGTTTTACGCTGGGAAGCCTGTGCATCATTGATACAGTCTCACGCGCCGCTATGAGTGAGCGTGATAGTGCGATGCTCAGCGGTTTTGCTGAACTGGTGATGATGCGCATCCACAGCATGCGCGCTCGAAACTTCGTCGACCAACCCACAGGGTTATTTAATCGACTCCGGTTTGAGGAGGATATACGCCAAGCGCTCAAGACCCACAGCGCGTGCCAAGCGTATGCGGTTGACATCATCTCGCCAAAGTTCCTCAACGATATCGTGAAGGCGCTGGGTTACAGCTTTGCCACGGACTTGGTCCTGGCAATCAAAGCGCGCCTACAAAAGCTATTACCGCCACAGTGTCTACTTTATAAAATTAGCCCGACGCGGTTTGGTTTTCTCCTTGAGGAGGATCAAACGGCCGAGCACATTTGTGAAAACATCCTCAAGGACTTCAAAAAGCCTGTCGAATGCCACGCCATCCCCATACTCATGCAAGTCGGGATTGGCGTCCTGCCTATTCATAGCTCAGGTCTCCAGCAAGACTGGCTTCGCCTGGTGGTCAGCGCTGCGGATGAGGCGCGTGACCGCAGGCTGGGATGGTCGCGCTATGAACCCCATTTTGATGCGGCTCAACAACGCGCGTTCATGTTGTTGAGTTCGTTGCCGGAGGCGGTCAGCGCCGACAAACAGTTCAGCCTGGTGTACCAGCCAAAAATCAAACTGCCCTCAGGATGGTGTCATTCAGTAGAAGCACTATTGCGTTGGACACATCCTTTACTGGGGCCCATCAGCCCTGCTGAATTCATACCCTTGGCTGAAAAAACCGCACTCATACCCTCTGTTGGATTGTGGGTGCTCAACGCAATCATCCGGCAAGCGGTTATTTGGAAAGCGCAAGGTGTGCGCCTGCGGATAGCGATGAACATTACCGTCAGCGATCTTGAAAGCGCCGAATTCGTCGACGCGATGATCCATGAGATTCAACAGCACGGCCTGGACCCCGCTGGCTTTGAACTTGAGTTTACCGAAAGCATGCTCATGACCAACCCTGAAGAAGTCATCCGGCAACTGGAGCGTGTCCGTAAGTTTGGCGTAGAGGTTGCTGTTGATGACTTTGGCACCGGCTACAGCAACTGGGCTTATTTGAAGGAGCTCCCGGCTAATACCGTCAAGCTTGACCAATCTCTGATCAGCGGGCTGGGCAGCAATCAAAATGACAAGCAACTGGTTAAAACCCTGATCGGACTGGCTAAGGGGCTCGGCTACCAGGTGGTTGCAGAAGGCGTAGAAAATCAAGAAATCCTGGACCTGTTAATACAGTGGGGATGTTCCGAAGCACAGGGTTATTTGATAGCCAAGCCTATGAGCGCCGAGGCATTAGAAGCCTGGATAGCACAAGGAGTCGATGGAGGTCGGGGCCGGTAGAATGACTGCCGGGGACGCGCAAGCAAGGACTCTATAGATCGCGGACACCACCTGCATCGTTGCGTCTTCGATCGTGCCTTCATTACGGCATACAACCCAACCCTGATCTGCAATCGCTCGCTCGAATGCCTGGGTACACGCGCTATGTTCTTCCAGCTTATGGATCACCGTGCTGCTCAGCCCACGCCGTCGCGCAGCTGCCCTCGCCCATGAAATCTCAGGGGCGGTGACAATCCCGACATGCAGGTCTGGCACTCGCACGTTTCGATCAATGTTCAATTGCAGGATCTCTGCAAACGGAATTATCCGGCGAAACGCGGCATCCGACGGGTACCAGCGATCGATCAGGATGATGCTGCCTGGTGGCTGTTTAGCCAGCACCTGCCGGGAAATCCAGGCACGGCTGTCAGCAAAGCGTTCACACACCCGCAACTCCAGCTCCCGGGAGGGACTTCTGACGAGCTGGTTAACAAGCGCCATTGTTCCCTCCCGGTAGGGATCACTTTTTCTCTCGCAAAGCCGGATCACCTTTTTGTTGTCTGCCCTCAGTGCTTTCGTAACGGCCTCCAACAGCGTGGTTTTGCCGGTGCCCTTGGGCCCATCCAGAGAAACAAACAGCGGACGATTCATTCTTCACTTAACAATTGATATAACGTTTTTTTGCCCTGTCCGGACGCTGGAACCGCTTAGTGCGACTACGCGAAGGCCCTTATGAACAGAAAGTGATGAACACTCTACCCTTGTTTCGCCTCACGGGTCCCAAATCCACGCTGACAACCGCTGATGAGCATCGGTTATCGCCCATCAGTCATGCGTGAGTGAGGTACCAGCGCCAGTCCTGCTCCCCGACCTCAGCGTTGAAGTGACGGAACTCGCGCCATTTGATCGCCAGATACACCTTTAGGAATTCGGCGCCCAGCGCCTCGCGTGCCCACGTTGAATCCTGCAAGGCCTGCAACGCGGTCAGCCAGTCGGTGGGCAGGAAATCCGCTGCCTGTTCATACCCATTTCCCTCGATCGCGGCACCAGGATCGCTTTGATGGGTGATACCGAGGTGAATCCCCGCCAGTAATGCGGCGGCGGCAAGATACGGGTTGGCGTCGGCCCCGCAAATGCGGTGTTCGATATGTCGACTTAGTGCAGGGCCGCCGGGCACGCGGAACGACACCGTACGATTGTTGACGCCCCAACTTTTGGCCAACGGCGCGTAACTGCCGGTCTGGAACCGGCGATATGAATTGGCATGGGGGCAAAATATCGCCAGTGAGTCAAACAAGGTCGCCATCATCCCGCCAATTGAGTGACGCAACAGTGGCGTACCCTGTGGGTCTTCGCTCGCATACAGGTTGTTACCCTCCTCGTCGGCCAGGCTGACGTGCAAATGCATGCCACTCCCGGCCTGGTCACTGAACGGCTTGGCCATGAAGCACGCTTGTAGCCCATGTTTGTTGGCGACACCTTTGACCAGGCGTTTGTAGCGTACGCCTTCATCAATAGCCTGGAGTGCGTCGAAACGATGTTCCAGGGTCAACTCGACTTGGCCTGGAGCGTACTCGGAGATGGCTGTTCGTACGGGCAGGCCTTGTAGCGCGCACGCAGCGTAGAGGTCATCAAGAAAAGGTTGCAGCTGTTCTAACTCGTATAGGCCATACACCTGCGGTGCCTGGGGACGGACGCCGTTGGTCTGCAGCGCTGGCTGCGGCCGACCGTTGGCATCGCGTTGCTGGTCCAGCAAGTAAAACTCCAGTTCAACGGCCATTACCGGGTGGAAACCATCGGCTTTGAGTCGGTCAATGACATGCACCAGTACGTGTCGCGGGTCGGCCGGTGCGGCGGGAATACCTTGGGTCGGGTGCATGCTCACCTGCACCTGACCGGTGGGGTTGGTGCGCCAGGGTTGCAAGGTCAGGCTTCCCGCCAAGGGGTATGTCCAACAATCGGCATCGGCGACATCCCAGACCAGGCCTGTGTCTTCGACGTCTTCACCCTGCACGGTCAAGGCGAGAATGGAGCTTGGCAGCGGCCGACCGTTTGCGTAGATCGCAAGCAGTTCGTCGCGATGCAGCAGCTTTCCTCGCGGAACACCATTCGCATCAATAAGGAACAACTCGATGCTCAGCACTTCAGGGTGGGCGGCCAGATAAATTTCGGCCTCTTTTTTATCAGCAAATTGCATATCAAACCTCTCGGCGCTTATTCAAGCGACTGGACAGTATTCAAGAACAATGGAACTTATGAAGAGATAACCCGCGCTCCAGATAGGGCAAGCAGCGTGGTCAGCGCGTTATCCAACTCACCGATCAGCCTGTCGACATCCCCTTCACTTGTTTGCGGACAGCACAGGGTCATGTTGTGAAAAGGCGTGATCAGGATCCCGCGATTGATCAGATAGAGGTGCAGCGCCATTTGAAGGCTGTCATGAAAAGCCGCCTCGGCTTGCGCACCTGTTCTTGGCGGTGTGGCACAGAATTGAAATTCACAACGAGCCCCCAACTCGGTTACCGACCAGTTCAATTGGTGCCGCTTGAACAACGCTCGAAATCCCTGGGCCAGTCTTGAGGCCAGGGGCAACATGTGCTGGTACGCAGACTCGGTCATGACCTCTTCGAGACTGACGCGCATGCAGCGCATCGCCAGTGCGTTGGCGGACAAGGTGGTGCCCATGCCACTGTGGCCATGCCCGCCGCTCTCTTCGCTGATGCTTTTCTGCGCATCGTGCATGGCCAACGCAACGTGCTCGGTCATGCCAAAGACTGCGCAAGGCACGCCACCGGCGATGGGTTTCCCCACTACGAAAAAGTCGGGCTTCAAATCCCATTGGCGCGTGCATCCACCGATGCCGGTAGAAATAGTGTGGGTCTCATCAATGACCAACAGGCTGCCGTATTTTCGCGTCAGCTCGCGGCACTGTTGCATGAACCCCGGATCGGGCAGGACCATGCCTATATTGGTCATCGCCGGCTCGCACATCAGCGCGCACACGTCGCCCTGAGCTAAAGCAGCCTCCAGTGCAGCAACATCGTTGAAGGGAATGGATCGACTGTATTGGGTCAAGTCGTAGGCTTGCCCCACCAGGCCCGAACGGTGCACGGTCTTGCCCTCTCGGTACCGGACCATCACGTCATCCACGGTGCCGTGATAACAGCCGTCGAACACCAGTAGAACATTGCGCTGGGTGATAGCGCGCGCCCAGCGCAGCACATAACGATTGGCGTCGGTAGCGTTGGCGGTAACTTGCCAATAAGGCAGCTCAAACCGCTGGGCCAGCAACTCTGCGCAGACCACCGCATCTTCGCCGGGCAGCATCGTGGTCAAGCCATTGTTCGCCTGCTCGGCTATGGCGCGGGCGATAGGATCAGGTGAATGGCCAAACATCGTGCCGGTGTCGCCGAGGCAAAAGTCTATGTAGTCATGACCGTCGACGTCGGTGAAGCGGGCACCTTTGGCACGCTGGACAAAGAGCGGCGAAGGCATCGACCAATCGCTCATCCAGTGCATGGGCACACCGTTGAACAGCGCCGCCTTGGCACGCTTGGCCAGCGCCATCGACGTTGGGTTGTTTTCTATAAACCGGGCACGCTCGGCTGCGGTAAAGGCAGCAATCGCTGATTCACAAACTCCACTGTTCGACATGATTAGAACCCTTTATTAAGTATCACATTAGTTAAACTTCATCGCCGTATAGATAAGCCACACTCCATCATTCTCCAGGTGCAGCATCAGCTCCCGAATATTGGGTGAAGATCGCTCCGCAAACTTATAACGTGGGCGTTGGCTTTAACTATTTACATTGCCGGCTGACATATAGCCTTGATATACCGCGCAGATATTCATTCAAACGTCATTAACCGGAGTGAGGGGCTTTATTCTCGACCAGGCAATTACCGCCATCGACCACGATAACTTCACCGGTGATGTAACTGGATTCTGGAGACGCCAGAAATGCAACCGCCGCCGCCACCTCGTGGGGACTGCCCGCCCGCCCGATCGGGGTAAAGCGCCCCGCCTCTGCTTCAACCGGTGTGGTTGAGCCCGTGGTGATCCATCCGGGCGCCACGCTGTTGACGGTAATCCCGTGCTTGGCGACTTCAAGTGCCAGTCCCATGTTCATGCCCACCATCGCGGCTTTGGCAGCGCTATAAGCGGCTTCGCCCGGATTGCTCCCGCGGGTGCCCGTGGTGGAACTGATATTGACAATGCGCCCGTAATTTCGCGCCCTCATACCGGGCAAAACAGCCCGCGTCAGAAGAAAAGCGGTGGTTAAGTTTCTGGCCAGTGAAAGATTCCACTCATGCAGTTCCATGCTCGCCAATTCGGAGAAAACCTCAGGGCTGCCTTGCATGGCCATGCCGGCATTATTCACCAGAATATCGACCCGTCCCCAGACCGACACCGCCCAGAGGCCGAATTCACGCACCTGACGTTCATCGGTGAGGTCAACTGCCCTGCCCTCAACTTCAAACCCTTCTGCGAGCAGCTCTTTAACGCGTTCCTCGATGCGGCGGCTACTGGCGGTGATGATCAATCTCGCACCCGCTGCACCTAGCCTGCGAGCGATCGCCATGCCAATACCCGCTTCACTGCCGGCACCACTGACAAGTGCCACGTGCCCCCTCAAATCAGTATTTAACATGGTGTTCCCCACGTACTTAATTTGGAATAGAAGTGGAAATTAGGCTAATAAACCTGATAAATAAAGACGATCATCATCAGAAAATCTGACAACTGCCATGGCGTTCACCAGTGAGTCACTGAAAGTTTTCCTTGCGGTTGTCGACAGCGGCTCCTTCTCTGCCGCCGCACGCAAATTGGGGCGGGTACCCTCGGCCATCAACATGGCGGTGTCGCAGCTTGAAGCCGAGCTGGATTTATTGCTTTTTGACCGATCAACCCGCAAAGCCATTCCTACGGCAGCCGCCAAAGCGCTGGAGCCCCAGGCTCGACAGGTCGCCAGCCAGTTAAACTTGCTGGACGCCCATGCGCTCCAGCTTCATCAGGGGTTGGAGGAGCGCTTGGTCCTTGCGATGGCGCCGGAGTTGCAGACAGGCGTATGGAATCGTCCACTGTCCATTATCGCCAGGGAGTTTCCCACGCTTGAAATCGAGATTCGCTCCGCGTCCCATCCGGAGGCGATGCGCATGCTCCATGAAGGGCGTGTGCAATTGGCCCTTGGATTTGAACGACCAGGGCTTGACGAGCGGGAGACGTTTCTTGAAGCGGGGAGCCAATTGTTGGTAGCCGTTGCCTCTCCGGATCATCCTGCGGCCGCCGGCAAGAAAAGCCCCTTGAGTGAAGAGCAACTGGTCAACGTCCGGCAGATCATCGTGGCTACTGGAGGGCCTACAGACTCTGATCCACGTGTTGTGCTGTCACGGCGGATTTGGCACAGCGACAATTACCTGGCAACGCTGGATCTGGTCCAGCAAGGATTGGGCTGGGCTTATCTTCCACAGCCGTTGGTACAACCTCTGATCAGTTCGGGCGCATTGACGGAGGTGGTGTTTGACAACATGCCGAGTCAGATGCGGCTATGGGTCGATATCATCTGGGTAAAGAACCGTCCCCTGGGGCTGGCAGCGAGTCGCTACCTGAGCCTGATGCGCAAGATTGTCGAGGACGAGCCGCGGCGTGTTTGAGAAAAAAACCAGCCGTATGGCTCATTGAGGCCACTGCTCAAGCAGTATCGAGACGAATTTTTCCGCCGCCGGCGAAAGCGATGCTCCCCGGCGGTAAACCAGGCCCAAGGAGCGGTTCACAACCGGCTCGATCAACGGGACGCTGACCAAGGTTGGATGATCTTCAGCCGGCATGGCCAGGCTCGGCATCGCCGAAACCCCCAGGCCGGCCTCCACCAGGCCCAGCGAAGTCGAGAGGTGCTGGACCTCGTAGAACCATTGCGGCCGCCAACTCAGGCCAGACAGCGCGTGATCGAGCAGCATGCGGTTGCCGCTCAGGCGCCCTACCCCGATCAGGCGGTAATCGCTCAATTCGGACCAGGTGACCGAACTGCGTCCAGCCAACTCGTGATCACGCCGGCACGCCAATACAAAGGGCTCGCTGACCAAGGGCACGAACTCAATGTCCGGATGCTGCCCACTCATCATGTTGATCCCGAAGTCGGCCTCCCCCCGCAGCACCGCTTCAAGCCCCTCATTGGCACTCAAATCCAGCAGGCGGATGCGGATTTTTGGGTAGCGCTCGTTATACAGACGAATGACTGACGGCAAGAAATAGAAAGCCGCAGTAGGGATACACGCCAGGGTTACCCGGCCAATCTGGCGTTCGGCCAGCTCACGGATATTGAGAATCGACTCATCGAAGTCATCCAGCAACCGACGTGCCTTTGGCAGAAAGTCACGACCGACACTCGTGAGGCTGACCTTACGCGTGGTGCGATCCAGCAACGAGGTGCCCAACCCCTCTTCCAGTTTTTTAATTCGGCGACTGAGTGCCGGCTGAGACAGGTGCAAGGCATCGGCTGCTTCGTGAAAACTGCCAAGTTCAGCGATTTTCACGAAGGATCGAATGTCATTCAGCTCATATTCCATGTCTTATCTCACCCGCACAAGGCGTCAAAAGGAAACTCAGCGTAAATTTATCATTCGTAAAACGCAATAATCTCTTCAATCTTTGCATTTGAAACATTTTTTAAAGCTTGAGACTCTTGCTCCAAGAACATCAATTACACCGATTGATCAACAAGAGTCAGTATCATGCAAAGAATTCCCTGTGTGCTGATGCGCGGCGGCACCTCGAAAGGTCCGGTTTTTCTCGACTGGGATTTGCCCGCCGCCGTTGAAGCCCGCGACGAACTGCTGCTCAACCTGATGGGCTCCGGTCATGAACTGGAGATCGACGGCATCGGCGGTGGCAGCCCGCAAACCAGCAAGGTTGCGATTGTCAGCCCTTCGCTGCACCCGGATGCGGACGTTGATTACCTGTTCGTTCAAGTGATGGTTTCACAACGCAGGGTCGACAGCGCACCCAACTGCGGCAACATGCTGTGCGCGGTGGGCCCGTTCGCCGTCGAGCAGGGTCTGGTCAAAGGCACCCCGGAGCGCACCCGTGTGCGCATTCGCAACCTAAATACCGGCACCTTTATTCACTCCGACGTGTACACGCCGGATGGCAAAGTCAGTTACGAGGGCGATACCGCCATTGATGGCGTGCCCGGTACGGCGGCACCGGTGCAACTGACGTTCCTCGACGCAGCCGGCAGCAAGACAGGCAAGCTCTTTCCCACCGGTAACACGCAGGACGTGATCGATGGCATTGCGGTGACCTGTATCGACATGGCAATGCCCATGGTGCTTGTCGAAGCCAGCCAACTGGGCAAGCGTGGCGATGAGAGCCCGGCGGAACTGGACGCCGATAAGGAATTCCTGCGACGCCTTGAGACGCTGCGGCTGCAGGCCGGCCTGGCCATGGGCCTGGGCGATGTCAGCGACAAAGTGATTCCCAAGCCGGTACTGGTTTCGCCCGGGAAAGCGGGGGGCACGCTCCAGGTTCGTTACTTCATGCCGCACAACTGCCACCGCGCGCTCGCCATTACGGGCTCGATTGGTTTGGCCACTGCGTGTGTGATCGAAGGCAGCATCGTCGCGCAGATGCTCGGCGGGATCAGTACGCCGCGCCTAGAAGCGGTGCGTATCGAACACCCGAGCGGCGGGATTGATGTCGTATTGTCCTACACCGGCGTCAACGGTGAGACAATTCAGGCTTCAGTCGTACGCACCGCCCGCAGGCTTTTCTCCGGCTACGTCTACGCCACTGACTCGCAGCGCCTTGCCGGATAAATTCCGATAGTCGTTGGCATTTTTGCATCCGCACAATTCTAAAAATGGGTGATGCCATGAAAGTTGTTAAATCGCTCTACTTCCAGATCCTCTGCGCCGTGGCGCTCGGCATCGTGGTCGGGCATTTCTGGGCCCAGCAGGCCATTGCACTCAAGCCCCTGGGTGACGCGTTCATCAAACTGATCAAGATGATGATTGCGCCCGTGGTGTTCTGCACCATCGTCACCGGCATCGCAGGGATGAGCGACAAGCGCTCCCTCGGGCGCCTGCTGGGCAAAACCATGCTGTTGTTCTTCGTCCTCACGGTGATCAGCCTGGTGATTGGCCTGGTCGCGGTGTACGTGTTCCAGCCGGGCGCCGGCATGAACATCGATCCCAGCCAGCTGAGCACCAAAGGATTGGCCCAGTACACGGAGTCGGCCGCAAAGCTTGGGGTGGTGGAGTTTTTCATGCACATCATTCCCGAGACGTTTATCGGCGCCTTCAGTAAAGGTGAAGTGTTGCCGGTGCTGTTTATCGCGGTGTTGTCCGGCTTTGCCTTGTCGTCGCTGGGCGAGCGTGGCAAACCGGTACTCGACGTGCTCGAATCCGCCTCGCAAATGGTCTTCAAGATCTTTTCCTACCTGATGCGTTTTGCACCGGTCGGCGCTTTCGGGGCCTTGGCGTTCACTGTCGGCCAGTACGGCATCACCTCGCTGGGTTCGCTGGCGAAGTTGATCATGACCTTGTACATCGCCTGCGGCTTTTTCGTCTTCGTGGTACTGGGCAGCATTTGCCGCGCCAACGGTTTCAGCCTGTGGAAGCTGCTGCGCTACTTTCGGGAAGAGTTCCTGGTGGTACTCGGCACCTCCTCCACGGAACCGGTGATGCCGCGCATGCTGGAGAAACTCGAGGCACTGGGCTGCAAAAAAGGCGTCGTCGGCCTGGTGCTGCCCACCGGCTACTCGTTCAACCTGGACGGCACGGCCATCTACCTGTCGTTGGCGGCGATTTTCATTGCCCAGGCCTGCAACATTGATCTGAGCCTGACGCAGATCATCACCATGCTGGCGATCATGCTGCTGTCCTCCAAAGGCGCCGCCGGGGTTACCGGCAGCGGGTTCGTGGCACTGGCCTCGACCCTGACGGTCATTCACGACATCCCATTGGCCGGCCTGGCATTGCTGATCGGTGTTGACCGCTTCATGTCTGAAGCCCGCGCCCTGACCAGCCTGGCCAGTAACGCGGTAGCGACGGTGGTGATTTCGATGTCTGAAAATGCCTGCCACCGCGAAACGCTGAACCGGATGCTCGACGCAAAATCTTCTGCCGCACCGGGAAAAGCCTGGGACGACCTGAAGGACGCCAAACGCGTCTAGAGACAACCGGATAACGCTTCCCCCCTGACTTGACTGCCCCCCTCCCCGCCAGGCGCGTTGTGCCGCCCGGCGGGTCAGGGCGCGTGCGCCTCGGCGTCAGCCATTTTTACGATAACAACAAGAGAATCGTCCTATGCTCGCTTTCCTTGGCTTGGCCATGGTGGTCGTATTCACCTATCTCATCATGACAAAGCGTTTGTCGCCCATCGTCGCGCTCACCGTGGTTCCCATCGTCTTCGCGGTGATCGGCGGCTTTGGCGGCACCACCGGCAAGATGATGCTCGACGGCCTGAAAATGGTCGCCCCGTCTGCCGCGTTGCTGCTGTTTGCGATCCTGTTCTTCGGCCTGATGATCGACGCAGGCCTGTTCGACCCGCTGATCCGCAAAATCCTGAAGAGGGTCAATGGCGACCCGATGAAGATCGCCGTAGGCACGGCCCTGCTGTCGTTGCTGGTAGCGCTCGACGGCGACGGCACAACGACCTACATGATCACCTGCGCCGCAATGCTGCCGCTGTATAAACGCATCGGCATGAACCCGATGATCCTGGCAACCCTCTCCATGCTGTCGCTGAGCATCATGAGTGGCATGACGCCCTGGGGAGGCCCTGCGACACGGGCTATTGCCGCGCTGGGCCTGGATGCCGGCGAGTACTTCGTGCCGTTGCTGCCGACCATGATCGGCGGTGCCCTGTGGGTGATCTTCACGGCCTTCATACTGGGTCGCGCAGAGCGCAAGCGTATCGGCAACGTGCAACTGCAAAGCGGCGGCGGCGATTGCTACATCGATGCGATTCTCGAGGACACGCCCCACAAACGTCCGAAGCTGGCCTATGTCAATCTGGTGCTGGTGATCGCGGTGATGGTGGCACTGGTGATGGGGCTGATGCATTCCGCGATCCTGTTCCTGATCGGCTTCGTGCTCGCGCTGATGATCAACTACCCGCAATTGGACATTCAGAAAGAACGCATCCTGGCGCACTCGGGCAACGCCATGACCGTGGTGTTGCTGGTATTTGCCGCCGGGATCTTTGCCGGGATCTTTTCCGGTACAAAGATGGTGGATGCCCTGGCACAGACCCTTGTCGACTGGATCCCGCCATCCTGGGGCCACCTGTTTCCGTTGGTGGTTGCGATCACCAGCATGCCGCTGACCTTTGTACTGTCCAATGACGCCTACTATTTTGGCGTGGTGCCGATCCTGGCCAATGCCGCCGCCGCTTATGGCATCGACCCGGTCGAAATCGCCCGCGCCTCGATCCTGGGCCAGCCTGTTCACCTCATGAGTCCGCTGGTGGCCTCGACCCTGTTGCTGGTGGGCATGGTCGATCGCGATATCGGCGACTTCCAGAAGGCCACCGTCAAATGGGCCGTGCTGACTTCCCTGGTCGTTACCGCCCTGGCCTTGTTGACCGGGGCCATCAGCCTGTTCACCTGATCCACCCATAACCCCTGCTGCCTTCCAGCGCGCGTCACTCACGAGGCGCGTGCCGACCTGTACCCCAAATAACAACAACGAGTCATTTGCCATGAACCCTATGTATACCCGTCGAGCTTTGTTTTGCGCGTTAGGCCTGGTACCCGTCGCGGCGGCCAACGCCGAAGGTTTTATTGATGACAGCAAGCTCAAGCTGCAACTGCGCAATGTGTATTTCAACGAGAACTTTCGCGACGAGCACGGCTTGAGTGCGCGGGCCGCCAGAACGGCAAAAAGCGAACGCACCGAGTGGGCCCAGGGATTTCTGCTGGACTATCAGTCCGGATTTACTGCGGGCCCCCTCGGCTTCGGCGTGGACGCCCTGGGGCTCTATGGGGTAAAGCTCGATTCAGGGCGCGGGCGCAGTGGCACCGGGCTCATGCCGGTGCATGATGACGGGCGGGCGGCCGGCGAGTTTGCCAGCGCCGGCGCTACGGCAAAAGCCAGGTTCGCCAAAACCACGGTCAAGTACGGCACCTTGCTGCCCAAGACGCCGGTGTTGATTTACAACGATGCGCGCTTGTTGCCCCAGACCTACCAGGGCACCCAGGTCAGCAGCAGCGACATCGAGAACCTGACCGTGACCGGCGGGCATCTGGACCGTTTCAAACTGCGCGACTCCACCAACAGCGTGCCGATCGTGCCTGATGGCTACAGCGGGGAAAAATCCGGAGATTTCAACTACGCCGGGGCTGAGTACAAATGGGGCAAAAACCTGCGCTTGAGTTATTTCTACGGGGAACTCGAGCACTTCTACCGGCAAAACTTCGCCGGCATCCAGCACGACCTGCCGCTGGCCGGCGGCGTGCTGACCAGCGACCTGCGCTACTTCAACAGCGTTGATAGCGGCTCGGCCTACGCAGGCAAAATCGACAATGACATGTTCAGCGGCCAGTTGTCCTACGTGATCTCAGGCCATACCCTCGGTGGCGGCTACCAGGCCCTTCGCGGTGATGCCGGATTACCCTACATCAGCGGCGCGACCGTCTACTCGTTCAGTAATGCCGGCATCGGCAAATTCATTGAGGAGGACGAGAAGACCTGGATGCTCAACTATGGCTACAACTTCGCCGCCGTCGGCGTGCCCGGCCTGACCTTCTCAACGCGCTACCTGAGCGGCAATGACGGCAAGTCCACCACCACAGTCAAGGAATGGGAGCGGGATACCGAGCTGGCTTACGTTGTGCAAGCCGGCACGTTCAAGGGCCTGGGCGTACGCATGCGCAACTATGTCTACCGCTCTGAGTTCTCCCGCGGCCGCGACAGTAATCGCCTCTACCTCACCTATGACATTGCCCTTTGGTAAGTCGACGATCGCGGCCCTTGCGGCCGCTTTCCTACAGATTCAGGTGAGGAACCCCACGCATGCTGTTTAAAAACAAAGTACTGATGCTGGTGCTGACTCCGGTGGTGCTGTTGTCCACGGTGCTGGCGCTGACAACGAGCACCACCTTGCTGTCGAGCGCCGAGCAGGAAGTCACGGCGACCCGGAAACGCCTGCTGGATGAAAGCCGGGAACGCTTGAAAGACTACGCCAACCTTGCCCGAACCTCGGTAGCGGAGCTGTATGCGCAGGCCGAGACGGGGGACACCGCAACGCGTGCGCTGGCGATCGCGCGACTGTCGAAAATGAAGTATGGGGACGACGGCTATTTTATCGGTTACGACAGTCAGGTCGTGCGCCTGTTTCGTGGTGACAGCAGTGAAGGCGTCGGCACCAACATGAGTGACCGCAAAGACAAGAACGGGATTTACCTGAATCGGGAAATGGTTGCCGCAGCGAAGAACGACAGCCACTTCGTCAACTATTCGGGGGCCCTGATCAATACGGATAAAGTCGCTCCCAAGCTGGCTTACAGCTTTTACCTGCCAGCTTGGGACATGGTCGTGGTCACCGCGATCAATCTCGACCGAATCGAAAGCCAGGTTGCCCAAGTACGAGGGGAAATCCATCAGCGTGTGCGCAGCCTGGTCTACGGGATAACCGTCATTGCCTTGATTGCGCTCGGGATCACCGGTGTGCTCGCAGTGTTAATGGTTAAAAGCAGCCTGCGTCCCCTCTCGCGGATTCGCGAGCACCTCGATGAGATCGCCGCGGGCGAAGGCGATCTGACACGGCGCTTACCCATCAGCCGCGACGAGTTCGGCCAGGTGGCCGTGTCGTTCAATGCCTTCGCCGATAAGATTCATGGGCTGGTCGGCCAGATCGTCGGCATTGCCAGAGAATTGAATACATCCGTGACCCAGGTGGCCGAACAGAGCAAATGCATCGATCAGGTCATGGAACAGCAACGCCAGGAAACCGATCAAGTCGCTGCAGCAATCAATCAGATGTCATCTGCGGCGCAAGAGGTCGCCAACAGTGCCCAGAGCGCTTCAGAGGCAGCGGGCGAAACCGATGTGCAGGCCCAGCACGCCAGGCAGGTCGTCAATGAAAGCATCACCCGGTTGGGAAGCCTGACCGAGGACCTGTCCGCGGGAGGCGCCTCGCTGAAAAGCCTGCAAGGCGATGTAGCAGGCATTGTCACGGTGCTGGATGTAATCCGCTCGATCGCCGAGCAAACCAACCTTCTCGCACTCAACGCCGCGATCGAAGCCGCCCGGGCCGGGGATGCAGGTCGCGGATTTGCCGTGGTTGCCGACGAAGTACGCGCGCTGGCAAGCCGGACGCAACTCAGCACCCAGGAAATTCAAGCGATGATCGAGCGCCTTGACCAGGCCACCACCAAGGTCGTCACTGCAATGAGTCACTCCGGCGCAGCAGGTCATGGCGCCAGCCTGCACGCGGGACAAGCCGGGCAGTCGCTGGGCAAGGCGGTCGAGTTGATCGTTACCATCAACACCATGAACGCGCACATCGCCAGCGCCGCGCAAGAGCAGACGTCGGTTGCCGAAGCCATCAATCGCAGCGTCCACCAGATAGCCCGCGCGATTGAAAACGTCGCAGACCAGACCCAAAGCGGCGTACACACGGTCGATGAGCTGTACGCCATCGGTCATCGCCTGGAAGGCCTGTTGAGGCAATTCAAGATTTAACCACTGTGTTTTCTGTGCGCCGGGCGTTGAGGCACTAACTGCGGCGCTCAAAGCGCGGAATCGGCAACCCCAGGCTTTCGCGCAAGGTCGTCCCTTCATACGCTTTGCGATAGACGCCACGCGCCTGCAATAACGGTATGACGTCTTGGGTAAAACGCTTGAATTGCTCGGGGTGCCCGATGTAGATGTTGAAGCCATCCACGGCGCGGGCCTCGAACCAGTCGGCCATTTTCTGCGCGACCGTGTCAGCTGTGCCGACGAATGCGCCGGGACGCAGTTGTCGACCAAACTCTACGGCCTGGCGCAGCGTGAAACCTTTCTCGCGCGCCTGATCGGCAATCCGTTTGGCCGCAGTAAAAAAGCTGCTGCGCGCAGACTCGAGGCTTGCCTGGGGAAACGGCGCATCGAGGTCGTACTGGCTGAAATCATGCCAGCCAAAGTTACGTCCAAATTCCTTCAGTGCGAGTTCAAAGCTGTGGTCGACCTGATGGTAGTGCTGCTCGATTTCACGGGCGTGCTCATCCGTGTCGCCGACGTAAATTTCAGCGCCAGGCATGACCAGTATCTGCTCCGGGTCGCGCCCCCTTTGTGCTGCCCTGCCCTTTATATCGCGGTAGAAAGCCTGGCCCTGCTCGATACTGGCGGCATGGGTAAAGATCACATCGGCGGTGGCGGCACCCAGCTCGCGCCCCTGCGGCGAATCACCGGCCTGGAATATCACCGGCTGGCCTTGGGGTGAGCGTTGGATGTTCAGCGGGCCGACCACCGAAAAGTGCTCGCCCTGGTGATTCAGGCGATGCAGTTTGCTCGGGTCGAGAAACTGCCCGGTCGCCCGGTCGCGCACGAAGGCATCTTCCTCGTAGGAGTTCCACAAGCCCTGCACAACCTGGACGTGTTCAGCCGCTCGGCCGTAGCGCGTGTCGTAATCGTAGTGTTCGTCCCGGCTGTAGTTGCCTGCCGTGCCGGCATCGCCGCTGGTCACCACGTTCCATCCCGCACGACCTTTGCTGATCAGGTCCAGTGAAGCCAGGCGCCGCGCAACGTTGTAGGGCGAGTTGTAAGAGGTGGTCAGCGTACCGACCAAGCCTATATGGCGTGTGCTCACAGCCAGTGCCGAGAGCAGCGTCAGCGGTTCCAGCCGATTCAGATAATGGGAGGGCGACCCCGGTGTGATGAACTGGCTGTCGACGATAAACATCAAGTCGAACAACGCCGCCTCGGCCTGACGCGCAATATCGATGTACCAATCGACGTTGACGCTGGCGTCGGCCGGTAATTGAGGATCGAGCCACAGGTTATGGCGACCCGGCCCGCCACTGCCCATAGTCAAGGCACCCAGTTTGAGCTGTCTGTTGGTCATGTCCAGAGTATTCCTTGACGCCTCACGGCTGGTTATCAGCGACGGCTGGCTGCAAGGACGCCGCGAATGACTGATCGAACAGATTGGCTGCCGGGTACGGTTTGACCAGCCCTTGGCCGGCAAAAAAGTCCACGGTTTTTTGCGCCTCTGCTGGCGACTGGGCAGTCACCGGCTCGACGGTGGTGCGCGCGCGGGCAAACCAGGCGCGCGCTATACCGGCGTCCGCACGCGTACGCCTGGCCCACGCATCGGCATAGGCGTCGGTGTTGGCCGGGGTTTGGCGAGCCCAGTCACGCGCCTTTTTCAGGCGCAGGAGAAAATCGCTGATCTGCACACGCTTGGCTTCGACGGCACGGGCGTTGGCTGCAATGAAGCTCTGGGCCGGAATCAATCCGTCAGCCGTCGCGAGCACCCGCGCACCTTGGCGTTCCTGCTGCGTAACGTAAGGTTCCCAGGTGGCGATAACGTCCACCGAACCGCCTTCCAACGCATGGGAGGCGTCCAGCGCGCTGAGGTAGCGCAACTCCAGTGAGTCTCGTGGCACGCCGGCTTTATCCAGCGCAGTCAACAGCAGTTGCTGGCTCCAGGAGCCTTTCCAGATGGCCGCACGTTTGCCCGCGAGATCCGCAAGGCTCCTGATCGGCGAATCCTTTTTCACCAGAATGGCCACGCCGTCGAGATTTTGCCGACTGACCGCAATCACTTTGATGGGCGCGCCTAATGCGCCCAGGAACAGCACGGGCGCATCACCCAGCAAGCCAATGTCCAGGCTGCCGACGTTGAGTGCTTCGGCAACCGGCGACCCGGCAGTGAACTGCTTCCATTCAAGGGTATAGGGTAGGTTTTCAAGCACCCCCGCCGCTTCCATCGCGGCCTGGGCGTTGTAGCTTTGGTCGCCCACCACCAGCGTTTGCGCATTCGCGGTCAGGCACAGCAATACGGCCGCCAACCCGGCCGCCAGTCTCGTCAGGTAACGCACGTTCGTCTCCAGATGCCTTGTCAGGCCGTTCAAGTCGATCCGCGCGTACGGTCTCGATAGTGTTCACAGGAATAATCTGCCCACACCATAAGGACCGGATCGGCCGCTGTAAACTTCTTATAATGCATAACGTAATTCTATAATAATGCGAAATAAGCATTTTAAGGCCAGCATGCACCATCTGTTTCCAGCATACCCCATGCTCAAACGTCATAATCCCCGACCCGCCTGCATGGTAATCTCGCGCGACCACGAATAGACATAGATCGTCACGTGACGATGACCAGAGCCAGGAAAGAACATGCCCAAAAAATCTCATTCGACGCTGCGCCGCAACTTCCGCGAATTGCTGGCCAAGCCGAGCTGCGTTGAAACCGCTTCCGTATTCGACCCCATGTCCGCCCGTATCGCGGCAGACCTGGGGTTTGAGGTGGGTATCCTGGGAGGGTCAGTCGCGTCGTTGCAGGTATTGGCGGCGCCCGATTTTGCCTTGATCACGCTGAGTGAGTTCGTCGAGCAGGCCACCCGTATCGGCCGCGTCGCCCAGTTGCCTTTTATTGCCGATGCCGACCACGGTTACGGCAATGCACTCAACGTGATGCGCACCGTCGAAGAGCTTGAGCGCGCCGGCGTCGCGGCATTGACGATTGAAGACACGCTGCTGCCTGCACAATTCGGGCGTAAATCCACCGACCTGATTTCCATCCAGGAAGGCATCGGCAAGGTCCGCGCCGCCCTGGAAGCCCGTGTCGATCCTGAACTGTCGATCATCGCCCGGACCAACGCCGGCGTGTTGTCCACCGAAGCGGTGATCGAGCGCACCCGGGCTTATCAGAAAGCCGGTGCCGACGGCATCTGCATGGTGGGTGTCAGCGACTTCGAGCACCTGGAGAAGATCGCGGAAAACCTCACCGTCCCGCTGATGCTGGTGACCTACGGCAATCCCAAGCTCAACGACGCCCAGCGTTTGGCGGATTTGGGCGTGCGCGTGGTGGTTGCCGGCCATGGCGCGTACTTTGCGGCGATCAAGGCTACTTACGACAGCCTCCGTGCCCAGCGCCAGCTGACCCACAGCACCTCGAACCTCAGTGCGACGGAACTGACCCATACCTACACGCTGCCTGAAAGTTACGTGGCGTGGGCCAAGGAGTTCATGGACGTGGAAGAGTAATAACTGCGTGGAGTAAGGGGCCAATTACTCCAGCGCCCTCGCCCTTGTTAGTTCAACTTAAAAACTCCCCATGGAAAAAAATCCGCCGTAGCAACTACGGCGGCAACCAAAGGGTATTGTCGAAGCAGAGCGGCTAAGACAGTCCCCACGCTACACCTCCCGCCGATTAAAAATAGTGAAGTTTAATTAATCGAGTTTCATCCCCGGCACACCTGCAGGCCGCGCAAAATCTGCCTGGAGTCAGCTTCGGCAAACCCGTCGAAGACAATAAGAAACCGTAACGCCTCACTTTAAAATTCTGCCCATACAAGCGTGTACGCCTGCCAGACAGTGCGGCGTTTCTGTGCGCGTTCATTATTCCGGGGAAGTTAATAACATGATTAAACAGTGGAGCCTGTTGGCGCTGGCGGTGTGCGCCAGTATCAGCCCCGTGGCGTTTGCCGAGTCCGTCACGGACCAGGCCGATGCCAAGGGTTTTATCGACGGCAGCAGCGTCACCGGCTTGTTGCGCAACTATTACTTCGACCGCGACCGTGCGAGCGGCAAGGCCGACAACCGCGACTGGGCCCAGGGCGCCATGCTCAACTACGCCTCGGGCTTCACCCAGGGCACCCTCGGCTTTGGCGTGGATGCCTACGCCTACGGCGCGCTGAAACTCGACGCTACCCACGCGGACGCCGGCACCGGCGACCTGCCGACCGATCGGCACGGCGATCCCGAGAATGCCTACGGTTCCGTCGGTGCTGCGGTGAAACTCAAAATTTCCAAGACCCAGTTGAAGTTCGGTGACATGCAGCCCACCGCGCCGGTCTTCGCCACCGGCGGCACCCGCCTGCTGCCGCAGACCGCCACCGGCTTTGATCTCACCAGCAGCGAAATCAGCGGACTGGACCTGGAAGCCGGGCACTTCACCAGCACCAACAGCGGCATGACCAGCAACCATGACCACGATATTTACGCCACCTACGCCAACGTGGCGGCCAACAGCGCGAGCTTTGTCGGCGGCAAATACACCTTCACCCCGTCACTGAGCGCGACACTGTATGCCGGCGAACTGGAAGACATCTGGCGCCAGTACTACACCAACCTCAACTACGTCATCGCCCTTCCCCATGACCAATCCCTGGCCCTGGACGGCAACCTGTACCGCACCCTCGACACCGGCGCCGCCAAGGCCGGCGCGATCAACAACACCACCTACTCGGTGGCGGCGGCCTATTCGTTCCTGCAGGCGCACACGCTGACGCTGTCGTTCCAGAAGGTGCACGGCGACACGCCCTTTGACTACATCGGCACCGGTAACAACGGCGCGGGTGAAGGTGGCGATTCGGTGTTCCTGGCCAACTCGGTGCAGTGGGGCGACTTCAACGGGCCGGGCGAGCAGTCGTGGGGGATTCGTTATGACTTGAACATGGCCAGTTATGGCGTGCCGGGGTTGAGTTTCATGAGCCGTTATATCAACGGTTCGGACATCAACGGCACCCACACCCCGGTCAACAGCGCCTATGCCGGCGATTACGGTGCCGACGGCGCCCATCACGAGACGGACGTGGAGGCCAAATACGTGATCCAGAGTGGCCCGGCGAAAAACCTGTCGTTGCGCGTGCGTGATGCCATCGTGACGTCCAACGCCGACCAGCGCGATGGCGACTTGAATGAGCTACGGGTGATCGTCGACTACCCGTTCACCTTGCTGTAAAGGGAGCCTTGTCAGGAGAGGGAATGGCTCCCTCTCCACGCCTAAGACGCGATCAGCCTACCCAGCCGACGGCAGTTTTCGGAATCACTTCCGACTCATCCAGTTTCGACGCAAACATACTCACAGCCTGCACCGCATCACTGGTGCTGGTGCGAATCTGCAAAATCACCGAACCCGCCTGGTCCGCCAGGTTCACACCGCGTTGCGCGCCCTCTTGGGTGGAGCTCATGCTGGCCACCGCGTCGCGGGTTTCCGACAGGATCATGCCAATCATCTCGGCGATTTCCGCGG
Organism: Pseudomonas sp. JV449; assembly: GCF_032424295.1. Classification (NCBI taxonomy): domain Bacteria; kingdom Pseudomonadati; phylum Pseudomonadota; class Gammaproteobacteria; order Pseudomonadales; family Pseudomonadaceae; genus Pseudomonas; species Pseudomonas sp. JV449. Next base: position 9,738 of record NZ_VYKD01000028.1, on the reverse strand, counting down.
TAGAGCGGCTGGTACGCCCCGCCAACTGCCTGACCTCATCGGCCACCACGGCAAAACCACGCCCTTGGTCGCCCGCACGGGCAGCCTCGATGGCCGCGTTGAGGGCCAACAGGTTGGTTTGGTCGGCGATGCCTCGAATGGTATTGACGATGGCGGTAATTTGCTCGGAGCGCTCGCCCAATTGCCCGACCAGACGCGCCGATGCGCCGATGTTCTCGGCGATCCGGCGCATCTCTGTCGCCGTATCCTGGATCACCTGGGTACCGTGCTCGGCAAACCGCTCGGTCTCGGAGGAAATATGGTAGGCCCGGGAGGCGCCGCGTGAGTCTTCCTCGAACTTTTCCACGCGTTCAGTGATGTCACTGGCAAACTTGACGATCTTGATCAGCGTGCCGTCGCCGTCGTAGACCGGGTTGTAACTGGCCTCCAGCCACGCGACACGGCCATGCTTGCCTAGACGTTTGAATTGCCCGGTGAAAAATTCACCGTTGTTCAAGCGTCGCCAGAAGTCGGTGTACTCGCTGCTGTTGATCAGGCTGGGTTCGCAAAACAGGCGGTGGTGCTTGCCTTTGATTTCGGCCAGCGTATAGCCCATGACGTGCAGAAAGTTCTCGTTGGCGTCCAGCACCTGACCGTTCAAGTCGAACTCGATCACTGCCATGGCCCGATCCACTGCGGCCAGTTTGCTGCGGGTCGCCGCCTCCTGTTCGACTTTGGCGGTGACATCCAGGGCGTACTTGACCACTTTCAGCACTTGGCCACGCTCATCCAGCACCGGGTTGTAGCTGGCTTCCAGCCAGACGGTCTTGCCGTGGGCATCCACGCGCTTGAAGGTGCCCGACACGAACTTACCGGCCTTGAGTTCCCCCCAGAACTGGCTGTAGGCCGGGCTGTTGGTCAGCGCCGGCAAGCAAAAGTCCCGGTGGGATTTGCTCGCCAATTGGTCGCGACTGTAGCCCAGGGTTTTCAGGAAGTTATCGTTGGCACGCAGGACCTTGCCGTTGAGGTCGAATTCGACTACCGCCATGGAGCGTTCCAGGGCGCTGATCAGTCCTTTGTACTCGGTGACTTCGGCCGTCCTGGCCGCCAGTTCGGTTTTGAGTGTTGTATTGAACATGACGAGCCCTCAGCCGTGCGGAAAAACCTGTGTCTTGACTCGCTATCGGCTGGGAAATACGCGACTTTAAGGGGCGCAGCAGGATTATTTTCTGGCGTCAAATTATTGCTTGAGCCCGCAGGATTCAAGGCTTTGCGGCAAGCGAAGCCAAGCGCTCCCGCATACCGGTACTGGCCGCCGGGCCGGCCTGCAACACACAGTCCTCCAACGGCACGATGTGTCCCTCTGCACTCGCCAACATCGGCTGCACCGGCCGCCCCGTGTCCCGCTCGACCAACTCGACACTGGTGCCTTCTTCGGCGTAATGCCGGTTGCCCCACGCCACCAGCGACATCAGCACCATGCGGAAATCCTCGCCCTTGGCGGTCGGCACATATTCATAGCGCGGCGGCCGCTCACTGTAGGCCCTGCGCTCCAGCATCCCCGCCTCCACCAACGCTGTCAGGCGGCGCGTGAGCATGTTTGGCGCAATGCCCAGGCTGCGCGAAAACTCATCGAAGCGGCGCAACCCCTGCAACGCGTCGCGCATGATCAGGATGCTCCACCACTCCCCTACCCGTTCGAGGCTGCGGGCGATGGGGCATTCGTCGCGGGTCAGGGACTTGCGTTGCATAAAGGTTCCTAGGGGCCGGTGCAAAGTTGTGTGACGCCATGTTACTTTCATCATGATAGTGACGTCCATAGAGTCTGAACCCTCAATGCAACCGGAGTCGATTGATCATGAGTAAACGTATCGTTGTGACAGGCATGGGTGCGCTGACACCGTTGGGCGCTGACGTGGAGTCAACCTGGAAACGCCTGTTGAACGGGCAGTCGGGCATTCGTCGCCTGCCTGAAGAACTGATCGGCGACCTGGCTATCAGCATCGGCGGCCAAGTGCAGAGCGTGCTGCAGGACCCCGAAGCCGGGTTCGATCCTGATCGCCTGCTGGCCGCAAAAGAGCAGCGCAAGATGGACCGTTTCATCCTGTTCGCCCTGGCGGCGGCCGACGAAGCCCTGAAGCAGGCCGGCTGGGCCCCGAACACCGTGCAGCAGCAGGAACGCACCGCCACCATCATCGCCTCGGGCGTCGGCGGTTTTCCGGCCATCGCCGAGGCGGTACGTACCACCGACAGCAAGGGGCCGCGACGCTTGTCGCCGTTCACCATTCCATCGTTCCTGAGCAACATGGCCGCCGGGCATGTGTCGATCAACTATGGCTTGAAAGGCCCGCTGGGAGCGCCGGTCACGGCCTGTGCGGCGGGGGTGCAGGCGATTGGCGACGCTGCGCGGATGATCCGTGCCGGTGAAGTGGACGTGGCGGTGTGCGGTGGCGCCGAAGCGGCGATCCACCGCGTCAGCCTGGGCGGCTTTGCGGCGGCGCGGGCGTTGTCCAGCGACTTCAACGACGCCCCCGAGCGCGCCTCGCGCCCGTTCGATCAGGCGCGTGACGGCTTTGTCATGGGCGAAGGCGCCGGCATCCTGGTCATCGAGGAACTGCAACACGCCCTGGCACGCGGTGCCCAGCCGATTGCCGAGCTGGTGGGCTATGGCACCAGTGCCGATGCCTACCACATGACCGCCGGCCCGGAAGACGGCGACGGTGCGCGCCGGGCGATGACGCAGGCGTTGCGTCAGGCGGGGATCGAGGCGTCCGCGGTGCAGTACCTGAATGCCCACGCCACCTCGACGCCGGTGGGCGACAAAGGCGAATTGGCAGCCATCAGGACCGTATTCGGTGTGGGTGGCCAGCTGGCGATCAGCTCGACCAAGTCCGCCACTGGCCATTTGCTGGGCGCCGCGGGCGGCATTGAGGCGATCTTCACCGTACTTGCCCTGCGCGATCAGGTCGCACCGGTGACCCTCAACCTGGAACAACCGGATGACCTGGCCGAGGGCCTTGACATGGTGCGCGGTGACGCGCGGCCGATGGCGATTGAATACGCGCTGTCCAACGGCTTCGGGTTTGGTGGCGTGAATGCCAGCGTGTTGTTCCGCCGCTGGGTATAAGCCAGCGGTTTGCCCCTGGGATTGTTTTCGGGGACCATGGCGCCTTCCGTTATTGCCAACCAGAGGCGCCCATGGCCAACCACGACCTGTCCTACACCCCCGATCCGGATGCCGACTCGATTTCTTCCGACGTTGTCGGTTTCAACGGCATCCTGGTCTCCACCCAGATCCCGACCCGCGCCGACGGCAGCCTGGAACTGGGCGATATCACCCTGCAAAGCGAATGCACCCTGCAAGCGCTGAAAGTGGCCCTGGAAAAGGCCGGCAGCTCCATGGACCGGGTCATGCACCTGACCATTTATCTGACCGATATGGCCGACCGCGCCGCCTTCAATGAGGTCTACAAACGCTTTTTTGCCAAGCCCTGGCCCGTGCGTGCGGCGGTTGGCGTGGCTGCGCTGGCGGTAGACGGCATGCGTGTGGAAGTCACCGCGATGGCCGCTCAAGCCTGAAGTAATGCCGGTCAGGCATTTCACAGCTACAATGCGCGCCTCAACCGTGACAAGCCTGACTAAAAAAACTATGTCCTTGCCCAAGCATCACCTGGAATTGCTCAGCCCTGCCCGCGATGTCGCCATCGCGCGCGAGGCCATCCTGCATGGCGCCGACGCCATCTACATTGGCGGCCCAAGCTTCGGCGCGCGCCATAACGCGTGCAACGAGGTGAGCGATATCGCCCAACTGGTGGAATTCGCCCGTCGTTACCACGCCCGCGTCTTCACCACCCTCAACACCATCCTGCATGACAACGAGCTGGAACCGGCGCGCAAGCTGATCCATCAGCTCTACGACGCCGGTGTCGACGCGCTGATCGTGCAGGACCTGGGCGTGATGGAACTGGATATCCCGCCCATCGAACTGCACGCCAGTACCCAGACCGATATTCGTACCCTGGGCCGCGCCAAGTTCCTCGACCAGGCCGGGTTCTCGCAGTTGGTGTTGGCCCGCGAGCTGAACCTGCAGGAAATCCGCGCCATCGCCGACGAGACCGATGCCGCCATCGAGTTCTTTATCCACGGCGCCCTGTGCGTGGCGTTCTCCGGGCAGTGCAATATCTCCCACGCGCAAAATGGCCGCAGCGCCAACCGTGGCGACTGCTCCCAGGCGTGCCGCCTGCCGTATACCTTGAAAGACGACCAGGGCCGCGTCGTGGCCTTTGAAAAGCACCTGCTGTCGATGAAAGACAACAACCAGAGCGCCAACCTGCGCGCGCTGGTGGAAGCCGGCGTGCGTTCGTTCAAGATCGAAGGCCGCTACAAGGACATGGGCTATGTGAAGAACATCACCGCCTATTACCGCCAGCGCCTCGACGAAATCCTCGAAGACCGTCCGGACCTCGCCCGCGCGTCCAGCGGCCGTACCGCGCACTTCTTCCTGCCCGACCCGGAAAAAACCTTCCACCGTGGCAGCACCGACTACTTTGTCAGCGACCGCAAGATCGACATCGGCGCCTTCGACACCCCGACCTTCACCGGTTTGCCGGTGGGTGTGGTGGAAAAAGCCGGCAAGCGTGACCTGCAAGTGATCACCCATGAGCCGCTGTCCAACGGCGACGGCCTCAATGTGCTGGTCAAGCGCGAAGTGGTGGGTTTCCGCGCCAACATCGCCGAGCCCAAGGGCGAGTTCGAGGAAGACGGTGAGAAGCGCTACCGCTATCGCGTCGAGCCGAACGAAATGCCGGCCGGCCTGCATCAGTTGCGCCCGAACCACCCGCTGAACCGCAACCTCGACCACAACTGGCAGCAGGCGTTGCTCAAGACTTCGGCCGAACGCCGTATCGGCCTGTCATGGGTCGCGCGTTTGCGTGAAGAGCAGTTGGACGTCACCGCCACCAGCGAAGAAGGCATCCACGCCAGCGTCACCCTGCCCGGCCCGTTCGGCGTGGCCAACAAGCCGGAACAGGCGCTGGACACCCTGCGCGACCTGCTTGGCCAACTCGGTACCACCGAGTATCACGCCACCCGTATCGAACTGGATGCACCGCAGGCGTTCTTCATTCCCAACTCGCAGCTCAAGGCATTGCGCCGCGAAGTGATCGAAGCGTTGACCGCCGCCCGTGTTGCCGCCCACCCCCGTGGCGGGCGCAAGGCCGAGACCACGCCGCCGCCGGTGTACCCGGAAGCGCACCTGTCGTTCCTGGCCAACGTCTACAACCAGAAAGCCCGCGACTTCTACCACCGTCACGGGGTGAAGCTGATCGACGCAGCCTTTGAAGCCCATGAAGAGAAAGGCGAAGTGCCGGTGATGATCACCAAGCACTGCCTGCGTTTCTCCTTCAACCTGTGCCCTAAACAGGCCAAGGGGGTGACAGGGGTGAAGACCAAGGTCGCACCGATGCAGTTGATTCACGGCGATGAAGTGCTGACGTTGAAGTTCGACTGCAAACCCTGCGAGATGCACGTGGTGGGCAAGATCAAGGGGCATATCCTTGGGTTGCCACAGCCGGGCAGTGTGGTGGGTTATATCAGCCCGGACGATCTGCTCAAGACGATCGTGCGCGCCCCACACTGAATCAACTGCCTCTTGCACGGTGGGTGCGCTATCCGCCCTGCAAGAGCCGGTTTGACCTCGCAAATCCAGCAAAGTATCAAAACCTGTACCTCAGACAGCAACGGCTTGCCCGAATCCTACTAACGAATAATTTCGAAACCCGATTTTTCAAACTGTTCGACTACGCGGTTTTGATATTTGATATTGAGCACATAATCTCTGCCTTCCCCAGGGTTGCCTAAGTGATACTTGGTTTTAAAGGCAGCATGTTCCGGGTTAAGTGTTCTGGAATTCCATTTTAATCTAAGTATCCCGTCGGCTCTCTTGACTCCGGAAAAACCGACATAATCTTTCAGATTTCCCCCGGCCAAATGGACCATGGCAGCATGACCGGTAAGTTCTGTTTCAACTCCGTTGACGTTTACTTTCACAAGATCTCCCATCGGCTCGACACGTTCGTGCCCGGCGAGCATGTACTTCATACCTTTAGGCAGGGCTTTTTCTACTTCTGAACCTGGATGACCCAAAAGGGTCGACGGCCCTACATGTATTTCGCCGGTTTTAACGTTCATGATCCCCACAAACTGGCGGGTAGTTTCCATCTGTTCCAACGTATTAAGTGACGCCATATTCAATGCACTGCCATTACGGCCCATGACTTGCCCACCCCCAGTAACTCCTCGCCTTAACCATATTCCGCTCTCGTCTGGCTTGGCGACAATGCTGCTACTTACCAGTTTCGATGGATCTTTCGGATCGGGTACGCGTAGCAAGTAATGCACGCCGTCTCCGGCATCGGGCTTGTTGGCCACAAAATAGCTGGCCCCTTTAAACTCTATTTCGCGTACGGCCGAGCCAGCCTTGAGTAAGGGGGTGGAATTTAGCTTGAACTGCTCGGCCGCCTTGGCCAGGTTCTGGGGAACTTTCTGAGCCCACTTCAACCCTTGAACCCCGCCCTCCCATTTAACGCCGGCCATACCAGACTTGAGGGTATAACTACCGAAGTTTGTCGACAGTTTCGCGAACTCCGGAAGAACAGGCTTGATCAGTCGAATCCCCCCTTTGACCAATCCCCCCACTACCTTGTCAACAGGCATCATAAAAGAAAGGATATCTATCCATATCTTCGCTATCCCTTCTATCGGGCGTCCGGCAATGATCGCCTCGACCCCCTGCCAAAACGGGACGAAGCCCTTCAAGAATTCTCGTCGATTATCTCTGGACGCTGAAAATTCCTGATAGTTTTCCAGGTCTTCCTTCTCTTCCGGGGAAACTCGCGTTTCATCCTTTTGCGCAACATTCAACAGGTCAATGTCTTTCGCATAAAACAACTGGCTGGATACCGTGTTCGCGACGTCACTAAATCGTTTGGAGGAAAGCGTGTTGGGCACAGTATTTTCATTGGCACTGGCAGGTGATGCAGGAAACTCTCCTAATAACTTTAGCGTATAAATACTTGAGGAAAATGGCTGATTGTTGGGTTTTTCAGGATGTTCGTTATCAACTTTCGGCCCATAACGCCGCCCCTGTATGTTCGGCTTTTTCCAAACAGTGAACTCCTTTGCGTCAGTGCCATCTGGCAGTTTATTTCTGCCAATCACGCTATTGCCCGTAAAAAGCGCCTCTAAGTCGACACGTTGACGTGCGATCCCGAGCTGGGGATTGACCTCATAGGCCGTTGTCTTCCCATTATGGACCGCTTTGATCAAAACAACGTCACGTGCCAGATCATCTCCCGCTCCAGGCGGTTTCAGGGCATACAACTCAACCTGGCCGTGTTCTATTGCGAGTCGGTCGTTAACGGGCAATAGGGATATCAGTTGTTTTATCACCACGCCATACGCAGCTTTTTTGTTGACTAGATCACCCTTGAAATCTTCACCAAACTGTTTGTCATTATAAGCGGCAACTTTATATTTTTTGTTATTTGGATCATTGTGTCCTTTAATAGGTGAAACCATCTGCCAACCGGTAAAATAATCTTTACGCATAGGGAGGGGGGCGACCAAGTTTGTAATTGCTCCTGCAAGGCTCTCCTGATGCTTATCAAGACTTGATAAAGCGGTGTGTACCTCACTTTGTGCATAGCTGGTCTTTTCCGGAAGAATACCGTTGGCCGCAGCCCATTCCAGCGCTGGCCCGACTCTTGTCGCTGCAATAAGAAGCGCTTGCTCCGGGCTGACGGCCTGGCCGTTGAGTTTGCCTGGATAAGCGATCAGGTCCTCCCAGGTCATCCGTTTAGAAGAGCCAGGTTCTATGGCTTCAGCAAGATTCACTCCGTGCTGGTAGTTCACCCAGCTCGCTGAGCTTTTAGGTTGCCCTGCCGGCGAATTACGACTGCTGGCAGCTTGAGTCGACATTGCGGACTCCTGGACCGCCTCAGTAGAACTCAACATCGGGTGATGTGAAAGGGGCTCCTGTTGAATGATCGGGGTTGAGTAACGGGGGATTGGAACACTGAGAAAATTGCCTTGCATCGTCCGGCATCCCTAAATAGCAGAATTTTCGCTGACATCTGAACAATCCACGATCTCAGCCTGTCCCCCTATGTGGTACGGCGTAGGAATTTGTTCCATGGAAATACCATGGCCATTCGAAAGACGTTTAAACAATGCGTCCTGAGCCCTCCTCACCGTGCGGCAAACGCCACCACCAGCCCCGCTGCAACCCCGCCGCCGCCAGCAGGATCGCCGCCACACCCAGCCATTGCAGCCAACCCAGGCGATGCCCGAAGGCAATCCAATCGACGAAGATCGCCGCAATCGGGTAGATAAACGACAGTGCGCCGGTGATGGCGGTGGGCAGTTTCTGGATCGCGCCATACAGCAACACATACATCAAACCGGTGTGCACCACGCCGAGCGTCGCCAGTGCCGCCCAGGCGTTGGTGGTGACCGGCAAGCTATGCCAAGGCACCAGCGGCGCCAATAGCAGTGCGCCCGTCGTCACTTGGATTAACGCCATCAAATGCGGCGGTACGTCCTTCAAACGCTTGATGATCAGTGCGGCAATCGCATACAGCAATGCCGCGCCCAGCGCCAAGGCGATGCCCGCCAGGTAATCGTCGCCGGTTGGCTGATTACCATGGGCGGTGACGATCGCCAGCATTCCCAGGAACGCCACGCTCAACCACGCCAGTTTCTGCACGGTGATCTTTTCCCCGAGGAACAGCGCCGCCAGCATCACCAACATGAACGGCTGCACGTTGTACACCGCCGTACTGATGGCGATCGACGCACGTGAGTAGGATTCGAACAGCAGCAACCAGTTGCCGACAATCGCTACGCCACTGAGCATTGCCAGGCCGGACGTGGCCCAACTGAGCAGGTCCAGGCGAAGGTAGCCGAGCAACGCGCACACCAGCAACAGGGTCAGGCCGCCGATCACGCAGCGCCAGAACACCACTTCGAGCACCGACACGCCGGACACCAGCACAAACCAGCCGATGGTGCCCGAGATCAGCATGGCGGCGATCATTTCCCACGAACCGCGACGGATGGATGAACCCATGATTGATGCTCCTCAAGTGAGGCTCAATTATGGCAATCTGCTTGTGCGCGGCTCCAGTGACTAAAAAAGGCAAAATCCCGCAATCACCTTTTCTTATTAGGCGAACACCATGATTGACACGATCGACCAGCAACTGATCGCCGCTTTGATGGATGACTCGCGGTTATCCCTCAAGGCCCTGGCGGGCATCACCGGGCTGTCCTCGCCCAGTGTGGGCGAACGCCTGCGCCGCCTGGAAGAACGCGGCGTGCTGACCCACTACACCGTCGACATCGACCCCAGGCACTTCGGCTACCTGCTGCAAGCTATCGTGCGCATCCGCCCCCTGCCCGGCAAATTGCAGGAGGTGGAGCGCCAGATCCAGGCGATCCCGGAGTTCACCGAATGCGACAAGGTCACCGGCGAAGACTGCTTTATCGCACGCCTGCACGTGCGCACCATGGACCATCTCGACAGCCTGCTGGATCGGATCAATGCCTATGCCGAAACCAACACCGCCATCGTCAAGAAAACCCCGGTGAAGCGACGTTTGCCGCCGCTGACCAACGACTGAACCGTAACACACCGATTCCTGTGGAGAGTGGGCCCGTTATGGTGAGCGGGCCTGTTGTGTGGGGAACGGGCTTGCTGTG
>NZ_VYKD01000027.1:0-188370 GCF_032424295.1 Pseudomonas sp. JV449 | reverse complement strand
GCTGCGAAGCAGCCCCAAAACCAGGCACTGCGGCTTGTCTGATGGAACACAGTGATCTTGATTGGGGCCGCTTCGCAGCCCAGCGCGGGGCAAGCCCGCTCACCACAGTAAGCGGGCTTACTAGAGAAGCTTGTCTGCCTCTAGCGGTTGAAGCGCTCAACCAGCGCGTATTGGGTGGCCGCGGTATTGGTCAGTTCCTTGCTCAGGTCCGTGGATTGATGGGCTTGTATCGAGGTCTGGTCGGCCAGTTCGGCGATGGTGGTGATGTTGCGGCTGATCTCCTCGGCGACGGCACTTTGTTCTTCGGTGGCGGCGGCGATCTGGGTGGTCATGTCGGTGATATGCGACACCGCTTCGCTGATCCCCACCAGGGCCTGGTCCGCTTCCAGCACCCAGGCTACGCCTTCCTGGGCCTGGCGCTGGCCGTTTTCCATGCTTTGCACCGCGTTGCTGGAGGATGCCTGGAGCTTGGTGATCAGCCCATGGATCTGGGTGGTCGATTGTGAAGTGCGCTGGGCCAGTTGGCGCACTTCGTCGGCTACCACTGCAAAGCCTCGGCCTTGTTCGCCGGCTCGCGCTGCTTCGATTGCGGCGTTGAGGGCGAGCAGGTTGGTTTGGTCGGCGATGCCCTTGATCACATCCACCACGCTGCCGATTTCGTCGCTGTCCCTGGCCAGTTGCGCCACGGTCACCCCGGTCTCGCCGACCATGGTGGACAGACGCTCGATGGCTTCACGGGTATCGCGCGCCACTTCGCGGCCGCGCCCGGTCAGCACGTTGGCCTGTTGGGTGGCGTCGGCGGTTCGTTGTACATGGCTGGCGACTTCCTGGGTGGTCGCGGCCATCTGGTTGACGGCCGCCGAGACCTGTTCGGTTTCCACGCGCTGGCGGTTCAGGCCTTTGGCGCTGGCGGCAGCCAACTGATCGGATTGCCCCGCCAGGGTACTCAGTTGTTCGGCGCTGTCCTGCAGGCGGGTGAGGCAGGTTTTCAGGCGCGCGGTCTGGCTGAGAAACGCGGTTTCCAAACGCGACTGTGGGCCGCGTGCGTCACTGTACATCTGCGCGATCAAGGCATCCGACGTCGAGGGTTCGACCCCCTCCAATAGACGCAGGGTACTGCCCTGGCGCCAGCGCGAGCACAGCAGGCCCACCGGCAGCGCGACCGCCACGGCCACTGCGACGGCCACCGGTGCACTGAGGAACAGCCCGGCGACGCTGCCAGCCACTCCGGTGGCCATGTACGGCACGCAACTCACTGCCGCCGGCAGCCAGGCATCCTGGCGCGGCACGCCCGGCTTGCCTTGGCTCAGACGCCGGTAGAGGGCCTGGGCGCGGCGGATTTCATCGGCCGTAGGCTTGACCCGCACCGACTCGAAGCCAACGACCCGGCTGCCGTCGAAGATCGGCGTGACGTAGGCATTGACCCAATAGTGGTCGCCGTTTTTCGAGCGGTTCTTGACGATGCCCATCCACGGCAGGCCTTGCTTGAGCGCGCTCCACATGTGGGCGAAAACGGCGGGTGGCACGTCGGGGTGCCGCACGATGTTCTGGGGCGCGCCGATCAGGTCGGCGCGTTCAAAACCGCTGATATCGACGAAGGCGTCGTTGCAGTAAGTGATCATCCCTTGAACATCGGTGGCGGAGATGAGTTTTTGCGAAGGCGCGAGTGAAATCTCGCGCTGTGTTACGGGCTGGTTGTTGCGCATTCCGACTACTCCCTGAATTGCCATAAGTTCATCGGCATCACACGGAATAAGTTGATGGCGATTGTTTGATATAAACCGGGACGTGACGAATGGCGTTCAGGAGGGCCTAAGTGGCGAATTGTCCTGGTGCGATACGAAAACAGTTTTTGCCTGCGCGCTTGGCTTCATATAACGCACCATCCGCATGTGCGATCACTGTTTGTGCGCAGGTATGTGACGTACTGTCGGCGCCTTCAAAGAGGGCAATGCCGATGCTGGCTTGCAAGGCATAGGGAAGAGCGCAACGCTCAGAGGCCTGTCGCAATGTTTCTATAATTCGTTGCGCTGCCAGGGTGGCAGAGGTCATGCCGGAATTATTCATCAGCAGAATAAATTCGTCTCCACCCAAGCGGCCGGCGCAATCCTGATTTAGCCTGACAATCGATTTAAGTGTTGCACCAAATTCGGCTAACGCCTTGTCACCTTCGGCATGTCCGTGGTTATCGTTGATGCTCTTGAAACCATCCAGATCTATATAGAGCACCGCAAAGTGTTTATCGGCATGCCGGCTGCGGGCCAGGGTGTTTTCAATCAGTTCGAGTATCCCCATACGGTTGTACAGGCCGGTGAGGGGGTCATGGGTCGCGCGGATTTCGTTTTTGGCCTCGGCCAGTAACGCGCGCACCAGGTTATCGTTCAACGTGTTGAGCAGTAGCCACATGCCCGTCAAGTACAGCGGGGCCTGGAGCAGGAATATCCTCAGCAGCGGTTCCGGCTGAAACAAGGTGGCGAGCTTCATGGGCACATCCGTCAGCAATATTTGAGTAAATGCATAGCGCGGTACACCTTGATTACGCATGGCGATCGCGGCATTCACGCTCACCATTGAGGTGCACCCGAGAACTTGAAGAATCGCATCGCCGCTGATCAGGCAACCAGCGGTACCCAGGCCCAGCTCCGCCGCCCAGACCAGGCCCACTAATAACGATAGGTCAATGACATAAGGATATTTTTGGCCGCCGTATTTATTGATCCAATACAGCAGTGCTAACCGTGAGAGCCAGATCATCGAATCAATGATGAGCCAGGCAATGAAGAATTGGCTCGGGTGCAGTGTAACCGCGACTGTGCATATCACCAGGCTGTTAAACCAACCGACCCAGAGCACCCCCTTGGAAGAAAAAGGCCCGGCTATAAGTTCGCTGCGTATGCGCGTGTCATACGGTGCGTCTGCATTCGTCAGCCATCTCATCGCCTTTGTCGCAGGGAGTTGATATTCCATATTGACCCTCACCTGAAGCGCTGAAATCAAATAGTGGCACATAGCCATGCTGGCACCGTTCCAGCAGCTTTTCAAATGCTATGAGATAAAATTTGCGGGGCATTGATTCATGAAATATTCACTTGTTATTCAGCACATCCGTAGGGGAATCGCGCCGGTAGAACCGCTATCCATCACCCCGCATGATTGAAAAGCCTGAAACTTCCCGATGAAAAACCTCATAATGGCGGCCATTTTTGTTTAGCCCGTTATTCTGGTGTGCCCCCATGGAAATCAAGGTCAACTTTCTCGACAACCTCCGGCTTGAAGCCAAGTTCGATGACTTCACGGTGATTGCCGACCAGCCTATTCGCTATAAAGGCGATGGCTCGGCACCGGGGCCGTTCGATTACTTCCTGGCTTCGTCGGCGTTGTGTGCGGCGTACTTCGTCAAGTTGTACTGCAGCACGCGCAACATCCCCACGGACAATATTCGCCTGTCGCAGAACAATATTGTCGATCCGGAAAACCGCTATAACCAGATCTTCAAGATCCAGGTGGAGTTGCCGGCCGATATTTCCGATAAGGACCGCCAGGGCATCCTGCGCTCCATCGACCGTTGCACCGTGAAGAAAGTGGTGCAGGCCGGGCCGCAGTTCGTGATCGAAGAAGTGGACAACCTCGACGCCGATGCCCAGGCCCTGTTGATGCCGAGCGCGGGCAGCGAGGCGGGCACTTATATTGCTGGCAAGGACCTGCCGCTGGAGCAGACCATCGCCAACATGTCCGGGATCCTTGCCGGCCTGGGCATGAAGATCGAGATCGCCTCATGGCGCAATATCGTGCCGAACGTGTGGTCGCTGCATATCCGCGACGCCCATTCACCGATGTGCTTTACCAACGGCAAGGGCGCGACCAAGGAGGGCGCCCTGGCGTCGGCGTTGGGCGAGTTCATCGAGCGGCTCAACTGCAACTTCTTCTACAACGACCAATTCTGGGGTGAGGAACTGGCCAATGCGCCGTTCGTGCATTACCCGGACGAACGCTGGTTCCAGCCGGGCCCGAATGACGAGCTGCCCGGGGAAATCCTCGACGCCTACTGCCTGAAGGTCTACAACCGCGACGGCGAGCTGCGCGGTTCGCACCTGTTCGACACCAACTCCGGCAATGAAGCGCGCGGCATCGTTTCGCTGCCGTTCGTGCGCCAGTCGGATGGCGAGGTGGTGTATTTCCCGTCCAACCTGATCGAGAACCTCTACCTCAGCAACGGCATGAGCGCGGGCAACACCCTGGCCGAGGCCCAGGTGCAGTGCCTGTCGGAGATTTTCGAGCGGGCAGTGAAGCGCGAAATCATCGAGGGCGAATTTGCCCTGCCGGACGTGCCGGCTGACGTGCTCGCGAAGTACCCGAGCATCCTGGCGGGTATTGCAGGCCTGGAAGCCCAGGGCTTCCCGGTGCTGGTCAAGGACGCGTCCCTGGGCGGCGAATTCCCGGTGATGTGCGTGACCTTGATGAACCCGCGCACCGGCGGCGTGTTCGCCTCGTTCGGTGCCCACCCGAGCCTGGAAGTGGCGCTGGAACGCAGCCTCACCGAACTGCTGCAAGGCCGCAGCTTCGAAGGCTTGAACGACCTGCCGCAGCCGACCTTCGAAGGCCAGGCGGTGACCGAGCCGAACAACTTCGTCGAGCACTTTATCGACTCCAGCGGTGTGGTGTCGTGGCGCTTCTTCAGCGCCCAATCGGACTACGAATTTGTCGAGTGGGACTTCTCAGGCGAAGGTGAAGACTCCAACGCCCAAGAGGCCGCGACCTTGTTCGGCATCCTCGAAGGCATGGGCAAGGAAGCCTATATGGCGGTGTACGAACACCTCGGCGCAACCGCCTGCCGCATCCTGGTGCCGGACTACTCGGAAATCTACCCGGTGGACGACCTGATCTGGGACAACACCAACAAGGCGCTGTTTTTCCGCGAGGACATCCTCAATCTGCACCGCCTGGACGAAGCGGAATTGCAGGGGTTGGTCGAGCGCCTGATCGAAAGCGAGCTGGACGACTACACCGACATCACCACCCTGATCGGCATCGAGTTTGACGACAACACGGCCTGGGGCCAACTGACCATCCTCGAATTGAAGCTGCTGATCTTCCTCGCCTTGCAGCAGTACGAGGAGGCCAAGGAGTGCGTGGAGATGTTCCTGCAGTACAACGACAACACCGCTGAACGTGGCCTGTTCTACCAGGCGATGAATGCGGTGCTGGAGATGGAGCTGGACGACGACCTGGAACTGGCGGACTACGAAGCCAACTTCCGCCGCATGTTCGGCAATGAGCGGATGGATGCGGTGATCGGCTCGGTCAACGGCAGTGTGCGTTTCCATGGGCTGACACCGACCAGCATGAAGCTGGAAGGGCTGGACCGGCATTTGCGCTTGATCGAGAGCTACAAGAAGCTGCATTCGGCGCGTGCCAACATCGTCCAGGGGTGACGCGTACCCAATGTGGGAGGGGGCAAGCCCTCCCACAGTTGATCCCTGTTGCCTGGGGGATTTATATACGGGCCAAGGCTTGCGCCAGGTCCGCCCGTAGATCCTCCACGTCCTCAACCCCCACCGACAACCGTACCAGCCCGTCGCCAATCCCCAACTGCGCGCGGGTCGCCGCCGGGATGCTGGCGTGGGTCATGATCGCCGGGTGTTCGATCAGGCTTTCCACGCCCCCCAGGCTCTCGGCCAGGGCGAAGAGCTTGACGGTTTCCAGGAAGCGCGTGGCGCCGGCCAGGTCGCTGTTCAAGTCGACTGAAATCATCCCGCCAAACCCGCGCATCTGCCTGTGTGCCAGTTCGTGCTGCGGGTGGGACGCCAGGCCTGGGTAATAGACCCGGGATACTTGCGGTTGCTGTTCCAGCCAGGTGGCCAGGTCGAGGGCGTTGCTGCAATGGCGCTCCATGCGCAGGGCCAGGGTTTTCACGCCGCGCAGGGTGAGGAAGGCATCGAACGGGCCGGCGATGGCACCAACCGAGTTTTGCAAAAATCCCACGCGCTCGGCCAACTCGGGGTTGTCGCCGACGATGGCGATGCCGCCGATCACATCGGAGTGACCATTGAGGTACTTGGTGCTGGAGTGCACCACGATGTCGAAACCCAACTCCAGCGGACGCTGGATCCACGGGCTGGCGAAGGTGTTGTCGGCCACGCAGAGAATGCCGCGGCTGCGGCAGATACGGGCGATGGCGCCGAGGTCGGTGAGGCTCAGCAGCGGGTTGCTCGGGGTTTCGACCCAAACCATGCGCGTGTCGTCCTGCAAGGACGCTTCGAACGCCGCCACATCACTCAGGTCGACAAAGCTGAAACGGTGCCCGGCACTGCGCTGGCGCACCTTGTCGAACAGGCGGAAGGTGCCGCCGTAGAGGTCGTTGCCGGACACGATATGGGCGCCGGCATCCAGCAACTCCAGCACCGTGGAGATTGCTGCCAGCCCGGACGCGAAGGCAAACGCCTGGCTGCCGCCTTCGAGGTCGGCCACGCAGCGCTCCAGGGCAAACCGCGTGGGGTTGTGGGAGCGGCCGTAGTCGAAGCCCTTGTGTACGCCGGGGCTGTCTTGCAGGTAGGTGGAGTTGGCGTAGATCGGCGGCATCAGCGCGCCCGTGGTCGGGTCAGGTGACTGCCCGGCGTGGATCACACGGGTGGCAAACGCGCTTTTATCGGGCTGGCTCATGCAAGGGATCTCCGCAGGTGGTTGAGCAGGTCGACGCGGGTGATCAGGCCGTGAAAGCCCGCCGCGTCGGCAATGATGGCGACCAGGCCGCGGTCCAGTTCAGCCTGCAATTCGGCCAGGCTGGCGCCGGGGGCCAGGGTGTGGACTTTGTCGCTCATGGCGCTGGCGACCATCATGGAGAAGTCCGCCGCGTCATGGTGCAGGCCCAGCAGGATGTCGGACTCATCGATCACCCCCACCAGTTCGCGGCCGTCCACCAGCACCGGCAGTTGCGACACGTCCGCCAGGCGCATGCGCTGGAAGGCGGTGAGCAGGGTGTCGTCGGGGCTCACGCTGATCACGCGACCATCTTCGAAGCGCCGCGCGATCAAGTCGCGCAGGTCGCCGTAGTGCTTGTAGTGCAGCAAGCCT
Source organism: Pseudomonas sp. JV449 (assembly GCF_032424295.1). NCBI lineage: Bacteria > Pseudomonadati > Pseudomonadota > Gammaproteobacteria > Pseudomonadales > Pseudomonadaceae > Pseudomonas > Pseudomonas sp. JV449. Next base: position 181,299 of record NZ_VYKD01000027.1, on the reverse strand, counting down.
GCATCGGTCATCCATTGGTCGTTGTAGACCTTCGACAAATAGCGGGTGCCGGTGTCGCAGACAAAGGTGACCACGCGCTTGGGCACCGTTTGTTCGCGGCAATACCGCAGCGCGGCCGCGAACAGGGTGCCGGTGGATGAACCGCCGAGAATGCCCTCGGCCTTGAGCAGTTGGCGGGCGTGGTCGAAGCTGTCTTCATCGCTGATGGAGTAGGCGTGGCGCACGCTGGACAGGTCGGCAATCGACGGGATGAAGTCCTCGCCGATGCCTTCCACCGCCCACGAGCCGGGTGTTTCCAGCTTGCCGCTGCGGCTGTATTCGGCCATCACCGAACCCACCGGGTCGGCGAGGACCATTTCCAGCTCGGGCTGCACCCGCTTGAAGAAGCGCGTCAGGCCGGTGAGGGTGCCGGCCGAGCCGACGCCCACCACAATCGCGTCTACATCGTGTTGGGTCTGGGCCCAGATCTCCGGCGCGGTGCTGGTCTCGTGGGCCAGGGGGTTGGCCGGGTTGTTGAATTGGTCGGCGAAGAAACAGCCGTCAATCTCCTTGGCCAGCCGCGCGGCCATGTCCTGGTAATACTCGGGATGGCCCTTGCCCACATCGGAGCGGGTGATATGCACCTCGGCGCCCATGGCCTTGAGGTGCAGCACTTTTTCCGTGGACATCTTGTCGGGCACCACCAGCACCACCCGATAACCTTTCGCCCGGCCCACCAGCGCCAGGCCCAGGCCGGTGTTGCCGGCGGTGGCTTCAATGATTGTGCCGCCGGGGCGCAGGCGGCCGTCGCGTTCGGCGGCGTCGATCATGGCCAGGCCGATGCGGTCCTTTATGGAACCGCCGGGGTTCTGGGATTCAAGCTTGAGGAACAGCGTGCAGGGGCCGGTATCGAAACGGCTGACCCGAACCAGCGGCGTGTTGCCGATCAGCTCGAGTACGGCAGGGCGGGGTAGTGTGGGCATGTCGTCACCTGGGGGCTTAGGGTGGGGGACAGCAAATCGCAGAGCATGGTCTGGAACAGTAGGTCGGTATTGGGTCGGTCGCAACCGAGGGGTCGATTGAATGACTTTTTTTGGCGCATGGGCGATGCCCGGGTGCGCCATCTACGCGCATGTTTTGCGGCGATACCCTTGTATTCATTGGCAGAGTGACCTGGCGTGGGCTTTGCTTTAGATAAATCCAAACTTGGATACAAGATGGAGTTTCCCATGCACAACGTTGTTGGCTGGACCCTCGGTGAATGGCAGGCCGCTTACCGAAACGGCACGATCACGCCGGACATTTTGCTCACCCTGGCCGCGCAATACCCCGCCGAGGACAGCGCCTGGATCGCCCGCGCTCAACCGCAGGCATTGGCCGAGCAACTGGCGCAGTTGAGCGAACGATTGGCAGCCCAGGGCGGCGATATGACCCGGCTGCCGTTGTATGGCGTGCCGTTTGCGATCAAGGACAACATCGATGCGGCCGGCTGGTACACCACTGCCGCCTGCCCCGAATTTGCCTACCGCGCGACGCAGGATGCCTCGGTCGTGCAGAAGCTGCGCGCCGCCGGCGCAATCCTGATGGGCAAGACCAACCTCGATCAGTTCGCCACCGGCCTGGTGGGCACCCGCTCGCCGTATGGCGCGGTGGGCAACAGTTTCAATGGCGATTACGTCAGCGGCGGCTCCAGCTCCGGTTCTGCGTCGGTGGTCGCCCGTGGGCTGGTGGCGTTTTCCCTGGGCACCGACACGGCGGGCTCCGGGCGTGTACCGGCGGGGTTCAACAATATCGTCGGCTTGAAGCCGACCAAGGGGCGTTTGTCCAATACCGGCCTGGTGCCGGCTTGCCGCACGGTGGATTGCGTCTCGGTGTTTGCGTTGACCGTGGAAGATGCCGAGACCGTGGCGCACGTTGCGGCGGGATACGACGCCAGCGACGCCTATTCCCGCGCCAACCCCAACACGGCGCCAGTGGCGGTGGGCGCTTCGATCAAGCTGGCCATCCCGGCGGCCCTGGAGTTTTTCGGCGACACCCAGAACCAGGCCGTGTTCGAACACGCGGTCGAACACTTCAAGGCGCTGGGCGCGGTGATCACCCCGGTGGATTTCACTGCGTTCAAGGAACTGGCGGACCAGCTGTACTTCGGCCCTTGGGTTGCCGAACGCACCGTGGCCCTGGAAAGCATGCTCGAAAACCAGCCCGAGGCAATCAACCCGGTGGTGCGCGGCATTGTCGAAAATGGCCGCCAGTACAGCGCCTGCGACGCCTACAAAGCCGAATACCTGCGGGCCGAACTGAGCCGCCGCATCAATGACAGCCTGGCCGGTTTCGATGCCTTGCTGGTGCCGACTTCGCCAACCCTGCGCACCATGGCCGAGATGGCGGAGGAGCCGGTGCGCTACAACTCGCAGTTCGGCTACTACACCAACTTCACCAACCTGGCCGACCTCTCGGCCCTGGCGCTGCCGGCCGGTATCCGCGCCGATGGCTTGCCCAGCGGCATTACCTTGCTCGCACCGGCCTGGCATGACACGGCGCTGGCGCACCTGGGCAAGCGCTGGCAATCCAGCCTGGAGCTGCCTTTAGGTGCCACCCAGCGCTATCTGCCGGCACCGTCCGCACCCGCCCAAGCCCCCGGCTGCGTGCGCGTGGCAGTGGTGGGCGCACACCTCACCGGCATGCCGCTGAACGTCCAGCTGACGACGCGCAACGCGGTGCTGGTGGAGCAAACCCTGACGGCCGACACCTACCGCCTGTACGCGCTGCCGGGCACGGTGCCGCCCAAGCCCGGGCTGGCCAAGGCGGACAGCGGTCGGGCGATCATCGTCGAGCTATGGGACATGCCCCTCGCACGCTTTGGCGAGTTCGTCGCCGAGATCCCCGCGCCGCTGGGGATCGGCAACCTGCTGCTGGCCGATGGGCGCAGCGTCAAAGGCTTCATCTGCGAGCCCTGGGCCCTGGCCGACGCCCTCGACATCACCGAGTTCGGTGGCTGGCGCGCCTTTATTGCGAGTCGCGGTTAAGCATGAGGGCCAAGACACGCCCCGACAGCCTGGCCGAGCAGATCTACGCGCAGCTCAAGGCGGATATTTTCGACTTCCGACTGCTGCCGGGCGATCGTTTCAGCGAAGGCGAGGTGGCCGAACGCATGCACGCCAGCCGCACGCCGGTGCGTCAGGCGCTGTATCGCTTGGAACGGGAAGGGTATCTCGAGGTGTATTTTCGCAGCGGCTGGCAGGTGAAACCGTTCGATTTCGCCTACTTCGAAGAGCTCTACGACGTGCGCATCGTATTGGAACTGGCGGCTGTCGGCCGGTTATGTGCGATGGACGAACCGAACCCGATGCTGCAAGCGTTGCAGGCGACCTGGCAGGTGCAGGAGGGCGAGCGCCTGGAGGACGCCCAGGCCGTATCGGCGCTGGATGAGCGTTTTCATTGCGCGTTGGTGGAAGCCACCGGCAACCGTGAAATGGCGCGCATGCACTACGCCATCACCGAGCAAATCCGCATCATCCGGCGGCTCGACTTTACCCAGGCGCCCCGCATTGCGGCGACGTACGAAGAGCATGGGCAACTGCTCTCGGCCATCGTGCAACGCCAGGCTGACCAGGCGCAGCACCTGCTGCAGCGGCATATCGAACTGAGCAAGCAGGCGGTGCGCGAGATCACGTTGCACCGGTTGCATACCGCCCGGCAGGTGGGGGGGGCAGATTTCCTGATGCCCTGAGCTTCTGTGGTGAGCGGGCTTGTTGTGGTGAGCGGGCTTGCCCCGCGCTGGGCTGCGAAGCAGCCCCAATCAGGATGCCTGTGTTCTGTCAGGTAAACCGCAGCGCCTGGTTTTGGGTCTGCTGCGCAGCCCAACGCGGGGCAAGTCCGCTCGCCACAGGTTAGGAGTAGTCCTCGATCACGTGGGGCGTGGAGTGCAATCTCGAATGGGTTAGCGGGTGAGCCTGCGCAAGCTTATTGTGGTGAGCGGGCTTGCTGTGGTGAGCGGGCTTGCCCCGCGTTGGGCTGCGTAGCGGCCCCAAAACCAGGTAATGCGGTTTGACCTGAAGGAATGCGGTGATCTTTATGGGGCCGCTTCGCAGCCCAACGCGGGGCAAGCCCGCTCACCACAATAAACCCGCTTGCCATAGGTGAATCAGCAGGCAATAAAAAAGCGACCGGGCCATGGGCCGCAGTCGCCTTTATCCTTGCGGGAAAGTGCTTACTGCACTTCTACCGCCAGGCTTTCACTGATCTTTTTCTGCCAGATGGCCGGACCGGTGATGTGGACGGATTCGCCCTTGCTGTCCACCGCAACGGTGACCGGCATGTCTTTCACGTCGAACTCGTAGATCGCTTCCATACCCAGTTCGGCGAAGGCCACCACACGCGACTTCTTGATGGCTTGGGCCACCAGGTAAGCAGCGCCGCCCACGGCCATCAGGTACACGGCCTTGTGGTCCTTGATCGCTTCGATCGCGGTAGGGCCACGCTCGGATTTGCCGATCATGCCCAGCAGGCCGGTTTGCTCGAGGATCTGACGGGTGAACTTGTCCATCCGCGTCGCGGTGGTCGGGCCCGCCGGGCCAACCACTTCTTCGCGCACCGGATCAACCGGGCCGACGTAGTAGATAAAGCGACCCTTGAGGTCCACCGGCAGGTTTTCGCCCTTGTTCAGCATCTCGACCATGCGCTTGTGCGCGGCGTCGCGACCGGTGAGCATCTTGCCGTTGAGCAGCACGGTTTCGCCCGGCTTCCAGCTCTGCACTTCTTCCGGGGTCAGGGTGTCGAGGTTGACGCGACGGGCCGATGGACCGGCTTCCCAGACGATTTCCGGGTAGGCGTCCAGCGGTGGCGCTTCCAGCGACGCCGGGCCCGAACCGTCGAGCACGAAGTGCGCGTGACGGGTGGCGGCGCAGTTGGGGATCATGCACACCGGCAGCGAAGCGGCGTGGGTCGGGTAGTCCATGATCTTTACGTCGAGCACGGTGGTCAGGCCACCCAGGCCCTGGGCGCCGATGCCCAGTTGGTTGACCTTCTCGAACAGCTCCAGGCGCATCTCTTCGATACGGTTCTGCGGGCCGCGCTTTTTCAGCTCGTGGATGTCGATGGATTCCATCAACACTTCCTTGGCCATCACCGCGGCTTTTTCGGCGGTGCCGCCGATGCCGATGCCGAGCATGCCCGGTGGGCACCAGCCGGCGCCCATGGTCGGAACGGTCTTGAGCACCCAGTCGACGATCGAGTCGGACGGGTTGAGCATGGCCATTTTCGACTTGTTCTCGGAACCGCCGCCCTTGGCCGCCACATCCACTTCCACGGTGTTACCCGGGACGATGGAGTAGTGGATCACGGCCGGGGTGTTGTCCTTGGTGTTCTTGCGTGCGCCGGCCGGGTCGGCCAGGATCGATGCGCGCAGGACGTTTTCCGGCAGGTTGTAGGCGCGACGCACGCCTTCGTTGATCATGTCGTCCAGGCCCATGGTGGCGCCATCCCAACGTACGTCCATGCCCACGCGCACGAACACGGTGACGATACCGGTGTCCTGGCAGATCGGGCGATGGCCGGTGGCGCACATGCGCGAGTTGATCAGGATCTGCGCGATGGAGTCACGGGCTGCCGGCGATTCTTCGCGCAGGTAGGCCTCGTGCATCGCCTGGATGAAATCAACGGGGTGGTAGTAGGAAATGAATTGCAGGGCGTCGGCAACGCTCTGAATCAGGTCGTCTTGCTTGATCACGGTCATGAGTCGCGCTCCTCTATAAGGGAACATTCAATAAAGGTGGGCTCAGTGGGGTGCATCGGTCGGCTGAGTCCACCTTTCCAAGGCACGCCAAGTGGTGCAGGCGCGACGCTAAAAAGGCGCGGCAGTATAACCCGGCACGGTGGCCGATACACCCGACTATGGTCAAACTGTCGCAGGCATGATTCCCTGTGCGCACCCCTTGTGATTGAGTCCTTCCATGCCTGAACTGTACGTCGGCGAACGCCATTGGTCGGTAGCCACCGGCAGCAACCTGCTGGATGCCTTGAACCAGGCGGGTGTGGCTGTGCCCTACAGTTGCCGTGCCGGCAGTTGCCATGCGTGCCTGGTGCGGTGCCAGGGCGAGGTCGAGGACCGTCAGCCCGCTGCCTTGAGCCCGGCACAACGCCAGGAGGGCTGGCGCCTGGCGTGCCAGTGCCAGGTGATCGGCGATCTGCAGGTCGAGGCGTTCGACCCGCTGCGGGACGGCCTGCCGGCCCAGGTGGTGGGGGCCGATTGGTTGAATGCCTCGGTGCTGCGCCTGCGGCTGCAACCGGAGCGTGGACTGCGGTATCGCGCCGGGCAGCACCTGGTGTTGTGGGCCGGGCAGGTGGCACGGCCTTATTCCCTGGCCAGCCTGCCTCAGGAGGATGCATTCCTGGAGTTTCATATCGATTGCCGCCAGCCCGGCGCATTCAGCGATGCCGCGCGAGCCTTGTCGGTGGGTGATCGCCTGCGCCTGGGAGAATTGCGTGGCGGCGCGCTGCAATACGATCCCGACTGGCAATCCCGGCCGCTGTGGCTGCTGGCTTCCGGTACCGGCCTGGGGCCGCTGTGGGGTGTGCTGCGCGAGGCGTTGCGCCAGGATCACCAGGGCGCCATCCGTATGATTCACCTGGCCCATGATGCCGACGGTCATTACCTGGCCGGACCCCTGGCCGAACTGGCTGCGCATCATCCGAACCTGACGTTGGAGCTGTGGACTGCGGCCGAGTCGGCCCAGGCATTGGCGCAACTGCGGCTTGTTTCCCGGCAAACCCTGGCCTTACTCTGCGGGCATCCTGTCAGCGTCGAGGCCTTCTCCAAGCGCCTGTTCCTGGCGGGACTGCCGCGCAATCAACTGCTGGCCGATGTGTTCCTGCCCCGTGGTTGAGTGCTGAATTCCACTGCCGTGAGACTCGCCATGACCGACGCCATCCTGCTGCAACGCGAGCGCGGGCTGCTGACTCTGCAGCTCAATCGCCCGGACAAGAAAAACGCCCTGACCCGAGCCATGTACAGCCAATTGGCCGAGGCGTTGGAGCAGGCCGATGCGGACCCGCAGGTCAATGCCGTGCTGATCCAGGGCAGCAGCGAGTGTTTTACGGCCGGCAACGATATAGGCGATTTTCTCGAGCAACCGCCCGGTGACCTCGACAGCCCACCGTTTCACTTTATGAAAAGCCTGCTCAACTGCCGCAAGCCGGTGATCGCAGCCGTAGCGGGTGCGGCGGTGGGGATCGGCACGACCCTGCTGCTGCATTGCGACCTGGTGTACATCAGCCGCGATGCCCGGTTGCGCATGCCGTTCGTCAATTTGGGGCTGTGTCCGGAGTTTGGGTCGAGCCTGATCCTCCCGCGTTTACTGGGGCACGCGAAGGCGGCTGAACTGCTGTTGCTGGGTGAGGGCTTCAGCGGCGAACAAGCGGCCGCGTGGGGGATTGCCACCGAAGCGTTGGGCAGTGGCGAAGCGGCATTGGCCAAGGCGCGGGAAATGGCCGAGCGCTTTGAAACCCTGGCGCCGGGAGCGGTGCAGGTCTGCAAGCAGTTGATGAAGAGCGTGGACCGTGAGCAGTTGCGGCAAGTGATCGAGGAAGAGGGGGCGTTGTTTGTGCAGCGCTTGAAGTCGCCGGAAGCGATTGCGGCGTTGTCGGGGTTTATGGACAGGCGCTAACCCCATGTGGGTGCGACGATTCGACATGCTCCCTGTCACACGGAAAGCAAAAAGCCCCGCCATTCACATGGCAGGGCTTTTGTTTTTCAGCCTGTCACTCAGACCATTGGGTCGCCAACGTGCAGGATCTTCATGCCGTTGGTGCCGCCGATGGTGTGGTAGCTGTCGCCTTTGGTCAGGATGACCCAGTCGCCTTTCTCCACTACGCCGCGCTTGATCAACTCGTCGATGGCCGCCTGGCTGACTTCATGGGGCGGCAACGACGCCGGGTCGAACGGCACGGTGTATACGCCACGGAACATGGCCGCACGGGCCTGGGTTTCGCGGTGCGGGGAGAACGCGTAGATCGGTACCGAAGAACGGATACGCGACATGATCAACGGCGTATAGCCACTTTCGGTCAAGGCAATGATCGCTTTCACGCCCGGGAAGTGGTTGGCGGTGTACATGGCGGCCAGGGCAATGCTCTGGTCGCAGCTTTCGAACACTTTGCCGATGCGGTGGCTGGAGGTCTTGCTGGTCGGGTGCTTTTCGGCACCGACGCAGATACGCGCCATGGCCTGCACGGCTTCCAGTGGGTACGGGCCGGCGGCACTTTCGGCCGAGAGCATCACGGCGTCGGTGTAGTCGAGCACGGCGTTGGCCACGTCGGACACTTCGGCGCGGGTCGGCATCGGGTTCTGGATCATCGACTCCATCATCTGGGTCGCGACGATCACCGCTTTGTTGTGGCGGCGTGCGTGCAGGATGATCTTCTTCTGGATACCGATCAGTTCGGCGTCACCGATTTCCACACCCAGGTCGCCACGGGCAACCATCACCGCGTCGGACGCCTTGATCAGGCCGTCAAGGGTTTCATCATCGGCCACGGCTTCGGCGCGCTCGATCTTCGCCACCAGCCAGGCGGTACCGCCGGCTTCGTCGCGCAGTTTACGGGCGTATTCCATGTCGGCAGCGTCGCGCGGGAAGGATACGGCGAGGTAGTCCACTTCCATTTCAGCGGCGAGCTTGATGTCGGCCTTGTCTTTTTCAGTCAGGGCTGGGGCGGTCAAGCCACCGCCGCGACGGTTGATGCCTTTGTGATCGGACAGCGGACCGCCGATGATCACGGTGCAATTCAGTTCGGTCGGGGTCGCGGTGTCAACGCGCATCACCACGCGACCGTCGTCCAGCAGCAGCTCGTCACCGACGCCGCAATCCTTGACCAGGTCCGGGTAGTCGATACCCACGACGTCCTGGGTGCCTTCGGTCAGCGGGTGGCTGGTGGAGAAGGTGAATTTGTCACCGATCTTCAGCTCGATACGCTTGTTGGCGAATTTGGCGATACGGATTTTCGGGCCTTGCAGGTCACCCAGCAGTGCGACGAAGCGGCCATGTTTGGCGGCCAGGTCACGCACCAGCTTGGCGCGAGCCTTGTGCTCGTCCGGGGTGCCGTGGGAGAAGTTCAGACGGGCAACGTCCAAACCAGCCAGAATCAGCTGTTCGAGGACTTCCGGCGAGTTGCTTGCCGGGCCAAGGGTGGCGACGATTTTGGTACGACGGACGGACATGCACAGACTCCTGAGTTCAAGCGCTGAGGAAGGCTACTATGCTCTTTGGTTGTAGTCATTGTTCGTTTGCACTACTTATCGACGATTCGCTTGTTTTCGCGCCGGTTGAATAGATGAACATCCTTGAAGATTTTTGACGAGGGGTCGATACACTGCACAAGACAGGAGAACCTTCATGCGAATTTTGCTCATTGCTGCCCTTGCCGTCAGTGTTGTCGGCTGCACCCGTTGGTCGATGGACCACCATTTGAACAATGCCTACCGTGCATACAAGGTCGGGGATTGCGAGCGCGTCACCTTGGAGCTATCCCAGGTCGACCGCGAGAGCCGTACACGGCGTTATGTACAACCGGAAGTTTCGATGTTGCGCGGGCAATGCCTGGAACGCCAGAAACTGTTCGTCGACGCCGTGCAAACCTATCAATTCATCATTAACCAGTACCCGTCGAGCGAGTACGCCTATCGTGCCCGCGCGAGGCTGGATACCTTGCAGCAACTGGGCCATTACCCCGGTGCGAGCGTGGCACAGCCGCGCCCCGCCTCTTTGTAATGGCATTCGTCATTTAATAACTGGCCCGTTGCCAGTCTTGGGCTATTCTTTCAACGTTCGTTTGTACAAGTTTCTATTCGAACGGATGCAGGGCCCGGATTCGGCAGCTGTCGAGTGACAAAATGTTGTCCGTTGTCACACCGAGATCCAGGGAGAGCGAGCAATTGCGCTCGTTCCGAATCACTGGCACGGCCAGAGTCATGGCCACTGGATGGCGATCTCACCATGTTTACCGACCGACGGATCGAGCGGCATCAACTACCGTATTTCCTGCAAGTGTTTAACCGTGTCACCGACAAACCCATAGGTTTTTTGGGTAACGTCTCTGACGACGGGCTGATGTTGGTCAGCCAGTTACCCATGATGGTCGATGTGGACTTCGAGTTGCGCTTGAAGATACCCGGGGCTGACGACACGTTCCATGTCATTGACATCACCGCGACCTGCCTGTGGAGCCATGAAGATATCAACCCGCAGCACTATGATTCCGGGTTCAGCGTGCTTGAAGCCCCCGAGGAATATGGGCAACTGATCAACGTGCTGTTGCAGTACTTCAGTTTTGATTCCTTGGAGGCTTCGGCCTAGAAGCGGCGCGCTGTCGACGCGGCCGGGGTGCTGCTGTCCCTGCCGCAGTCGTGCGCTTTTTTAGAATACTCCGGCTTTCTTCCAACCCAGGTAGCGTGTCACCAGGGCCGCGCCCATTTCTGATGGCAACGTATCCAACGCCGACAGGCCGTGGGCGTTCATGCGGTCATGCAATTCATCCCGAGTATTGAGGTAGTCGACAGTGCCGCTGTAGGCCAGGGCTTCGGGCAAGGTTTGTACGGGGGATTGGCGCAGTCGATCGAGTACTTCCTCACGCATACTCGCCACCAGCACCCGATGTTGACGACTGATGCGCTTGACGGCGGAGAGCAGGGCTTCGTCGTCCTCATCCCGCAGGTTGCTGACAATAATGACCAATGCCCGACGTTTCTGCCGGGCCAGCAGTTGGCTGGCCGCTGCCTGGTAGTCGGCGGTTCGGCGGCTGGTGTCCAGGTCATAGACCGTATTGAGCAACAGATTCAATTGGCTGCTGCCCTTGACCGGTGCCAGGTAGCGTGGCTGGTCAGTGGCAAAGGTGCACAACCCCACCGCATCGCCCTGGCGCAGGGCCACATAACTGAGCAGCAGGCAGGCATTGAGGGCGTGGTCGAAATGGGACAGCTCGTCATCCTGGCTGCGCATGCGTCGGCCGCAATCGAGCATGAACACGATCTGCTGGTCGCGCTCGTCCTGATACTCCCGGGCGATGGGGGTACGTTGCCGAGCGGTCGCTTTCCAATCGATTTGTCGCAGGCTGTCGCCCTCACGAAACTCGCGCAGCTGATGAAACTCCAGTCCCAATCCTCGTCGTTGCCGTTGACGTACCCCCAGTTGGCTCAGCCAGTTATCCACACCCAGCAGTTGTGCCCCGTACAGGCGGGCGAAGTCCGGATAGACGCGGGTGGCATCCTCGGTTTCGATAAAGCGCCGTGCAGACCAGAGCCCCAAGGGACTGGGCAGGTGGATTTCGCAGCGACTGAACGCGAAATGCCCACGCCGCAAGGGGCGCAGACGATAACCCAGCTCACTGCGTTCACCAGGGTGCAGTTCGATGGACTGGGGCAGGTTTTCCACGCCCAGCCCGTCGGGGACGTGATCGAACACCTGCACTGTCAGCGCCTGTGGGTAGTCATGTTCCAGGGACAGGCGGACTTCGCCCCAGCGCCCCAGCGCCAGGCTGCCGGGCATCTGCCGGTGCACGCGTGGTGAGGGTCGGCGGCGCAGTCGCAGTGCGTCGAGCATGGCCAGCAGCAACAGCGCCAGGAGCAAGCCCCATGTTATTGAGTGCAAGGTCTCGGGTACCTTGAACTGCAAGGCGGCCGCAGCGCCCAGCAGGATACTCAAGCCCAGCAGTACGCTGAGCCAGGCTAATAACAGACGGGTCGGTTTCATGGACGGGTCATTGCCGGGGGGCCGGAATCTGGTCCAGCAGCTGCTTGAGCACCTGGTCGACCTCCAGCCCGTCTATATCCAGTTCTGGCGCAAGGCGTACCCGATGACGCAGTACCGCCAGGGCACAGTCCTTGATGTCATCCGGTGTGACGAACTCGCCTGCGCGTAACAAGGCCCGAGCGCGGGCGCCGCGTACCAGGGCGATGGAGGCTCGCGGGCCGGCGCCTATGGCCAGTCCCGGCCAACTGCGGGTTGCTCGCGCCAGGCGCACGGCATAGTCGAGCACGTGTTCATCCAGGGGCAGTTCACTGGCGATCCGTTGCAGCTGCAGCACGTCCTCGGCCTCCAGCACGGTGCGCAACGGTTGCACGTCCAGCATGTCGGCCCGTGATGAGCGTGTCACTTCGCGCACCATATCCAGTTCCTGCTGCGCATCGGGGTAGTCCATGCGTACCTTGAGCATGAAACGGTCCAGTTCGGCTTCCGGCAGGGGGTAGGTGCCTTCCTGTTCGATGGGATTTTGCGTGGCAAGTACCATGAACGGCTGGCCAATGGGCAGCGCCTCGCCTTCGAGGGTGACTTGCCGTTCCTGCATGGCTTCGAGCAGGGCTGCCTGGGTCTTGGCCGGAGCGCGGTTGATTTCGTCGGCCAGCAACAAGTGGGTGAATACGGGCCCCTTGCGCAGCTTGAACTGTTCGGTGTGCAGGTCGTACACCGCGTGGCCGGTGACATCGCTCGGCATCAGATCCGGGGTGAACTGGATCCGCGCGAATTCGCCGTCAAAGCAACGGGCCAGGGCACGTACCAGCAAGGTCTTGCCCAGCCCGGGGACACCCTCGAGCAATACGTGGCCGCCGGCGATCAGCGCGGTGAGTACATCATCGATTACCTGATCCTGCCCGATCACCGCCTTGCGCAGTTCAATGCGCAGGGCCTGGGCCTGCTGGCTGGCGCGTTGCAGAGAGTCGCCGGGCAGGGTGTTAGCGCTGGGAAATTCGCTCATAGGGCATTCCTGAGGGTTTGCAGGCACGCCACCTGCCGGCTGAAATCGGCACTGGAAAGCCGTTTCGTCGGGAGTGGGCCGAGGGCCTGGCTGATGACGTGGGAGGGTTGGCGCGTCAGGTGGGCAAGTACTCGCCCCTGTTCCGTATTGTCGAGATGTTCAAAGCCAGGATGACGCCGCCGTGCGGCGCGCAGGATGTCGCGCTGCAAGGCCTGCAACAGTGTGCCTTGGCCGCTGCGACGCAGCAGGAAGTCGGCGCTGGCTTTCAGATGCTCCTGCAATTGCCGGCGTGCCTTGGGGGCGGGCGCCTGGATTGGGCCGTGGCGCATACCTGCCTGCCAGAGTGCCAGGGCAATCAGGGCAATGAGCGCCACCAACGCCTGGGGGAAATAACGCAGCAGCAGGGTGAACAGGTCATCTACGTCGCCGTTGAACAACAAGGTTACGGCAGTGCCCTGGGTCAGATGCCACAGCAGCCAGGCATTGTCGTGTTTGCCAATGTCCGGCGTTTTCCACAGCTCGCTGTCGGTGATCACCGTTACGCGGCCTTGCCCGAGGTCGAGTTGCATCAAGTGGCTCGACCGCGCGCTATTGGCTGAAAATTGTGCCAGGTGCTTGGGGTCGATGAGATTGAAGTCGGTGTCGAAACTGAAATAGACCGGGGCTGTGTCGTTGTCGACATACAGTTTGGTCAGGTCCGGTGCTTTATTTTTGCGGGTCGGGGCCGGGGCGGGGGCGTCGGGTTCATCGCTGAGGACTTGGTGGATAGGCAGGCGATCGAGCAGCAGGTCGCCGCTCTTGCCGGTTTCGTCGTCCCACAGGGCCTCGGCGACTACCAGTAGATGGCCGCCGGACCTGGCCCAGTCCAGGAGTTGCCCTGCCTGGCGTGGCGACATGTTGCCGCGTTCGCCCAGCAACAGCAGGCTGTTGCCCTTGGCGGGCAGGCTCGCCAGGCGTTCCAGGCCATTGGCGCGCTCCACGGCCAAGCCTTGCAGGCGCAGAAAGTGTTCGGCTGCCAGGTAAGGATTGGCCTGGGCTTCCGGGGAGGGGCCGCGGTCCACCACTTCTTCATAGGGGATCGCTTTGCTCCATGCGTAAAAACCGCCCGCTCCAAGCAGGCACGCCAACAGCAGCCCCACCCACAGTAATGGCCGGTTCATCGGACGCCTCCCGCACTGAACAGGGCACGCCAATCGTTGCACAATGTCTGCTGGACTGAGACCGGGGGCAGGTGATGGCCATAGGCGAGGTTTTGCCAGTGCCGCGTCAATTCATCACTGAAGGCCAGCAACTGCGGCTGCTGCAATTGGTGAACCCGTTGCAGGATCTGGCCTTCGGTGTCAGCACTTTTAAGGGGCAGGTTGAAGTCATGCAGCAACCTGCTCAGCAGGCCACGATACAAAAGGCCGAGGGCCTCCCGTGGCTGGGTAGACCAGAGTTGCTCGGCGGCGCTGGCGATATCCTCGGGCAGGGTCTCGGCGCCCAGTTCCAGGCCGAACAATTGCGCGGGTGGTGGTTTCGCTGCTTTGGGTGTACGTGCCCCGCGCAGGCTGACAAAGGTGTGCAACCAGTCCCGATAACGCCAGGCCAGCAGGGCCACACCACCGATCAGCAGGCTCCATAACAGCACTTCCAGGCCTTGGGCGACAGGCTTGAACGTGTTGCTGTTGAGGTTGTCCAGCAGCGCTTGCAGCCACGCCGGAAGTTTGCCGTCACTGTGTGCCTTGTTTTTAACGACGGGCTTTTCTTCGCCAAAGCGATAGCGGGTGACGGTTTCCGGATTTTTGAAGGGCGGCTTGTCCAGCAGCGACTTGATGGACTGGCTTGCGCTTTGGGGAGGTAGTGGCTTGGCGTCATCCGCCATGGCGGGCAGGTTGAATGGCAGCAAGGTCAGCCCGATCACCAGCACTAACAGTGGCGCCACACTGCTCAGACGCTGGCGCAGGCGGCGGAATACCAGCTCCAGGTCCCACGCCTCCAGCAGGGTGCGGCGATTGAGATAAAGGCTGAAACCACAGGCAACATAGATGGGCTCCCAAAACACCAGGATCAAGGCGTAGAAGGCGTTGCTCAAGTGTTCCAGCCAGACCCCCTCGGAGCCCGTCGCCAGCGCCAGCCGTTGCCAATCCCAATCCAGTTCAAGCTGTTGCGGAATGAATAGATAGAACAGCGCCATGCAGCCGAACCACAGGCCGATTTCCAGGTGCACCCCAACGGTGGTCAACCAGCGCGCGGCTCCTGCATTGCGCTGCAGCAGCACGCCCAGGCGTTTCTGGCGCGCCTGGCCGTCCAGGCCTTCGAGCTGGCTGACCGGCATTACAAAACTGCGGCTGAGGCTAAGTCGGCGCCAGGTCAGGCTGGCCAGCAGTTGGTGGTTAAGCAGTCTTGGCCATTCGCGCACGGCCTGCTTAAGGCTGGGTGTTTCGCCGAACAGGGCTTTGGAGAGGATATATAAAGGCAAGCGGTCGAACGCCGGTTTGAGCCACCAGAACAGGAACATGGCTGTGGACGGGTATTTCCATAGCAACGCGGTAAGCAGGGCAAAAACCGGCAGGGTCACCAGCGCCCAACTGCTCATCAATAGCAGGCGATGTTCCCGGGCCATTAATACCCCAAGGTCCATGGCCTCCCATGCGGTACGCGGGCGAATCGCCACGCTGGCATTACTCAGGCGCATGGCGAGTCCGTCCGGCAAGGGTCAGGTAAGCCGCCACCAGCAGCCAGAGTGCAGCACCCACCAGGTATTTGATCCAAGGGGCGATCTGGGTGGTGGAAGACCAGTAGGCCTCGATAAATGCTGCGATCAGCAGGAACACCATGACACCGCACAGCAATTGCACACTCTTGCGCGCTGCGAGCCGCAGGGATTCGCCACGGGTCAGTTGCCCCGGGGCGATCAACGCCCAGCCCAGTTGCAAGCCTGCGGCACCGGCGAGTGCTATGGCCGTCAACTCAAAGGCCCCATGGCCGATGACAAATGACCAGAAGGTCTGCCCATAGCCGATTTCGGTCAGGTGCCCGGAAACCGCGCCGATGATCAGCCCGTTGAATATCAGGAAAAACACACTGCCCAGGCCGAACAGCAAGCCGGCGGCAAATGTCTGAAAGGCGATACCGATGTTGTGCATGACGTAGTAGCCAAACATCATCCAGTCTTCGCTCGATGCACGTTCGGCGGCGCGCCCCAGCCGGCTGGCCTCGGGGTCATACATGCCCTGCATCTCTGCCACCTGCTGGGGGCTGACAATGCTGTAGATCAGGTCGGGGAACAGGTAGACCAGCAGGGCAATGCCCAGCAGGCTGCCAAAGAACAGCAGGCTGGCAATCAACACGAAACGCCACTGTTCTCGCACCAGACGCGGAAAATCGGCCAGGACGAAACTCAGCACGTTCGCGGCCAATTGGCTGCGGTGGCGATACAGTTGTTGATGGCCGCGCAATGCCAGTTGTTGCAGGGGATCCACCAGGTAACTGCTGTAGCCGCGCTCCTGGGCGAGGGCCAGGAGCTGGCATAGACGCCGGTATTGATGAGGGAAATCGGCCATATCACTGGCCTTGGCCTTGCCGTGTTCCAACTGCTTCAGTTGTTCGGCAAAAGCTTGCCATTGGTGTTGGTAACGGCTTTCGAAAAGACTCTGCTTCATGTCGGCCCCAGCAGGCCGCGGGCCACACCGTTGAGTTGCTCCACGGCGCGGGCCGGGGACACCTGCAGCGGCGTCGCGAGGATCGAGGCGAGTTCGTGTACCCGTTCAGGGGACAGTTCGCCCTGGCGTTCGGCGAAGCCAAGAATCGCTCGCTGTTCACTCAGGTCCAGGGCAAACGGCAAGCGCAGGGCTGCAGCTTGGGGCACCTGGGGACGTGCCAGAGGCTGTTCGCGGTAGACCACCAAGGTGCCAGCGGCCAGGTCGCCAAGGCGTTTGAAATGAGGATGTTGCAGGCAACTGATTGCGCCGAGAAAGTAGCCGAAAGGCAGCATGTCGACAAACCGCAGGAGGTTGCGGATCAGCGACGCCGACCAGCCTATGGGGGTACCGTCGTCCTGCACGACCCGCAAGCCCATGACCTGTTTGCCCGGTGAGCAGCCCTGGTTGAGTACCTCGAACAGCACCATGTACCACCAACTGACCAGGAACAGCAGAAGCGACCCCAGGCCAACACCTATATTGCCGAGCAACGCCAATGGCACCAGCAGCACGCCCATGATCACTGCACGTGCGCCGAGGTCGAAGGCAAATGCCAGCGCCCGTGGCACCAGGCCGGCTGGGCGCAGCGGCAGGTCGATGCCCTCCGGGGTCTCGATCTGGTAGAGGGTGTCCAATGGGGCTGATGGCATCGCGATCCTTGGCAGTGCAGAGCGGCTGGAGACACGGATGCTAACAGTGTCGGTGATGGAAGCAACTACTCAAGGTTTTGCTGGATGTTTGTACAGTAGAATTGGTGCTGGCCCCGAACACGGCTGAACGCCTAGACTTCGTCGATCTTCAGCACAGGAATAGCCCGTGACCTCCATTTTCTGGTACGACTATGAAACCACCGGCATCAACCCGCGCAGCGATCGCCCACTGCAGGTTGCCGGCATTCGTACGGACCTCGATCTCAACGAGGTCGGCCCGCCGGTCAATCTTTACTGCCAGCCCAGCGACGACATCCTGCCCCATCCCGCCGCCTGTGCCATTACCGGCATCACCCCTGTAACACTGGCGGAAAAAGGCCTGGCCGAGGCCGATTTCATGACCCGTGTACATGCCGAACTGGCGGCCCCGGGAACGTGCGGCGCAGGCTACAACACCTTGCGGTTTGACGATGAAATGACGCGCTACAGCCTGTATCGCAATTTTTTCGACCCCTACGCGCGGGAGTGGCAGGGCGGTAACAGCCGCTGGGACCTGATCGACGTGGTTCGCACTGCCTACGCCCTGCGCCCGGAAGGCATCGAGTGGCCCCAGCAGGACGGGCGCGTGACCCTCAAGCTCGAGCGCCTGACCGCCGCCAACGGGATTGACCACGGCCAGGCCCACGATGCGTTATCCGACGTGCGTGCCACCATCGCCCTGGCTCGCCTGGTGCGCGAGAAGCAGCCCAAGCTGTACGACTGGCTGTTTCAACTGCGCAGCAAGCAACGGGTGATGGACCAGGTGCGCTTGCTGCAACCCATGGTGCATATCTCCGGACGTTTTTCTGCCGAGCGTCATTACCTGGGGGTCGTGCTGCCCCTGGCCTGGCACCCGCGCAACCGCAATGCGCTGATTGTCTGCGACCTTGGGCTCGATCCCCAGGGGCTGCTGGACCTGGATGCCGCTGCCTTGCGCCAACGCCTGTACACCCGTCGTGAGGACCTTGCCGAGGGCGAGCTGCCGGTGCCGCTCAAGTTGGTGCATATCAACCGTTGCCCCGTGGTCGCGCCCTTGAACGTACTGCGGGCCGAGGATCGTGAACGCCTGCAATTGGATATGGATATTTGCCAGGCGCGGGCGCTGCGGCTAACTGACGCACAGGCACTTTGGCGCGATAAGTTGGCAGTCATTTACGCCGAGGAAGATTTTGCACCGAGTTCAGACCCGGAACAGCAGCTTTACGAGGGTTTTATCGGGGATCGTGATCGACGCTTATGCGAGCAAGTCCGGGCGGCTGAGCCTGCGCAATTAGCCAGCCAGCAGTGGCCTTTTGATGATCACCGTTTGCCTGAATTATTGTTTCGCTACCGGGCGCGTAACTTCCCCGATACGCTGAACAGCGAGGAGCTACAACGCTGGAAACTTTTCTGTCAGCAACGTTTGGCAAATCCTGAATTCGGTGCGCCGAATACCTTGGAGGCATTTAATCACGCTCGGCAGGAGTTGGCCGTTAGTGCGACGCCGTTTCAGCAGCAGGTGCTGGAGCAATGGCAGAGATATGCTGACTCTTTAGCCGCTCGTGTGAATCGGTAATAGCGGTTTGTAGAAAAGACGGTCAATAAAAAACGCCAGCAAGCTGGCGTTTTTAATGGGTCGCGTATCAAGCGCAGACCGGGTGAGGCTTAGCCCAGCAGGGTAGCCCAGCCTTCAACCACGTCACCGCCCCACTTGGCTTTCCACTCTTTCAGGGTTTTGTGGTTACCGCCTTTGGTTTCAATCACTTCGCCGTTGTGCGGGTTCTTGTATTGCTTGACCTTGCGAGCACGCTTGGTACCGGTAGTTTTCACGGCGCCACGGGGTGCTTTAACTTTCGACTCTGGATCCAGCAGCGCGATGATGTCACGCAGGGATTTGGAGTATTCACCCATGAGGGTGCGCAGTTTGCCTTCGAATTCCAGCTCGGTTTTCAGTTTGTCATCTTGGGACAGGTTCTTCAAACGAGCTTGCAGCTCTTTGATAGCTTCTTCGGTGGCACGGTATTCGTTGATCAGAGACATGTGGACTACCTTATGTAGAACGCTGATTGACAGGGATAGTGGCCCAATAATAGTCAGGCGGTTTCCCCAAGTAAACATTTAAGCGCGTATTCAGGTGAATTACTTTGAATGTTTGTGAAGACGCTATGCAATCGAGTTAATTAGTAGGGGGCTATCCCGAAAATAATCTCCTTGAAATTTGCATAATTGCTGCAGCGTGCGCTGTTCATTCATATAGCGATGGTAAAACCATGCGCTATTAAGGGACGTGGCCAGGGCAACGGATCAGAATAAGGCTCATCGAATACTGCAGTTTTTCTGCACAATCGCTAGAATGGCGGCCTTTGCGAAGTTCTGGAGTTCCCCCCTAATGCGCACTTTTCGGCTGGTGATTGCTTGCCCGGACCGGGTCGGCATCGTTGCCAAAGTCAGTAACTTTCTGGCCTCCCACAACGGCTGGATCACCGAGGCGAGCCATCACTCGGACAACCTCAGCGGTTGGTTCTTCATGCGTCACGAAATCCGTGCCGACACGCTGCCCTTTGGTCTTGAAGCGTTCCGCGAGGCATTTGCGCCCATCGCAGAAGAGTTTTCGATGACCTGGCACATCACCGACACCGAGCAGAAAAAGCGCGTGGTGTTGATGGCCAGCCGCGAATCCCACTGCCTGGCCGACTTGCTGCACCGCTGGCACAGCGACGAGCTGGACTGCGAGATCGCGTGCGTGATCTCCAACCATGACGACCTGCGCAGCATGGTCGAGTGGCATGGCATTCCCTATTACCATGTGCCGGTCAACCCGCAGGACAAGGAGCCGGCATTCGCCGAGGTCTCTCGCCTGGTCAAGCAGCATGAGGCCGACGTGGTTGTGCTGGCGCGCTACATGCAAATCCTGCCGCCTGAGCTGTGCCGCGAATACGCAGGCAAGGTGATCAACATTCACCACAGCTTCCTGCCTTCGTTCGTGGGGGCCAAGCCTTACCACCAGGCTTCCCTGCGTGGCGTGAAGTTGATTGGCGCAACCTGCCATTACGTCACTGAAGAGCTGGATGCCGGTCCGATCATCGAGCAGGACGTGGTGCGTGTCAGCCACAGTGACAGCATTGAGGACATGGTGCGGTTTGGCCGTGATGTCGAGAAGATGGTGCTGGCCCGTGGCCTGCGCTATCACTTGGAAGACCGCGTGCTGGTGCACGGCAACAAGACGGTCGTATTCTGATTCAAGCGTCTTGGTTGAACAAAGAAGGGCCTGGGCGTTAAATCGCTGCAGGCCCTTTTTCATTCCCCGCACTTTTCAGGACCAGGCCATGACCGACCCACTTGATAAAGCCACGTCCAAGGCGCCTGCTACGTTGGGTGAGGGCTGCCTGAGTCGTTACGACCCGGAGGCGCTGGAGCCGGAAGACGGTACGGACTTTCCGGGAGCAGCCGAGCTGTGGGAGCAATTGCACGAGGCCGATGAATTGCCCGTTTCCCCTGGCCGAGGTGCTTGAGCGACCACCTGTTCAGCCAGCCACGCAGCCTTGGTCAGCGGTGTTCGCCCTGCGTTGAGTAGGCGTTGTACGGTTTCAAGCCAATAGCAGCGAGAGAATGCGTGGCGCATGTCCACCGGGTGCACGCCCAGGCGAATCACCGGGGCGGCGTGCCAGCGCTGTTCGCGACGATCGCTGATGACTCTGGACACCCCCCGGCGCCATGCACTGCGCGCACTCCAGGTCAGGCCCGGGGCGTCGATCGGCGTGAAATCGGGCAGTCGATACAGATGCTGCGGGCTGCTGGTGTAGCTCAGCGGTAGTTGGCGCAGGGCCTCGCGAGTGCCCTGGCTCATTAACCAGGCGGGTGCGACGAAGCCGTGCAACGGCCAGTCATGACGCCGGAATACTTCAATGCCATCCTGAAGACGATCAAGAGCCTGGGCTTGAGACAGTTGATAGAACTCAGCCTCATGGGTGTAGAGGCGGCGCATGAACCAGTCTTTGGGTGTGCGCGGTGCCGGTTGATCATCGCAATGGTAGTAACCGTGCAAGGCAAGTTCATCGCCCTTGATCACGCGGCGATCCAGCAGGCGTTGAAAATCGCCGTGGGCAGTCAAGGCGTCGCGATGATGGAAGTCCGGCACCACCAACCATGTGATTGGTACGGCACCCAGGGCATCGACGGCTTCGACAAAGGGCCGATAGTCGGCCCAGTTGTGCGGCGCCACATCGTGCAGCACCAGTAATACCGAGCGCTCATGCATGGGAAGGCATCGGCTTGTGACTGCCCAGTACCGCGTGGTAGTGGCCGAGCAGGCTGTCGACCACCGTATACCAGGCGTAATGTTGTTCTACATGACGCCGAGCCTGAGCGCCCAGGCGCCTGCTGCCGAGGTTGAACAGCTCGCGCACCGTATCGGCCATCGCCCTTGGATTGTTTGGCGCGCACAGCAGGCCGCAGCGTTCGTCGACTATCTCCGTGAACGCGCCAGCCGCCACCGCGATTACCGGTATGCCGCAAGCCATGGCTTCGAGGATGACCAGGCCAAAGGTTTCCTGGTCGCCGCCATGCAGCAAGGCATCGGCACTGGCCATCAGCCGGGCGACATGCTGTGCCGGGCGAAACCCCTCGATGACGGTGACATTGGCCGGCACGCTGGTCGGCATGCCGGAGCCCACCAGCACCAAGTGATAGCCGTCCCCCAGCCGTTTCATGCAGCGAAGCAGGATCGGCAGGTTTTTTTCCTTGGAACCGCGCCCCGCAAAGATCAGCAGGCGGGTGTCTGCGCCGATCCCCAGCTCGGCGCGCAGGCCTGGGTCGCGGGCGTCAGGGGTAAAGGTTTGCAGGTCGACGCCCAGTGGTTGGACGAACACATTCTTCACGCCGAGCCCCATGAGCTTGTCGGCCATTACCTGGCTGGGCGCCAGTACCCGGTCGAAACTTCCATAGAGTTTGCTGACATAGGCTTCAACGTTCGGGGCAAACCAAGACCCCATGCGGTTGCTCACCAGTAACGGTAAGTCGGAGTGGTAAAAGCCGATCACCGGCACATCCAGCTGGCGCCGGGCATCCAGCGCGGCCCAGGCGGTGAGATAGGGATCACCTACCTCGATCAGATCGGGCTGTAAATCGTGCAGGACATTTCGCCAGGGGGAGAGGCGAAGGGGGAAGCGGTAGCCTTTGCCGAAGGGCAGCGCGGGAGCCGGTACCTTGAAGATGCCATCCTGATTGCTCCATTGCGCGCCGGGAATCAACAGGCTATGGCGAATGCCGGGCTTGAGCCCCAGGCGTCGGTGCTTGGCGTCCAGGTAAGTGCGCACGCCGCCGCTTGTCGGGGCGTAGAACATGGTTATGTCAGCGATATGCACGATGAACATCCCTCCGATCCATTGCTCTCCTAACGTGGACCTGAGCTAAGGATAGATGTTCGGTTGGCGTTCATCGTGAAAACAGTGCAGGAGCCTGACCGGCTCCTGCGGTAGTTCAGATCCGGAAGCTGCCCACCAGCTGTTTCAACCGTGCCGCCTGCTGTTCCAGGTCGGCGCAGGCGCGCAGCGTCGATTGCAGGTTTTCCACGCCTTCCTGATTGAGGGTGTTGATCTCGGTGATGTCCATGTTGATCGACTCCACGACCGAGGTCTGCTCTTCGGTCGCGGTGGCCACCGACTGGTTCATGCCGTCGATCTCGCCAATGCGCTGGGTCACGCTGTTCAAGCGTTCGCCGGCCAGGTTGGCGATTTCCACGCTGTCATGACTGTGGCGCTGGCTGTCGCTCATGGTGCTGACCGAGTCACGGGCACCGATTTGCAGTTCCTCGATCATCTTTTGTACCTGCTGTGCCGACTCCTGGGTGCGATGGGCCAGGTTGCGCACTTCATCGGCGACCACCGCAAACCCGCGCCCGGCTTCCCCGGCGCGTGCGGCTTCGATGGCGGCATTCAGTGCCAGCAGGTTGGTTTGCTGGGAAATACTGGTGATTACCTCAAGAATCTGGCCGATATTCACCGTCTTGCTGTTAAGTGCTTCGATATTGCTGCTTGAGGCACTGATCATTGCAGACAGCTGAGTCATCGCCTTGATATTGCGTTCAACTACCTGTTGACCGTCTTCGGCCAATTGCCGTGCGTCACTGGCCTGGTTGGAGGCTTGGGCGGCGTTACGCGCGATTTCCTGTGCGGCGGCGCCCAGTTCGTTGATCGCGGCGGCAACGCTGTTGGTGCGGTTGGCCTGTTCGTCGGAATTGACCATCGACGAGTTGGACGCACTGACAACCCGCAGTGCGACTTCATTCACCTGTTGGGTGGCCGAGGACACTTCGCGGATGGACGTATGAATCCGCTCCACGAAGCGGTTGAATGCAGTGCCCAGGGTGCCGAACTCATCGTGATTCTGGATGGCCAGGCGGCGAGTCAGGTCACCTTCGCCGTCGGCGATGTCTTGCATGGCACGGGTCATGAGGTGCAGCGGTTGCAACAGCACGCGAATCAGCATGCCCAACAAGGCAATGATGATCACCACCGCAATGAGCGTGGCGATCACCGCCGAGGTGCGAAATTCGCTGAGCATGGCGAAGGATTTGTCTTTATCCACCGAAATGCCCAGGTACCAGTTCACCGACGGCAGGCCCTTGATTGGTGTGAAGGTCACGATGTTGTCCTTGCCATTGGCTTGGACTTCACTGAAGTCGCCGCTGATCTTCGGCGTGTTTTTTGGATACATGTCGGCCAGGGTTTTCATCACCAGGCTTTTGTCCGGGTGTACCAGCACCTTGCCGTCGGCGCTGACCAGGAACGCGTAGCCCATGCCGCCGAAGTTCAGCGCGCCGATGTTATCCACCAGGGTTTGCAGGCTCAGGTCGCCGCCCACCACGCCAATGCTCTGGCCGCCTTTAGCGCTGGGGGTAGCGATGGAGATGATCAACTGCCCCGTAGCGGCATCGATATACGGTTCGGTCAGCGTCGAGCCGTTGCTGCTTTGGGCGCCCTTGTACCAAGGCCGAACGCGTGGGTCGAAGCCATCTGGCATCTTCGTGTCGGGGCGGATGGTGAAGGCCCCTTTGCTATCGCCCACGTAGGTAGCCATGAAGGACGACGTCAGGGCTTTCTGTTCCAGCAAGCTGGCAACGGTCGAAGGCTCAGGGTTGATGGCGATGTTTTGCGCCGCGTTTTCCACCAGCGCAATGCGCCCGGTGAGCCAGGTCTGAATGTTGCTGGCGGTGACATCGCCCATTTCATGCAGGTAATTGTTAAGGTCGTCGCGAATGGCATTGCGTTGCAGGTAGTCGTTGTAGAGGGTGAACAGTGCGAAGGCCGCGATGACGATAAGGGAGGCTGCAAGCAGGATTTTATGGCTGAAACGCAGATTTTTATTCATAGCTTGAAGGGTCCGCTAAGGTCTTAATATCCGAAGCGCGTCCTTGTGGAACACGCGGGAGGGTAGCGTCAAAAAAGGTTGATATTTCCGTTGGTCCCTGTAGGAACTATCTGAGCGTTTTTTAGACTTTGTAGGTCTCACATCTGTCTTATCGACCTGGCGACATTAAAGATTAACCATGGGTGACGAAATGCCTGACTCCACGCAACTCCTTATCGGTGCCGGTCTTGACGGCCAGCCCATTGCCCAGGCCATGCGCCTGGCCAACCGTCACGGTTTGATCGCCGGCGCCACGGGCACAGGCAAGACGGTCACGTTGCAACGTCTGGCCGAAGCGTTCAGTGATGCGGGCGTCGCGGTATTTGCCGCAGATATCAAAGGTGACCTCTGTGGCCTGGGTGCCGCCGCCAACCCTCAGGGCAAAGTCGCAGAGCGCATCGCCGGCATGCCGTTCCTTAATTACACGGCCAAGGCGTATCCCGTCACGCTGTGGGATATCCACGGGCAGTCCGGTCATCCATTGCGCACCACCATCAGCGAAATGGGGCCGTTGTTGCTCGGCAGTTTGCTGGAGCTCACGGACAGCCAGCAGTCGGCCCTTTACGCGGCGTTCAAGGTGGCGGATCGCGAAGGCCTGTTGCTGCTGGATCTCAAGGACCTCAAGGCCCTGCTCAACCACCTGCGTTATCACCCGGAGTTGCTCGGCGAGGATGCGGCGCTGATGACCACCGGCTCCAGCCAGGCGCTGTTGCGGCGTCTGGCAGTATTGGAGCAGCAGGGCGCCGAGGCGTTGTTTGGCGAGCCGGCCCTGCAGCTTGAAGACATCTTGCAGCCCACCCGCGAGGGACGCGGGCGTATCCATCTGCTGGACGCCAGCCGCCTGGTGCATGAAGCACCGAAGGTGTACGCGACCTTCCTGTTGTGGTTGTTGGCGGAATTGTTCGAGCAACTGCCCGAGCGCGGCGACGCCGACAAACCGTTGCTCGCGCTGTTTTTCGACGAGGCGCATTTGTTGTTTGCCGACACGCCCAAGGCTTTGCAAGAGCGCTTGGAACAAGTGGTGCGGCTGATCCGTTCCAAGGGCGTGGGGGTGTATTTCGTCACCCAATCGCCGGGCGACCTGCCGGACTCCGTGCTGGCGCAACTGGGTTTGCGCATCCAGCATGGCCTGCGGGCGTTCACCACGAAAGAACAGAAATCCTTGCGAGCGGTTGCAGACGGGTTCCGGCCGAACCCGGCGTTTGATGCGTTATCGGTGTTGACCGAGTTGGGCACGGGTGAGGCATTGGTGGGCACCTTGCAGGAAAAAGGTACGCCGGAAGTCGTCCAACGCGTACTGGTCGCGCCGCCGCAATCGCGAATCGGGCCGCTCAGTTCGGCTGAACGCGCTGCATTGGTGGCCAGTTCGCCCTTGCAGGGGCGCTATGACAAGCCGATTGATCGCGAGTCGGCCTATGAAGTGTTGATGGCGCGCAAGGCGCTTGGACCGACCGAAGAGGCCAGGCAGGCCGACGAGGAGCCCAGTTTCACTGACAAGGCCGGGGCGTTTCTGGGAACCACCGCAGGCAAGGCGCTGAAATCCGCGATGCAGCAGGCCGCCAATCAGATGGGGCGCCAACTGGTGCGTGGTTTGCTGGGGTCTTTGCTGGGCGGCAGTAAGCGCAAGTAGCGGTTCAAGGTTTGGGCTTGCCATGGGCGGCCAGCCGCTCAAGTGCCGCGCGCAAGCCTGGATCGCTGATGCCGTCGGCCGTGGCCTGAATCGTCTCGGCCGCCGTCTCCGACAAGTCCATCGTGTGGCCCGCCGCGCCTTGCTGGACGGTCGGCGGCTGCACCTTGAACTGGATGCGCGTCAAGCTGGCGAACTCATCGAATGCCATCAATTGACGCTGCAGGCGTTTTTGCTGATAGCGCAGGCGGGTCGCCCAGTGACCATCTGTGACAATCAGCAGCAGGTTGCCTTCACGCCAGGACGCCACGTGGCAATGCTCACGGGCGGCCGGTTGAAGTTGGCTTTCGAGCAGGCGTTGCAAATGGCCCAAGCGTTGCGCATGGCCAAAGATGGCTTTCAACGGCTTGGCTTCGCGAAGCAACACGCTGGGCGCGCGGGCTGTAAGAGGGCGAAATGCCATGATTGGACACCTTAAGTAACAGAGCGGCCATCTTAGCAGAAAGCGTCTACGCGGCCCCGGGCAATGCATTGCCGGGGCTTTATCCACAAAATCAATGAGCTCCACGGGTTGAAGTTCGCGCAAAAGCCCTTATTTTAAACAAGCCCTCTCACAGCCCCTTGCCCGCCTCGGGGAACAACGCCACTTTCCTCACCCACGATTCCGGGTAGAATGCGCGTTCGCATGCGGCCGTGAGGGCTGCTCGGGCCACTCACGGTGCGCCCTCCATCCCTATGTGTGGAAGAACCTGCCGATATGTTTGCGCCTTTGTTAAAGAAACTTTTTGGAAGCAAGAATGAGCGCGAAGTCAAACGCATGCTCAAGACGGTGCAGCTGGTCAATGCCTTCGAAGAGCAGATGGTTGCCCTTTCGGACGAGCAATTGCGCGCCAAGACCGAAGAGTTCAAGGCCCGCATAGCCAAAGGTGAAACCCTCGACAAGCTGCTTCCCGAAGCCTTTGCGGTTGCCCGTGAAGCCGGTAAGCGTGTCATGGGCATGCGCCACTTCGACGTCCAGTTGATCGGCGGCATGACCTTGCATGAAGGCATGATTGCCGAAATGCGTACCGGTGAAGGCAAGACCCTGGTAGCAACCCTGGGTGTTTACCTCAACGCACTGTCCGGCAAGGGCGTGCACGTTGTGACGGTGAACGACTACCTGGCTCGCCGGGACGCCAACTGGATGCGCCCGCTGTATGAGTTCCTCGGCCTGACCGTAGGCGTGGTAACGCCGTTCCAGCCGCCGGAAGAGAAGCGCGCCGCCTACGCCGCCGACATCACCTACGGTACCAACAACGAATTCGGTTTCGACTACCTGCGCGACAACATGGCGTTCAGCATGGAAGAAAAATTCCAGCGCGAACTCAACTTTGCCGTGATCGACGAAGTCGACTCCATCCTCATCGACGAAGCCCGTACCCCGCTGATCATCTCCGGCCAGGCCGAAGACAGCTCGCGCCTGTACACCGAGATCAACAAGTTGATCCCGCGCCTTGAGCAGCACATCGAGGAAGTGGAGGGCGTGGTGACCAAAGAAGGTCACTTCACCATCGACGAGAAGACCCGCCAGGTCGAACTCAACGAAGCCGGTCACCAGTTCGTCGAAGACATGCTGACCCAGATCGGCCTGCTGGCCGAAGGCGAGAGCCTGTACTCGGCCCATAACCTGGGCCTGCTGACCCACGTGTATGCCGGCCTGCGTGCCCACAAGCTGTTCCATCGCAACGTCGAATACATCGTGCAGGATGGCCAGGTCGTACTGGTCGACGAACACACCGGCCGTACCATGCCGGGCCGTCGTCTGTCCGAAGGCCTGCACCAGGCCATCGAAGCCAAGGAAATGCTCAACATCCAGGCCGAAAGCCAGACGTTGGCGTCCACCACCTTCCAGAACTACTTCCGCCTGTACAACAAGCTGTCCGGCATGACCGGTACCGCCGACACCGAAGCGTTCGAATTCCACCAGATCTACGGCCTGTCGGTGGTGGTCATCCCGCCGAACAAGCCGCTGGCCCGTAAAGATTTCAACGACCTGGTGTTCCTGACCGCCGAAGAGAAATACGCGGCGATCATCAACGATATCAAGGACGGCATGGCCCAGGGTCGTCCGATCCTGGTAGGTACCGCCACCATCGAGACTTCCGAGCACGTGTCCAACCTGCTCAACAAGGAAGGTATCGAGCACAAGGTCCTCAACGCCAAGTTCCACGAAAAAGAAGCCGAGATCATCGCCCAGGCCGGTCGCCCGGGTGCGCTGACCATCGCCACCAACATGGCCGGTCGTGGTACCGACATCCTGCTGGGCGGCAACTGGGAAGTGGAAGTGGCTTCGCTGGACGATCCGACCCCTGAGCAGATCGCCCAGATCAAGGCTGACTGGCAGAAACGCCACCAGGCCGTGCTGGAATCCGGTGGCTTGCAGGTGATCGCATCCGAGCGCCACGAATCCCGTCGTATCGACAACCAGCTGCGCGGTCGTGCCGGCCGCCAGGGTGACGCCGGTTCCAGCCGTTTCTACCTGTCCCTGGAAGACAGCCTGATGCGCATCTTCGCCTCGGATCGGGTGAAGAACTTCATGAAGGCCCTGGGCATGCAGTCCGGTGAAGCGATCGAGCACCGCATGGTGACCAACGCCATCGAGAAGGCCCAGCGCAAGGTAGAAGGCCGTAACTTCGACATTCGTAAGCAACTGCTCGAGTTCGATGACGTCAACAACGAACAGCGTAAAGTGATCTATCACATGCGTAACACGTTGCTGGCCGCCGACAATATTGGCGAAACCATCGCCGATTTCCGTCAGGACGTGCTCAACGCCACTGTCAGCGCACATATCCCGCCACAATCGCTGCCTGAACAGTGGGATGTCGCCGGTCTGGAAGCTGCGTTGAAGAGCGACTTCGGTGTCGACTTGCCGGTCCAGCAATGGCTCGACGAAGACGACCACCTGTACGAGGAAACCCTGCGCGAGAAGCTCATGACCGAGCTGCTGGCCGCGTACAACGAGAAAGAAGAGCAGGCGAGTGCCGAAGCACTGCGCACCTTCGAGAAGCAAATCGTACTGCGCGTGCTGGACGACCTGTGGAAAGACCACCTGTCGACCATGGATCACCTGCGTCACGGCATCCACCTGCGTGGCTATGCCCAGAAGAACCCGAAGCAGGAGTACAAGCGCGAGTCGTTCACGCTGTTCTCCGAGTTGCTGGATTCGATCAAGCGCGATTCGATTCGCGTGCTGTCCCACGTTCAGGTGCGTCGCGAAGACCCGATCGAGGAAGAAGCGCGCCTGCGCCAGGAGGCCGAGGCACTGGCTGCGCGCATGCAGTTCCAGCACGACGAGGCACCCGGTCTGGAAGCGCCTGAAGTATTGGGTGAAGAGGTCGATGTGGCCCTGGCCCAGACCCCGGTTCGTAACGAGCAGAAGCTGGGCCGCAACGAACTGTGCTGGTGCGGTTCGGGCAAGAAGTACAAACACTGCCACGGCGAAATCAACTAAGATTTTTGCCTGACGCTGCTACACCCCGCGCCGCGACCGGCCCCTGCCGTCGCGGCGTTTTGCCATTAATTTCACCGTCGATCACGACGGCACAGACATCACCTATTTTTAAGGAGCGCATTCATGGCTGTTGGTCTTGGTCCTTTGCCCACATTGCACCCGGTTGCCGGTTTTGAGCTCGGTATCGCTTCGGCCGGCATCAAGCGCCCAGGGCGCAAGGATGTGGTGGTGATGCGCTGTGCCGAAGGCTCGACCGTTGCGGGCGTGTTCACCCTCAACGCCTTCTGCGCCGCGCCGGTGATCCTGGCCAAGCAGCGTGTTGCCGGCTCGATTCGTTACCTGCTGACCAACACCGGCAATGCCAACGCCGGTACCGGCGAGCCGGGGCTGGTCGCCGCTGCGCGCACCTGTGCCAAGCTGGCCCAACTGGCCGGCGTGGACGCCAGCCAAGTGCTGCCATACTCCACCGGCGTCATCGGTGAGCCGTTGCCGGTCGAAAAAATCGAAGGCGCCCTGCAAGCTGCGCTGGACGACCTGTCCGTGGATAACTGGGCGGCAGCCGCCACCGGCATCATGACCACCGACACCCTGCCAAAAGGCGCGAGCCGCCAGTTCGTGCACGACGGTGTAACGGTTACCGTGACCGGTATCAGCAAGGGCGCGGGCATGATTCGCCCGAACATGGCCACCATGCTTGGCTATATCGCCACCGACGCCAAGGTTTCCCGCGATGTGCTGCACAGCCTGATCCTGGACGGCGCCAACAAGTCGTTCAACCGCATCACCATTGATGGCGATACGTCCACCAATGACTGCTGCATGCTGATCGCCACCGGCCAGGCCAACCTGCCGGAAATCACCGAGGCCAGCGGCCCGCTGTTCGCGGCGCTGAAGCAGGCAGTGTTCGACGTGTGCATGGACGTGGCCCAGGCCATCGTGCGTGACGGTGAAGGCGCGACCAAGTTCGTGACCGTTGAAGTCAACGGCGGCGCCAACCACCAGGAATGCCTGGATGTCGGCTACACCGTGGCCCACTCGCCGCTGATCAAGACCGCGCTGTTCGCCTCCGACCCGAACTGGGGCCGTATTCTGGCTGCCGTCGGCCGTGCCGGCGTGCCGGACCTGGACGTGAGCAAGATCGACGTGTTCCTTGGCGACGTATGCATCGCCAGCCGTGGCGCCCGTGCCGAGACCTACACCGAAGCCCAGGGTTCGGCGGTGATGCAGCAGGAAGAAATCACCATCCGCATCGAGCTCGGTCGCGGTGAGTGCAGCGAAACCATCTGGACCACCGACCTGTCCCACGAGTACGTGAAGATCAATGCGGAATACCGCACCTGATAGAAGAGGATAAGCGCGGTGAAACGAGTGCATGTAGCAGCAGCGGTGATCCGCGGTGTCGACGGCAGGATCCTGCTGGCGCGCCGTGCCGATACCCAGCATCAGGGCGGCCTGTGGGAGTTTCCCGGTGGCAAGGTGGAGGCCGATGAGTCGGTCGCCACGGCCCTGTCCCGTGAGTTGCAGGAAGAGCTGGGTATCCAGGTCACCACGGCGCGACCGCTGATCAAGGTGCAACATGACTACCCGGACAAGCAGGTGTTGCTGGATGTCTGGGAAGTCTCGGCCTTTACCGGCGAGCCCCACGGTGCCGAGGGACAACCGCTGGAATGGGTGGCCCCGCGCGATCTGCCCCACTATGAGTTCCCGGCGGCCAATGCGCCGATCGTGGCGGCTGCGCGCTTGCCGGCCGACTACCTGATCACGCCGGGCGAGCTGGAAACGCCCACGCTCTTGCGCGGGATCCAGAAGGCTATTGCCGGTGGCATCAAGCTGATCCAGCTGCGGGCGCCCAACGGTTACGACCCCAAGTACCGCGACCTTGCGGTAGATGCGGTGGGCCTGTGCGCCGGTAAGGCGCAGTTGATGCTCAAGGGACCGTTTGAATGGCTCGGGGACTTCCCGGCGGCCGGCTGGCATATGACCTCGGCCCAACTGCGCAAATATGCGAGCAAGGGCCGGCCGTTGCCGAAGGATCGCTGGTTGGCGGCGTCATGCCATAACGCGGAAGAACTGGCGTTGGCGGAGTTGATGGACGTGGATTTTGTCACGCTGTCGCCGGTGCAGCCGACCCAGACCCATCCCGATGCGCAGCCGTTGGGCTGGGAGCAGGCGGCAGAGTTGATCCGTGGGTTCAGCAAACCGGTGTTTCTGTTGGGTGGGGTTGAGCCTGCGCAGCGGGAGCAGGCGTGGGAAGCCGGCGCTCAAGGTGTCGCAGGAATTCGGGCGTTCTGGCCTGAGGTTTGATGCTGTTCTGAAGGGCCCTATCGGGAGCAAGCCCCCTCCCACATTCGACCGGGTTCCAACTTTGGAATGTGATCGAAGTGTGGGAGGGGGCTACACCCCGATGAGGCCCTATCAGTCACCGAATCATCATCAGTGTGGCTTCGCCGCCGCCTGCCACAACACTTCTGCAACACCCTGGCGCTTGGCAATCACCCGCGCCGCCACAAACAGCAAATCCGACAGCCGATTGATATACGCCAACCCCACCCCTTCCAACGGCTCGACCGCATTCAAATGCTGACAGCGCCGCTCGGCACTGCGCGCCAGGCTGCGGCACACATGGGCCTGGGCAATCAGCGCTGAACCACCGGGCAAGATGAAATTCTCCAGGGGCCCGAGTTCTTCGTTCCAGCGATCGATCGCCGCTTCCAGCCGATCCACTTCCGCCGCGTTCAATGCCTTGTACTCCGGCATTGCCAACTCCCCACCCAGATCGAACAATCGATGCTGGCAAGGCGTAAGCACCTCGATCACGTCCTGTAAGCCTGGATGCTGCCCGCCGAGGGCTTCGAGATACGCCAGCAGTAACCCCAACTGGCTATTCAGCGTATCGACCTCTCCGATGGCTTCCACCCGGGGATGGTCCTTGGGCACGCGGCGGCCGTCGCCGAGGCCGGTTTCGCCTTTATCGCCGGTGCGGGTGTAAATCTTCGACAGGCGAAAGCCCATGGTCAGTGCTCCAGTTGGGTGAGTTCGTAAGGTGGCAGTTGGCCCGCCAGGGGCAGGCGCAAGGTGAAGCAGGTGCCTTGGCCGAGGGTGGAATGCACCTCCATCTGGCCCTTGTGGTTGTTGGTGATGATGAAGTACGACACCGACAGCCCAAGCCCGGTGCCCTGGCCGATTTCCTTGGTGGTAAAGAACGGCTCGAAGGTGCGTTTACGCACGTTTTCGCTCATGCCGATGCCATTGTCTTCCACCTGGATTTCCGCCCACGGCGGGTTAAGGCGCGTGCGCAGGATGATGCGCCCCGGTTCGCTGTCGTCCTCGCGCAGGTGAATGGCCTGGGCGGCGTTTTTCAGCAGGTTGAGCAGCACCTGTTCCAGTTCGTTGGCCGTGCCGGGCACGGGGCCCAGTTGCGGGTCGAACTGACGGATGATTGCCTGGCCCTTGAAATCGAAGCCAATGGCCAGGTCAAAGTCGTTACCGGCGATTTCTACCGCCTGGTCGATCAGCGCCGGCAGGTCGCAAGGCGCCATCTGCCGGTTGCTGCGGCGGCTGAAGCTGAGCATGTGGGTGACGATTTTCGCCGCCCGTGCCCCCGCCTGCTGGATACCGTCGAGCAGTTGCGGCACTTCGCGGCTTTGCAGGTAGCGGTTAACGGTGTCCAGCTCAACCCCCACCTGTTCGGCGTGTTCCAGGTTCTTGGGCAAGTCGGGGGACAGGCGCCGGCGAATGTTCTGCACGTTATGCAGGATCGCCCCCAGCGGGTTGTTGATCTCGTGGGCCATGCCGGCGGCAAGTCCGCCGACGGAGAGCATTTTTTCCGACTGCACCATCATCTCTTCCAGTGACAGGCGCTGGGTGATGTCGTCGATACGGATCACTACACCGCGCCCGGCACCGCCCATCAGCGGGTAGAAGGTCAGGGCGTAATGCTTGGGTTCGTCGGCCTTGATCCAGGTGACGCGCTCGATGCGTTCCACCGTGTGTTGTTCCACCGTGGCCTTGATCTGCGGCAGGTACGGCTTGAGCGGCTGGAAGGCGAGGTAGATCGGTTGATTCAGCGCTTCATCCAGGCGCGTGCCGGACAGGGCCGTGGCCTCCTGATTCCATTGGGTGACGTAGAGCTGTTCGTCCAGGGCGATCAGTGCCGAAGGCATCGAGTCGATGATGCTGTTCAGGTAGTTCTGGAAACCGGTGAGCTTTTTCTCGATCTTGCTGCGCACCTGGACTTCCAGCTCCAGCTTGCGGTTGGTGTGGCGTGTCTCTTCGGCCAGGCCTTGTGCCTGGTCGTAGGCCGCCTGGGAGTCGTCCCGTGCGCGCTTGAGCTGCTGCTCCCGGGCTTCGATGCGCGACAGCATGGTGTTGAAGGCTTCGGCGAGGCTGCCGATTTCATCGCGGTTGCCCCGGCCGGCACGCAGGGCGTAGTTCTCTTCGCGGGTGACCTGGCGTGACAGCTCTTCGAGTTCATGGATCGGCCGGGTGATCAGGCGTTTGATCTGCCGGGCGATGATCAACCACAGCAGCACACTGAAAATCAGGATGCCCAGGCTCGCCGTCAATGTGCCGGTATAGAAGGCCACCGGCAGCTCACTGCTGGCCACCAGCAGCAGGTGGCCGGACGGTTGGCCGGGTCGGGGCAGGGTGATGACCTGGTTACTGCGAAATTCGGTCACGCGCCAGGCTTCGATATGCCGGTAGTTGTCCGGCAGGTGCAGGCGATCGCCGTGTTGCATCTGCGCCAGGCGATTGCCTTCGCCGTCGTACAGGGCGGCGGCGCGCAGAGGCGAATAGCTGGTCAGTTCATTGAGCAGCGCATCGGCCTTGGCCGGGGATTCAAGGGCTTCGGCGGCTAGAGCCGGGTTGGATACCAGCCGGCCGATGGCCTGCAAGGCCTGGGGCGCCATGCTTTCCTGGGAGATCCAGTAGGCGGCGCTGATAAAGGTCAGGTTGGCCACCAGCAGGACGGTGGTCAGCAGCACCAGCAGGGCGGCCAGCAGTTTCTGCCCGACCGGTAGGTTTTCTAGACGCTGGCGCAGCGGCATCAGGGTTTTCCCAGGTGATAGACAGGCGGGCAGGGTAGCGCGTGCCTCAGTCGCGGGGCAATCCGCGTGCAAGTAACTGCTCGACCAGGCGCACTTGCAGTTGTTGCACATGGGGCAGGCTCAATTGGTGACGGGCGGCCGCCTGGCAAGCATAGCCCAACAAGTAGCTGATTTCGGTGCGGCGGGCGTTGGCCACGTCCTGGTACATGGAGGAATAATTGGCGGCCGTGGCCTGGATAACCCGTTCCACTTCCTGGTGCAGACCCCGCGCGGCGGCGGGTTGGCCGCAGCATTCCAACAGTTCGCCAAGCTCGGCACACAGGGTCGCGACTTCACATTGATGGCTCTGCAGTTCGCCATTGCGGCACTGGTAAAGCACCGTCAGCGGGTTGATCGCGCAATTGAGCGCCAGTTTGCGCCACAGGCGCGTCAGGATGTCGGTACTCCATTCGTGGGGGATGCCCGCAGCGTGCAGGTCATCCAGCCACAGCGGCGGAGTAGGGTGGCTCGCGTCCCCCAGCCAGGTGTAGCCATGGCCGGCGAACACCACGCGCCAGTCACCGTCGCGAAACGCGCCTTCGGTGCTGGAGGCAAAAATGCAGCGCGCCTGGGGCAGTTGCGCGGCCACCGCGTCTTGGCTGCCGAGGCCGTTCTGCAGCAGGATCAGCTCGGCGTCCGGTGCGAGGCGGTGTTGCAGTTGTGCGACAGCGCCCTGGGCGTCGTAGGCCTTGCACGCTACCAGCAGGCGATGAATCGGCTCGGGGCTGTAGGGCGTTTCAGCGAACACCGGGTAGGTATGGGCGACGCCGTGTTCCACCAGGGTCAAGCCGGGTGAAGCCCGGTAGCTGGCCAGGCGCGTGGCATCGCGCAGGATCAACCTGACGGGTAAGCCGGCACGAGCCAGGCGGGTGGCCCACAGTGTGCCCAGGCTGCCCGCGCCAAGAATATGCCAGGTGGTCGACATCAGTTTCTGCTCCGTAGGGTCGCTCACAGTGAACGGGACGAAAGAACCGCTATAATGCCCCGGCATTTTAGCTCGGGCGCGCTCCATCTCTACTGAGCCCGCCCCTTATATTGGAGAAATCACATGCCTTCGTTCGACGTGGTATCTGAACTGGACAAACACGAAGTCACCAACGCCGTCGAGAACGCCGTCAAGGAGCTGGACCGCCGCTATGACTTGAAAGGCAAGGGCAGCTTCGAATTCAAGGAAAAGGAACTGACCGTCAACCTGACCGCTGAAGCCGATTTCCAGCTGGAAGCGATGATCGAGATCCTCAAGCTGTCGTTGGTCAAGCGCAAGATCGACGCGCAGTGCCTTGAAATCAAGGACGCCTACGCCTCCGGCAAGCTGATGAAGCAGGAAGCCGTACTCAAGGAAGGTATCGACAAGGAGCTGGCAAAGAAGATCGTTGCCCATATCAAGGATGCCAAGCTGAAAGTCCAGGCGGCCATCCAGGGTGAGCAGGTTCGTGTCACCGGCAAGAAGCGTGATGACCTGCAGGATGCCATTGCCGCCCTGCGCGCCAAGACCTTCGACATGCCGCTGCAGTTCAATAACTTCCGCGACTGATGGCACATTGGGGAACCTGCGGGCGTTTTCGGCGTCCCACGCCCCAGAGCCAGCGCCTGCTCTTGAGCCCTACGGGGCTCATTTGCGTTTTCAGGCAGTCAATAAGCCGCACATTCGCCATACAGGAGAAGCTACATGGATTTAAACGCTGAAATGGATCACTTGATCAAGACCTCGCAGTCATGGATCCCGATGATCATGGAATACGGCAGCCGGGTGTTGCTGGCGGTGATCACCCTGGCCATTGGCTGGTGGCTGATCAACGTATTGACCCACCGCGTGGGCCGCCTGCTGGCCATGCGTAACGCGGACCTGGCGCTGCAGCACTTCATCACCAGCCTGGCGAACATCGCGCTGAAAGTCATGCTGATTGTCAGTGTGGCCTCGATGATCGGCGTGGCGACCACGTCGTTCGTCGCCGCCATCGGTGCCGCTACCCTGGCCATCGGCCTGGCGTTGCAAGGCAGCCTGGCGAACTTTGCCGGTGGTGTGCTGATTCTGTTGTTCCGCCCGTTCCGCATTGGTGACTGGATCGAGGCCCAGGGCACCTCCGGGACCGTCGATAGCATCCAAATCTTCCACACCGTGCTGCGTACCGGTGACAACAAGACCGTCATCGTGCCCAACGGCATCCTGTCCAACGGCATCATCACCAACACCAACCGTCAGCCGACCCGCAAGGTGGTCTTTGATGTGGGTGTGGACTACGAGGCGGATCTGCAAAAGGCTCGTGAAGTGCTGCTGGAGCTGTCAAAAGATCCGCGTGTACTGACGGATCCTGCTGCGGTGGCCGTGGTGTCGACCTTGGGCGATAGCTCGATCACTGTTTCCCTGCGCTGCTGGACCAATACCCCGGATTATTGGGATGTAGTGTTCATGTTGAATGAACTGGCGCGTGATCGTTTAAAGGCTGCGGGGATTGATATTCCATTTTCGCAGCGCGTTATTCGAGTGATGCAGGAAGCAGCTCCGAAGTAAGTGAAAGAAGCGCGTTTAACTTGGCCGAAAGGTCAGGTTAAACGTGTCACTTGAATCTCGTTAGTTAGCTTGCTAGTTATTTGCTGAAATAAAACTGCAATGAAAAAGCCGCTCCCTTGTAAACAGGGGAGCGGCTTTTTTGTTTAAGGCCGGAGCCTTAAGTCATCGTTGTAATTGAACCGGCAATTACAAGATGTTCAGCGGGTATTGCGCGATCAGACGCAGTTCGTCGAGGGAACCCGAGTAAACCTGATCAGATGAGCGATAGGTCGCCTGACGTACGCGCAGGCTCAGGTCTTTGGCTGGACCGCTCTGGATCACGTATTTGGCTTCGATGTCGCGTTCCCACTCTTTACCATTGTTAGTGGTCGAGGTGTTGGCGCCGGTACCTTTCACATAACGAGTCATGAAGCTCAGGCCTGGGATGCCAAAGGTCGCCATGTTCAGGTCATAGCGAGCCTGGTAGGACTTCTCGTCTTCAGCGTTGAAGTCGGAGCGGGCGATGGAGTTGGCCAGGAAAATCGTGCCGCCGCCGTCTACGCCGTAGCCGTACTGGCCGTCGCCGCTGACCTTCTGTGCTGCCAGGGTGAAGGTGTGAGCGCCAATGGTGTACGCGCCTTGCAGGCTGAACGCACGGTTGTCGAGCTTGGTGGTGCTGTCTTTGTCAGCACGGACCAGGCCGGCGCCGTCGCTCTTGGTGTCGTAGATGTTGAAGTCGACAGCCACGGACTGGTCATCGCTGAGCGCGTGGGTCCAGTTGACGTTGGCGTAGATCTTCTTCCAGTAGTCTTCCACTTTCGAGTAGTAGAGGCTGGTGGTGAACTCTGGGGTCCAGGAGTACACGCCGCCCACGAAGTTGGCGTCTCGCAGGCCACGGCTCGAGCCTGGTTCGGAGCTGGCGATACTGTCGCGGTAGGTTTGATCCTGGGCAACGATCGAGGTGAAGTGACCGGCTTCCAGTTTCAGATCTTTGATTTCGTTGCTGGTGATGGAGATGCCTTGCGGCAGTTCCGGCAGCAAACGGCTGTCATCGGAAGCGAACACTGGAGCGGTGGTGTACTGATCACCGATCTTCAGGACCGTATTGGACATACGGAACTTGATGGCTGCGCCGCCTTTGGAGTAGTCATCCTGCGAACGGCCGTCGGAACCCTCTGGGAACAGACCGGTGCCGGCACGGCCTTTGCCGCTGTCCAGCTTGACGCCCAGCAGGCCGATCACGTCGACACCGACACCGATGGTGCCTTGGGTGTAACCCGAGCTGAAGAGGCCGTGGAAGCCAAGGCCTGTTTCTTCGATACGGCTTTGTTCTGCACCGTGGTTACGGCGGTCACGGCTGAAATACAGGGCCCGCGTCAGAATGCTGGCTGTACTGTCCTCGATAAAGCCCTTGGAATCGTCCTGGGCGGACGCCATTGCGAACTGCGAGGTGCCTGCTGAAACAGCCAGGGCGATCATGCTCCACTTCATCACGCGCATCGTGATTTGCTCCTTTGGTTTTAGGAAGAGTACTGCCGTCCCACCTGTATTTTTATCTGGGCGGCTCTTTCTTTTTTGTGTCGGCGCAAAGTTATATCACGCAGACTCTATTGACGATACTTACCCATCTTTCCTTTCAGCTTCTTTACGAGGCTGTCGTAAATTGCTAGTTCCATGTCGCAAATTCACAGTCCGAATGTAACGGGACTGACAACTTCAATGCTGTTTTCAAACGTCTTTCAGAGTTTGTCGTCTTCCTTGGTATGCATTGAAACGCCACTGTTTTTTATCGCGAAACACTCACTTCCCTGCAGGTGCCGTTGTCGACGATAGGGGGGTGAATGCAACAAGCGCGCCCAAACTGGTAACTGAATGTCATTTTTTCGTGAAAAACGTTACGACGGTGTAAAAACCGCATAAGTACGGGCTTTTTACGCCGTTTGGTTTGGGCTTGACGCCCGTGTGTTACCGCTGTTGGGGGGGCAAAAAAAACGTTGCCCGAGGAAAACGTTACCGGTCCACCCCCATGAGTGGGTAGTTGGCGGATCTCTTTGAGGCACAAGTGGGTCATTTTGGTGCATCCCGGTGAGGCCCGAGTTAGCGTAGCTCAATTATTCGCCTGCATCGAAAGGGTGCGGTTTTTTTCTCCGGATGCGCCGGGGCTCTCCCGTATTCGCCGTGAAGCCGCCTGCATTCAAAGGTATGCTGGGCGCCGGAACTTGACCTGCCAAACGGAGTGCCCGTGGTGTTCGCCTTAGACCAACGCCTGCAACAAGACACACTGGTGATCGGGGACTTCCCGTTGTGCCGCCTGCTGCTGTCCAATGACTCGAATTACCCCTGGTTCATCCTGGTGCCACGCATCAACGGTATCAGCGAAGTGTTTCAGCTGGATGTCGCAGATCAACAGATCCTCTGGAAGGAAACTACGTTGCTGGCGCAGTTACTCAACGAAGGCCTGGGCGCCGACAAGATGAATATCGGTGCGCTGGGCAATGTCGTCAGCCAATTGCACGTGCATGTGATCGTACGTAAGCGTGATGACGCCGCGTGGCCTGCGCCGGTTTGGGGCAAGCATCCGGCCCAGCCGTACACTGAAGAACAAGTGGCGGCCATTCGTGTGCGCCTGCACGCGTTGCTGCCTGCCGACTTTATCTTTACCCAGGGTTGAACCATGGACTTGCAAGACCGCGTTACCGATCTGGAGAGCCGCCTGGCCTTTCAGGACGACACCATCGAGACCCTCAATGACATCCTGGTCGTCCAGCAGCGCGCGGTTGAACGCCTGCAGCTGCAGATGACCGCGCTGCTCAAGCGTCAGGAAGAAATGGGCGGCCAGTTCGAGACGTCCGAAGAAGAGGCGCCGCCACCGCACTATTAATCCGAGTGCAATAAAAAACCGCGACCCAGCCAAGGCTGGATCGCGGTTTTTTTGCTGCGACGGCTGGAATCAGCGACGCGGCAGGGCTGCGATCACGTCTTCGGCTTGCAGGCCTTTGTCGCGATTCATCACGGAGAACTCCACGCGCTGGCCTTCCACCAGGACGCGATGACCTTCGCCACGGATAGCCCGGAAGTGGACGAAGATGTCGTCGCCCGAATCGCGGGAAATAAAGCCGAAGCCTTTGGAGGTGTTGAACCACTTGACGGTACCGGTATCCCGATTGGTCATGTCGTAGTTTTGCGACGCGGCCGCCGGGGACGAACGGTAGAAGCTGATGGCCAGGTGAAGAACGATAGCGACCACAGCAATCACCAGGCTGAGCAGGATGGCCGGATGGCCGCCCACTTCAGGCATAGGTGCCAGGAGGGTGAGGGTTTGTACGACAACGGTCAGTACCAGCAGCGCGCTGACCAGGTTTTGCAGTTGATGACGTGTGCCTTTGTTCCAGTAAGGGATTACGGGAGCGAGCGTCAGGTTAAGAAGGCCGAACAAGGCCAGGTACAGAGCGTCGTGTTGTTGCAGGTAGGGCAGGCTTTCAGGCTGCAGGCTCGGGATAAAGGACAGCAGCAACGCTGCAACGCCCGTTAGCAGGTGGACGATTTTCAACATTTTGATTAACTCACGTTAAGACGGATCACAAGGAAGAGCTGACTGGCACGGTTCGCTTCTGAACAATGGGAGGCGTTGGGCACGTGCGCGGGTATCAGCCTATGCCGCTTGCCGTGGAAATTAACGACGGCGACACGCTGCCTATTTAACAGCAAAGGCCGTGCCTACTCAAATCGAGCATTTTCCGCGGTTGAAAGGGGCGTGGCATTTCTGCGTGAAACGCTTGTCCTAGACATGTGCAGGGGTTTCTGGCG
This sequence comes from Pseudomonas sp. JV449, assembly GCF_032424295.1. Taxonomy (NCBI): domain Bacteria; kingdom Pseudomonadati; phylum Pseudomonadota; class Gammaproteobacteria; order Pseudomonadales; family Pseudomonadaceae; genus Pseudomonas; species Pseudomonas sp. JV449. The sequence continues at coordinate 140,313 of NZ_VYKD01000027.1, read as the reverse complement.
GCCTTAAAGAAAATTTCCGACATGCCCAAAGGCTTGTACTGCACGGGCTGACAGGTCGTGCAGGGGCGATTTGCCGCATGTCGCCCGAGGGTGTCGGGCTGCGTCTCTGCGGCGCTCTTGCTAGAGTAGTCGTGCACCTGATCAATGAATGCTTGTCAATTGAAGGGGATAAACATGGCAATCGATATCGGTATCAGTGAAGAAGATCGTAAATCCATCGTCGATGGGCTTTCACGGCTGCTTTCCGATACCTATGTACTGTACCTGAAGACCCACAACTTCCATTGGAACGTCACGGGCCCCATGTTCCGTACGCTGCACCTGATGTTCGAAGAGCAGTACAACGAACTGGCGCTGGCGGTGGACGCCATAGCCGAGCGTATCCGTGCCCTGGGTTTTCCGGCACCGGGCGCCTATTCGATCTACGCCCGCCTTTCCTCCATCAAGGAAGAAGAGGGTGTTCCCAGCGCAGAAGAGATGATCAAGCAACTGGTGGCGGGCCAGGAGGCGGTCACGCGTACCGCACGTGGTATTTTCCCGTTGCTCGACAAGGTCAGCGATGAGCCGACCGCGGACCTGCTGACCCAGCGCATGCAGGTTCACGAGAAAACCGCGTGGATGCTGCGTTCCCTGCTCGAAAGCCAGTAAACGACAGCCACAGTGGCGCCGTTGTGGCGCCACTTGCTTGTTTCCACGCATTTCCTGGCGTTGTCCTACGCCTATCAACGCCCCGTCTTCTGGCTGCCTGCCTCGTCCTGCTGTCTTATAGGGCCACTGTCCAATGGGAGAACCCATGGGCTGTTGTTTGGCAATGGAGTGTCAGGTGTATGTCACGTGGAGTGGATGTGGGAGTGATGGAAACCGGTGGTTTCCACAAGATAAGCGTCGACCCCTTCGCCAAGGGGTTCGATATGGGGCTGGCCAAGCCATTGTCCCGATCGGTAAGGCTCAACGGATTTTCCACTTGTCTTCGGCTTGAGCAGATCTATTGGAATATCCTCACGGAAATAGCCAGGATCAATGCCTGCTCTGTCAGTGCATTGCTGTCCTATGTCGATCGGGAAGTGCACTTGCGGTATGGAGGAGTGAAGAACTTCAGTGGGTTGGTCAGGGTAGTGTGTGTGGTTCATCTGTTAAAGGGCCGTGCTGCCTCGCCAAGCCCTGAGTAATCGGCAGGCCTCGGGGCCGGTCCACTGTCGAGGTGGGCCTGCCCCGGGCAGAAAGCCGGCTGCGCTGCCTTGATTTACCAGATATAATCCCGCGCTTTGCTGCTGCCGGGGCTTTCTCCCTCTGCTCTTTATCAGGAGCGGGCGCGGCACAGTAACGATCGACCGCCGAGACATCGCCATGCCCATGTATGACTATCAATGTGCTTCCTGTGGACATCAGTTGGAAGCCATCCAGAAGATCAGCGCAGCGCCGCTGGTCGATTGCCCGGCCTGCCAGGCACCCGAGCTCAAGAAGATGTTGTCCATGCCGGGCTTCCGCCTGAGCGGCAGCGGCTGGTACGAGACCGATTTCAAGACCGGTTCGAAGAAGAACCTGGCGGGCGGCGACAAAGCAGACTGAGTTGAACTCCATGCGCAGGCTCCTGCATTATCCGTCCCCTGCTTTAATGTACGGTGACGAGGCAGGCCTCCACCGAATTTCGAATTACGAGAAGTGAAACCACTACCATGATGCGCAGCCACTATTGCGGCCAACTGAACGAGACCCTGGATGGTCAGGAAATCACCCTTTGCGGATGGGTTCACCGTCGCCGCGACCACGGCGGGGTGATCTTCCTCGATATCCGTGATCGTGATGGCCTGGCCCAGGTGGTATTCGATCCGGATCGCGCCGAAAGCTTCGCCGCCGCTGACCGTGTGCGCAGCGAGTACGTCGTGAAGATCACCGGCAAGGTTCGCCTGCGTCCGGCCGGTGCCGTGAACGCGAACATGGCGTCCGGTGCGATCGAAGTGCTGGGCTACGAGCTGGAAGTACTGAACGAATCGGAAACCCCGCCGTTCCCGTTGAACGAATACTCCGACGTCGGCGAAGAAACCCGCCTGCGCTACCGCTTCCTGGACCTGCGTCGTCCGGAAATGGCCGAGAAGCTGCGCCTGCGTTCGCGCATGACCACCAGCATCCGCCGCTTCCTCGACGAGAACGGCTTCCTTGACGTCGAAACGCCTATCCTGACCCGGGCCACCCCGGAAGGCGCGCGTGACTACCTGGTGCCTAGCCGTACCCACGCCGGCAGTTTCTTCGCCTTGCCGCAGTCGCCGCAGCTGTTCAAGCAGCTGCTGATGGTGGCCGGTTTCGACCGTTACTACCAGATCGCCAAGTGCTTCCGCGACGAAGACCTGCGCGCCGACCGCCAGCCGGAATTCACCCAGATCGACATCGAGACCAGCTTCCTCGATGAAAAAGAGATCATGGGCATCACCGAGCAGATGATCCGCAACCTGTTCAAGGAAGTGCTGGACCTGGAGTTCGGCGAATTCCCGCACATGACCTTCGAAGAAGCCATGCGCCGCTACGGTTCGGACAAGCCAGACCTGCGTAACCCGCTGGAACTGGTGGACGTGGCCGACCAGCTCACCGAAGTTGATTTCAAGGTGTTCAGCGGCCCCGCCAACGACCCGAAATGCCGCATCGCCGCCCTGCGCGTGCCTGGCGGCGCGAGCATGCCGCGCAAGCAGATCGACGACTACACCAAGTTCGTCGGCATCTACGGTGCCAAGGGCCTGGCGTATATCAAGGTCAACGAGCGCGCCAAGGGTGTTGAAGGCCTGCAGTCGCCAATCGTGAAGAACATCCCGGAAGCCAACCTCAATGTGATCCTGGATCGCGTGGGCGCGGTCGACGGCGACATCGTGTTCTTCGGCGCCGACAAAGCCAAGATCGTCAGCGAAGCCCTGGGCGCGCTGCGGATCAAGCTGGGCCACGACCTGGACCTGCTGACCTGCAAGTGGGCACCGATGTGGGTCGTCGACTTCCCGATGTTCGAAGAGAACGATGACGGCAGCTTCAGCGCCTTGCACCACCCGTTCACCGCGCCGAAGTGCTCGCCCGAAGAGCTGGAAGCCAACCCGGCAGGCGCGCTGTCCCGCGCGTATGACATGGTGTTGAACGGTACTGAGCTGGGTGGCGGTTCGATCCGTATCCACCGCAAAGAGATGCAACAAGCGGTCTTCCGCCTGCTGGGCATCAACGAAGCGGAACAGGAAGAGAAGTTCGGCTTCCTGCTCGACGCCTTGAAATACGGTGCGCCGCCCCACGGTGGCCTGGCTTTCGGCCTCGACCGCCTGGTGATGCTGATGACCGGTGCCCAGTCGATCCGTGAAGTGATCGCGTTCCCGAAAACCCAGAGTGCTGCGGACGTCATGACCCAGGCTCCGGGTGTGGTGGATGCCAAGGCATTGCGCGAGCTGCATATCCGCCTGCGCGAGACGCCGAAGGCTGAGTAAGGCTGCTGCGTGAAAGCGCACTGAGGTTTACGCAGTCTAAAAAGGCGCATCTTCGGATGCGCCTTTGCGTTACAAGGGGTGTATCCCACCCGGGGTGGGGTTGATAAGGTTTCTAGAGAATTTCGGAGTTGTGTTATGGCTGGCCATTCCAAGTGGGCGAACATCAAGCACCGCAAAGAGCGTCAGGATGCCAAGAAAGGCAAGATTTTTACCAAGTGGATCCGTGAGCTGACGGTCGCTGCCCGCCAGGGCGGGGGTGACCCGGGCTCCAACCCGCGTCTGCGCCTGGCCCTGGACAAGGCCCTCGGCGCCAACATGAGTCGTGACATTATCGACCGTGCCGTGGCCCGTGGGGCCGGCGCTGCCGACACCGACGACATGGTCGAGTTGACCTACGAAGGCTACGGCCCGGGTGGCGTGGCGGTGATGGTCGAATGCATGACCGATAACCGCAACCGTACTGCCGCCGCCGTGCGTCATGCGTTCAGCAAGTGTGGCGGCAACCTGGGGACTGACGGTTCGGTGGCCTACCTGTTCGAACGCAAGGGGCAGATCTCCTTCGCGCCGGGTGTGGATGAAGATGCGCTGATGGAAGCGGCGATGGAGGCGGATGCCGACGACGTGGTGACCAATGAAGATGGCTCCATCGACGTGTTTACCTCGTTCGCCGGCTTCTACGCCGTGCGTAATGCCCTGGAAGCGGCCGGTTTCAAAGGCTCCGACGCCGAGATCGTGATGCTGCCGACCACCAGTGCCGAGCTGGACCTGGACGGTGCGCAGAAAGTGCTGAAGATGCTCGATATGCTCGAAGACCTGGATGATGTACAGAACGTGTATTCCAACGCCGACATCCCGGAATCCGTGGCCGAACAGCTAGGCTGAAGAATGACGTAGATCCAAATGTGGGAGGGGGCTTGCTCCCGATGGCGGTGTATCAGTCAGCCTATGTCTAACTGGACGATCGCCATCGGGAGCAAGCCCCCTCCCACATTAGAACTACGATGTATCAAAAAATGTGTTTATCCGACCTGCAGGCGTTATGACTTTAATCCTAGGTATCGACCCCGGTTCGCGCATCACCGGTTTTGGTGTGGTGCAACACACCCCGCGCGGCTGCGTCTACGTCGCTTCGGGCTGTATCCGTACCGGCGCAGGCGAGTTGGCTGAGCGCCTGCAGATCGTCTATCGCGGCGTGCGTGAAGTGATCCAGACCTACGGACCGGTCACCATGGGCATCGAAAAAGTGTTCATGGCAAAAAACGCTGACTCAGCCCTTAAACTCGGACAAGCCCGTGGCGCCGCCATCGTGGCAGGGGCCGAAGAGGGCATGGAAATCGCCGAATACACCGCGACCCAGGTCAAGCAGGCCGTGGTCGGCACCGGTGGGGCCAATAAAGAGCAGGTGCAGATGATGGTCATGCACATGCTCAAGCTCACCTCAAAGCCGCAGATCGATGCCTCCGACGCCCTGGCCATTGCCATTTGCCATGCACACACGCGCTCCAGCCTGCTGCCTCACGGCCTGGGCATGGCACGCAGTCGTGGCGGGCGCCTGCGTCTCTGATAGCATCAGCGCAATCGTTATTTCCGGTCAGGCCTCGCTCTGACCCCAAGCTTTAAGGATCTGAACCGTGATTGGACGCTTGCGCGGCACCCTGGCTGAGAAACAGCCGCCGCACCTGATTCTGGATGTAAACGGGCTGGGGTATGAGCTGGAAGTGCCCATGACCACCCTGTACCGCCTGCCGTCGGTCGGTGAACCTATAACGCTGCATACCCATCTGGTGGTGCGCGAAGACGCGCAACTACTCTATGGTTTCATTGGCAAGCGCGACCGCGACTTCTTCCGCGAACTGATTCGCCTTAATGGCGTGGGGCCTAAATTGGCCCTGGCGTTGATGTCGAGCCTGGAAGTGGATGAGCTGGTACGAGCCGTTTCGGCCCAGGACACCTCAGCGCTGACCAAGGTACCGGGCGTGGGCAAGAAAACCGCCGAGCGCCTGTTGGTAGAACTCAAGGACCGCTTCAAGGCCTGGGAAGTGGTGCCGAGCATGTTCGCCCTGGTGCCGAACCAGCCGGATATGCCGGCGGGCCAGGTCGCGAGTGCTGAAAGCGACGCCGTCAGTGCGCTGATCTCCCTGGGCTACAAACCCCAGGAGGCCAGCAAGGCCGTCTCGGCCATCAAGGACAAGAACCTGAGCAGCGAAGACATGATCCGCCGAGCCCTGAAGGGAATGATTTAAGTGATTGAAGCTGATCGTCTGATCGCGGCCACCGGGCCTCGTGACCGTGAAGAAGTCCAGGACCGCGCCATCCGGCCCTTGAGCCTTGCCGACTACATCGGCCAGCCCACCGTGCGCGAGCAGATGGAGTTGTTTATCCAGGCCGCGCGCGGGCGCAGTGAGTCCTTGGACCATACCTTGATCTTCGGCCCGCCGGGGCTGGGTAAAACCACCCTGGCCAACATCATTGCCCAGGAAATGGGCGTGTCGATCAAGTCCACCTCCGGCCCGGTGCTGGAGCGGCCAGGTGATTTGGCGGCGTTGCTCACCAACCTCGAGCCCCATGACGTGCTGTTCATCGACGAGATCCACCGGCTCTCGCCTATCGTCGAGGAAGTGCTGTACCCGGCGATGGAAGATTTCCAGCTCGACATCATGATCGGCGAAGGCCCGGCGGCCCGCTCGATCAAGCTCGACTTGCCACCGTTCACGCTGGTGGGCGCGACGACCCGTGCGGGCATGCTGACCAACCCGCTGCGAGACCGTTTCGGCATCGTTCAACGTCTGGAGTTTTATAGCACTACCGATCTGGCGACCATTGTCAGCCGTTCGGCCAGTATTCTCGGCCTGCCCCTGGACCCGGAGGGCGCGTTTGAAATCGCTCGTCGGGCCCGGGGCACGCCACGGATTGCCAACCGCTTGTTGCGTCGTGTGCGTGACTTTGCCGAAGTACGGGCCAAGGGGCATATCACCAAGGCCGTGGCGGACCTGGCCTTGAACCTGCTGGATGTGGACGAGCACGGCTTCGATCATCAGGATCGACGCCTGCTCTTGACCATGATCGAGAAGTTCGACGGCGGCCCGGTGGGTGTCGACAGCCTGGCGGCGGCCATCAGTGAAGAGCGCCATACCATCGAAGATGTGCTGGAGCCGTACCTGATCCAGCAGGGCTATATCATGCGTACGCCAAGGGGGCGGGTGGTGACGCGCCATGCCTATCTGCACTTCGGGTTAAACATTCCGTCACGATTGGGGGAGATGCCCGTGGTAGACGAATTCCTTGATGCAGTGGACGATTAAAAGCTTCACGCCAGTCGATTTATTCGATGTTTGTGCTGTCCTAGTGGCTGGCGTCGTCATTCAGTCACTGGATATGTTTTTCGAGAATGAAAAAACAGTTGCCCCACCGGATTGGCAACCTGAGGAGTAAGCACTAGAGTATGCGCGCGCAAAACGGGGATCAGTCGTTCGCACATCGCTGTCGCGTTTATTACGAGGACACCGATGCCGGCGGCATCGTGTATTACGTCAATTATCTCAAGTTCATGGAGCGGGCTCGTACCGAGCGGCTACGGGAGCTGGGCTTTGCCCAATCCCAGCTGGCAGGGGAGGACCTGTTATTCGTCGTGCATTCCAGCGAGGCGCGTTACCACGCACCGGCGCGACTGGACGACGAGCTGCTGGTCAGCGCTGAAGTAATCGAATTGAACCGTGCCAGCCTGCGTTTCAAGCAGCAGGTCAGGCGGGCAACGGATGCAACGCTGCTCTGTGAGGGGCAGTTCCTGGTGGCGTGTGTGCGCACCAATAGTTTGAAGCCTCGGGCCATTCCCGAAACTCTACGTGCGGCCTTTGCCGCCGTGAGCGGCGCGGGTAAACAATCAAAGCAGGAGATTTAGCGTGGAACCTACCGTCGTCGACCATTCCTCCATGTGGAGCCTGGTCAGCAATGCCAGTGTCGTGGTTCAACTGGTGATGCTGACCCTGGTAGCCGCATCGGTTACCTCTTGGGTCATGATTTTTCAGCGCAGCAACCTGCTGCGCGCCGGTCGACGTGCCCTGGAGAGCTTTGAAGAGCGCTTCTGGTCGGGTATCGACCTGTCCAAGCTGTACCGCCAGGCCGGCAGCAACCCGGACCCGGACTCGGGCGTCGAGCAGATCTTCCGCGCGGGCTTCAAGGAATTCTCGCGCCTGCGCCAGCAGCCGGGTGTTGATCCGGAAGCGGTCATGGAAGGCGTGGCCCGTGCCATGCGCGTCGCCATTTCCCGTGAAGAAGAGAAACTGGAGCAGAGCCTGCCGTTCCTCGCTACCGTCGGTTCCGTCAGCCCGTACATCGGCCTGTTCGGTACGGTGTGGGGGATCATGAACTCGTTCCGCGGCCTGGCCCAGGCCCAGCAAGCGACCCTGGCCACCGTGGCCCCGGGTATTGCCGAAGCCCTGATCGCCACCGCGATCGGCCTGTTCGCCGCTATCCCCGCAGTAATTGCCTACAACCGCTTTGCTGCAACCAGCGAAACGTTGATCAGCCGTTACTACACCTTCGCCGATGAGTTCCAGGCGATCCTGCACCGTAAAGTGCACACCAGCGAAGAATAAGCAGGTAATTCCCAATGGCTTTAATCGCTCGAGCTCGCAAAAAGCGCAAGCCGGTCGCCGAGATGAACGTAGTACCCTACATCGACGTGATGCTGGTGCTGCTGGTGATCTTCATGGTGACCGCGCCGATGCTCAACCAGGGCGTGAAGGTTGATCTGCCCAAGGTTTCCAGTGAAGCCTTGCCGCAGGACAACAACACTCAGGTCCTGACCATTTCGATCAAGGCTGACAAGACCTATTACTGGAACCTTGGCAGCGAAGTCGACACCCAGAAGCAACAGGACAAGGCCTTGACCCTGCCGGCGATGACCGATGCGGTGACCAAGATCATTCGCTCCGGCAACGAAGGCGGCAAGCACACCCAGGTGTTCATCCGCGGCGACAAGTCGGTCGACTACGGTTCCGTCATGGGCGCCATGGGCGGGCTGCAGAAGGCCGGCGTCGGTAACGTTGGCTTGATTACCGAGGCGCCCTGATGCACCAACAGCGAGAGCCGTCCGCCTCGGAAAGCTTCTTCTGGCCTAGCGTCTGGGCAATTGCCCTGCACGTCCTGGTCTTTGGCATGCTGTTCGTCAGCTTTGCCATGACTCCGGACCTGCCGCCAGCCAAGCCGATCGTGCAGGCGACCCTGTATCAGCTGAAATCGAAAAGCCAGGCCACCACCCAGACCAATCAGAAGATTGCGGGTGAGGCCCAGAAGTCGGCTGCGCGCCAGACTGAAGTCGAACAGATGGAACAGAAGAAGGTCGAGCAGGAAGCGGTGAAGGCTGCTGCGGAACAAAAGAAAGAAGAGGCGGCTCAAAAGGCCGAGGAATCGAAAAAGGCTGACGAAGCCAAGAAGGCCGACGAGGCGAAAAAGGCTGATGAAGCCAAGAAAGCCGAGAAAGCTGCCGAAGCTAAAAAAGCTGAAGAGAAACAATTGGCTGATATAGCCAAGAAGAAATCTGAAGAAGAAGCCAAGAAGGCTGCCGAAGAAGAGGCCAAGAAAAAGGCCGCTGAAGACGCCAAGAAGAAAATAGTCGAAGACGCGAAGAAGAAAGCCGCCGAAGACGCCAAGAAAAAAGCTGAAGCAGACGAGGCGAAGAAGAAAATCGCCGACGACGCGAAGAAGAAAGCTGCCGCCGATGCCAGCAAGAAAAAGGCCCAGGAAGCAGCGCGTAAATCCGCCGAAGAGAAAAAGGCCCAGGCCTTGGCAGATTTGCTCTCCGACACGCCGCAGCGTCAGCAAGCCTTGGCCGATGAGCGTGGTGATGAAGTCGCGGGCAGTTTCGACGACCTGATTCGGGCGCGGGCAGCAGAAGGCTGGACACGTCCACCTTCGGCACGCAAAGGCATGACAGTAGTGCTGCAGATCGGCATGTTGCCGGACGGTACGGTGACTTCGGTCAGCGTGGCCAAGTCCAGTGGTGACGGTTCGTTCGACAGTTCGGCGGTTGCCGCGGTCAAGAATATTGGCCGGTTGACCGAGATGCAGGGAATGAAACCAAGCGACTTCGCTCCCTATCGTTCATTCAAGATGACATTCACACCTGAGGATCTAGCCTTGTGAGAAACCTTCTTCGAGGAATGCTTGTCGTTATTTGCTGTATGGCAGGGATAGCGGCGGCGGATGAAAAGAACATCCTGGTCACCAGCGGCAGCGATCGGGCCACCCCGATCGCGGTAGTGCCGTTTGGCTGGCAGGGCGGCAGCGTGCTGCCGGACGACATGGCCCAGATCGTCAGCGACGACCTGCGCAATTCCGGTTACTACGCACCGATTCCGAAAGGCAACATGATCAGCCAGCCGACCCAGGCCAGCGAAGTCATCTTCCGTGATTGGAAAGCGGTGGGCGCGCAGTACCTGATGGTCGGCAGCATCACGCCGGCCGGCGGTCGCCTGCAGATCCAGTACACCTTGTTCAACGTGGCCACTGAGCAGCAGGTCCTGACCGGCAGCGTATCGGGTACCGCCGAACAACTGCGCGACATGGCCCACTACATCTCGGACCAGTCGTTTGAAAAACTCACCGGTATCAAGGGGGCGTTCTCGACACGCCTGCTTTATGTAACGGCCGAGCGTTTCTCCGTAGACAACACTCGCTACACCCTGCAGCGTTCGGACTACGACGGTGCGCGGGCAGTGACCTTGCTGCAATCCCGTGAGCCAATCCTGTCGCCGCGCTTCGCGCCGGACGGCAAGCGTATTGCCTACGTGTCTTTCGAACAGAAGCGTCCGCGTATCTTCGTCCAGCACATCGATACTGGCCGTCGTGAGCAGATCACCAACTTTGAAGGCCTCAACGGTGCACCGGCCTGGTCGCCGGATGGTTCGCGCCTGGCATTCGTACTGTCCAAGGACGGCAACCCGGACATCTACGTGATGAACATGGCTTCGCGCCAGATCAGCCGCGTGACCAGCGGTCCTGGTATCAATACCGAACCGTTCTGGGGCAAGGATGGTTCGACCATCTACTTCACCTCGGACCGCGGCGGCAAGCCACAGATCTACAAGACCAGCGTTGGCGGTGGGGGCGCGGAACGCGTGACCTTTATCGGTAACTACAACGCCAATCCTAAGCTTTCGGCTGATGAAAAGACGTTGGTGATGATTCACCGTCAGGATGGTTTCACTAATTTCCGGGTTGCGGCCCAGGATTTGCAGCGTGGAACGGTAAAAATCCTCACAGATACCAACCTTGATGAGTCAGCTACTGTTGCGCCCAACGGCACCATGGTAATCTACGCCACCCGCCAGCAGGGCCGGGGAGTCTTGATGCTCGTGTCCATTAATGGACGCGTAAGGCTCCCGCTTCCTACCGCACAAGGCGAAGTCAGAGAACCGTCCTGGTCCCCTTACCTGAACTGACGCGGCGCTACAAAAAGAAGTACTTAACACACTGGGGTTCATTAGGAGTTTCACGATGGAAATGCTGAAGTTTGGTAAGTTTGCTGCTCTGGCTCTGGCTCTGTCCGTAGCCGTTGGTTGCTCGTCTAAAGGCGGCGACAATGCCGGTGAAGGCGCAGCTGTTGATCCAAACGCTGGTTACGGCGCTAACACTGGTGCAGTTGACGGCTCCCTGAGCGAAGAAGCTGCTCTGCGCGCTATCACCACTTTCTACTTCGAATACGACAGTTCGGACCTGAAACCAGAAGCCATGCGCGCTCTGGACGTTCACGCGAAGGACCTGAAAGCTAACGGCGCTCGCGTTGTTCTGGAAGGTAACACTGACGAACGTGGTACTCGTGAGTACAACATGGCACTGGGCGAGCGTCGTGCGAAAGCCGTTCAGCGCTACCTGGTACTGCAAGGTGTTGCTCCAGGCCAACTGGAACTGGTTTCCTACGGTAAAGAGCGTCCAGTTGCTACTGGCCACGACGAGCAGTCCTGGGCTCAAAACCGTCGCGTCGAACTGCGTAAGTAATTCGTCATGCGAACGTGCCGTCGTGCTCTAACTGTATTGGCTCTCAGCCTCGCCCCGCTTGCGGTGTGGGCTGCGGTTCCTGTGGAAGATAGCAACTCTGGCTATAACAATAGCGGGAGCAGTTATCCGCCAGCGGGTTATGGCACGAATGGCGCCTATGCTGGGGGGGCGGCTACGTCCGCTCCCTCGGCACAGGGCGAACTGTTCAACCAGCTGCAACGCATGCAGGATCAATTGGCGCAGCAACAAGGCACCATTGAAGTTCTGCAAAATGAGGTGCGTCAGCTGAAGCAGGAAGGCCTGGAGCGTTACCAGGATCTTGATCGACGTATAGGAGCCGGTGTTACACCTGCCGCTACTCCTGATAATTCTTCTGCCGGTGGCGCGCCCAGCGCGGCTATCGGTGGTGCAGCAGCAGGGGCCGCCGCTGCGAGCCAAGCCCCTGCCGCCAGCAGTGAACCGGGTGATCCGGCGAAGGAAAAGCTGTATTACGATGCAGCCTTCGACCTGATCAAGGCCAAGGATTTCGATAAGGCCAGCAAAGCCTTTACCGCCTTCCTGGGCCGCTACCCAAACAGCCAGTACGCGGGCAACGCCCAATACTGGTTGGGCGAGGTGAATCTGGCAAAGGGTGATCTGCAGGGGGCGGGCCAGGCATTTGCCAAGGTCAGCCAGCTGTACCCCAAGCACGCCAAGGTGCCCGACTCGCTGTATAAACTCGCTGACGTAGAACGCCGCCTGGGTCATACCGACAAGGTCAAAGGCATTCTGCAGCAGGTTGTAGCCCAATATCCGGGTACCTCCGCTGCACAGTTGGCCCAACGGGATCTGCAACGCTTGTAAGCGATGCAGCCGTTTAGAAGAAACCCGCGCCTGGCGCGGGTTTTTTCGTTAGAATCCACGCCCTTTTATGACACACGCTTCCTGGGGCCTACGCGTTGGCGGGGTTCCTTGAAGTGCCTGACGGAGGCGGACAGCCTGTTTAGCTGTTACGCCCGTGGCGACTATGCAAGACACATTACGCATCACCGAAGTTTTTTACTCGTTACAGGGTGAAACGCGAACCGCTGGCCTGCCCACGGTTTTTGTGCGCCTGACCGGTTGCCCCTTGCGTTGCCAATACTGTGACAGCGCCTACGCCTTCAGTGGCGGCACTGTGCGCACCCTCGAAGACATCCTGGAGCAGGTTGCCGGCTACCGGCCCCGCTACGTCTGTGTAACGGGTGGCGAGCCCCTGGCCCAGCCCAACGCCATCCCCTTGCTCAAACAGCTGTGTGATGCAGGTTACGAGGTCTCCCTGGAAACCAGTGGGGCCCTGGATATTTCCGCTGTAGACCCGCGTGTCAGCCGAGTAGTTGACCTCAAGACGCCGGGCTCCAAGGAAGTGCACCGCAACCGCTACGAGAACATCGAACTGCTGACGCCCAACGATCAGGTCAAGTTCGTGATTTGTTCCCGTGAAGACTACGACTGGGCCAATTCCAAGCTGATCCAGTACGGCCTTGACCGCCGTGCCGGTGAGGTATTGTTCTCTCCCAGCCACCACGACCTGAACGCGCGCGATCTGGCCGACTGGGTGGTTGCCGATAACCTGCCCGTACGCCTGCAATTGCAGCTGCATAAATACCTGTGGAACGACGAACCGGGGCGCTGAGATGACTGATCAAAAGCGCGCGGTCATCCTGCTGTCAGGTGGCCTCGATTCCGCAACGCTAGTGGCCATGGTTCGCGCCGAAGGTTACAGCTGTTACACCATGAGCTTCGACTACGGTCAGCGCCACCGCGCCGAGCTGGATGCAGCCGCCCGTGTGGCCCGAGACTTGGGCGTGGTCGAACACAAGGTGATTGGCCTGAACCTCGACGGCATGGGTGGCTCGGCCTTGACCGACAGCACTATCGACGTCCCAGAGGCCCCCACCCAAGGCATCCCGGTTACCTACGTACCGGCACGCAACACCGTGTTCCTGTCCCTGGCCCTGGGCTGGGCGGAGGTTCTGAGTGCCCGTGACATCTTCATCGGGGTTAACGCGCTTGATTACAACGGCTACCCGGACTGCCGCCCCGAATACGTCGAGTCGTTCGAGCGTATGGCCAATTTGGCGACAAAAGCCGGGGTAGAAGGGCAGGGTTTCCGGATCCAGGCACCGCTGCAAAACCTGAGCAAGGCCGCTATCGTGAAGGCTGGCGTAGGACTCGGTGTCGATTACTCGCTGACAGTTTCCTGCTATCAGGCAGACGATGACGGCCGTGCCTGTGGGAAATGCGACAGCTGCCGGCTGCGTGCAGAGGGCTTCCAAATGGCCGGAATTACGGACCCGACGCGTTATTTCTGATTTATTTCAAATAAGGTGTTGAATAATCCTTAGAAATCAGTATTATACGCGCCACCACACAGCGGGTCGTTAGCTCAGTTGGTAGAGCAGTTGGCTTTTAACCAATTGGTCGTAGGTTCGAATCCCACACGACCCACCATTTTTGGCGGTTTAGAAAATCCGGAAGGCCCACGCAAGTGAGGATTTCCGGGTTTTTTTTTGCCTGCGATTTGGTGCTTACCTGCCGGTGCGCAATGCACCCAAGCTATACCAGCATTTGGCAAACCTCCCTGTTGACTCTCCTGTTACGGGCACACCCTATCCTGCCCGCTCGACTTTTCAGGATGAAGTGATGATGAGCAAGCGAGTACTGGTGATTCTGGGGCACCCCTCAACCGACAGTTTCTGTGGGGCATTGACCGACACCTATGTGAAGGCGGCCACAGAGGCCGGGCACGATGTGCGTCTGTTACGCCTGGATGCACTGCGGTTTGATCCAGTGCTGCACGATGGCTACAAACAGGTTCAGTTGCTGGAGCCCGATCTGCTCAAGGCCCAGGCCGATATCACGTGGGCTGAGCACCTGGCGTTTGTCTATCCCATCTGGTGGGGCGGAATTCCGGCCCTGATGAAAGGCTTCTTCGATCGAATATTCCTTCCCGGATTTGCCTTCAAGTATCGCGAAGGCAAAGCCTTTCCCGACAAGCTTTTGAAGGGGCGCACGGCCCACCTGCTGGTCACGATGGATACCCCGCCGTGGTACTACAAGTGGGTCTACTGCATGCCGGGCCTGCACCAGATGCGCAAGACTACCCTGGAGTTCTGCGGCATCAAACCATTGAAGACCCTCACGTTCGGGCCGATCCTCGGTTCCGGCGACTCCCAGCGCGAAGCCTGGCTCAAGCAAGCCCAGGCTATTGCTTGCCGCTGACATAGCCGTTGCACAGCATCGCCTTGCAGCAGGCGATGCCGGCTTTATCCCTGCCAATTACACTGCCTTTTGCCACCTTCGGGTTTCCGACCCCGTAGACATGTGTGAAGATGCGGCGCGCCAAAGTACGCGCCTCTTCTGCGCCATAAAAAAAGGACTTTTACATGTATATCGGCAAAGCTGCCCAGTTGTCGGGCACGACAGTCAAGACGATCCGCCACTATGAAGACATTGGTTTGCTGCCGCCGCCGGTGCGCGAAGGGAAGTATCGGGTCTATAGCCAGCAAAGCGTTGAGCTGCTGACGTTTATCAAATGCGCTCAGCAGTTGGGCTTCAAGCTCAAGGAAATGCAGGCGATCCTTCAGGATCACCGGGGCCAGGAGCTGCCGTGGGATTTGGCCAACCAGGCGATTGCGGATAAAAAGCTGGAACTGAAAAACCAGATCGAAGGCTTGCAAAGTATCTACGACGGCCTTGAACAGTTCGAGAGCAGCCTCAAGGACGCCCAGTATCAATGCCAGTTTGAACATCTTTCCAAAACGGCCTGAACGAACGTGCTGCATGACCTCATGAAGCGTTGTGTGCTGTTCGGAAACGCCGGCAACCCCTGGTTACTCAATGGCTATGGCCGGCGTCGTCCGTTCCAGCCTCTAGCTCAAGGCGCCCTCGCGTCCTGGGTGCTCGCGTTCATCAGTGCGCTGCTCGGGCACAATGGCTGCAAAGAACCACGGAGATATCAAGGTCACTAACAGGATGGTCATGACGCCGCTGGAGAAGAGGGCCAGCGCTACCAGTGTTCCCAAGTCAATGACCGGCTTGTAGGCGGAAAACAGCAGGGCAAGGAAGCCCACCGAGAAAATCACCACGTTGACCACTGTCGAACGCCCGACACTGTGCATCGCCGTCAGGATCGCCTCGTCCACGTGGATACCTTGCTGAACCAGCAGCTTGATGCGCGACAGCAGGTGCACCGCGTAATCCACCACACCCACGACCAGGAACGTCACCAGCGTCGTGCCGATATTCAGCTCGATGCCCAACAGGTACATAAAGCCATACACCGTCACCGACGTGGTCAGCAGCGTCAGCATGCCCAGAATGCCCAGCCGGACGGACTTCAGCCAGAACATCATCATCAGCGTGACCACCAGCAACGCGAGCGAGAAGCTCAGGACCTGGCCCTGGGTGATCTCGGCCAATATGCCGGTCCATATTTTTGGCGTACCGGCATGGGTAACCTGCAGATTGGCCGGCTTGTTTACCAGCAGCCAGGCGTCCAGGCGATCGAGCATGGCCTTGTAGTCGCTGGCCACCGAAGAGGTCATGGTGTAGAGCGTCAAGGCCTTGGAGTAGTCGGCATTCAGTACGTTCTGCAAGTCTGAACCACCGCCGTTCTCGAACATCATGATGTGTTGCTCGATAAGCGAGTTACCGTCGACCTCAAAGGTTTCCGCCTGCCCCTCATCGTTGACCGATGTCACCTGCTCCAGGGCCTGTGGGACCCGCAGGTACTCGGGGTTCATATCATTGAGCACCAGGTTCATGCGCTTGACGTAAGCCGCCACCGAATAGGTGTAACTGACGTTTGGCTGAGACTTGAGAAAATGATCGAGCTTGTCGAGGAACTGCACGGTCTCCGTGGTCAACGCCCCACGCGGGGTCTTGGTGTCGAACGCGATCCAGCCGGGGGACGTGCCCGCGATCCGGGAGCGGTTGATGAACTCATCGGACACGCGCACCGGGCTGTCTTTCTTGAAGTAGGCGATGCCCGAGTCTTCGATATCGACCATGAAGGTAAACACCGTCATCAGTGCCAACAACGGCAAGCTGACCAGCAGCACCGGTTTGCGCCAGCGGATCAGGCGGGCACAGAAAGCTACCAGGTAGCGCGAGATGATCGACTCTTTGTGCACGGTTTTACGCGGCGGCTGATCTTTGCCCCAGATGGAAATCCACGCCGGAATCAACAGCAGCGAGATGATCAGGGCGGCCGTCAGCCCGATGGACATGAACACCCCGAAGTTTCGGATGCTGACGATGTTGTTGGTGGTGGAGATCATAAAGGTGGCGATGGTGGTCACGGTGGTCAGCACCACCGGTACGACCATGCGGCGCATGGTCTCGCGGTTGGCCTCGCGGTACGTCTTGCCGGCATTGAGTTGCTCATAGTACTCAGCCATCACATGTATCGCGTCGGCGCAGCAGATGGTGAACAAAAATACCGGCAGCACACTGGTGAGCAGGTCGATGGGCACTTTTAACAAGGCCATCAGCCCCAGCGTCCAGATCGTGCAGAAGAGGATATTGAACAGCGGCAGGAACACACCCAGCGGCTTGCGAAAGAAAAACACCAGCATGGAAGTCACAAGCAGGAACACGATAGGAAACAGCAGCGCCAGGTCGTGATCGATGATCTCTTGTTGGGCTGCGATGAAGATCGGCGTCCCGGCAATAAACACTTCATCGGTGAATTGCGGATGTTTGCTCTGATAGTCCGCGACGATCTGGCGTACCTGCTGGTACGCCCGCAGTTGCGCCTGGGCGTCGTCCTGCTTGGTGCCCAGCTCGGCCACCACCACCGCGACTTTCTTGTCAGGGGAGACCACCCCGCCGACCATTTGCTCGTTGCCCATGATCTGCGCTTCGACGACCTGCGGGTCCATGTCCAGGCCGTGCAGGGTCTTGTGAATCCACAGTTCGCCATCGGCGCTCAGGCTGATGTTTTCCAGGTCGGCCATCGAGGCCATTTCCTGGATGGGGTTAATCCGCTCCGCCAGGAACGTCAGAAACTGCTGGTCTCGTTCTGCCCAGCCCTGGTTGCGGGCGTGATCGCGCAGGGCTTTGGCTTGGGCATAGTCGTTTTGGTTAAACCCGCCGCCGAGGATATCGCTGGCCAACAGTTGGGCGCGGCTGTCGTTTTCGTGCTGGCCGACAACACGACGCAACTCGACTTCATCGTCGGCATTGGCCAGCATCAGCCGGCGAAGGGCCTGGGAGATTTCGAACTGCGCGTTGAGCGACTGCGTGTTAAATACACTGTGCGCATTGCTCTGGGCCACCATGACCGAGTCATAGGTGCCGGTGAACTCGTGCTGCAGGTCGATAATGGTTTTGCGCGCCGGGTGGCTTTCCTTGAGCAAGTAGGGGTTGGTGTCCGACATCAGCGAGCCGAGGGTATAGGTGAAGTAGGCCGTGATCGCCACCAGCACAAATACAATCGTGCGCGCATAACGCTCAACGAAGTTCAGGTATCGTTCCATAGTTCAATCGGTTCCACGAAAGGCAGGCGCAGTATTCAGCGGGCGGATACGGCAAATTCAGGCAGGTCGCCGGTTTTCAGGCCGCGCTTGATTGCGGTCTGGTTGAACAGCCAATCGTCCAGTTCGACGTTGTACTGCAACTGGTTGAACCGCAGTTGGGAGCGCGTGCCGGCGATGAAGTCTTCGGTTTCGCTGAGGGTGATGCTGTCGATTTGATCGACCGTCTCGACTTTCAGCGTACGCATCTGCTTGAACATCACGCCTTTGACGTCGAAGAAATCCTGGCGCATGACCAGGTTGTTTTGCTTGTCGATCCACACCTTGAGCTGGTTGTAGCCAGTCTTGGCGAGAATCTGCGCAGACACCGGCGTGCGCTCGATGACGTAGCACTCGCGCCCGCCCATGGTCTCCTCGCCCACCAGTGTCTGGCGGTAGTCTTCGGCGCGGATCTTGTCCAAGTCCGCGTAGGAGTAATCGCTGCCCATAAACGCGCCACGCTTATCGGTGGTCGAGATCCGACGGGTCTGTCGGCTGACCGGCAGGTACATCCACTGGCTGTCCTCGGCATTCAGTGCTTCGTGGGGGTTTTCGATGTGGAAGGCGACGTTGCGCACATCGTTGGGCGCCGAGAAGTACATGGTGAACTTGTCACTGTCCGAGTAATCCTTTTGCAGGTAGCTGAACTCCCGCACCCGGCTATTGCCTTGCTTGTCGAGCAGGATCAACGACACCTGCGACATGAAACTCTTGCCGTCATTGCGGTCACGGGCCTGACGAATGATGTCGTCGGCGTTCGGGGCGGCCAATGCCCCCATGCTGGTCAGCATCAGGAGGCTGGCGGTCAAGACCTTGAGGGGCGGCAACATAGAATTTCCTTTTCTTGAAGAGGGTTTTATTGAGATCAGTTCAGGGCTCAGAACAGGTAGCCGGCGGACACGCGCAGTTGATCGCGTTGGCGGTACTGGCCAAAAGTGCGGTCTTCCTTGCCAAAAAACACATCCACCTCCAGGCCCAGCTTCAGCCAGTCCACTGGGGTGTAGGTGAAGATGCCTTGCAGCAAAGCGTCGTCTTTGGCAGGCGGTGACATGGCCAGGACCAGGCGGGACTTGAGGCGGTCACGCAGGTGATTGCCCTCGGCGGACAGGGTGAACAACGGCTGGCGTTTGTCCTGCACCATGCCCATTTGCCAGTCCAGTAACTGCTGCTCCTGCCATTGCACGGAAATCAGCCAGTTGCGCAGCAGGTAGTCGACCCCCAGCAATGACTTGACCATTGGGCTCTGGCTGCTGCCGCGGGTGCGGTAGGGGTTGGTGACGTGCCAGCGGTCGAAGTAGGCCACCTCGCTGCGCACCACGAAGCTGTGGCCGGCATCGATCGCCAGGCCTGCGCCGCCCATGCTGTAACGTGGGAACTGGCGCTCCAGGAGCACGCGCTGATCGTCGGCGATGCCTTCGACCGCATACACCGGGTCCTGCTGGCGGGCGTTGAGGGCGACAAAACTGGCGTCCACCGAGCCGATCCTGCCGTTGGCGCTCATGCCATAGGAAAAACCTTTCTGCCCGCTGTAGTCCGGCTTCGAATCGATCACGAACAGGTCCGGGTCCGGGACTGCGAACAGCGGTGCGTCGAACTCGCTGCCCTGGGCCGGTGCCTGGTTTTTCAGGAAGTCGGTGATCCACAGGGCTTCCACTTCCCACTCGCCCACGGGCTGGGTCAGGCGCACCATCGGCACGGCGATGCGGCTGTCTTCAAGCAAGGCCGTGACCCCTTCGCGATAGTCGATGGGGTTGACCTGGTCCAGCACCCGCAGTTCGTCGGCGCGGCCCCAGACCACTTGCTGCCAACCTACGGTGACTTCACCGTCGCCCAGGTACTGGCCCCAGTAGAGGTGTCGCCAGTCGGCACTGAAGCGGTATTCATCCCGTGCCTCCTGGCTGTAAGGGTTATGCCCGTCATAGCGCGCGTCGTAGCGCACCCGGCCCTTGGCCTTGTAGTAGCCGCTGTCCCAGTTGTCTTCCAGGTTGGCCTTGAAATACGCCGCCTTCTGGGTGACAGGATCGTCGCCGTGCAGGCGCAAGGCACTGGCCAGTCCTACTTCCGCATCGGCATGGGCGGGCAACAGGTCTGCACCGGCCAGTCGCGGCGCCAGCGATACCAGGCCGAGCAACAGGCTGCGCGTGAACAATGCTGTGCTCATGACTACATCCCCAACCCGGCGCCGCCATCGATCATCAGGCTCTGGGCCGTGACCCCGGAGGCCTCAGGGCTGACCAGGTAACGCACCATGGCGGCGACTTCGTCGGCCTGGATAAAACGGCGCAAGGGCAGCTTTTTCTTGGCATTGCGCAGGATTTGCTCCTGGCTGATCCCGGCAATACTGGCTTGCGTTGCCAGCTCGCCCTGCAGCATCGGCGTATCGATCCAGGCTGGCAGAATCGCGTTCACGGTAATTCGGCGCGGCGCCAGGTCCAGTGCCAGAGCCTTGGTCATGCCGATAATGCCGTGCTTGGAGGCACAGTACGCGGTGTTGCGGACCTTGCCGATGCGACCAAGGATCGACGACAAGTTGATGATGCGGCCGCGATCCGCCAGCAGTGGCAGGCACAGCGAGGTGACATAAAAGGTGCCGTTCAGATTGACGGAAATCACCTTGTGCCAGTTGTCCAGGTCCTCTGGTTCATTCTCGTTGCAGACCCCGGCGCTGTTGACCAGTACATCGATAAAACCGAGGCGCGCCGACAGGTCGTTGAATAACCCCTGCACGCTGGCAAGGTCAGCGATATCGACGCCATGGGTCTCGACGCTCGCGGCAAAGGTTGCGGCGCCGACCCAGTCCTGCAGCGATGCCACGTCACGGTCCACCAGGATCAAGCGGTGGGCCGGGTCGTTGGCGAAATGTTCCGCCACTGCCCGGCCGATACCGTTGGCGGCGCCGGTAATCAAAAACGTTCTGGGTGTATTCATGGCATTTTCAGCCCGCCGTTGACCGACAGTACTTCGCCGGTCACATAGGTTGCGCGCTCGGCGAGGTACAGCACGGCTTCGGCAATGTCCTCCGGCACGGCAAAACGCTTGATCAACAGTCGCGACTGCACTTCCTGCTCGTGGGTTTCGAGCAAGGCGGCGGTCATGTCGGTGCTGACGATTCCCGGTGCGACCGCGTTGACGCGGATATTGCGCGGTGCCAACTCAACCGCCAGGGCGCGTGTCAGTGCCTCCACACCGCCCTTGGCGGCGGCGTAGCTGCTTTGCCCTTTGCCAGGCTTTTGCGCAGCCACTGAACTGAGGTTGATGATGCAGCCTTGACGCTGGCGCATCATGCCGGGCACCACCTGCTGGCAGCAGAGCAGAGTGCCGATCAGGTTGGTCTGGATCACCGCGCAGATGGCCTCGGTGGAGAGTGTCGCCAGCAATCCATCGCGCGTGATGCCGGCGTTATTGACCAGCAGGTCGATGCGCTCGAAGCGCTGTTCAACCTGTTCGAAAAACACCTTGATGCTGTGGGCGTCACTGATGTCGCACTGCGCCGTGAAGCATTCGCCACCGAGCTTTTCGACTTCATCACGTACCGCCAGGGCCGCCGCTTCGTCACGCACGTAGTTGAACGCGACCTGGTAGCCGGCCTCGACCAGTGCCAGGACGACCGCTTTGCCGATGCCGCGACTGCCTCCGGTGACTACCGCTGTTTTAGAAGACATGGCCGTTCCTTAGAGTGAGTTGTGGGTCTTGAACTGCGCCAGGCCAAAGCCATGGATCGCCGCCAAGGCACGAATCTGCTGCACTTGCTCGCGGCTGATGTCGCCGTAGGAGTAATGCTGGGTGATCCCCGCCAGGCCCATGAGCACAGACTCGGCCATGCAGGCATACAACTGGCCCTGTTTCAGGTAGGCCCGCACATTCGGCGCCAACCCATCGTCGAATGGCGTCTGCACGATGCCGCCGTGCATGTACAGCACGTCGCTGCGCTGGCTATTGATCGCCTGATCAACGTTCAACGGCACGGCGATGTCACAGATCACGCTGTGTTCGGCAAAATGCCCGGCGTCGAGAAACGGCTGCGCCGCGTTTGCCGCACACAGGACGATGCGCGCCTGCTTGAGGGCATGCAGGTCATCGGTGACGGTAATGAACGCGTTGGCACCAAGTCGCTCCTGCACCAGGCGCGAGACCTGCAACCCCAGCTGTGTGCTGTTGCCGTATTCGCTCAGCAGTGCACGGATACCGTCGATTTTGAGCAGGCGCTGCGCCAGCAGATCCTCGGTGGCCGTGCCCTTGATAATCGAGCGGGCAGCGTCGGCGTAGATCAGTTGAGCGGTTTTTTCCAGGCGGCGTACCGAGCCATCGCGGCCGCTGCCGATCAGGATCAAGTGGTCGACCGTGGCTGACAGCAGCGACGCATAGGTCGACGCCACGTTGCCGGCCGCGCCGACCACGGCCGCCGTCTGCGCCTGCAGCTCCAGCCCCTGTTGCTTGCAGCCTTGCTCGATGGCTTCCAGGCCCATGCCGATGGTCAAGGCGTTGCCGGAGGTCAGCGCCATGTCCGGGATTTTCAGGGCCTGGCAGTTGTTGGTCACGATGGAGGTATACATACCCAGGCCCGCGACGCGGTAGCCATCGGCGCGGGCATCCAGGATGCGATTGCCGACTTCTTTGCGAATCACGTCGAGGTCGCCGCTGATGATGTAGTCCGCCATGGCGTTGGAGTCCATGCACAGCGGGTACAACGTGAACTCCACGGCCATGCCCAATTGCGAGCGGATCACCACCGGGCCCACGGGGGCTGCCCGGCGTTCCGGCGCAGTGCGTTGCATGAACACACGTTTTTGCTCGTTGCTCAGTTGGCCCAGGGAAGGGTCGACATCACCGAGGATGTCGGCATCGATCAAATGATTGATAAAGGCCACGCGGGCGACGATGGGGGTGTCCTGCGGGGCATTGGCATGGGCGGTGACCTGGAAGCCGGTGTCGCGGGGCGCCACAGCGGGGATCAAGTCATGACAAATGGTGGCGGCCAGCGGGAATGCATCCCCGCGTTGCAACAAGTCACAGACCTTCTGCAAGGCTTTGATCAGCCCGTCGATCTCGGCGAAGCTGATGCAGGCGGGCGGTTCCAGGCGGATCACATTGGAGTTGCTGCCCGACGGCGCCACGCGCAGGGCTTCGAATTGCAGCAGGTAGCCGGCAATCAGGTAACCCAAGGCATCGTTGTATTGGGCCGACGCCTGTACCAGCGAGCTGTTGGTGCTCTGGTCGTGCAGTTCAATGCCGAGCAACAGCCCGCGACCTCGCACGTCGGCGATCACCCCGGGGTAGGCCGCCTTCAACTCAAGCAGCGAGGCCTTGAGGTATTCGCCCTTGGTGTGCACGTCCTTGAGCATCGCCTGGTCATCGGCGAACAGACGATTGAGCGCCGCCAGGGCGATATGGCAGGAGGCGTCGTCTTCGGCGAAGGTCGAGCTGTGGATATAGCTGAAGTCTTTCTCATAGTGGCTGCTGCGAATCACGGTGGCCGCAATCTTCATCAAGCCACCACCCAGAGCCTTGGACAGGCAGTAGTAGTCGCCTTGCAGATTGAAATGACTGCTGGCCAGGAAGGTGCCGGTACGACCGAAACCGGATTGCACCTCGTCGATGATCAGCGGGCACTGCTGCTCATTGCACAGGCGGCGCAGGGCTTTATAAAAATCGGCCGCGAACTCGATGATGCCGCCTTCGCCCTGGATAGGCTCCATCAATACGGCGGTGATTGCGCTGAACGCATCACGCTTGACCAGCAGTTGATCGCCGCACCATTGCACGTTCAGCCAATGGCGGGTGTGGCGCGCCGGCAGCTCCTGGAGTTGATGGGGTTGCTGGGGGTCAATGAACTCCACGTTCAGGCCGAAGCGCGCGAACGGCTGGCGATACTGTCGGCCATAGGTCAGTTGTACCGTGTTGACCAACTTGCCGTGAAAACTGCCGCGCAACGCGATGAACACCGGCTCGACGTGCAGCTCGGCGAGGTTGTGCTGACGCACCGCCTCAACCACCTGGCGCACCGTGGCCGTGGTCAGGTGGGCAGGCAGCAGGCCTGCCGGCAAGTCGAGGTCAGTCACATCCACTTCGCGGTAGGCGCGGTCGCTGGAGGTCAGTTGGGCCAGGGTAAAGTCCAGTTCGTCGAACTGGCGCTGCAGGTTTTTCTGGCGGCGAAACTCGGCGTGCTTGACGGCAATTTCTACTGCTTCGGCACCGCTGTTGGAAAAGGTCGAGATGTACGGTTCGTTGTTCTTCAATTCACGATTGAAGGCTTCGCTCAACGCGCGTCCCAGCGTACCGGCCGTGGCGCGGACCGACATCTGGGCGTTAAAAGGCACGTCATTGCGCAGCAGTGTGCAGAGCTGTTCGACAAACTGCGGGTCGTTATGGCCAAACAAGGCCGCGCCGTAGCCCCCGAGGAAATCGGTGACGGTCACTTCGTCACCCTGGCGGTTGCGGTAGAATAATTTGCTGCCCAGTGCCCGTTTGAACTCACACTCAAGCCCCAGGGCCTGAAGCAGATCGACAAACTTGGGGCGAACAAAATCACGGTAATCCATCACAGCCATGTCCTTTAAAAGAGGGAGGGGGGTACACACACGTCAGGCGCTGTTGGCCTGTTCGCTGTACTTCAATTGGTAGCAAGCGCTGAAACCGTTGTCGTCGCGGTTGAGCACCAGGCCATCGTCGAGCCGCGTCGAGCAGGGAGCCCCCAGCACAAACGGCAACTGCGCGGCCACGGGTTGGCTTAATCCGGCAATCGGTGGCACACGCTGGGCGAGCAGGGCGCAGCGGGCCAGGATCAGGTCCGCCAGGCTGGGAGCCGCACTCAGCAGACCGGTCAGCGGTACGCCACTGGTGATGTGGGCGGCGCCGGTTCGGGCCAGTGTGTGGCTCAACTGTCGGTCTTTGTCGGGCGTGCCGGTGCCGCTGCACACCAGCACGTCGACTTGCTGGTCTGGCAGGTTCAAGTGCTCGATCGCGGCGTCGGCGGTCATTGTCTGCAGGCAGACCTGGGGTTCATCGCCCAGATCCTCGCGACGGCGCAGGACCAGGGCCGCCGCGCCTTCGCCAGCGATACCGCCGGTGCCGTGCGCATCGAAAGCGCGCAGGGTGTCCGAACCGTCGGCGCTGATCGTGCCGGCCTGCACCAGGGCGCTGAGTGCCAGCGCATCGAGTTCGCTGCCCGCACCGACGATGATCGCCACGTCAATTCGTCCGCTCTGCAACGCGGCGCACGCTTCACGCAAGGCCGCCAGGTTGCCGGAGACCCCTTGCATGTAGGCGTTGCATTCACACTCAAGCTTGAGCGCCAGGCTGACCACGCCCAGGAGGATATTGCTCAGGCCCTTGAGCACCAGAAACGGGTCCTGTGCCCGCTCGTGCAAGATACGCCGGGCCAGGTGCTGCATGTCGGCACCTTCGCCCTGGCGGCATTCGTGGAGCAACTCGCCGTAGGACGCCAGTGACGGGTGGGTATAGCCACCCTGGCAGCAATAGAGGCCGTAGGTCAGGCCGTCGGCGCCCGGCGTCAGTTGGGCTTCGGCCAGTGCCTGTCGAACGGCGCTGACGCCCCAGATGACGGCGGGCGTGCAGTAACGTTGCAGATTTTGGGCGAGGTCCTGGCGACTGCGCTGGTGATCGTCATAGTGAATCTGCCCGAAAGCCGTGACCCGTTCACTGTGAAACTGCAAAGAGCGCAAGGGCTTGATCCCGCTGCGCGACTCACAGGCCGCCGACCAGAAGGCGTCCACGCCCCAGCCGCTGGCCAGGACACAGCCGCTGCCGGCAATGGCGATGGGGGGCGGTACGCCGCTCATTGCGCGTGCTCCTGGTATTTGCCCAGCACCAGGCAGGTATTGAGCCCACCGAAGCCGAATGAATTGCTGAGTGCCACATCGACCCGGCGGTTGACGGTCTGATGGGCGCAGTAGTCCAGGTCACAGTCGTCGGCGGCACTGTGCAGGTTGAGGGTCGGGGTAATCCTGTCGTGTTGGCAGGCCAGTGCGGTGACGATGAATTCGGGGGCGCCGGCGGCCGCGATCAAGTGGCCGAATTGGGATTTATTGGCGCTGATCGCCAGCCGTCGATAGTGCTCGTCCTGGGCGAACACCGACTTGATCGCCAGGGTTTCGGCGGCATCGTTGAGCGGGGTGGAGGTGCCGTGGGCGTTGATCAGGTCCACCTGTTGCGGGCGGATGCCGGCGTCGTGCAAGGCGGTCTGCATCGCCAGGGCGGCGCCTCGCCCTTGCGGGTCGGGCGCGGTGACCTTATAGCCGTCCAGGCTGCTGCCGAAACCCAGCACTTCGGCATAGGGCACGGCGCCACGGGCAAGTGCCCGCTCGAGGGTTTCGAGCACCACAAAACCTGCGCCCTCACCGGCAACCAGTCCGCTGCGATGGCGATCGAACGGGCGGCAAAGCCCGGTGCCCCAGCGTTGCTCGCTGCTCGCCGCACCCAATAGGTAAAGCGCGGTCATGGTGTCCAGGCTCAGCACCGAATCGGCGCCGCCAGCGATAGCGACGTCGACTTCTCCCCGGCGGATCATCTGGAATGCGTTGCCGATGGCCTGGGAAGCCCCGGCACAGGCGCTGCTGATGTTGATCACCGGGCCTTCGCAACCGATGTCGTCGGCGATCACCCGGGCCAGGCGGTCGTTGCTCTGGCACAACGAGTGGGCGGCATCGACCTGCTCAGCCTTGGCCATCAAGTAGCGCCAGGCCGGAGGGGCATTCGGCTCATCGGCGACGGTCAGCAGCATGTCCTGGATCTTGTGCGCCGGTGCGCCGGAAGCACACAGCACGGCGGCATCCCGCAACTGCGCGGGGCTCAGGCCGCTGTCGCTGATGGCTTGGCTGGCCGCCACCCAACCCAACTGGCTGCGTTTTTCCAGGGGCGTCTGCCAGGCGCGGTGACCTTGCAGGTAGTCCGGTAGTTGGCGGGTGTCCACCGGCGCCGCGTAGCGCACCGGGAAGGTGCCGTCGGCCACGCCTTCGGGCTGCCAGGGGCGGATGCAGTGCTCACCGAGCAGCATCTGCGCCCACATGGTTTGCCATTCGAAACCGAAACCGGTCACGGCACCCAGGCCGGTGATCACAATCCTTGGTGGACTCATGCCTGTTTCTCCATGGCTTCATTGACCAGTAATACGGCGCCCCAATGGCCCGTACGGCTGTGATTGAGCAGCAGCGTGTAGCCATCGTGTTGATCGTGAAGGGCCAGGGCAATTTCAGTCAGCAGGGCGCTGGCGCCCAGGTTGCCGGTCATGGGCTGGCAGCTGTGGAGAATCGCCTGGGTGTCTGTGAGTAGACGCGCCAGGGATGGGGTGTCAGGCGCGGCGACAATATGGGCTACGTCGCGCAAACCCAGTTTTTCTCTGCTTAATGTCTGTTGGATGACCTTGCTCGCCACGGCGTGGGAACGTTCGGGCGAGGCGCTGTAGCCACGGGCGAAGCCGGCGATGCGCAGGGCGCGTGCACCGTTTGCAGGAGGGCAGGCGGTCAGCAACAGCGCTGCGGCGCCTTCGCCGTAAACGTCCGGGGTCGCGAGAGGAGGGCGTTCGGTGGTGTCGCGCAGGTACAGGGCCGGCGAGAGATTCGGGCTACTGCTGACCACGACCCCTGCATCGGCACGCCCCTCGGCGATATGTTCGAAGGCCTCGATCAGCGCGTCGACCCCGGCATTACTCTGTGAGCAGAAACCGCCCATCGGACCATGGCAGTGCAACGCTTCGGCGACATAGGCCATGACACTGCTGTTGAGCATCATCAATGCATGCAGCGGCGGGGTATAGGCAAACAGTTGCGTGAGCAGCGCATCCGGTTGCTCGGCGATGGCCTGCACGGCCTCCCAGCAGGAACTGGGGCCGTCCACTTCCGGGATGGCAGCCATCAGCGCCACCCGCTCGCCAGGCAGCTGCAAGTCCTTCAACGGGCCGGCAATCTGCCCGGCGCAGTACAGCAGCCGAGCGCCCTGAGGTTCGACACTGCGTTGAATCTTGCGGTCGAACACCGTGGTCGGCAAGCGCGGTACGCTCACGGGGTACGCCAGCTGGTCCGGGGCAAAATCCAGCGGTTGTGCCGCCTGCACCGGGCCGTGCAAGTCGGTGCACTCAGTGCCGGCGTGGTTGAACACCGAAGCGGCGATCAGGTAGACGGGTTTTGCTTGAAGGCTGTTCATCTCATGCTTTTCCCAAAACCAGCGAACTGTTGACGCCACCGAAACCGAACGAATTGGACAGCACCACATCGATGGGCTGGCGCTGCGTTTCGGTCAGGAAATTCAACTCAGGGAACTCGGCGTTTGCCGGGTCATAGTTAAGGGTGGGTAGCAGCACGCCCTGTTGCAGGCTCATCAGTGACAGCACCGCCTCGATCGCGCCGCTGGCCGCAAGGGAGTGGCCGATCGCCGATTTGTTGGCTGTGAAGGTCATCGTGCTTACGCCGGTGCCGAATACCTGCGCAATCGCCAGGGCTTCACTGCGATCATTAGCCTGGGTCGACGTGCCATGGGTATTGACGTGATCGACCGCGTCGCAGCCCAGGCCTGCATGGGCGAGTGCTGCCTTCATGCAATGGGCGTAATGGCTGCCATCGCGGCTGCTGGAGGTGATCTTCTGCGCTTCGCAATAGTTGGCGTAACCCAGGACGCGGCCGATTGGCGTGGCCTTGCGGCGCTCGGCATGTTCCCTGGACTCCAGCACGATCATCGCCGCGCCCTCGCTGAGGACGAACCCGCAACGGTCGTTCATGAACGGGCGGCTCTGTTGTTCGGGCGCGAGGTCGGCACGTTGGCAAATGGCGCCCAGGCCGTCGAAGCTGTAATACGACAGTTCATGGGCCATCAACTCGACGGCGCCACATAGGGCCAGGTCGATGTCACCGCGCTCAATGGCGCGAAACGCGGCGCCGATTGCCATGGTGCCGGCCGCGCAGGCATCGGAGTGGGTGCTGATATGGTCGCGAATGCCGAGCAGGCGGGCGATGTGCACCGTCTGCTGGTCGATCCGACGAGCGAATGGGCCGCCCATCAGGGTGTGGTTGTCCAGGTAGCGATCCAGGTCGACGCTGCCGACGTCGTCCATATAACGGCTGGCCTCTTGCAGGTCACGGCTTACACAATGCTTGTTGGCGCCGAGGAACACGCCGCTGGGCACGCGGGCGAAGTCGGCGCGAACCAGGCCTGCCTGCTGCAGCGCCTGCCTGGCCACGAACTCGGCGAGCAGGCTCTGGCGCGGCAGGGTTGTGTCACCCGTCGCCACTTGTGCGCTGATGGCTTGCCATTGAACGGGGTCAATGTAACCCGCGGCGCTCGCCGCAAAACCCAACTCGGCAAACACCGGGTGTTGGCGAATGCACGAACGCTTTGCGCCGATCTGCGCAAACAGCGTTGCAGCGTCCAGTGCCGTGGGCGCTACCAACCCATAGCCCGTGACTAAAACCTCTCGCGGCCCCATGAAGAAACTCCTAGACCGCTTCCGGCAAGCGGGACGCGGCAAACTGCTCAACCAGATGGCGAGAAATGTCGTCGCCTTCCATCGGCGTCAAGCGCGCGCTGCAACCGCCGCACACCACCTGGCGACGCTCATTCAGACGCGCCTGGTCGGCATTGCATTCAGGGCAGGTCGCGGGCAGGTGGTCGAACATCCGGTAGCATTGCACGGCCCAGTTACGCACCGTCGTGGCCGCGAACACGTCCGCCGGCTGCATGCCGGCGCGCAGTTGCCCGGGTGCAAATGCGCTCAGGCTCTGCTCCAGGAGCGCTACCCCAGCTTGGGTGATACGGCCTTTTTCGACCAGTTCGCTGACGTCGCCAAACACGGCTACCGCATGGTCCAGCACGCTGGTTTTAGGCAGCGTGCAGCCATAGTTACGGCCAAGCTGAAAACTCAGGTCGACGATATCCAGGGAGTCGGCATTCAGATCCTCCACGATGCTGCTGTGCTCATCGACCTCTGCGAGGTCCATCACCAATAGCTGCGCGAGGATTTCGCGGGTGGTGGTGATGACGCTGTCCAAGTCCAGTGGATTGTTCAAAGGTTATTTCCCTATAACGCATAAATGAAGGGTATGAGCAGTGGCCCTGACGGGGATTTGCTTGAGGTGATTTTTGACGGCGGGGAGCGTAAACCCTCCTGCCAGGGGGAGAGTCAATGTGCTATTACTGTTTTTATCGCTTGCCCTGTGCCGGGCTGGTTGGATTTAATCAAGGCAGTTCAACTCAAGACAGGGATCGTCATGACTACGCTTTCGCCTATCAGCTCCGTCAATACATTGGTTATCCGGCCTGCTGAACCTTCCACCGTCGGTCTTGCGCAGACCACCTCTACCGCCGTTGTACGACCCTCTTCGGTCGTCAGCCTGGGCAATGTGATGTCTGATACGCTTGCCGACACCTACTCGCGTCGCGGCCAACTGCCTGGCCAGGAGGTCGTGCGAGCGTGGGAGAGCGACAGCCAGGACGCCCTCAGCAAGGCGATCAATACCAATTTCAATTCATTGTCGACAGCCAATCGCTTCAATGGCCTGGGCGCCGGCCTTGTGGAGCTGTTCGCCAAGAGCGGTACGAACATTTCTCAGTCTGTGCTCTACGCGAGCGCCGACCGCGCGCAAAATGCTGGTGAGATCAAAGTCGACCAGACGCTGCTGCACAGCAGCGCCGACAACTTGGTCAGCCTCAGTATCAAGACCGCCAGCGGCAAGACCGTCACCTTCAGCCTGTCCAGCCAGAGCGACGGCCTGGGCGTGCAGGCAACGGTGGAAGGGGGCAGCCTGACCGACGACGAACTCAAGGCGGTCGGCCAATTGGGCAGCGCCTTCCAATCAGCGATCGATGGCCTTACCGCAACGCCGCCTAAAATTGATCTGGGTAACCTGACCAGGTTTGACCCCAAGGTACTGGCCTCGGTTGATCTCAACGCTAAAGTGAAGACGCTGGACGGTCAGAACCAGACCCTGGCCTTCCACGCCGACGCCCAGCGCCGCACCACGCGCATGAGTGGTCCGGACGGCGAAGTGAACGTGGCGGTAGACCTGAAAAACGCTGCGATCCTGGGCAATGCCCAGCAGCAGGCCAAGGCCCTGAAAAGCTACCTGGCCCAGTTTGACCGGGCGCAGGAGCGTGGCAATGCCAAGGCGGACCTGATGACGATGTTCAAGGACGCGTTCAGCGCCATGAACAGCAACTACCCACAAGGTATAAGCCTTCCTGACGCGCTGACCCGTAACCCGACTGACCAAGGCCTGCTGACCGGCCTGGCGGACTTCAAGGCCTCTCTCAAGCAAACCAGCGAATCCTCCAACCCGATACGCCCCTCTGAAATCGACAGATTTGCCTACAGCGTGTCGCAGAAGACCCGTGTCAGCGGCAGCAGCGCACTGGACCGCAGCGTGACTCAGGACCAGCAATCGAGCCTTTCGGCCAGTTATCACAAGGGCCTTGATGGCAGTAAAAATCCGGGGCTGACTCGCGATGAAAACTCGCAAAACTACCTTTATGTGCAGGTTGAGGACAACGCGAGCAGTTCGGCCAACCTCGCCTATAAGGATGGCCTGCTGACCAACGCCTCTGTTTCGCAAGAGGCCAGCCAGTCCACTCGCACGCAGAAATACGTGTTGGGCAAGTTGGTCGACGAGACCTTTGTGCCCAAGCAAGCCTCGGTCCAGCGCGACTATTTGGTGCTGCTGGAGTACGCGGCGACGCAAAGCAAGAAGTCCAAGGACGCGCTGCAAGAGTCGACCTTGAAGGACGCCCTGGCGAACATGCATGAATCGGTGATGTTGCAAGAAGATCCCTCTGCACTGATACGCTGACGGCCGTCGTAAAAAACGGGAAACCCCACTGTCGGGGTTTCCCGTTTTTTTGCCCGACGGACGCACTCGCGAATGCCAGATTAGGCTTTTGAAACCATTGGATATTCTGTAGCCTTGCGCAGCTTCACCTTTACCCGTGCTTGATGAACACAATCACTTCGTCCGGCGGCGCCCGAAGGGCTCCAGAGCCGGTGGTACACTCGACTTTCGCGCTACTGCGCCTGCAGGTCTTGCGAACATGACGCACATTTCCGAACGCCTACTGGTTCAAGCCCACCTCGACGCCAAGCAGCCCAAGGCCCTCAGCGCCGAGGAAGAGGCGAGCCTGCGTGCCGCCATTGCTGCCGAGCTCAAGGCTCAGGACGCGGTGCTGGTTGCCCACTTCTATTGCGATCCGGTGATCCAGGCCCTGGCCGAAGAAACCGGCGGCTGTGTCTCCGACTCCCTGGAAATGGCCCGCTTCGGCGCAGCCCACCCGGCCAAGACCGTACTGGTCGCCGGTGTACGTTTCATGGGCGAGACCGCCAAAATCCTCACCCCCGAAAAACGCATCCTCATGCCGACCCTGGAAGCCACCTGCTCCCTGGACCTGGGGTGTCCGGTGGATGAGTTTTCGGCGTTCTGCGACCAGCATCCCGAACGCACCGTGGTGGTGTATGCCAACACCTCGGCGGCGGTCAAGGCCCGGGCCGATTGGGTGGTGACCTCCAGCTGTGCGCTGGAAATCGTCGAAAGCCTGATGGACAACGGCGAGACCATCATCTGGGGCCCGGACAAGCACCTGGGTACCTACATCCAGCGCCAGACCGGCGCCGACATGCTGCTGTGGGACGGTGCGTGCATCGTCCACGAGGAGTTCAAGTCCAAGCAGTTGGAAGACATGAAGGCGCTGTACCCGGACGCAGCGATCCTGGTGCACCCGGAATCGCCGACCTCGGTGATCGAACTGGCCGACGCGGTGGGCTCCACCAGCCAATTGATTGCGGCGGCACAGCGGCTGCCGAACAAGACCTTCATCGTGGCGACCGACCGCGGCATCTTCTACAAGATGCAGCAGCTGTGCCCGGACAAGGTCTTCGTCGAAGCGCCCACGGCCGGTAACGGCGCCGCGTGCCGCAGTTGCGCACACTGCCCGTGGATGGCGATGAATACGCTGGAGCGCACGCTGCAGTGCCTGCGTGAGGGCAGTAACGAGATCTTCGTCGAGCCGTCGGTGATTCCTCACGCCGTGCGACCGCTCAAGCGCATGCTGGATTTCACCCAGGCTGCGCGCCTGAGGCTGGCCGGTAACGCCTGAATCGAGGCGAGCTCGGTTGAAAATGTGGGAGGGGGCAAGCCCCTTCCCACATTTTGATCTCCAATAAGAAGGGTATTATTTCTTTTGCTTCGGGATGCGCACCAACTGCGTATCCGAGTAGATGTCATGCCAGCTGCGTTTGTGCTTGTCGAACAACGACCAGACAAACCCCAGCCCCACGCACAACCATGACGCAATCGACACCACAAAGCGCAACAGCGCCTGCCACAGGCTGATCCGCGAGCCGTCGGCGTTTTGCACGCGCACGCCCCAGACCTGCATGCCCAGGGTTTGCCCGGAATGGGTCCAGAACTTGGCAAAGAAACCAAACAGCACAAAGAACAGAATCGTCGACAGCAGCGGGTCACCGTCCAGTGCGCCGGATTCGGTGAGGGTGCGCATCCTGGCTTCGCCCACGAACGCGATCCATACCAGCTTGTAGATAAACGCGGTGACGATCAGCAGCGCGGTGCACAACAGGAAGTCATAGAACATCGCTGCCAGACGACGGCCCAGGCCAACGGCGGGGAACTCGCCTTGGGGACTCAGCAAGGGTTTGGACATGGCAGGGCTCTCAGAGGAAAAAAATCATTTTACGGAATAGCGCCCATAAAAAAGCCCCTGATGTCATGTCAGGGGCTTTTTGTCGCAGGAAGGATCAGCCTTCTGCTTGTACTTCGTCAGCCTGCATGCCTTTCTGGCCTTGAACTGCAACGAAGGTGACCTTCTGGCCTTCCTTCAGGCTTTTGAAGCCGTTGCCTTGAATAGCGCGGAAATGCACGAACAGATCCGGACCGCTTTCTGGAGTGATAAAACCAAACCCTTTCTCGTCGTTAAACCACTTGACGGTACCGCTCTGACGATCAGCCATTTTCTTATTTCCTTGACGCTAAAAATTAATGACAGCCCCTTTCACATGAAAGAGTACTGGGCTGGGTTGCAGGAAAGTAAGAGACGTCGAACGGGTTGTAGCACAACTACTTCAGCTACTGCCCAGGTCCAGGTTCCAAGCGACCCATGCAAACACAGTGGGCAAACTCTACGCCAACTAATGGAGAAAAAACAAGCCCTGGCAAAAGCCCAGGTTTTGCTCGGCCTCATGACACTTCGTTGAATAATGTGGAACCGACTTATTCGATAGAATGGGTCACTTGTTATAGGTTAATTCCTATAATAATGCCTATCGTTGCTGCACTGTTTTATGGCGGTTGCGTTACAGATTAGTGCACGTTAACGCAACCGCGTTACTTATAGGAACAGTCAATCAGCCACGATAGTAACGTTGCGGCACAAATGGCATTTTGCTTACACGAAGTGGCACTTTTTTCCCACGCACCAACGCAGAGACTTCGGTGTCCAGTGCGGTGAATGCGCTGTCCAGGTAACCCATGGCCAGTGGGCCACCCAGGCTCGGGCCAAAGCCACCGCTGCACACGCTGCCGATCACGCTGCCGTGTTCGTCGACGATCTCTGCGCCTTCACGTACGGGTGTGCGTTCCTGGGGCAGCAGGCCTACGCGCTTGCGGCTTACACCGGTTTGCTGCTGGGTGAAGATGCGGTCGGCACCCGGGAAGCCACCGGCACGCGCACCGTCGGTGCGTCGGGCCTTGGAGATTGCCCACAAGAGGCTGGCTTCGATCGGGGTGGTCTCAGTGTTCATGTCGTGGCCGTACAGGCACAGGCCGGCTTCCAGGCGCAGCGAGTCACGGGCGCCCAGGCCGATGGCCTGCACTTCGTCCTCGGCCAGCAGGCTGCGCGCCAGGCTTTCGGCGCTGGCGGCAGGCACGGAGATTTCAAAACCGTCTTCACCGGTGTAGCCCGAGCGGCTGACGTAGCAGTCCACGCCCAGCAGGCGCACCGGGGCGAATTGCATGAAGGTCATCCGGGTGACTTCCGGGGCCAGGCGCGCCAATACCTTCACTGCGGCCGGGCCTTGCAGGGCCAGCAGCGCGCGTTCTTCGAACAGCGGCTCGATGCGGCACTGCTCGCCGATATGCTGGCGCAGGTGCGCCAGGTCCTGGTCCTTGCAGGCCGCGTTGACTACCAGGAACAGTTCGTCGTTACCCAGGTTCGCCACCATCAGGTCGTCGAGGATGCCGCCCTGGTCATTGGTGAACATGGCGTAGCGCTGCATGCCGACCGGCAGGTCGATGATGTCGACCGGCACCAGGGTTTCCAGGGCC
This sequence comes from Pseudomonas sp. JV449, assembly GCF_032424295.1. Taxonomy (NCBI): domain Bacteria; kingdom Pseudomonadati; phylum Pseudomonadota; class Gammaproteobacteria; order Pseudomonadales; family Pseudomonadaceae; genus Pseudomonas; species Pseudomonas sp. JV449. The sequence continues at coordinate 105,054 of NZ_VYKD01000027.1, read as the reverse complement.
TTTGCGGCATTGGCGCCGGTCAGGCGGATCTGGCCCATGTGGGACACGTCGAACAGCCCGGCCTGTTCACGGGTGTGCAGGTGCTCCTTCATCACGCCCAGTGGGTATTGCACCGGCATGTCGTAGCCGGCGAAGGGCACCATGCGTGCACCCAGCTCGAGGTGCAGGGCGTGCAATGGGGTTTTCAACAGGGTTTCGGTGGACATGTTCAGCTCCTGAAAAACGTGCCGGCGCGCCTTTAGGCGTCAGCACTCGATAATGTTGACCGCTAAACCGCCACGGGCGGTTTCCTTGTATTTGCTTTTCATGTCGGCGCCGGTCTGGCGCATGGTGCGGATGACCTTGTCCAGCGAGACGAAGTGTTGCCCGTCGCCACGCAAGGCCATGCGCACCGCATTGATGGCCTTCACCGAGCCCATGGCATTGCGCTCGATGCAGGGCACCTGCACCAGCCCGCCAATCGGGTCGCAGGTCAGGCCGAGGTTGTGTTCCATGCCGATCTCGGCGGCGTTTTCCACCTGGGAAACCGTACCGCCCAATACTTCGCACAACGCGCCAGCGGCCATGGAGCAGGCCACGCCGACTTCACCCTGGCAACCGACTTCGGCCCCGGAGATCGACGCGTTTTCCTTGTACAGAATCCCGATGGCGGCGGCGGTGAGCAGAAAGCGCACCACTCCGTCTTCATTCGCGCCGGGGATAAAGCGCATGTAGTAATGCAGCACCGCCGGCACAATCCCGGCCGCGCCGTTGGTGGGCGCCGTGACCACGCGCCCGCCGTTGGCGTTTTCTTCGTTGACGGCCAGGGCGTACAGGTTGACCCAGTCCAGCACCGACAACGGGTCGCGCAGGGCCGACTCCGGGTTCTTGCACAACTGGCGATGCAAGGCGGCGGCACGACGCTTGACCTTCAGGCCGCCGGGCAAGATGCCTTCGTTGCGACAGCCGGCTGCCACGCAGTCCTGCATCACCTGCCAGATCTTCAACAGGCCGGCACGGGTTTGCGCTTCCGGGCGCCAGGCACTTTCATTGGTCAGCATCACCTGGCTGATGGACAGACCGTAGGTGGTGCAATGGCCGAGCAAGTCCTTGGCATGCTTGAACGGGAACGTCAGTGGGGTGGCGTCTTCGACGATCCGGTCCGCACCGGCGGCGTCTTCATCCACCACAAAACCGCCGCCCACCGAGTAGTACTCGCGGCTGCGGATCTGGATACCCGCCGCATCAAAGGCACGAAAAATCATGCCGTTGGGGTGGTAGGCCAGGGGTTTGCGAATCATCGCCAGGTGTTCTTTCTCGTTGAACGCAATGCTGTGTTCGCCGAGCAGGTTCAAGCGACCGTCGCCGCGCATCTGCGCCAGGCGTGCGGCCACGGTTTCGGTGTTCACGGTGTCCGGGTGTTCGCCTTCCAGGCCCAGCAGCACGGCCTTGTCGCTGCCGTGGCCTTTGCCGGTGGCGCCGAGGGAGCCATAGAGTTCCACCTTGATGCCGGTGGTGGCGCTCAGCAGGTTGTCACGCTTGAGGCCCTCGACGAACCGAGCGGCCGCACGCATGGGGCCGACGGTGTGGGAACTGGAGGGGCCGATGCCAATCTTGAACAGGTCGAACACGCTTAAAGACATGAGTTGTTCTCCGGTTTCTTGTTATAGGAGCAGCGACAAGCTCCAAGCCACAAGCTGCAAGAAAGAGCCATTCGGCTTTTAACTTGCAGCTTGTAGCTTGCCGCTTACAACTGCTTTAGGCATAAAGCTCGATCGACGGGCACGCACACACCAGGTTGCGATCACCAAACACATTGTCAACCCGGCCAACCGGTGGCCAGTACTTGCCTTCGATCAACGAAGCGACCGGGTACACCGCTTGTTCACGGCTGTATGGGTGGCTCCATTCGCCAACCAGTTCCGCCGCGGTGTGTGGTGCGTTTTTCAGCGGGTTGTCGTCCTTGTCCAGGGTGCCGTTTTCCACCGCGCGGATTTCTTCGCGGATGGCGATCATCGCGTCGCAGAAGCGGTCCAGTTCTTCCTTGGACTCGCTTTCGGTCGGCTCGATCATCAGCGTACCCGCCACCGGGAACGACATGGTCGGGGCGTGGAAGCCAAAGTCGATCAGGCGCTTGGCCACGTCATCCACGCTGATGCCGCTGCTGTCCTTCAGCGGGCGCAGGTCGAGGATGCATTCGTGCGCCACCAGGCCGTTGCTGCCGGTGTACAGCACGGGGTAGTGCTCTTCGAGCCGACGGGAAATGTAGTTGGCATTCAGGATCGCCAGCTGCGACGCGCGCTTGAGGCCTGCGCCGCCCATCATGCTGATGTACATCCAGGTGATCGGCAGGATGCTTGCACTGCCGAACGGTGCCGCACACACCGCGCCTTCCTTGCGCGCCATGGCCGCGTGGCCGGGCAGGAAGGGCGTGAGGTGGGACTTGACGCCAATCGGGCCAACGCCCGGGCCGCCACCGCCGTGGGGGATGCAGAAGGTCTTGTGCAAATTCAGGTGGGACACGTCGCCGCCGAACTTACCCGGTGCGCACAGGCCAACCATCGCGTTCATGTTGGCGCCGTCGATGTACACCTGGCCGCCGTTGTCGTGGATGATCCCGCAGATTTCGCGGATACCTTCTTCGAACACGCCGTGGGTGGACGGGTAGGTAATCATCAGCGCGGCGAGGTGCTCACGGTGCTCGATGGCCTTGGCGCGCAGGTCTTCGATGTCGACGTTGCCACGGGCGTCGCAGGCGGTAACCACCACACGCATGCCGGCCATGTTGGCGGTGGCCGGGTTGGTGCCGTGGGCCGACGATGGGATCAGGCAGATGTCGCGACGTGCTTCGCCACGGCTCTGGTGATAGGCACGGATGGCCAACAGGCCGGCGTACTCGCCCTGGGAACCGGCGTTCGGCTGCAGGGAGATCGCGTCATACCCGGTGGCCGCGCAGAGCATGGCCTCCAGGTCGGAGGTCAGTTGCAGGTAGCCGGCGCTTTGCTCGGCCGGGGCGAACGGGTGCAGGGCACCGAACTCGGCCCAGGTCACCGGGATCATTTCACTGGCGGCGTTGAGCTTCATGGTGCACGAGCCCAGCGGGATCATGGTGCGGTCCAGGGCCAGGTCCTTGTCCGCCAGCTTGCGCAGGTAGCGCATCAGCTCGGTTTCCGAGTGATAACGGTTGAACACCGGATGGCTGAGGATCGGTGACTGGCGCAGCAATGCGTCGGGCAGGCGGCTGTCCACCGTGGCGTTGACGTCCGGCAGGGCTTTGCCATTGGCAAAGATCGTCCACAGGGTTTCGATATCGCCTTGGGTGGTGGTTTCGTCGACCGAAAGGCCAACCCGCTTGGCGTCCACCACGCGCAGGTTGATGCGCTGGGCGCGGGCCTTGTCGTGCAGCGCAGCGGTGTCGGCGCCGGTGTGCAGGGTCAGGGTGTCGAAGAAGTGTGCCTGCTCGACCTTGAGGCCCAGCGCGGTCAAGCCCTTGGCGAGCATCGCGGTCAGCTGGTGAATGCGCTTGGCGATCTGGGTCAGGCCCTTGGGCCCGTGGTACACGGCATACATGCTGGCGATGTTGGCGAGCAGCACTTGCGCGGTGCAGATGTTGCTGGTGGCTTTCTCGCGGCGGATATGTTGCTCGCGGGTCTGCATGGCCAGGCGCAGGGCCGGCTTGCCGAAGCGGTCTACCGACACACCGACCAGACGCCCCGGCATGTCGCGCTTGAACGCATCCTTGGTGGAGAAGTACGCCGCGTGCGGGCCACCGAAGCCCAGCGGCACGCCGAAGCGTTGCGCGCTGCCGATTGCCACATCGGCGCCGAACTCACCCGGCGGGGCCAGCAGGGTCAGGGCCAACAGATCGGCAGCCACGGCCACCAGGGCGTTGGCGGTATGGAAACGCTCGGTCAGCGCGCGGTAGTCGAACACGTCACCGTTGCTGGCCGGGTATTGCAGCAGGGCGCCGAAGAACCGGCTGACATCGGTCAGTTCGCGCTCATCGCCGACCACCACGTCGATGCCCAGCGGCTCGGCACGGGTGCGCAGTACGTCGAGGGTTTGCGGGTGGCTGTGGACCGAGGCGAAGAAGGCGTTGCTGCCCTTGTTCTTGCTCAGGCGCTTGCAGAAGGTCATGGCTTCGGCGGCGGCGGTGGCTTCATCGAGCAGCGAGGCGTTGGCGATCGGCAGGCCGGTGAGGTCGCTGATCAGGGTCTGGAAGTTCAGCAGCGCTTCCAGGCGGCCTTGGGAAATTTCTGGCTGGTAGGGGGTGTAGGCGGTGTACCAGGCCGGGTTTTCCAGGAGGTTGCGCAGGATCGGCGACGGCGTATGGCAGTTGTAGTAGCCCTGGCCGATGTAGGTCTTGAACAGTTGGTTCTGGCTGGCAATGGCCTTGATCCTGGCCAGGGCCTCGGCTTCGCCCAGGCCGTCTTCCAGGCCGAGCACGCTGGTGCCCTTGATGCTTTCCGGGATCACGCTGGCGCTCAGGGCTTCCAGGGAATCGAAGCCCAGGCTGGCGAGCATCCGCTGCTCATCTTCCTGGCGCGGGCCGATGTGGCGGGCGATGAACTCATTGGCGGTGCTGAGATTGATGGTCATGGCGCGCTCCTCAGGCTTCGGCGTTGGCTTTGATCAGGCGGTCGTACGCGTCCTGATCCAACAGTTTAGCTACCGCACCGGCATCGGCCGGTTTAAAGCGGAAGAACCAGCCTTCGCCCAGCGGGTCTTCGTTGACCAGTTCCGGGCTGCCATCGAGCTTGGCGTTCACTTCCAGCACTTCACCGTCCAACGGCATGTACACGCCGCTGGCGGCCTTGACCGATTCAACCGTGGACGCTTCAGCGCCCTTGTCATAGGCCTGCAACTCCGGCAGTTGCACGAAAACCACATCACCGAGCGCGTTCTGCGCGAAAGCGGTGATACCCACGGTGACGCTGCCGTCAGCTTCGGCGCGCAGCCATTCGTGATCTTCAGTGAAACGCAACTCGCTCATGGAAACTCCTCAGGGCCAGAATCGTCTGGTGGGCGGGATTGGAATAATGGGGAGTTGCTTAGCAATATCGCGGCCAACCTTATTAATCCGTTATAAATCAATAAGTTAATAAATATGGGTATAGGCTTATGCGGTTTAGCTGTAGCGATTTCGCTACAGTCAGGCCGGGGAAAAAAAGCCTATGTGGATCAAAGCCTTGCATGGCGCGCAAAAAGCAGGGCTGTAGCGAAATCGTTCCACTGTAGCGCTTTCAGTACAGCGGATGTCGTTCTCAGACCAAAACTTGGAAATGCATTCCATGCAGCGAGTCAGGGCTTGTTTGGAATGCCGTACTTGCGCAAGCGGTGGGCGATGGCGGTGTGTGAGGTTTGCAGGCGGCTGGCCAACTGCCGGGTCGAGGGGTAACTGACGTAGAGTTTCTCCAGCAGGCTGCGTTCGAAGTCCTCGACGGCCTGTTCCAGGCTATCGACTTCGCCGTCGTTCTGGCGGGCCACGGAGGTGCCGGCGATGTCCAGGTCACCGATGTCCACCAGGCTGCTTTCGCAGATGGCGGCGGCGCGGAAGATCACGTTCTGCAACTGGCGCACATTGCCCGGCCAGCGGTTGCCCAACAGCGCCGGATAGGTGCCGGGCGCCAGGCGGCACACCGGGCGCTGGATCTGCGCACAGGCCTGCTGCATGAAGTAGCGGGCCAACAGCAGGATGTCCTGGCCGCGCTCACGCAGGGGCGGCACTTCGACGTTGAGCACGTTGAGGCGGTAGAACAGGTCTTCGCGGAAGGTACCTTCGCTGACCATTTTTTCCAGGTCGCGGTGGGTGGCGCTGAGGATGCGCACATTGACCTTCACTTCGCGGTCGCCGCCGACCCGGCGGAAGCTGCCGTCGTTGAGAAAACGCAGCAGCTTGGCTTGCAAATAGGGCGACATTTCGCCGATTTCATCGAGAAACACCGTGCCCTGGTTGGCCAGCTCCATCAGCCCCGGCTTGCCGCCGCGTTGGGCGCCGGTAAAGGCGCCGGGGGCGTAGCCGAACAATTCACTCTCGGCGAGATTCTCCGGCAGCGCCGCGCAGTTCAGCGCCAAAAACGGTGCACTGTGGCGCGCGCTGATGGCATGGCAGGCCCGCGCCACCAACTCCTTGCCGGTGCCGGTTTCGCCCTGGATCAACAGCGGCGCATCGAGCGCGGCCACCCGTTGTGCGCGTGCCTTGAGGGTGCGGATCACCGGGGATTCGCCCAGCAGCGCATCAAAGCCTTCGGCATGATCGTGGTGCAGCGCCGACAGTTGTTCGCCGATGCGGTTGGGTTGGTACAGGGTGAGCAGGGCGCCGGCATCGGTGATCGGCGTGGCGTCGAGCAAAAGCGTCTGGCCGTTGACGCTGATTTCACGCAAGGGCAGGCGAAAGCCGTTTTCCAGCAAGGTGTCCAGCAAGGCCGAGTCATTGAACAGCTCGGCGATACTTTCCCCGGCCGGTTCGCGACCGTACAGCGCGATCAGCGCCGGGTTGGCCAGCAGGATCTTGCCCGCGCTGTCCAGGGCCAGCACCGGGTCGGTCATGGCCGCCAGCAGGGCGTCGAGTTGCAGGTGGCGGCGTTGGCCGGGAAGGATGTCCACCACCGTCACCGCTTGTACGCCGTGCACGCTGAACAGCGCGTCACGCAGCTCTTCGAGCACGTCGGCGCTGAGGGTCGGCGCATCGATATAGACGTTGGGCGGCACCATTTCCACCGCATCCAGGTTGAGATTGCGCCCACCGAGCAAGGCCAGGACTTCCTGGGTAATGCCGACGCGGTCGATGAAGCTGACGTGGATACGCATGGGGCGCTTAGCAGTTCTGGAGAGTGGGAGGCGGCAAGTATGCCTTGGAGCGGGGCACAGGTGAAATCTGACAAATAATGGAGATCAAAATGTGGGAGGGGGCTTGCTCCCGATGGCGGTGTGTCAGCTGAAAATAAGCTGACTGACACCCTGCTATCGGGAGCAAGCCCCCTCCCACATTTTGCACAGTGTTGTGTCAGTCCTACCGGGTTATTCCAAGTGTTCAGGTTTGATCGGGTCCCCGGATTTCACATCCAGTTGATGCCGTACATCCTCGAACATCAGGTCGTACTGTTTGTGCATCGAGCCATTGAGCACTGCCATTTTCGGCATCCCATACTTCTGCGCGATGTTCATCGCATGCCGGGCAAAGTCGAATGCCTGGTCCTTGGGCAAGAAGAACTCTTCCTTGAGGTCCTTGCCCTGCACCGAGCCGTGCAGCTTGAACAGCATGCCCTTGCCTTCCTTTGGGTCCTGGCTGACTTCGTAGTCGATACACAGGTTGTAGCTGTAGTCGTCCTTGTTCAGCGCGTGACGTTCGACGTGCAGGTGACCGGGTTCAAAGGTGGCCATAGGCGTATCTCCTCTACTTCACAGATAGGTGATGCCAGGTGTCGCCGTGCTGATGCGTGTGCCGGCGCTGCCCTGGACGATGGCTTCGATGTCGGAGAGTGAACCGATCACCGCGGTTTTGCCAGTCTGGCGGGCGAACTCGCAGGCGGCTTGCACCTTGGGGCCCATGGAACCGGCGGCGAAGCCGAGTTTTTCCATGTCGTCGGGGTGGGCCTGGCCGATGGCTTTCTGGGTCGGCTTGCCGAAGTCGATAAAAGCGGCGTTGACGTCGGTGGCGATCACCAGCAAATCGGCGTCCAGTTGCGTGGCCAGCAACGAGGAGCACAGGTCTTTGTCGATCACGGCTTCGATGCCTTTGAGCTTGCCGTCTTCACCGTACAGGGTCGGGATACCGCCACCACCGGCGCAGATCACGATGGCGCTTTTTTCCAGCAGCCACTTGATCGGGCGAATCTCGAAAATACGTTTGGGCCGTGGGCTGGCCACGACGCGGCGATATTTATCGCCATCCGGGGCGATGGCCCAGCCTTTCTCGGCGGCGAGTTTTTCCGCTTCGGCCTTGGAGTACACCGGGCCGATGGGCTTGGTCGGGTTCTGGAAGGCAGGGTCCTTGGCGTCCACTTCCACCTGGGTGAGCAGGGTGGCGAACGGCACTTCGAAGTCCAGCAGGTTGCCCAGTTCCTGTTCGATGATGTAGCCGATCATGCCTTCGGTCTCGGCACCGAGCACGTCCAGCGGGTACGGCGAAACGCTGGTGTAGGCCGCCGCCTGCAACGACAGCAGGCCGACCTGCGGGCCATTGCCGTGGGCGATGACCAGTTCGTTGCCGGCATGGATCTTGGCGATCTGTTCGGTGGCGATGCGGATATTGGCGCGTTGGTTGTCTGCGGTCATGGGTTCACCACGGCGCAGGAGGGCGTTGCCGCCCAGGGCTACGACGATGCGCATATTGCAATCCTTCTAGAGCTCGTAATCCTTTGTAGGAGCGAGCTTGCTCGCGAAGGAGGTCAACGATAACGCGCCCATCCTGAATGAACGCGGTGCCCTTGAATTTTTCGCGAGCAAGCTCGCTCCTACAGTGGGATCGCAGCAGGGTTTAGATATCCGCGAGTGCCGACACCAGGATCGCCTTGATGGTGTGCATGCGGTTTTCCGCCTGCTCAAAGGCGATGTTGGCCGGTGACTCGAAGACTTCCTCGGTCACTTCCACACCATTGGCCAGGTTCGGATAACGTGCGGCGATGTCCTTGCCGACCTTGGTTTCGCTGTTGTGGAACGCCGGCAGGCAGTGCATGAATTTCACCCGAGGGTTGCCCGAGGCTTTCATCATCTTGGCGTTGACCTGGTACGGCAGCAGTTGCTCGATGCGTTCGTCCCACGCTTCCACCGGCTCACCCATGGACACCCAGATATCGGTGTGGATGAAGTCCACGCCCTTGACGGCTTCTTTCGGGTCTTCGGTGATGGTAATGCGCGCGCCGCTTTCCTCGGCGAAGGCCTGGCACTGTTTGATGAAGTCTTCATGGGGCCACAGGGCTTTCGGCGCGCCGATGCGCACGTCCATGCCGAGCTTGGCGCCGATCATCAGCAGCGAGTTACCCATGTTGTAGCGCGCGTCGCCCAGGTAGGCGTAGCTGATGTCATGCAGCGGCTTGTCGCTGTGCTCGCGCATGGTCAGGGTGTCGGCGATCATTTGGGTCGGGTGGAATTCAGCAGTGAGGCCGTTGAACACCGGCACGCCGGCGAACTTGGCCAGTTCTTCGACGATTTCCTGCTCGAAGCCACGGTATTCAATGGCGTCGAACATGCGACCGAGTACGCGGGCGGTGTCTTTCATGCTTTCTTTGTGGCCGATCTGCGACGACACCGGGTCGATATAGGTGACGTGGGCACCCTGGTCGTGGGCCGCCACTTCGAAGGCGCACCGGGTGCGGGTCGAGGTTTTTTCGAAGATCAGCGCGATGTTCTTGCCTTGCAGGTGCGGACGCTCGGTGCCGGTGTATTTGGCGCGCTTGAGGTCGCGGGACAGATCCAGCAGGTAATTCAGTTCGCGGGTGGTGTGGTGCATCAGCGACAGTAGGCTGCGGTTGCGCATATTGAAAGCCATGATGGAATCTCCTTAATAGTCGATAGGGTCGCGGATGATCGGGCAGGTCATGCAGTGGCCGCCGCCACGGCCACGGCCGAGTTCACCGGCGCTGATGGTGATGACTTCCACGCCGGCCTTGCGCAGCAGGGTGTTGGTGTAGGTGTTGCGGTCGTAGCCGATCACTACGCCAGGCTCCACGGCCACCACGTTGTTGCCGTCGTCCCACTGCTCGCGTTCGGCGGCGAAGCTGTTGCCGCCGGTCTCGACCACGCGCAGGGCCTTGAGGTTGAGCGCTGCGGCCACGGTCTCGAGGAAGTTGGTTTTCTCCCGCTGAATGTCGATGCCGTGGGGTTTGCTTTCGTCAGGGCGCAGGGTGAAGGGCACGATCTGGTTGACCACTTCGGGGAAGATGGTCACCAGGTCGCGGTCGCAGAAGCTGAACACGGTGTCCAGGTGCATCGCCGCGCGGGACTTCGGCAGACCGGCAACGATCACCCGTTCCACCGCTTTGTTCTTGAACAGGTTGCGCGCCAGTTGGCCGATGGCCTGGTGGGACGAACGCTCGCCCATGCCGATCAACACCACGCCATTGCCAATCGGCATGACGTCACCGCCTTCCAGCGTGGCGGCACCGTGTTCCTGGTCGGGGTCGCCGTACCAGATCTGGAAGTCCGCGTTGGTGAACTCGGGGTGGAATTTGTAGATGGCGCTCGCCAGCAGGGTTTCCTGGCGTCGCGCCGGCCAGTACATCGGGTTGAGCGTCACGCCGCCGTAGATCCAGCAGGTGGTGTCGCGGGTGAACTGGGTGTTGGGCAGCGGCGGCAGGATAAAACTGGCGTGGCCGAGGAAGTCGCGGAACATCTCGATGGTCTTGCCACCGAAGCTGCTCGGCAGGTCATCGGCTGACACGCCACCGATCAGGAACTCGGCGATCTTGCGCGGCTCAAGGCTGCGCAGCCAGGAGCTGACTTCCTCGACCAGGCCCAGGCCCACGGTGTTGGAAGTGATCTTTCGTTCCAGGATCCAGTCCAGGGCTTCGGGGTTGGCAACGATATCGGTCAGCAGGTTGTGCATTTCCAGCACATCAATGTCCCGTTCGCGCATCTTGGTCACGAAGTCGAAATGGTCGCGCTTGGCCTGGGCTACCCAGAGCACGTCATCGAACAGCAGTTCATCGCAGTTGTTAGGGGTCAGCCGCTGGTGGGCCAAGCCTGGGGAGCACACCATGACTTTGCGCAGTTTGCCGGCTTCGGAATGTACGCCGTACTTCACTTTTTCCGTGGTCATTACAGATCCTCCAGTGAACATCAGTTACAGAGTCAGGAAGCCGTCGTAGAGGCCATAGGCAGCCACCAGGGCGCCAATGACGACTGCGGCGAAAATCAGCTTCTCGACGTTGGTGAAAATCGGTTTGCCCAGTTCATGCTTGGCCTTGGCGAACAGGATCGCGCCGGGGGCATAGAGCAGGGCGGACAACAGCAGGTACTTGGTGCCGCCGGCATAGAGCAGCCAGACCGCGTAGATCAGTGCGACCGCGCCGATAAACAGGTCCTTCCTGCGCTCCTTGAGGGCGTTTTCGTAGGTTTCGCCGCGTACCGCCAGCAGCAGCGCGTAGGCCGCCGACCACAGGTAAGGCACCAGGATCATCGAGGTGGCGAGGTAGATCAGCGACAGGTAGGTACTGGCGGAAAACAGCGTGATCACCAGGAATATCTGGACCATGGCGTTGGTCAACCACAGGGCGTTGGCCGGCACATGGTTGGCGTTTTCCTTGCGCAGGAACTCCGGCATGGTGTGGTCCTTGGCGGCGGCGAACATGATCTCCGCACACAGCAGCACCCACGACAGCAGCGCACCCAGCAACGAGATGATCAAGCCGACGCTGATCAGCACCGCACCCCAGTGGCCCACCACATGCTCCAGCACGGCGGCCATCGACGGGTTCTGCAGCTTGGCCAGCTCCGGTTGGGTCATGATGCCCAGCGACAGCACGTTCACCAGCATCAGGAACAGCAGCACGGTGATAAAACCGATCACGGTGGCCTTGCCGACGTCGCTGCGTTTTTCGGCGCGTGCCGAGAAGATGCTCGCGCCTTCGATACCGATGAACACCCACACGGTGACCAGCATCATGTTGCGCACCTGGTTCATCACGCTGCCCAGGTCCGGGTTCTTCACGCCCCAGATGTCAGCGGTGAAGATGTCCAGCTTGAAGGCGAACACGGCGATCAACACGAACAGCACCAGCGGCACCACCTTGGCGACGGTGGTCACCAGGTTGATGAACGCCGCTTCCTTTATCCCGCGCAGCACCAGAAAGTGCACGGCCCACAGCAAGACCGACGCGCCAATCACCGCCGCAGGCGTATTGCCTTCGCCAAAGATCGGGAAGAAGTAACCGAGGGTGCTGAACAGGAGGACGAAGTAACCGACGTTGCCCAGCCAGGCGCTGATCCAGTAACCCCAGGCCGACGAAAAGCCCATGTAGTCACCGAAGCCGGCCTTGGCGTAGGCGTAGACGCCGCCGTCCAGATCAGGTTTGCGATTGGCCAGGGTCTGGAAGACGAAGGCCAGGGTCAGCATGCCCACGGCGGTAATTACCCAACCGATCAATACCGCGCCAACATCGGCACTGGCGGCCATGTTTTGCGGCAGAGAGAAGATCCCGCCGCCAATCATTGAGCCGACGACAAGTGCAACCAGTGCACCCAATCGAAGTTTTCCGGGAGATTCAGACATCGCATAACTCCAATGCAGGAGAAGAGAGACCACAGAATAATTCCGTGCGCTAATCAAACAGCTGACTCAGATCACTTCATTGGCACATTCCATTGTGAATTAATGACTTAGACTGGAAAGTCGTGGGCAATAGTTTTCCGCGCAAAGGCGCTTTCCAGAGCGATCTCTGCGGTTTGGTCAATCATTTAGTGCTGCGTATGGACGTTTGAAACTAGCCCGTTTTCCTGAATGTGCAAACTTTTCGCAATGGCGACAATAAAGAGCTTGGAAGCGACAAAGTATTCGGCGTATTTAAAATGTAAATAAGCCTAAACTATGCAAACTGTCATGCCGCTGAGTTATGAGCGTGGCGGTTTTATCGCTGTCTTTAATAAACGCTACACTCGCTGAGTTAATTAGTTGAGTGCATGGTTGTCCGCTCAAATTTTATTCAGGAGTCTGCATGTCTCAACCGGCCCAGAAACTTCGGCTTGGCGCCCTGATTGCCTTGGTGGTGGGCTTGATGATTGGCGGGGGGATCTTCTCGTTGCCGCAGAACATGGCCGCGCGCGCGGAGGTGGGCGCGGTGTTGATCGGTTGGGCGATCACCGCCGTGGGCATGCTGACCCTGGCGTTTGTCTTCCAGACCTTGGCCAATCGCAAGCCGGAACTGGATTCCGGGGTGTACGCCTACGCCAAGGCGGGTTTCGGCGACTACATGGGTTTTTCGTCGGCCTGGGGTTACTGGATCAGCGCGTGGATGGGCAATGTCGGTTATTTCGTGTTGCTGTTCAGCACCCTCGGCTATTTTTTCCCGGTGTTCGGCCAAGGCAATACGCCGGTGGCCATCGGCTGCGCATCGTTGCTGCTGTGGGCCGTGCATTTCCTGGTGATGCGCGGGATCAAGGAAGCCGCGTTCATCAACCAGATCACCACCGTGGCCAAGCTGGTGCCGCTGCTGATGTTCGTGGTGATCGCCGCCGTGGCGTTCAAGGCGGATATCTTCACGGCTGACATCTGGGGCCTGGAAAAGCCGCAATTGGGCAGTGTGGTGGACCAGGTGCGCAATATGATGCTGGTCACGGTATTTGTGTTTATCGGCATTGAAGGCGCCAGTGTGTATTCGGCGCGGGCCGAGAAGCGCGCGGACGTGGGGCGGGCCACGGTGATCGGCTTTCTCGGCGTGCTGGCGCTGTTGGTGCTGGTGAATGTGTTGTCCCTCGGCATCATGAGCCAGGCGGAGCTGGCCGGCCTGCAAAACCCGTCCCTGGCCGGTGTGCTCGAGCATATCGTCGGTCCCTGGGGCGCGTTGCTGATCAGTATCGGCCTGGCCGTGTCGCTGCTGGGGGCCTTGTTGTCCTGGGCGCTGCTGTGTGCCGAGATCCTCTATGCCACCGCCCATGACAAGACCATGCCGGCCTTCCTGAAAAAGGAAAATGCCAACCAGGTGCCGGTCAACGCCTTGTGGCTGACCAATGTGATGATCCAGGTCTTCCTGGTGATCACGCTGTTTTCCCACAGCACCTACACCACCCTGATCTACCTGGCGTCGTCGATGATCCTCGTGCCTTACCTGTGGTCGGCGGCTTACGCGGTGTTGCTGAGCGGGCGTGGTGAAACCTATGAAGGTGCCCACCGCCATCGCATCAAGGACCTGCTGGTGGGGTTGATCGCCCTGGGTTACGCCGTATGGTTGCTCTACGCCGGGGGCCTTAAATACCTGCTGCTGTCGGCGCTGCTGTATGCGCCGGGCGTGATCCTGTTCGCCCTGGCCAAGCGCGAACAGGGCCAGCCGTTGTTTACCCACGTTGAGAAAGGCATTTTCAGCTGCGTGATCGCCGGTGCAGGGCTGGCGGCGTATGGGTTGTACAGCGGGGTGTTGTCGTTGTGATGGGGTGACGGTACTGGCCTCATCGGGAGCAAGCCCCCTCCCACATTTTGAATATGTTCACCCATCAAAGTGTGGGGGGCTTGCTGCCGATAGCGGCCGTCAAGTCACCATTGAGGCCGGTGGGAGCCCAATTCTCCCGCTGGCAAATCCCATTGCAATGGCGTACCGCTGATAGTCAGCGGGGGCAGCAGCCGATGGGCCTGGCCCCAGGCGGTCTGTTCGACGACCAGGCCTTGATCCCCTGGTTCTTCCTCGCGCAACGACGGTTGCTCGGGCACTTGGCCTGCTTGCACCAGTAACGTTGCGGTGCGTGCCAACGACAACCGCGCCGAACCACCGCGCCCCGACTGCAGCCGTTCGCCCAGCGCCTGAATCGCACTGGCCGCCATCAGATACCCGGTCGCGTGATCCAGCGCCTGCAACGGCAGTGGCACCGGTTTATCCGCGTGTTTCCAGAGCATGCCGGCCTCGGCGATCCCGCTGCTCATCTGCACCAGGCTGTCGAAGCCCCGGCGATTACGCCACGGGCCGCTCCAGCCGTAGGCGTTGAGGCTGACGTCGATCAGGCCTGGGGCGAGGTGTTGCAGTTCGGGGGCGGTGTAGCCCAGATGCTCCAGGGCGTCAGCGCGGTATCCGTGGAACAGGATGTCGGCGTCCCTGAGCAAACGCTCGAAAACCCGCCGACCTTCGGGCGTTTTCAGGTCCAGGCGCGCGCAGCGTTTGCCCAGGGTCATTTCCGGGACTACACCGGGTTCGTTCCAGGTGGGTGAGTCGATGCGCAGTACATCCGCGCCGAGGCCGGCAAGGAAACGACTGGCCACCGGGCCGGCCAATACGCGGGTCAGGTCCAGCACCTTGAGGCCGGCCAGCGGGCGTGCCAGCGAACCGTGCCAGGGTTTGTCGGTCGTGGTTTCGAAGGTCTGGTGTTGGACCAGCGCCTCGGCGTTCACCGCCAACCCCTGCGGATGTTGCTGCCAGGCTTGCCAGGCACGCATCTGCGCGGCGCAGCCACCTTGGTCGACAATCGCCTGTTCCAGTTCTGCCGCGTTCCACGCCGCGACCTTGCCGGCCATCCCGGCGCGGTCGGCGACCTTGCCCAGCACCCGCTCGGCGGCGGCACGGTGATGAGGCGCGTTGGTATGCAGGCGAATCCAGCCATCGGCGCTGGCGTAATCGCCGGCCACCGGATCCCACAACGGTGGCACTTGCCAGCCCAGCGGGCGGATCGAGGACGAGAACCAGAAAGAGGCGAGGCGTCGGTCCACACTCACCTCGGGCTGGCGCCCGGTCCGTTGCCGGATCAACTGGGCGACGGCCTGCCCGGCGGCGCCGATGCTGGCACTGGCCAGCTCGGTGACAGCGAAGGTCGAGGGCAGGGCGCCAGCCTCGGTGAAGGTCAGCGGGGTGTGGGGTAGATCGAGTGCGGCTTGGATGGGAGTCAGCAGGTCAGTCATCAAAGGCCCTCCGTAAGAGAAGGGCCAATATAGAAGATCATCACACCGGCGTGACAACTCCCGGTTCCAACGGCAGGTCGATGCTGGCGATAAAACCACCGGCTGGGTGATTGGCCAGGATCAGGCTGCCACCGTGGCGTTCGGCCGCGCGTCGCGCGATCGCCAGGCCCAGGCCGTGGCCTTGGGCGGTCTGGCCGGGAGCGCGGTAGAACGGTTCACCGAGTTGGCTCAGGTGTTCGGCGTCCACGCCGGGGCCATGGTCGCGCACGCTGATCAGGATACGTTCGCCCTGGCGCTGGGCGTGCAAATCGATCGGTTGCCCCGGCGGGTTGAAGCGCTGGGCATTGCGCAGCAGGTTATCCACAGCCCGTTCGATCATGGTCGGCCAGCCCTTCAGTTGCAGGTCTGCGTCGGTGCTCAGTTGCACCACCTGGTCCGGCGCGCTGAGTTGGGCATCCTTTTGCAGGGTTTTGAGCAGGGGGATGAGGTCGATGTCTTCGGCGCTGGCATTGTCGGCATCGACGCGGGCCAGCACCAGGATCTCGCTGATCAGCGCTTCCAGGCGGTCGCATTCGCGGGTCAGGCGTGGCCAGAGTTTTTCCCGTTCTTCGGGGCTGGCGCGCTCGGCCAAGGCCAGGGCGATGCGCAGGCGCGCGAGGGGCGAGCGCAGCTCATGGGACACGTCGCGCAGCAGCTGGCGTTGACTGCCGATCAGGCTTTGCAGGCGTGCGCCCATGCGGTTGAAGTCGGTGGCGAGTACGCCGAACTCATCGCGGCGGTTAGCCAGTTGCGCCAGGCTGTTCTGCTGGTAGGTGGCCTGGCCGAGGTCATGCACGGCGCCGCGCAGGCGGCTTAGTGGGCGGGTGATGGACAAGGTGACGAACAGGCTGAACAAGGTCAGTACCACCAGGGCAATCGTCAGTGCGCTCAAGGGCCATGCCAGGCTGCTGCGGTGCCACTCGTCCAGTTCCGGGTGCGGGATGCGGTAGATCAACAGGTAGGTGTCGCCGGTCTTCTCGCTGGTGTACTCGGCGGTCAGGCGTCGCCAGGGCAGATGGCCTTCCTTGCTGTCGTTCTGTCGGGCTTCAAAGGCGGCGGCGCGGCGCGGGAAGGTGCCGCGCACCACCGGCTCGCCGCTTTCGTTGAGCACTTGCACGTCGATGTGGTACTGGCGCTTGCGCTGTTGCAGCAGGTCCTGGGCAGCATCCTCACCCTGGGTTTCGTAGAGCTGGGTCCACTCTTGCGCCAGGTTATTGAGGCCGGGGTGGCGGCTGAGAATCCAGGCATCCTGGTTAAGCATGTGCCCAAGCAGGATCGACAACCCGGCAACCAAGGCGATGGCCAGCCAGAAACTGGCCAGGATGCGCCAGAACAATGAACGCACAGGAAACCCTCAAACAGGAAAAGCCCAGTGGCGGTGGCCACTGGGCTGGGAGTGTTAACGCGGGTGCATTATTGCGCTTTTTGCGACTGTTGCGCTTTCCAGGCCTGGAATTCCTTCCATTCTGCACGGCGCTGTTCTTGCTTCTTGACGATCTCGTCGAACTTCTTCTGCTGGTCAGGCTTGAGCACGGCACGGATATCGGCCTGGGTTTTCTGCTTGCCGGCGGCGATTTCATCCTGCATGGCTTTCTGGTCGGCGGCCGGGAGTTTGTCCAGGTACTTTTTGACCAGGTCCTTGCGAGCGTGCCATTGGTCACCCATCAGCTTGCCGATCTGCTCGCGCTGTTCGCGGCTCAGGTCCAGTTGGCTGAAGGGGCCGCCTTTGCCACGCGGACCGTGTTCACCGCCGTGGCCCGGGCCACCCATCATGTGCCCTTCAGGGCCGCCCATCGGGCCCGGGCCTTCAGGCAGTGCGGCCATGGCAACGGTCGGCAGGGCGGCGGCGAACATCAAAGCGATAAGGGTCTTGCGCATGGTGATTCTCCTGTCTCTATTCCGGTGAGTCCGGATGTGAGTAGATTACGGAGATCAAGGTCAGCCGCCGTCAGGAGAGGGTAAAGGTTTGGTAAGGGGGGCGGCAGCTGCAAGTTTTTAGCTGCAAGCGGCAAGTAACAGCTTTTCACTTGCCGCTTGTAGCTTGCAACTTATAGCTGCCTCTAGAGGCTGTAATAGTAGCCCCGGCTGCGCAACGCCACGATCCGTGGCCGGCCATCGGGGTGAGGGCCGATCTTCTTGCGCAGGTTGCTGACGTGCATGTCCAGGCTGCGATCGTAAAGGGTCAGCTTGCGGCCCAGGGCGATCTGCGCCAGTTCCTGCTTGTCCAGTGGCTCGCCGGGCTGGCGCAATAATGCTTCCAGCAGGCGGCTTTCGGAGACGGTGAGGGTGAATTCCTGCTCATCGATGCTGACCACGCCGCGCACCGGGCTGAAGCACAGGTCGCCCAGTTCCAGTTGGCTGGACACGGCGGCCGGGTGGCTGCGGCGCAATACCGCGCGCAGGCGCGCGGTGAGTTCGCGTGGGTCGCAGGGCTTGGCCAGGTAGTCGTCGGCGCCCAATTCCAGGCCGAGGATGCGGTCCAGGGGTTCGCCCCGCGCCGAAAGCATCAGCACCGGCAGCTCCGGATGGTCGTTGCGCAATTGCTTGAGCAGCTCCAGGCCGCTGCCGTCGGGCAGCATCACATCCAGTACCACCGCCGCCGGGGCGCTGTCGGCCAAGGCTTTGCGCGCGCTCAAGCCATCGTGGCAGGCGCGCACCTGGAAACCTTCCTGGCTCAGCCAACTGCTCAGCAGCTCGCAGAGCTCCTGGTCATCATCTATCAGTAACAGCTCGCTCATGACTCACTCAATTTAGCCATTGTCGACGGCGACGGTGCCCACCGCTGGCGAAGATCCCGCACAACAGGGCGATCAGTGCGACGGCCCCACCCGTGACGAACCATTGTTGCTGCTCGGTCAGCCAGCGGGTCAAGGCGCCGCCCTGTGCATCTTTGAGTTGCTGGGCCAGGCGTTGGTTCTCCTGGCGAAGGCGACTCAATTGAGCGCTTTCGCGGGTGGCATCCGCGCTTTGCAGTTGCTTGCTCAGTTCTTCACGCTGCCGCTCGCTTTCTTTCAAGCGTTGCTGCAACTCGGTGATCTGGGCGCCGGCGCTCAAGGACAGGGGCGTGGAACTGCCGGTGCTCGAGGTTTCTTCAGCGTGGGCCGTAGCCCCGATCATTAACACTGCCAACAGACACAACTGACGTAAGCGCATCGGAACTCCTGATTCCACACGAATATTCAGAACGTTGTCGGCAGGTTGCCGAAAATAATGAGCAATTAGGAGTGCGCCGTACTCAATAGGTTCGGCGCAATCGGGATCAGGGCAGGACTTGCTTGAAGGGTTTGATCACTACGTCGGCGTAGACCCCTGCGGCGACATAGGGATCGGCCTTGGCCCAGGCCTGGGCATCGGCCAGCGAGGCGAACTCGGCGACGATCAGGCTACCGGTAAAACCGGCGTCGCCCGGGTCGTTGCTGTCCACGGCCGGGTGCGGGCCGGCCAGCACGATGCGGCCTTCGGCTTGAAGGACTTTCAGGCGCTCGACGTGGGCCGGGCGCACGGACAGGCGTTTTTCCAGCGAGTTGGCAACGTCGGTGGCAATGATGGCGTAGAGCATGTCAGTCCTCGGTTTTCGGCGTAGTAGGCTCGGTGTCATGCAGGTGGCGCGACAGGTAGATGCCCTGGGCGACCAGGAACAGCACGGTCATGCCCAGGCTGCCGAACACTTTGAAGTCGACCCAGTAGTCCTGGAAGGTAAACGCCACGAACAGGTTGGCGGCACCGCAGAAGATGAAAAACACGATCCAGGCCACGTTCAAGCGTGTCCACACCGGTTCCGGCAGGGTCAGTGCGTGGCCCATGATCCGCTTGATCAGCAGGCGATCACCGATGAAGTGGCTGCCGATGAATGCCAGGGCGAACAGCCAGTTCACCACCGGCGCTTTCCATTTCAGGAAGGTTTCGCTGTGGAAGGCCAGGGTCAGGCTGCCGAAGACCAGGCAGGCGACCAGGGTCAGCCACTGGCTTTTTTCCAGTTTGCGCTGGGAAATGAAGATGGCGCCGTAGACCACCACAGAGCTGATGATGAGCACGGCGGTGGCACTGTAGATGCCGCCGACAGTCAGCTCATGGCCGGCCAGGTCGATGACCCTGGGGTCGAGTTTGTAAACGATGAAAAACAGCAACAGCGGGATGAAGTCGATGAATTGTTTCACAGTAAGAGCCAGAAGCTGGATGTGGCGGCATAATAACAAACATCCTTGGTTGCGATAGCGCCAGCTGACTTGAGGTTACACCCCCCCGTGAATGTTGATTTGCACTGCCACAGCACGGCCTCCGACGGCGCCCTGGCGCCCGCGGTACTGGTTGCGCGTGCGTTTGAAAAAGGCGTGCGAGTCCTCTCGTTGACCGACCACGACACCCTCGAAGGCCTCGACGAAGCGCGTACAACGGCCCATGCCCTGGGCATGCAACTGGTCAACGGGGTGGAATTGTCCTGCACCTGGGGCGGCGCCACCATTCATGTGCTCGGCTACGGCTTCGATCAAAAAGCGCCGCCGCTGGTGGAGGCTATCGCGCAATTGCACGATGGCCGCTGGCTGCGGTCCGAAGAAATAAGCCGAAAACTCAGCCTCAAAGGCATGCCCAACGCCCTCGACGGCGCCCGCGCCCTCCAGCAGGAACTGGGTGACAGCGGCAACGCGCCGGCCCGTCCGCACTTTGCCGACTGGATGGTGCGTGAGGGTTTTGTCAAAGACCGCGCCGAAGCCTTTCGCAAGTGGCTGGGCGCCGGCAAGTTGGGCGATGTGAAGCAACATTGGCCGACCCTCGAAGACACCGTCGAGACCCTGCGGGCCTCCGGAGCCTGGGTCAGCCTGGCGCATCCCTGGCATTACGATTTCACCCGCAGCAAGCGTCGCAAGCTGATTGGCGACTATATTGGAGCGGGCGGTCACGCGATCGAAGTGGTCAACGGCTTTCAACCCGCCGAACAGGTGGGCAGCCTGTCGATCCTTGCCCGCGAATTTGGTCTGCTGGTCAGCGCCGGCAGTGACTTTCATGGCCCTGGCGGCTGGTCCGAGATCGGCGAGTACCGCGCGGTCCCTGAAGATTTGCCGCTGTTGTGGGGGAGATTCAAGCATGACCCCATTATTGCCACCGTCTGAACAGGTAGAACCCGTGAGTCAATTCTTCCAGATTCATCCGGAAAACCCCCAGGCGCGCCTGATCAAGCAGGCCGTAGAGATCATTCGCGCCGGCGGTGTGGTGATCTACCCAACCGATTCGTCATACGCCATCGGTTGCCAGATCGGTGACAAGGGCGCAGTCGAGCGTGTCAGACGCCTGCGCCAGCTGGATGACAAGCACAACTTTGCGCTGATCTGTAGCGACTTGTCCCAGCTGGGCCTGTTCGCCAAGGTCGACACCGGCACCTTCCGCCTGCTCAAGGCCCACACGCCAGGGCCCTACACTTTTATCCTCAACGCCACCCGCGAAGTGCCGCGCCTGCTGCTGCACCCGAAAAAACGCACCATCGGCCTGCGGGTGCCGGAGCATCCCATCGCCCTGGCGTTGCTGGCCGAGCTGGGTGAGCCGCTGATGAGTGTGTCGCTGATCATGCCCGGCGACACCGAGCCCCTGGAAGACCCGTACGAGATGCGCCAATTGCTGGAAAAACAGGTGGACCTGATCATCGACGGCGGTTTCGGCGGCAACAAGGCCTCCACCGTGATCAACCTGGCCGACGGCGAACCTGAAGTGATCCGTGTCGGTTGCGGCGATCCTGCGCCCTTTATGGCCGAGGCCTGAATGTCAGCCGTGGAAACCGTCGACAGCCAGGCGGGCGCCCAGCAGGAGCTGCCGTTTGCCATGGTGTACGGCCAGGCGGTGCTGGAAATGCCGCTGGACCTGTACATTCCGCCGGACGCCCTGGAGGTCTTCCTTGAGGCTTTCGAGGGCCCGCTGGACTTGCTGCTGTACCTGATCCGCAAGCAGAACATCAACATCCTCGACATCCCGGTGGCGGAAATCACCCGCCAGTACATGGGCTATGTCGAGTTGATGCAGTCGGTACGCCTGGAACTGGCTGCCGAGTACCTGGTGATGGCCGCCATGCTCGCCGAGATCAAGTCGCGCATGCTGTTGCCGCGCGCGGAGACGGTCGAGGCCGAAGAGGACGACCCGCGCGCCGAACTGATCCGCCGGCTGCAGGAATACGAGCGCTTCAAGGCCGCCGCCGAAGGTATCGACGGCCTGAGCCGCGTCGGTCGCGACGTGGTGGTACCCAAGCTCGACGCCCCCGAAGCCCGCGCGCGCAAGCTGCTGCCGGACGTGAGCCTGGAAGAGTTGCTGATGTCCATGGCCGAGGTGCTGCGCCGTGGCGATATGTTTGAACACCACCAGGTCAGTCGCGAGGCCCTGTCCACCCGCGAGCGTATGAGCGATGTGCTCGAACGCCTCAAGGGCGGCGGGTTTGTGCCGTTTGTGGAGCTGTTCACGGCGGAAGAAGGGCGCCTGGGGGTGGTGGTGACCTTTATGGCGGTCCTCGAGCTGGTCAAGGAGTCCTTGGTCGAGCTGGTCCAGAATGAGCCTTTTGCGGCTATCCACGTGCGGGCGCGAGCCGAATAAAGAGCTGAAACGATGAATCTGACTGAACCCCGCGAATTGGCCCCGTTGCTGGAGGCCTTTCTCCTGGCCTCGGGTAAACCGCAATCCCTGGAGCGTCTGTTCGAACTGTTTGAGGAAGCCGAGCGCCCTGAACCGCCGGTGTTCAAGAAGGCGCTGGAAATCCTGCGCAAATCCTGCGACGGCCGCGCCTTTGAACTGCGTGAGGTGGCGTCGGGTTATCGCCTGCAGATCCGTGAGAAGTTTTCCCCGTGGGTCGGCCGCCTCTGGGAAGAGCGCCCGCAGCGCTATTCACGGGCGATGCTGGAGACCATGGCGCTGATCGCCTATCGCCAGCCCATCACCCGTGGCGAAATCGAGGACGTGCGGGGCGTGGCGGTCAACAGCCATATCGTCAAGACGCTGCTGGAGCGTGAGTGGATCCGCATCGTCGGCTACCGCGACGTGCCCGGCAAACCGGCGATGTTCGCCACCACCAAGGTGTTCCTCGACCATTTCAACCTGAAAAACCTCGACGACCTGCCGCCCCTGGCCGAATTGCGTGAGATGGAAGCCGAGCCGGTGCTCGACTTCGACGACGCCCCGGTCCCGGCGAGCCTGCAGGAACTGGCCGACGCCACCGCCGAGCCGGAAGAGCCCAAGGACGAAACCAGTTTCCACACGTTGTTGCTGGAACTGGACGACATGGAGCAGGGCATCAAGACCGACTTTGATGACTTGCTGCGCGATGGTGTGGCCGAGCCGGAAGCCCAGGTGAGCGTGGAGGTCGAACCTGAACCTGAGGACGATATCCTCGGCGTGGCCGAAGCCCGCGAAAAACTCCTG
This sequence comes from Pseudomonas sp. JV449, assembly GCF_032424295.1. Taxonomy (NCBI): domain Bacteria; kingdom Pseudomonadati; phylum Pseudomonadota; class Gammaproteobacteria; order Pseudomonadales; family Pseudomonadaceae; genus Pseudomonas; species Pseudomonas sp. JV449. The sequence goes on along the minus strand of NZ_VYKD01000027.1, from coordinate 82,109 downwards.
GCCGCCGTCGCCGCCCTCGAACAACCGCCCCTGAGCGACGAAGAAGACGAAGCCCGGGCCCTGGCCGAAGCCATCGAGAACGAACGCCGCCAGTTCGAAGACTGACGCAGTCGAATGCGGGGCCTGGGGCACCACCGGTCGGCGGAAAAAACCATGACCTGGCGCTTATCGACTAGTCTCTGATGCGCAACGCGCGCCATGGGCGTATGATTCGCGACCCTTTGCCGACCTATTCGGCCAAAGCCCCGCTTTCAACACTCTTCAGGCCACGCCTGAATCGACCCACCGGGAGGTGCTTAAGATGAACGATAAAGACCAGAACGACAGCCAGGAAATCGGCCCTGCAGGCGAAAAGCTGCAAAAGGTGCTGGCGCGTATCGGCGTGGGCTCGCGCCGCGACGTCGAAGCCTGGATCACCCAGAAGCGCATCAAGGTCAACGGCGTCGAGGCCACCCTGGGCCAGCGCGTCGACCTGCACGACGCAATCACCATTGATGGCAAGGTCATCAAGCGTGAAGAGGCCGCCGAATCGGTGCGCCGCGTGATCATGTACAACAAGCCCGATGGCGAGATCTGCACCCGTGACGACCCGGAAGGCCGTCCGACCGTGTTCGACAAGATGCCCAAGCCCAAAGAAGGCCGTTGGATCAACATCGGTCGTCTCGACATCAACACCACCGGCTTGCTGATGTTCACCACCGACGGTGAACTGGCCAACCGCCTGATGCACCCGTCCTACGAGATGGACCGCGAATACGCCGTGCGTGTGCGTGGTGAAGTCGATGATGAGATGATCGAACGCCTCAAGGCCGGCGTGGTGCTGGAAGACGGCCCGGCCAAGTTCACCGACATCAAGCAAGCCCCGGGCGGTGAAGGTTTCAACCACTGGTACCACTGCGTGGTGATGGAAGGCCGTAACCGTGAAGTGCGTCGCCTGTGGGAATCCCAGGGCCTGGTGGTCAGCCGCCTGAAGCGCGTGCGTTTTGGCCCGGTGTTCCTCAACTCCGACCTGCCGATGGGCCGCTGGCGCGAAATGAGCCAGTACGAAGTCGACATCCTCAGCGCCGAAGTCGGCCTGACGCCGGTCGCCATGCCGCAGATGAACGCCAAGAGCAAAGACAAGCTCGATCGTATGCAGCGTAAATCGTCGCGCCCCGTGGCCCGCACCGAACGTGTTGCCCGCACCCTGCGCCCGGCGCTGGATGCACCGGCTACCGGGGGGCGTATCTCACGTCAACCGCACATCGAAGGCGAGCGTCGCCCAACCGCGCCATCGCGCCAGGAAGGTGAACGTGCGCCACGCACCCCACGCCCGACCGGTCGTGGTGACGCGCCAAGCGGTGGTCGCAGCAACCGTGGTGACGCCGGTCGCGGTGCTCCAGCATCCGATCACCCAGCCGACAGCGCCAACACCAAGCGCCCGGCCAAGCCAGCGCCGAAAAAGCGCCCAGGCCTGAAACTGGTCGCGGACGAGCCATCGGGCAAGCGCCGTGGCGCACCGGCCGGTTCAGGTCAACGTCCAGGCTTTGGTCGCAAGAAACCGCAGTGATGTAACCGCGGCACACAAACGCCAACCCTAGGGTTGGCGTTTGTGTGCCTTGGAATAGAGATAAAACATGTGGGAGGGGGCTTGCTCCCGATAGCGGTGTATCAGCTTGCCAATCCGGCGACTGACGCACCGCTATCGGGAGCAAGCCCCCTCCCACAGTTGGATCTCCATCATTTTCAAGGTCGGTGATCAGAACGCAAAGGTGCCGTCAAAGACGGGTTTGTCATCCAACGCCAACACCCCACTGGCAAAGATCAGGTCCAGGTGATGGCTGCCTTTCTGCCCGCCACCCAAGCCCAGGTGCAAGCCGCAGTGGCGCTCCTCGAACCCGGCATTGCGCGCATACAGGTCCTTCACCCCTTCATTGGTGCCAATCCCCAGTTCCTCCACCCGGCGATTGGACGGGTTGGCATTCAGGTATTTATTGAAGTCGTCGGCCAGCCCCGGCACGTCACTGGCCACGCTGCAGATGGTCGAGTTTTCGATCCACAGTTCCAGTGGTGACTGCAGCACGCCGTACTTGCGTGCGAAGGGGATGGTGCTGAGAAAGGTGCCGACAAACCGCACCTGACCATTGATGGCCTCGCTGTGGGTGGCGATTTCGCCGGGGGCCAGGTCGTGGTTGCCGATGCCGTTGATATTGGTCCACTTCTTGATGCTGCTCATGGGCGCCTGCAGGCGTGAGCCGTGTTTGTCGGTAAAGCTCAGCACAGCGGCTTGGGACATGCGCCGGATCAGCGTGGCGTTGAGGTCGGCGATGCGCTGCGGCTCGACGCTGAAAGTGTCGTAGAAGTAGTCGCCGTAATCCTTGAACAGCAGGGATTTCTTCCAGTGTTCGGCCATCACGCCTTGCAGGGCACGGATGAAGTCCGGGCCTTCGGCGCGCGGGTTGGGCAGGGTGGAGGAATCGTAGAGGAACAGGTACAGGTCGCAGGCTTCGATGGCCTGCGCCAGGCTGTCGCTGTCGGCCAGGTCCAGGCGCTGCACCTGGAAGTTGAAACGGGCGGCGCTGCTCTGGGCGATCGCCTGGGCGATGGCGTCGTAGCGCTCGGTGTGGCCCAGCAGCACAGTGGGGCAGTTCAGGCCGCTGAGGGCCGGATGGTGTGCAAGGTAGTAGAGAAAGTGTTCAACGGCGCGGGCCTTGTCCATGACGTATGTCCTTGTGTGCCTTGGGTAAGGAGGCAGGTGCCGTGCACAGCACCTGCCGAATACGTGCCGGGTGTCAGAAAGGCCACATCGCCGTGCCAAATGGCACCACGGCATCGGCTTGCATCATTTCAACGGCGGCCTCGTGGGTCGGCGCTTCAAACCAATCGTCGAGCTGCAGTTCGGTTTCCAGGTCGTTTTCCAGTGCTTGCATGGTGTATCTCCTAGAGGACGTTGTTTGAGAACGGCTTGCCAGCGGGCTTCGCTGGGCAAGTGAAAGAACCTAGGTGAGAGTGTTTGGTAATGCAAAAAATTTATTGACACGGTCTCATTTGGATTTTTTCTTCTGTTTTTTCGCCGGCTTTTTTTCTTCAGCAAATACAGTGAGCTGGCGTCGCTAATGGTGATGAATTTTCCTACCGCCATTTTTTCAAAAACTTACAGCTGTAACGCAGATTTTCCATGCTGTAACGATTAATTTACGTGTACCTCGCGGCATGATTGGCCTATTTACCGCTGTAAGGAATACCTGACAGATCGTCGCACGTGCTCTGCGGGTGCGGCTTGAAGCTGTCGAGCGGTGTACAATGCGCCGCGTTTTACTGTGACCCCCTTGCGTAACCACGCAAAAGGCCAAGACCTCAGGGTTTACCCGCCCTGATCACTCCGCCTGGCCACGAGCCCGGCGGGTTCGATTTCGTCACAGATAAAAACAAATAGGTGACGCATGACCGTTAGAAAGACGCTGTACTCCTGGTGCCTGCGCTGGGGTTTGAGCGGCGCTGCTTGAGTCGGTAATTCAAGGCAGCAACCTGCATTCAACATCATCAAACCTTGCGTGAGACCCTTTTCATGAGTGAACCCCATTGCTCTTCAGGCGAGCTGAAACGCGGCCTGAAAAATCGGCATATCCAGTTGATCGCCCTTGGTGGCGCCATCGGCACCGGCCTGTTCCTGGGCTCGGCCGGCGTGCTCAAATCCGCCGGCCCGTCGATGATCCTGGGTTATGCCATCTGCGGCTTCATTGCCTTCATGATCATGCGCCAGCTCGGCGAAATGATCGTCGAAGAGCCGGTCGCCGGTTCCTTCAGCCACTTTGCCCACAAGTACTGGGGCGGTTTCGCCGGCTTCCTGTCGGGCTGGAACTGCTGGATCCTGTACATCCTGGTGGGCATGTCCGAGCTGACAGCCGTCGGCAAATACGTGCACTACTGGTGGCCGGAGATCCCGACCTGGGTCTCGGCGGCGGCGTTCTTCGTGCTGATCAACCTGATCAACCTGGCCAACGTCAAAGTCTTTGGTGAAGCGGAGTTCTGGTTCGCCATCATCAAGGTGGTCGCCATTGTCGGCATGATCGCCCTGGGCAGCTACCTGCTGGTCAGTGGCAGCGGCGGCCCGCAAGCCTCGGTGAGCAACCTGTGGGAACACGGCGGCTTCTTCCCCCATGGCGTCAGCGGCTTGGTGATGGCCATGGCGATCATCATGTTCTCCTTCGGCGGCCTGGAAATGCTCGGCTTTACCGCCGCCGAAGCCGACCAGCCACGCACTGTGATCCCCAAGGCGATCAACCAGGTGATCTACCGCATCCTGATCTTCTACATCGGCGCCCTGGTGGTGTTGCTGTCGCTGACACCATGGGACAGCCTGCTGGCCACCCTCAACGCCTCCGGCGATGCCTACAGTGGCAGCCCGTTCGTGCAGGTGTTCTCGATGCTGGGCAGCAACACCGCCGCGCATATCCTCAACTTCGTGGTGTTGACGGCGGCGTTGTCGGTGTACAACAGCGGCACCTACTGCAACAGCCGCATGCTGCTGGGCATGGCCGAGCAGGGGGATGCGCCCAGGGCGCTGGCCAAGATCGACAAGCGCGGCGTGCCAGTGCGTTCGATCCTCGCTTCGGCGGCGGTCACGCTGGTGGCGGTGTTGATGAACTACTTCATTCCGCAACATGCGCTGGAACTGCTGATGTCACTGGTGGTGGCCACGCTGGTGATCAACTGGGCAATGATCAGCTTCTCCCACTTCAAGTTCCGCCAGCACATGAACCGCACCGGCCAGGCGCCGTTGTTCAAGGCGCTGTGGTACCCGTACGGCAACTACGTGTGCCTGGCGTTCGTGGTGTTTATCCTGGTGATCATGCTGATGATTCCGGGGATCCAGGTGTCGGTGTACGCGATCCCGGTGTGGGTGGCGTTTATGGCGGTGTGTTATTGGATCAAGAACAAGCGCAGTGCTGAAGCGGCGTTGAACACCGCGAGTGCGGCGTTGAAGTAAACAGGCGCCTACCTGGAAAACCCCGCATCCTGTATAGGGCGCGGGGTTTTTGCATTTTGAGGCCGTCAACTTTTTGAAATCACACCGCTCATGTATTCATTCAAGTCGCGAAAGTCCTTAACGTTCCAGGCATGCGGCGGGACCTTTACTCCATTCTCGCGCAGCGTTTTTGGGATCAGGTCTCCATTCGGGCGAAGTATGACCGACGACACAATAACGCCCGGGTAAGCCGCCAGCCGTTTTTTGAAGGCTGGGGTTGTCAGGTCAGGTGTAGGCGGGTTGCTTTTCCTGGCCAACGGTCCCGTTGCCTTGAGGTCTGGCCCGTGGCACATGGCGCAGCGCTGTGAATAGAGGTTTTTGCCATTGGCGTTATCTGCAAAGGACAGTGACGTTTGAATGAGTGATAAGGTGCCGAGCAAAGTGATCAATAGTCTTTTCATTGTCATGCGTCCTTGTTGTCGAGGTTGTTGTCCTGATTGGGCGTGTCTGTTGCCTAGGGTTTATTGAGTGATGCTGGTTATTTCCAACAACGTGCACCTGCCCGATGCCGAAATCGAGTTGACCGCCATCCGCGCCCAGGGCGCCGGAGGGCAGAACGTCAACAAGGTGTCGAGCGCGGTGCACCTGCGATTCGATATTCCGGCGTCGTCGCTGCCGGCGTTCTACAAGGAGCGACTGCTGGCACTGCGTGACAGCCGTATCACCAGCGAAGGCGTGCTGGTGCTCAAGGCCCAGCAGTACCGGACCCAGGAACAGAACCGCGCCGACGCGCTGGAACGCCTGGTGGAGCTGATCCTCACTGCCACCAAGGTCGAGAAGAAGCGCCGCCCGACCAAGCCCACCCTGGGCTCGAAAAAGCGGCGCCTGGAATCCAAGACCAAGCGCGGCAGCATCAAGGCCGGGCGCGGCAAGGTCGACTTCTAGGCATCGCGCGCTTCGCGGGCCTTGGGCGCTTGCCGGTACAGGTAGACACTCAGCAGCAGCCCACCGAGGGCGGCGAGGGCGGCGAACAGGAAGATCGACGCAAAGCCGAAACCTGCCGCCACGGCCCCGGCCAGCGGCCCGGTAATGCCCAGCGACAGGTCGATAAACAGCGAATAGGCGCCCACCGCCGAACCACGGCTGGACGCGGGCACCAGGTTGACCGCCTCCACTCCCAGCGCCGGAAACACCAGGGAAAAGCCGAAACCGCTCAACGCTGCGCCGGCCAGGGCCAGGTTGGCATCCGGCGCCAACCACAACAGCAGCAGGCCGAGGATCTCCACCGACAGGCAAGCGATTGCCACGCGAAAGCCGCCGATACGGTTGATCAAGTTGCCGAACAGCAGGCGTGCACCGATAAAGCTGGCGCCGAACAGGCTCAATGCCCACACCGCGTTATCCCAATGCTGGGTGGTGTAATACAGGGTGATAAAGGTGGCGATGGTGCCAAAGCCGATGGAGCCCAGGGCCAACGCGCAACCGTGGGGCAACACCCGGCCCAGTACATTCATGAACGGCAGGCGCACGCCGGCGACGATGGGCGCAGCCACTTTGTTCCAGGCCAGCAACAGGCCGACGACCGCCAGCAGGATAATGCTGACGCCCATGCTCCACAGCCCGAAATTCCTCACCAGCAGCACGCCCAACGGTGCACCGACCGCCAGCGCGCCGTAACTGGCGATACCGTTCCACGAAATGACCTTGGCGGTATTGGCCGCGCCCACCCGGCCAATGCCCCAGCCGATGGCGCCTGAGCCCACCAGGCTTTCTGCGCTGCCCAGTACCAATCGACCGATGAGCAGGCTGGCCAGGCTGACGGCCGGCACGCTCGAAAACCACGCCGCAAGCAACATGAACACGCCGCTCGCGCCGCAGCCCACCAGGCCGATCAGCACCGCCCGCTTGCTGCCCAGGTTGTCGATGATTTTGCCTGCATACGGGCGGCTCAACAGCGTGGCCAGGTATTGCACGCTGATCACCAGGCCGGCGATCACCGCGCCGTAGCCCAGTTCACTGTGGACATAGCCCGGCAACACGGCCAGGGGAATGCCGATATTCAGGTAGCCGATAAAGGTGAACAACACGATGGAAACAACTTGCAGCGTGACCGCCATGGGGCGCTGGGTATCTGGCATGGGAGAGGTCCACTGTCGCAGCAGGTAAAGATAGGCTGCTAATGATACCGGGGCTTGGGCGTGCGCAGGGCGGTAAAACGCAAAAACGTCAGATCAAAAAGACGTCAGGCTTGAAGGGGGGCGAGTAACTGGGTGGTGACCAGGGCGGCCAGGGCGTTTTCCTGGGTGCCGAAGCGCTTGAGCAGCAAGGCTTGTTTGTCCGCGCTGAGGCGGTTCCACACGTCGACCATCTGCAGGGCGGTGTCGAGTACGGTGGTGTCCGGGAGGGTGTCTGTCATGGCGGGTACCTCGGGGTGATTCAGGCAGTGTGGAAAGCGTTCAAAGGTCCGCTTTCCACACGGTCTGGTACGGCGTCAGTCCTGGCTCTTGCTGTCGACTGGTTTTGCTTGTTTGGCCTCAGGCTGCTTCGCGCTGGCCTGCTGCGGTGTTGGCTGCTCAGTTTCGTGCAGGCTTGGGAAGGGGAGATTAGGTATCTCGTGCATCGTCGTCGCTCCTCGCAAAGTCTGTTTTTTCAATCGCAGGTGATTCCGCGCTCTCAAAAAGCCTTGGCAGGATACAGCACTGTAAATGACAAAAAGACTTTTATATCGCCGGGTGTACGAACCTTTTATCGTTTTTACGCAAGTGACAAGAGGTCACACCGTTCAGAACGGCACCTTGCCGAGGATCATGTCGCGGTACATCACAAAATCCCCGAGCAAGCTGTAGAACGGGTGCTGGAAAGTCGCCGGACGGTTCTTTTCGAAGAAGAAATGCCCGATCCAGGCAAAACTGTAGCCGGCAATCGGCACGGCCAATAACAGCCCCAGTGAGCCTCGGCCGATGGCATAGGCCAGGATGCCGATCACCAGGGTAGTGCCGATAAAGTGCAGGCGCCGGCAGGTGCTGTTGCTGTGCTCGGTCAGGTAATAAGGGTAAAACTCGGCAAAGCTGTTGAATCGCTTGAGGTTTTCCACTACGGCCGGCCCTTTGATTGTTGTGCCGCCGAACAGATGTTCGGCGGGGAGCTTATTTGAGTCTAGAGTGATCAGTGGTAACAGCCAGTGACAATAGATGCCACTTTAGTATCCTTGGCTTTCCTGGCTGCCGTTTTGAGCCTGCTTTATTCAAGAAGACGCCATGAGCGAACGAACAACGTCTGCAAGCTGGGCGATGGGGATAGTCAAGGCACTGGAAATGGACGGCCTGGATTGCCGCGCCTTGTTCAAGCAACTGGGCCTGGACTACGCCGCCCTGAGTGACCCCGATGCGCGGTTCCCGCAGGACTCCATGACCCGCCTGTGGAAGCGCGCGGTCGAGTTGTCGGGCAACCCGGCGATTGGCCTGAACATGGGCAAGGTGGTGCGCCCGGCGTCGTTTCATGTGGCCGGTTACGCCTTGATGTCCAGCAACACCCTGGCCGAAGGCTTCATGCGCTTGGTGCGTTACCAGCGGATCATCGCCGAAAGCGCCGACTTGAGTTTTCGACTATTACCTGAAGGCTATGCGCTGATTCTGACGGTGCATGGCGATCATCTTCCGCCGACCCGACAAAGCGCCGAAGCCTCCCTGGCCTGTGCGTTGGCGCTGTGCGGCTGGCTCACCGGGCGGACCCTGCAACCCCGCAAAGTGCTGTTGCAGGGCGATCAACCGGGGGACCTGGCCCCCTATAAACAAGCGTTCCATGCCCCGCTGGAGTTCGATGCGCCGTATGACGCGCTGATCTTTGAGCGCGCCGACATGGACGCGCCGCTGCCCACGGCCAACGAGGCCATGGCGCTGTTGCACGATCGATTTGCCGGTGAGTACCTGGCGCGGTTCTCCGAAAGCCGCGTGACCCACAAGGCGCGGCAGGTGCTGTGCCGGCTGCTGCCCCAGGGCGAACCCAAGCGCGAAGTGGTGGCCAAGACCCTGCACCTGTCCCAGCGCACCTTGCAGCGGCGCCTGCAGGAAGAAGGCACGAGTTTCCAGACCCTGCTCGACGACACCCGCCGCGAACTGGCCGAGCAATACCTGGCGCAGCCGCGCATGACCCTGTTGGAGATTGCCTACCTGCTGGGCTTTGCCGACCCGAGCAACTTCTTTCGCGCGTTTCGCCGCTGGTTTGATGCCACGCCCGGCGAATACCGGGCGCGGCTGCAGGACGCGTCGACGGTCAGTGACGCCAGAACGCCGGAATGCACAGAACAAAGACTGTGATGATTTCCAGCCGGCCCAGCAGCATGCCCAGGGACAGGATCCACTTGGCCGCATCCGGCAGGCTGGCGAAGTTGCCGGCCGGGCCAATGGTTTCCCCCAGGCCCGGGCCGACGCCGGACACGGTGCTGGCGGCGCCGGTGAGTGCGGTCATCCAGTCCAGGCCCAGCAGCGACAAGGCCAGGGCGATGGCGCAGATGGTGATGGCGAAGAAAAACGAAAAGGTCAGGATCGAACGCACGATCTCTTCGTCGAGGCGGTGGCCGTTGTACTTCTGCTTGATTACCGCGCGCGGGTGAATCAGCTGGTTCAAGTTGGCCTTGAGCAGGATATAGGCGACCTGGAAGCGGAAAATCTTGATCCCGCCCGCCGTGGAGCCGGAACAGCCACCGATGAAGCCCAGGTAGAAAAACAGCATCAGTGAGAAATTGCCCCACAGGCTGTAGTCCCCCAGTGCAAAACCGGTGGTGGTCACTACCGACGTGACGTTCAACGCCACATGGCGCAGGGCATCCAGCCAATGCAGGTTGGTGGTCCACCAGTACCAGGTGCCGAGCACCAGCCAGGTCACCAGCAACAAACCGAGCAGGCCCTGTACTTGCTGATCCTTGATCAATGCCTTGCGATTACCCCGCAAGGTGGCCACGTACAGGGTGAACGGCAAGCTGCCGAGGATCATCACCACCACCGCCACCCAGTGCACCGCCGGTTGTTTCCAGTGCGCCAGGGACTCGTCCGAGGTGGAGAACCCACCGGTGGAAATCGCCGACATCGCATGGTTGATCGCATCGAACAGGCCCATGCCGGCCCACCAGAACGCCAGGCTGCCGAGGATGGTGATGCCGACGTAGGCCGCCACGATCAGCCGCGCCACCATGTGCGAGCGGGGCATGACCTTCTCCGAGCGGTCCGAGGATTCGGTCTGGAACAGGCGCATGCCACCGATGCGCAGCAGCGGCAGGATCGCCACCGCCATGCCGATAAAGCCGATGCCGCCGAGCCAGTGCAGCAGCGAGCGCCATATCAAAATGCCGGGGGACAGGGTGTCCAGGCCGCTCAGCACCGTGGAGCCGGTGGCGGTGATGCCGGACATGCTTTCGAAAAACGAGTCGGTGTAGCTGATGTGCTGGGTCAGCAGGAACGGCAGCGCGGCGAATACGCATACCACCACCCAACTGCTGACCGTGAGCAGGTACATGTCTCGCGGACGCAGGTGCACGTGTTCGGGACGCCCGGGAATCACCAGGGCAAGCCCGGCGACAAAAGTGATCAGGCTGGCCCAGAGGAACGAGGGCAGGTCGCTGGTCCGTTCGAAAATCACCAGGGTGGCCATGGGCACGACCATGGCGATCGCAAGGGTGATCAGGAAGATGCCGATGATGAAACCGATGATGCGTAGGGTCGGCAACGCCATGAAGTAAGCTCGAAATAGGGCAGAGGCGCCATTCTACCTGGGGTGCAGGGCATGTAAACCGGCGGATTTGGGCACAACATGGATCAAATGTGGGAGGGGGCTTGCTCCCGATGTCGGTGTGTCAGTGAAGGAAGTATCTACTGAGCCACCGCTATCGGGAGCAAGCCCCCTCCCACATGGGTTTGCGGTGGTAAAGACAGTGCACAAAAAAGGCGACCCGAAGGCCGCCTCATTCAACACCGCGCTGATCAGAATTCGTGATCAGCGTTATCCGGGTTCAGGTCGCTGATGCCCAGCTTGCCGGCAGCGGCTTCGATCGAGCCGGTCTGCTTGACCAGGGCGGCGATGGCGTCACGCACGATCTGGTTACCTGCGTCGTTACCGGCCGCGATCAACTGGTCGTAGTGCTCACCCTTGTTGGCGTGATCAACCATGACCTGGATCTTCGCTTCGGTCGCCGCCAGGTCCGCTTTCAGCGCGGTATCGGCAGCCGGGTCGGCCTTGGCCACCAGGGACGACAGGCTGGCGCCGGTCAGTTTGGTGCCGTCGACGCGGGTGTACTCGCCCAGGTAGACGTTGCGGATGCCCTTGGCGTCGTAGAAGTGCGAGTAGTGGGTGTTGTCGCTGAAGCAGTCCTGTTCGTCTTCCGGCGAGTTGGCTTCCAGGGAAACCTTCATGCGCTCACCGGCCAGCTCGCCCAAGGACAGGCTGCCCATGCCGAACAACATTTTGCGCAGGCCGTCGGTGGCAGGTTCTGCCTCCAGGGTGGCGCGGTAGTTGTCTTCGACGTTGGGTTTCCAGTTGCCGACCATTTCCTGCAGGTCGCTGACCAGCAGTTGGGTCACGGCGGTCAGGTAGGCGCGGCGGCGCTCGTTGTGGCCGCCGGTTGCGCCGTCGCCGGTCAGGTAGTCCGACGCAGGGCGGTTGCCCGCGCCCGGGCCGGTGCCGTTCAGGTCCTGGCCCCAGAGCAGGAATTCGATGGCGTGGTAGCCGGTGGCGACGTTGGCTTCGGAACCGCCCAGCTCATTGAGGCTGGCGAGTTTTTCCGGGGTGATGTCCTTCACGTCGACCTTGTCTTCGCCGACCTGGACTTCGGTGTTGGCGATGATGTTGGCGGTAGCGCCCGGGTTGCCCAGGGCGTGTTCGTAGGATTTGTCGACGTAGTCGATCAGGCCTTCGTCCAGGGGCCAGGCGTTAACCTGACCTTCCCAGTCATCGATGATGGTGTTGCCGAAGCGGAACACTTCGCTCTGCAGGTACGGAACGCGCGCGGCAACCCAGGCGGCCCGGGCGGCTTTCAGGGTTTCGTCGTTTGGTTTGGCGAGGAAGGCGTCGATTGCGGTTTGCAGGGTTTTTGCCGTGGACTCGGCATCGCTGTACACCGCGAAGACCATGTCGGCGTAATGCGCAACCACGGCCTTGGCGGCCGCTTCATCGACCTGGCCGGCAGGGGTGGCAGCCGCTGGAGCGGTGGTGCTGGCAGCCGGGGTCGGCGCCTGGTTTGCTGCGGGCTTGTCTTTACCTTCGCCGCAACCGGCGAGAGAAATGGCAATGGCCAGCAGACTGGCGGTGGCCAGGGGCATACGAATCATGGCGAACATCCTGCTTCGGTTGTTGATGGGCGCGCGGGGGTCGCGCAAAACTGCGACATAATGCGAAAGATTTGCATTTTGTGTAAAGGGTTATACGCGGGAAATATTCAGTATCGTTTTGCCCGCTCAGAGAATGGCCGCGCCATTGCGCTCCGCCTGCTTCAAAAAAGCCGCCAACTCCCGGGCCGGCAGGGGTTTACTGTAGTAGTAACCCTGACCTTCATGGCAACCCTCGGAGATGATGTAGGCCTCCTGCTCCGCGGTTTCCACGCCTTCCGCGATGACCTGCATGCCCAGGCTTTTGCCCAGTTGGATAATGGCGCGAACGATGGTGGCGTCGTCATCGTCGTCCAGCAGGTCCTGGACGAAGCTTTTGTCGATCTTGATCTTGTCCAGGGGCAGGCTTTTCAAATAGCTCAAGGAGGAATAGCCGGTGCCGAAGTCATCAATCGCGATCAATGCCCCGGAGCGGCGCAGGCTCAACAGGTGTTGGGCGGCGGTGCTGATGTCTTCCATCAGGCCGGTTTCGGTGACTTCCAGCTCCAGGCTGCGCGGCGGCAGGCGGTAGATCTGCATCAGGTTGTTGACCACCCGTGGCAGCTCGGTGTGGTGCAACTGCACGGTGGACAGGTTGACCGCCATGCGCAGTTCGGTGAAGCCCAGGTCATGCCATTCGCGCAATTGTCGACAGGCCTGGTCCAGTACCCATTCGCCAATCGGAATAATGGTGCCGTTCTGTTCTGCCAGCGGGATGAACAGGTCCGGCGGCACCAGCCCGTGTTCCGGGTGCTGCCAACGGATCAGGGCTTCCACGCCTACCACACGCTGGTCGCGATAGCTGATCTGCGGCTGGTAGACCAGGTGGAACTGGTCGCGGCTGAGGGCATCGCGCAGGTCTTTTTCCAGCTCGCGGCGGCGGCGCATTTCGCTGTCGACGCTGGCGATATAGAACTGATAGCGGTTGCGAGAGCGGCTCTTGGCCAGGGTCATGGTCTGTTCGGCTTTTTGCAGCAGCTTCTCGGTGCTGTCGCCATCTTCGGGAAACAAGGTGATGCCGATGGTGGCGCGCAGGCGAATTTCCTCGTGGTCGAGGGCGAACTCCGCCTCCAGGTCGTCGAGGATACTTTGCGCCAGTTCGGCCGCTTCGTAGGGCTGGTCGATATCGGCCTGTACCAGCGCGAACTGGTCGCCCCCCAGGCGGGCGAGGGCGCCGAGGCGACCGCTGTGGGCGCGCAGACGGTCGGCCAGGGCCAGCAGCAATTTGTCGCCGGCCTGGTAGGTAAACTGCTCGTTGACGCTTTTGAAGTCATCCAGTCCCACGCACAGCACCGCCACCCGGCGCTGGCGGCGACCGGCGTCGATGAGGATCTTGTCCAGTTGCTCCTGCAGTTTCTGGCGGTTGGGCAGGCCGGTGAGGAAATCGTACTGGGCCATGCGCAGCAGGCTGGATTCCGCCTCATGGCGCAGGTGGGTGTTGCGCTCGATGGATTCGAGCAACTGGTTGGCGGTGTTGATCCACAACCCCAACTCGTTGCGCTCGTGGCCCTTGAGTTGCGGGATCTTGTGCTCGCTGGGGCGGTCCGGGTTGATCGATGTCAGGTGTTCGATAATCCGCGACAGCGGCTTGGTCAGCAGCCAGTGGTAAACCAGGTACAACACCAGGCCCATGGCCAAGGCGCGTAACACGCCGGAAATGAAGATGATCACCGAACTGACAATAAAGCCCTGGCCGTACGTGGCGGTGTCGAGGGTAATGCTCAGGTCACCGTAATATTCGCTGTAGGGGCCTTTGCCGACCAAGGCAGTGGTGAAGGTGCGTTCCCGGCCAAGAATCAGGTCGGTGAGCCAGCGGCTGGGGGAGTGCTGCAAGGCACGGCTTTTTTCTGCCAGCATGGTTTCGTTGGGATGGCCGATGGAGGCCATGCGCACCGCCTCGTCCTGGAACAGCCCCTCTATCACCTGCATGCCCATCTCGCGGTCCAGGCTATAGACGGCCTGGGTCGAGGGGTCGCGAAACATGTCGAGGATGCGCTGGGCATCACCGGCCACGGCCTGGCGCGTCTTGTAGGCATCGAAAACGATCTGCGCCACGCTCAGCGTCACGCCCACGATCAACGCCGACAGCAGCACGACCCGTAGCAACTTCACCGACAAGCTGTTTTTGAGTTCCAGCTTCAAAGGGGCATTCCTTGTCTCATGCGGGTGGCCTTCAATATGCCATGAGTATTGGCAATCTGAGGTTGGCAGTCAAAGGGACATTGGGGCATAAGCTCAATTGACGTTTTGGCTGACCAGCATTGAGAGGTACCAACGCAGATCGGTGCCTGGCAGACGTGGATAAAGAATCAGCATGCGGTACAAATATTGACTGGAGAGAAGGCGGAGCCGGTCCGCCTTCTGCGAGCCGGCGGTGTTAGTAATTAACCGGACCCTGTGGTTGTTGTCCTTCCCCGCCGATCTTTTCGCCGCCACCGGCTATGTCGATTTCCTCGTTTGTCATGTCCATTACTCCTTTGGCCAGATCCATACCCTTATCAAGAAGTCCCGTTATCATTGGGATTGCGCCCGTTGCCGCCGACATAGGATCCATCGTAATTCCTCACACGTGATTAAGAGGTTTATTCCTCCTACCCCTTGTGTGGTGAATCCTATTGGTGGGTTCCAGTATTTCTGGCTTGCCTATGCTGCACCCACAAAAAAGCCCGGCAATCGCCGGGCTCTTTCTACTGCAAGGGTTGCTTAGGCAGTGAAGGTCTTGCCTTCGAACTGCTCAGCGACGAACTTCCAGTTGACCAGGTTCCAGAACGCTTCCACATACTTTGGACGCACGTTGCGGTAGTCGATGTAGTAGGCGTGTTCCCACACGTCGCAGGTCAGCAGCGGGGTGTCGCCGCTGGTCAGCGGGTTGCCGGCGCCGATGGTGCTGGCCAGGGCCAGGGAACCGTCAGCCTTTTTCACCAGCCAGCCCCAACCGGAACCGAAGGTGCCGACGGACGTCTTGGTGAATTCTTCCTTGAACTTGTCGAACGAACCGAACGCGGCGTTGATGGCTTCAGCCAGCGCGCCGGTGGGTTGGCCGCCGGCGTTTGGTGCCAGGCAGTTCCAGTAGAAGGTGTGGTTCCAGACCTGAGCGGCGTTGTTGAAGATGCCGCCCGAAGAAGATTTGACGATTTCTTCCAGGGTCTTGCCTTCGAACTCGGTGCCTGGCACCAGGTTGTTCAGGTTCACGACATAGGTGTTGTGGTGCTTGTCGTGGTGGTATTCCAAGGTTTCCTTGGAGATGTGCGGCTGCAGGGCATCGTGTGCGTAGGGCAGCGGCGGCAATTCGAAAGCCATGATGATTCTCCTAATCAGGTCAGTTGCGGTGAGCGCAAGGCCGATCACGGGCGGCCAAACAAGCGCCGGGGAGTTTGTACTCTTTGCGGCGCAGGGTCCGGATCATAGCACCGGGGGTGCGGCAAAACCACGCAACAACTGTGTGGGATAGAGGTTCCAGAGCGTTTTGGAATATTCATCAGGCGCTGATCAATTGATAGGCCACGCTGAACATCATCGCCGCTACCAACAGGTCCAACAGGCGCCATGTCGCCGGGCGTGCCAGCCATGGCGCCAGCCAGGCCGCGCCGAGCGCCAGGGTGGCGAACCACAGCAACGATGCACTCGCGGCCCCGGCCACGTAGGCGCCGGGTTCGGTTTGTTGCGCGCCCAGTGAGCCGATCAGCAGCACCGTGTCCAGGTACACATGAGGATTGAGCAACGTGACCGCCAAGGCGCTGAGCAATACGGCGCGCAATGAGCGGACCTTGAGGTCGCCCCCTTGCTCCAGGCCCTGTGTCGAAAACGCCCGGCGCAGCGCCAGGGTGCCGTACCACAGCAGGAACGCGGCGCCGCCCCAGCGGGCAATCTCCAGCAGCAGCGGGTTTTGTGCCAGCACCGTCGCCAGGCCGAATACCCCGGCGGCCACGAGCAAGGCGTCGCACACCACGCACAACGCCGCCACCGGCAGGTGATGTTCACGGCGCAGGCTTTGCGCCAATACAAATGCGTTTTGCGTGCCGATGGCCATGATCAGCCCCAGGGCCACCAATAATCCGTTCAGATAGCTTTGCCACATAACCATTACTCCGAAGTCGCTGCCAGTTGCCGCAATACGTCCATGGCTCGCTCGGCATCCGCACGGCCGACGAACAGGTGGTCGTGGTAGTAGCCGGCGATCACGTTGCAACTGATCCCGGCTTTGCCGAGTGCGCTGGCGAAGGCGGCCGTCAGGCCCACGGCTTGCAGCGCTGAATGCACATTCAGGGTGATCCACGCGGCGATGTAGTCGAACGCCAGCCCGGCCTGTTCCGCCTGCCGGCGCTCCAGGATCAGGGTCAGGCCTTCCTGCTCGCGAAAGCTGCCGATGGCCTCGCAACCGGCCGGGATACGATGGTCAGGCAGGGTGCAGAACACGTAGTCACCGTCATTGAGCTGCGGGCTCATGCTGCGCAGCAGGGTTGCCAGGGCGGTTTCGCCAGCCATGGTGAAGGTTCCTTTTAAAGAGAGAAGCGATGCTGGCTATTCTCGTGGTCCAGGCTGTATAAGAAAAACCAATATTGCTGATCGCTCATTAGAGAAACTGATGTTCGACTATAAATTGCTTTCCGCCCTGGCGGCGGTGGTGGAACAGGCCGGCTTCGAGCGCGGTGCCCAGGTATTGGGGCTCTCGCAATCGGCGATTTCCCAGCGCATCAAGTTATTGGAAGCACGCATCGGCCAGCCGGTGCTGGTGCGGGTTACGCCGCCGGCGCCCACCGATATCGGTCGGCGTTTGCTTAACCATGTGCAGCAGGTGCGGCTGCTGGAGCGCGACCTGCAAAGCCAGGTGCCGGCGCTGGACGAAGAAGGCATGCCTGAACGCCTGCGCATCGCCCTGAATGCCGACAGCCTGGCCACTTGGTGGGCCGAGGCGGTCAGCGACTTCTGTGCCGAGCAGCATTTGCTGCTGGATCTGGTCGTAGAAGACCAGACGGTGGGACTCAAGCGCATGCGCGCCGGGGAAGTAGCCGCCTGTATCTGCGCCAGCGAGCGCCCGGTGGCCGGAGCCCGCAGCCTGTTGCTCGGCGCCATGCGTTATCGGGCGTTGGCCAGCCCTGCATTTGTTGCACGGCATTTCCCCCAAGGTGTGCGTGCCGAGCAACTGGCGCGCACACCGGCACTGGTGTTCGGCCCGGATGATTTCCTGCAGCACCGCTACCTGGCGTCTCTGGGCGTGGACGGCGGTTTCGAACACCATTTATGCCCATCGTCCGAAGGCTTTATCCGCCTGGCGGAAGCCGGGCTCGGCTGGGGGCTGGTGCCTGAGTTGCAGGTGCGCGACCAACTGGAAAAGGGCGTGTTGGTCGAGTTGATGCCAGATAAGCCCATCGATGTACCGTTGTACTGGCATCATTGGCGCAGCGGCGGGCAGCTGTTGGGCCTGTTGACCGACCACCTGGCCCAAGCCTGTGGACAATGGTTGGTGCCGTTGGACTGATGGCGGTCGTCAAGGCAACAGCGATGAAAAATGAAAGAACACGGGGTAATACATGAAGATTCTGGTCACCGGCGCAAGCGGCTTCATCGGCGGGCGCTTTGCGCGTTTCGCCCTGGAGCAGGGCCTGGACGTGCGGGTCAACGGGCGGCGCGCCGAGGGTGTGGAGCACCTGGTTCGACGCGGTGCCGAGTTTATCCAGGGTGACTTGAGTGATGCCGACCTGGTGCGCGACCTGTGCCGCGATGTCGAAGCCGTGGTGCATTGTGCAGGCGCCGTGGGCTTGTGGGGGAAGTACCAGGACTTCCATCAAGGCAACGTGCTGGTGACTGAAAACGTCGTGGAAGCCTGCCTCAAGCAGCGCGTGGGCCGTCTGGTGCACCTGTCGTCGCCGTCGATCTACTTCGACGGGCGCGATCACCTCGGGTTGACCGAAGAGCAAGTCCCCAAGCGCTTCAAGCATCCCTATGCGGCCACGAAGTACCTGGCCGAACAGAAAGTGTTCGGCGCCCAGGAGTTCGGCCTCGAGGTGCTGGCCCTGCGCCCGCGTTTCGTCACCGGTGCCGGTGACATGAGTATTTTCCCGCGCCTGTTGAAGATGCAGCGCAAGAACCGCCTGGCTATCGTCGGCGATGGTCTCAACAAGGTCGACTTCACCAGTGTGCACAACCTCAACGAAGCGCTGCTCAGCAGCTTGCTGGCCACCGGTTCGGCCCTGGGCAAGGCCTACAACATCAGCAACGGCACGCCGGTGCCGGTGTGGGATGTGGTCAATTACGTGATGCGCCAAATGGAGCTGCCCCAGGTGACCCGTTATCGCTCCTACGGCTTGTCCTACAGCGTGGCGGCGCTTAACGAAGCCTTTTGCGCAATGTGGCCCGGTCGTCCGGAGCCGGCGTTATCGCGCCTGGGCATGCAGGTAATGAACAAAGATTTCACCCTCGACATCAGCCGGGCCAGGCATTATCTGGATTACGAGCCCAAGGTCAGCCTGTGGACTGCCCTCGACGAGTTCTGCAGTTGGTGGAAGGCCCAGGATCCCGGGTTCAAATAAGGTCACAACAGGCAACACATCGGGAACCGAATTCCAGGTTCCGGGTCGATCAACGCGATGGGGTTGGGGTTTATACTCCCGTCGCTCGGCTTTCCAGCCAGCTAACTCACCGATTCAGGGTTGATTCATGCGTAACGATGCCAAAGACGATTTCGACAACATTCCCAGCCTGCGGGCCGATCTTGGGGATGACGATGATTTCGAACCTTCCCCGGCCACCTCGGTGCGTTCGCGCAACACGCCCGTGGTCAAGGTCAAGGGCGCCAGCACCGGCCCGCTGTGGGCATTGATCGGCGCGCTGCTGATCGCCTTCGCCGGCCTGGCCTGGTGGAGCTTCCAGCAGATTTCCCTGATGGGCCAGCAGTTGGTAGCCACCCAGGAAAGCTTTGCGCGCATCAGCGAAGAAGCGGCAGGGCGCCTGCAGGACATTTCCGGCAAGGTCGTAGCCAGTGAAGCCAACGTGAACAACGGCAGCGAAGCGCTGAAACTGCAGATCAAACAGCTGGAAACCCAGTTGCTGGAGCAGGGCAAGCAGCAACTCGGCGTTGCCGGCCAGGCCACCGAGCTGGACAAGCGCCTGGCGCAAATGACTGCCAGCACCACTGAGCTGTCGAGCGCCAATGCCAAGCTGCAGGGCCAGGTGCAAGCCTTGACCGATGCAGTGGCCACCCTGAAGGCAGCGCAGGGCGATGCCGGCAAGCGCGATACGGAGATAAAGGAATTGGCTGCTGATGTGGCCGCCTTGAAAAAGCAAGGTAACCCGAGCGCAGCCATCGCCCGTCTTGAGCAGGACCTCGTGGTACTCAAAAGCGCCCAGGACAGCCAGCCGGCCAACAGCGATGCGCCGACCAACAAGGAGTTCGACGTGTTCCGCATCCAGACCACCCGCAATATCACCACCTTGCAGAGCCAGGTGCAGAACCTGAATCAGCGCCTGAATGCGCCGGCGGCAGCAACGCCGCTCGGCCAGTAATATCGGGCCTGTGGCAAGCTTGCTTGCCACAGGCCGCCTAGGGGCTTGAATGTCACCATCTGGTGACATTTCCCATCCCCTTCGTTACTTGCCCCCACCTTGCCCTTGTTTAGACTCCGGTCATCCCACAAACAATAATAAGGGCCACCCATGACCACGCGACCACTGCCTGCCAGCAGTTGGCTGAATGCACCTGCCCATCACGACTGGCTCGCCGCCGAAGGGCAGCGCCTGCTGGCCTTCGCCAAGGCCTCCCGTCTGCCTGAGGGTTTTGGCAACCTCGACGACAGAGGCCAGTTGCCGGCCGATGCTCGCGCCGAAACCATGAATACCGCGCGCATGACCCACAGCTTCGCCATGGCCCATGCCATGGGCTTGCCGGGTTATGCCGAATTGGTGGCGCACGGTGTTGCGGCCCTGGGCGGACCTTTGCGTGACAGCGAACACGGTGGCTGGTTCGCCGTGCCCCAGGCCCTGGACGGCAACAGCGGCAAGGCGGCCTACCTGCATGCCTTTGTCGCCCTGGCCGCCAGCTCGGCCGTGGTGGCAGGCGCGCCCGGTGCGCAAAATCTGCTGAACAACGCCATCCATATCATCGACCAGTTCTTCTGGAGCGAAGAGGAGGGCGTGATGCTCGAATCCTTCGCCCGGGACTGGAGCGGCGTCGAAGCCTATCGCGGCGCCAACAGCAACATGCACGCCACCGAAGCCTTCCTGGCCCTGGCCGATGTCACCGCCGACACACGTTGGCTGGATCGCGCCCTGCGCATCGTCGAGCGAGTGATTCATACCCACGCCGCCGCCAACCAGTTCATGGTAATCGAGCATTTCGACGCGCAATGGAAACCCCTGCTCGATTACAACGAAGACAACCCCGCCGATGGCTTCCGCCCGTATGGCATCACCCCTGGCCATGGCTTTGAGTGGGCGCGGCTGGTGCTGCACCTGGAAGCCGCGCGCCTGCAGGCCGGGCTGGCCACGCCGGACTGGCTGCTGAGCGCCGCCAAGGGCCTGTTCGCCAGCGCCTGCGACTATGCCTGGGCCGTGGATGGCGCCCCCGGTATCGTCTACACCCTGGACTGGAACCACCGCCCGGTCGTGCGCGAGCGTCTGCACTGGACCCACGCCGAAGCCAGCGCCGCTGCCCAGGCCTTGCTCAAACGCACGGGTGAGCTGCATTACGAAACCTGGTACCGGCGTTTCTGGGAGTTTTGCGACACCCATTTCATCGACCGCCTCCACGGCAGCTGGCACCACGAACTCAGCCCGCACAACCAGCCCAGCAGCACCATCTGGGGCGGTAAACCGGACCTGTACCATGCCTGGCAAGCGGTCGTGCTGCCTGCACTGCCCCTGGCACCGAGCATGGCCAGCGCTTTAGGCGCTGGGTGTTATGTCACCAAGTGGTGACATTTGTGCATCCCTTTGTTACCTGTGCTCGAAAAAACCATGTTTAAACTCCGTGCAGCGCAAGCTCCAGACTTGCATGCATAACAACAAGAAAAGGTATTCAGATGAACGCGATTAATCGCCTCGCCGTAGCTATTTCCGTTGCCTCGTTGTTTCCCCTCAGTGCATTTGCCGCCGACTCCAAAGGGACGGTTGAAGTTGTGCATTGGTGGACCTCGGGTGGCGAAAAAGCGGCTGTAGATGTCCTGAAGGCCCAAGTAGAGAAAGACGGCTTCACCTGGAAAGACGGCGCCGTCGCAGGTGGCGGTGGCGCTACTGCCATGACCGTGCTGAAAAGCCGCGCGGTCGCCGGCAACCCGCCAGGCGTTGCCCAGATCAAAGGCCCCGACATCCAGGAGTGGGCCTCTACCGGCCTGCTCGACACCGACGTCCTGAAGTCCGTCGCCAAAGACGAAAAATGGGATTCCCTGCTCGACAAGAAAGTCTCCGACACCGTGAAGTACGACGGCGACTACGTTGCCGTACCGGTCAACATCCACCGCGTGAACTGGCTGTGGATCAACCCGGAAGTCTTCAAGAAAGCCGGTATCACCAAGAACCCAACCACCCTCGAAGAATTCTACGCCGCCGGCGACAAGCTCAAGGCCGCGGGCTTTATCCCGCTTGCCCACGGTGGCCAGCCTTGGCAGGACAGCACCGTGTTCGAAGCGGTGGTCCTGTCGGTAATGGGCGCCGATGGCTACAAGAAAGCCCTGGTCGACCTCGATAACGCTGCGCTGACCGGCCCGGAAATGGTCAAGTCCCTGACCGAGCTGAAGAAAGTCGCGACCTACATGGACGTCGACGGCAAAGGCCAGGACTGGAACCTCGAAGCAGGCAAGGTCATCAACGGCAAGGCCGGTATGCAGATCATGGGTGACTGGGCCAAGTCCGAATGGACTGCCGCCAAGAAAGTCGCCGGCAAAGACTACGAGTGCGTAGCCTTCCCGGGCACCGACAAAGCCTTCACCTACAACATCGACTCCCTGGCGGTGTTCAAGCAGAAAGACAAAGGCACTGCTGCTGGCCAGCAGGACATCGCCAAAGTCGTGCTGGGTGAAAACTTCCAGAAGGTGTTCAGCATCAACAAGGGCTCGATCCCTGTTCGCAACGACATGCTGAACAAAATGGACTCCTACGGTTTCGACTCCTGCGCCCAGACTGCCGCCAAGGACTTCCTGGCTGACGCCAAGACCGGCGGCCTGCAGCCAAGCATGGCGCACAACATGGCCACCACCCTGGCGGTGCAAGGTGCGTTCTTCGATGTCGTGACCAACTACATCAACGACCCGAAAGCCGACCCGGCCGACACCGCCAAGAAACTCGGCGCTGCGATCAAGTCTGCCAAGTAATGGTTGACCTTGTGAGGGGGACCCCTGACCCCTCACAAGGCGTGCTTCTGTAGTCCTTTTTCCCTGTATTGGATTTCCCCATGAGTTCTGTTGCTGTGTTCAGCAAAGCCTCGCCGTTCGATGCACTGCAGCGCTGGCTACCCAAACTGGTGCTGGCGCCCAGCATGTTCATCGTGTTGGTGGGCTTCTACGGCTACATCCTGTGGACGTTTGTGCTCTCGTTCACCACCTCTACGTTCCTGCCAAGCTACAAATGGGCGGGTCTTGCGCAATACGAGCGGTTGTTCGACAACGACCGTTGGTGGGTGGCGAGCAAGAACCTGGCGCTGTTCGGCGGGATGTTCATCGGCATCACCCTGGTGATCGGCGTGACGCTGGCGATTTTCCTCGACCAGAAAATCCGCCGCGAAGGTTTTATCCGCACCATTTACCTGTACCCGATGGCGCTCTCGATGATCGTCACCGGTACCGCCTGGAAATGGCTGCTCAACCCGGGCATGGGCCTGGACAAACTCCTGCGTGACTGGGGCTGGGAAGGCTTCCGTCTCGACTGGCTGATCGACCCGGACCGCGTGGTCTACTGCCTGGTGATTGCCGCCGTGTGGCAAGCCTCCGGCTTCATCATGGCGATGTTCCTCGCTGGCCTGCGTGGCGTTGATCAGTCGATCATCCGTGCCGCCCAGATCGACGGCGCGAGCCTGCCGCGCATCTACTGGAGCGTGGTGCTGCCCAGCCTGCGTCCGGTGTTCTTCAGTGCGGTGATGATCCTGGCGCACATTGCGATCAAGAGCTTCGACCTGGTGGCGGCGATGACGGCCGGTGGCCCGGGCTATTCGTCCGACCTGCCTGCGATGTTCATGTACTCGTTCACCTTCAGCCGTGGCCAGATGGGCATGGGCTCGGCCAGTGCAATCCTGATGCTCGGTGCGATCCTCGCGATCATCGTGCCTTACCTCTACTCCGAGCTGAGGACCAAGCGTAATGACTAGTCTCGCTGCCAAACCTGCCATCAGCCTGAGCCGCATCGCGATCTACGCGGTGCTGATCCTTGCAGTGTTGCTGTACCTGGTACCGCTGGTGGTGATGTTGCTCACCAGCTTCAAGACCCCGGAAGACATCAGCACCGGCAACCTGTTGAGCTGGCCGACCGTGGTCAGCGGCATCGGCTGGGTCAAGGCCTGGGCCACCGTGGATGGCTACTTCTGGAACTCGC
The DNA here is from genome assembly GCF_032424295.1 of Pseudomonas sp. JV449. Lineage (NCBI taxonomy): Bacteria > Pseudomonadati > Pseudomonadota > Gammaproteobacteria > Pseudomonadales > Pseudomonadaceae > Pseudomonas > Pseudomonas sp. JV449. Next base: position 58,289 of record NZ_VYKD01000027.1, on the reverse strand, counting down.
TCAAGATCACCGTGCCGGCCGTGCTGATTTCCACCGCCATCGGTGCGCTGAACGGTTATGTGCTGTCGTTCTGGCGCTTCCGTGGTTCGCAGCTGTTCTTCGGCTTGCTGTTGTTCGGCTGCTTCCTGCCGTTCCAGACCGTGCTGCTGCCCGCGTCGTTCACCCTCGGCAAGATGGGCCTGGCCAGCACCACCACCGGCCTGGTGTTTGTGCACGTGGTGTACGGCCTGGCGTTCACCACGCTGTTCTTCCGTAACTACTACGTGAGCATCCCGGATGCGTTGATCAAGGCGGCACGCCTGGACGGAGCGGGTTTCTTCACCATCTTCCGCCAGATCATTCTGCCGATGTCCACGCCGATCATCATGGTCTGCCTGATCTGGCAGTTCACCCAGATCTGGAATGACTTCCTGTTCGGTGTGGTGTTCTCCAGTGGCGACTCCCAGCCCATCACGGTGGCGCTGAACAACCTGGTCAACACCAGCACCGGGGCCAAGGAATATAACGTGGATATGGCGGCGGCGATGATCGCCGGGCTGCCGACCCTGCTGGTCTATGTGATCGCAGGCAAGTATTTCGTGCGCGGCCTGACGGCCGGCGCGGTCAAGGGGTAATCATGGCTACGCTTGAACTTCGCAATGTAAACAAGACCTATGGCGCCGGCCTGCCCGACACCTTGAAGAACATCGAACTGTCGATCAAAGAGGGAGAGTTCCTGATCCTGGTCGGCCCTTCGGGTTGCGGTAAGTCAACGCTGATGAACTGCATCGCCGGCCTTGAGACCATCACCGGCGGCGCGATCATGATCGGCGACCAGGACGTCAGCGGCATGAGCCCCAAGGACCGTGACATCGCCATGGTGTTCCAGTCCTACGCGCTGTACCCGACCATGAGCGTGCGCGAGAACATCGAGTTCGGCCTCAAGATCCGCAAGATGCCCCAGGCCGACATCGACGCCGAAGTGGCGCGCGTGGCCAAGCTGCTGCAGATCGAACACCTGCTCAACCGCAAGCCGGGCCAGCTCTCCGGCGGCCAGCAACAGCGCGTGGCCATGGGCCGGGCCCTGGCGCGTCGGCCGAAGATCTACCTGTTCGACGAACCGCTGTCGAACCTCGATGCCAAGCTGCGCGTCGAGATGCGTACCGAAATGAAGCTGATGCACCAGCGCCTCAAGACCACCACGGTCTACGTGACCCACGACCAGATCGAAGCGATGACCCTGGGCGATAAGGTGGCGGTGATGAAGGACGGCATCATCCAACAATTCGGCACGCCGAAAGAAATTTACAACGACCCTGCTAACCTATTTGTGGCAAGCTTTATCGGTTCACCACCGATGAACTTCGTTCCTATGCGCCTAAAACGCAAGGACGGGAAGTTGGTGGCGCTGCTCGACAGCGGCCAGGCGCGATGCGAATTGCCGCTGGGTATGAACGACGCCGGCCTGGAAGACCGTGATGTGATCCTGGGCCTGCGCCCGGAGCAGATCGTGTTGGCGGCGGGTGAGGGTAATGGTTCATCGAGCATTCGTGCCGAGGTCCAGGTCACCGAGCCGACCGGCCCGGACACACTGGTGTTTGTGCAGCTCAATGACACCAAGGTCTGCTGCCGTTTGGCGCCTGATGTGGCGCCGCAGGTGGGCGAGACCCTGACACTGCAATTCGATCCATCCAAGGTATTGCTGTTCGACGCCAACACGGGCGAGCGCCTCGGCACTGCTTCTTCATTGCCCGCACAGGGGCATGCGGACAACGTGGCCCAATTCAAAGGTCGCTGAAGTAGATAAGTTGTTGTTTTAGATGAAAAAAAGTAACCCGCGTTAGATAAAAACAGTTTAATAACAATAAAGACGAGGATGTAGGGATGAAAAAGCAACACAACAACACTCGGCTGATCTGCCAACTGTCAGCAGCAGCAGCCCTTGTACTGTCCGCCAATGCGATGGCGGCCGATGCATTCAGTGCCGACTCCAAGTGGATGACCGGTGATTGGGGCGGCGAGCGTACCAAGCTGATCGAGCAAGGTATCGACATCAAGGCTGACTACGTAGGGGAAATGGGCGCCAACCTGCGCGGCGGCTACAACGACGACAAGACCGGCCGTTACTCCGACCAGTTCGGGTTGGGCGTGGCGCTGGACCTGCAAAAGCTGTGGGGCTGGGATAACACCCAGGCCAAGATCCAGCTGACTAACCGTAATGGCCAGAACATCTCCAACGACCGCATTGGCGACCCGCGTGCCGGCACGCTGAGCTCGTCCATGGAAGTCTACGGTCGTGGCCACATGGTGCGTCTGACCCAGTTCTGGATTCAGCACCAGATGTTCGACAACAAGCTGGACGTGAAGCTCGGCTACTTCGGTGAAGGCGAAGACTTCAACACCTTCCCGTGCGACTTCCAGAACCTGTCGTTCTGTGGCTCCCAGGTCGGCAACTATGTAAACACCTGGTACAACTGGCCGGTCAGCCAGGCCGCGATCCGCGTGAAGTACAACATCACGCCTGAGCTGTATGCGCAAATCGGTGCATACAACCAGAACCCGTCGCAGCTGGAGCACGGCAACGGCTTCAAACTCAGCGGCAGCGGCACCAAGGGCACCGTGATTCCGGTGGAGTTGGTCTGGTCGCCGAAGGTGAATAACCTGCCGGGCGAATACCGTGTGGGTTACTACAAGAGCGCCGCCGATGCTGCTGACGTTCGTGAAGACGTCAATGGCAACGATGCTGCTACCACCGGTGCGGCCTACCGTACCCGCAGCAGCAAAAAAGGCTACTGGTTCGTTGCCCAGCAGCAACTCACCACCCATAACGGCGACGCTTCCCGTGGCTTGAACATCGCCGCCAACGCGACCTTCCACGACAAGGAAACCAACCTGGTCGACAACTACCAGTCGTTGATGCTGGTGTACAAAGGCCCATTCGACGCGCGTCCGAAAGATGACGTCGGTATTGGTGCTGCGCGTCTGCACGTCAACGATGACGTGAAGAAAAACGCCGAACTGCTGAATGCCGCCAACGGCGTGGCCGACTACGACAACCCGCTGTTCTCGCCGATCCGCGAAACCGAGTACAACTTCGAAATCAACTACGGTTTCCACGTCACCAACTGGCTGACCGTGCGTCCCAACCTGCAATACGTTGTCCAACCGGGCGGCGTGGATAAAGTCGACAACGCGCTGGTGGCGGGCCTGAAAATTCAGTCTACGTTCTAACGCTGTTGCGATAAGCTCCTTCTCTCTGTGCGCATTTTGCGGGTAGCCATGGCTATCCGCTTTTTTTTGGGTGGCACTGTGATATTTGGGACCGTGGCACATGCATGAGCAACCGCTGCAACGCTTTTTCAAATCCCTGCGCGAGCGTCCGGTGTTCGCCTGGGAGCGCTTTCAGATGCGCGACGTGTTGGTGATCGACCATCCGCTGTGCCAGGCGGTGTTCAGTCGCCAGGGCGCGCAACTGTTGCACTTTCAGCCCCGTGGCCAGAAACCCTGGCTGTGGTGCGCAGCCAAGTGGCCGCAAGTCGGCGCCATCCGTGGCGGCGTGCCGGTGTGCTGGCCGTGGTATGGCCGCCATCCGTGCGAAAACGCGTGGCCGTCCCATGGTTGGGCGCGGTTGATCGACTGGAAACTGCTCGACAGCAGCAGCGACGACGACGGCGTGCGCCTGCACTGGCAATTGCAGCTGTGCGACTGGCAGGTCGACCTGCACGCGCACCTGGGCGACACCCTGGAACTGCGCCTGAGCACCGAGCACCAGGACGAGTTGCCGTGCCAGTTGAGCCATGCTTTGCACGCTTACTGGCGTATTGGTCACGTTGATGAGATAGCGCTGTCTGGGCTCGACGGCGCGCACGGTTACGACCAGCTCAATCGTCAGGCGTGCCAGCAGGAAGGCGAACTAAGGGTTGATGGCGGCTGCCAGCGGGTGTTCCAGCACGATGGCGAACTGCACCTCAAGGATCACGCCTGGCAGCGTGAATTGTGCATTGATACCGGCGACAGCGCCGACACCGTCGTATGGCATCCCGGCAGCCGGCCGCTGCTGGGGGTGAGCTTCAACGAAGCGTCGGGGTTTGTGTGCGTGGAGTCGGCGATGGCCGGGGCGAGTCTGGCGCCGGGGGAGAGGGCGCATCTCAGTTTGCAGGCGCGGGCAGGCGCCTAGCACATTGTCGTAGATACCGTCTTATCCGACACTGCGCAAAACCGTAGCAGCTGCCGAGCGCAAGCGAGGCTGCGTCAGGCGCGCTGCCGATTCAAGCCCGAGTCGCAGCCGACGCAGCCTCGCTTGCGCTCGGCAGCTGCTACGGTGGCAGGGGCTTAGTTGAACTCATCCCCCACCGGATACCGGCTGTCATTCAAGCTCTCTTTGATCTTGCGCAAATGCGGCTGGAAATCCACTCCACGGCGCAAGGTCATGCCGGTCGCCAGCACATCCAGCACCGTCAACTGAATGATCCGTGAGGTCATCGGCATATAGATGTCGGTGTCTTCGGGCAGTGGAATGTTCAGGCTTACGGTACTGGCCTTGGCCAGCGGCGAGTTCTCGGCGGTTACGCCCAGCACCGACGCACCGTTTTCCCGGGCGATACGCGCCACTTCCACCAGCTCACGGGTGCGCCCGGTGTAGGAAATAATCACGAACAGCTCGCCCGTGTGGGCCACCGAGGCGATCATGCGTTGCATCAGCACGTCGGCGTGGGCGGTGACCGCCAGGTTGAAGCGGAAAAACTTGTGCAGCGCGTCCATGGCCACCGGCGCCGAAGCGCCCAGGCCGAAGAAGTGGATCTGCCGCGCCTGGATCAACAGGTCCACGGCCTTGCTGATCAGGGCCGGGTCCAGGGCCTGGCAGGCGGCGTCCAGCGAGGCGATGGCGCTGCCAAAGATCTTCTGGGTGTAGGCCTCGGGGTTATCATCGGCCTCCACGGCGCGGCTGACATACGCTGCGCCACTGGCCAGGCTTTGCGCCAACTGCAATTTAAGTTCAGGGTAACCGCTGACGCCGAACGAACGGCAGAAACGGTTGACCGTCGGTTCACTGACCGAGGCGGCCTGGGCAAGGGCTGCGATGGAGAAGCGGGTCGCCTGCTGCGGGTTGAGCAGGATGACCTCGGCCACTTTTTTCTCAGCCTTGTTCAATTCTTCGAGGCGGTTCCGGATCTGTTCCAGAAGATTTCGCACGCGGTCCATTCAGTCTTTCCTTCGGGCGACGATGCAAATAAAGGGTGGCAACCAATCGACGAGTGGCCTTTTGCGGTGGCCTATCCTACTGAGGGTAGCTGAACACCACCACTCGGAATGCGTATTTCCGGAAAATGTTGTGGTTATTACTACATTTTTCCTTGAGTGATGCCTTGAAAAAAGGTATTTGTAGCTTAACTTGATAAAAGAACAAACATCATGCCTTCGATAACCGTAGAACCCTGCACCTTTGCCCTGTTTGGCGCCTTGGGTGATCTGGCGCTGCGCAAGTTATTTCCTGCCCTCTATCAACTCGATGGCGCCGGGCTGCTGCACGACGATACCCGTATCCTGGCCCTGGCCCGGGAAGCCGGTTCCGAGCAGCAACACCTGGCCCATATCGAAAAAGAATTGCGTAAATACGTCGGCAAGGAACTGGACGAGAGCATCGCCCAGCGCTTCCTGGCGCGCCTGACCTATGTCCACGTCGACTTCATGAAAGCCGATGACTACGTGGCCCTGGCGGAAAAGGCCGGCACCGAACAACGCCTGATTGCCTACTTCGCCACGCCTGCGGCGGTGTACGGTGCGATCTGCGAGAACCTGTCCAAGGTCGGCCTGGCGGAAAACACCCGCGTCGTGCTGGAGAAACCCATCGGTTCGGACCTGGAATCCTCGCGCAAGGTCAACGACGCCGTGGCGCAGTTCTTCCCGGAAAACCGCACCTACCGTATCGACCACTACCTGGGCAAAGAGACCGTCCAGAACCTGATCGCCCTGCGTTTCGCCAACAGTCTGTTCGAAACCCAGTGGAACCAGAACTACATCTCCCACGTGGAAATCACCGTGGCCGAGCAGGTCGGTATCGAAGGCCGTTGGGGCTATTTCGACAAGGCCGGCCAGCTGCGCGACATGATCCAGAACCACCTGCTGCAACTGCTTTGCCTGATCGCCATGGACCCGCCGGCCGACCTGTCCGCCGACAGCATCCGTGACGAGAAGGTCAAGGTGCTCAAGGCCCTGGCGCCTATCAGCCCGGATGGCCTTACCACTCAAGTGGTGCGTGGCCAGTACATCGCCGGCTACAGCGCCGGCAAGCCGGTGCCCGGTTACCTGGAAGAAGAGAACTCCAACACCCAGAGCGACACCGAAACCTTCGTCGCCCTGCGCGCCGATATTCGTAACTGGCGTTGGGCCGGGGTGCCGTTCTACCTGCGCACCGGCAAGCGCATGCCGCAGAAGCTGTCGCAGATCGTCATCCATTTCAAGGAACCGTCCCACTACATCTTCGCCCCCGAACAGCGCCTGCAGATCAGCAACAAGCTGATCATCCGCCTGCAGCCGGACGAAGGTATTTCCCTGCGCGTGATGACCAAGGAGCAGGGCCTGGACAAGGGCATGCAACTGCGCAGCGGGCCACTGCAATTGAATTTTTCCGACACCTATCGCAGCGCGCGCATCCCCGATGCCTACGAGCGTTTGCTGCTGGAAGTGATGCGCGGCAATCAGAACCTGTTTGTTCGCAAAGATGAAATCGAAGCCGCGTGGAAGTGGTGTGACCAGTTGATCGCCGGGTGGAAAAAATCCGGTGATGCGCCCAAGCCGTATGCGGCGGGGTCCTGGGGGCCGATGAGCTCGATTGCACTGATCACGCGGGATGGGAGGTCTTGGTATGGCGATATCTGAATTGAAACTGCCTCGGGGCGTGACTGCCCACGAGTACCGCACGCCTGTGCTGCTGGCGGACGGCCTGGCCAACGACGTGGCCGAACAACTGCGCGCGGCCATCAGTGCCCGTGGCGAAGCGACCCTGGTGGTGTCCGGTGGCCGCAGCCCCGTGGCGTTTTTCCAGAACCTGGCCAAGCAAGGCCTGGACTGGTCCAAGGTCACCATCACCCTGGCCGATGAGCGCTGGGTGCCGGTGGAACACGCCGACAGCAATGCCGGCCTGTTGAAGCAGCACCTGTTGCAAGGCCCGGCGGCCAAGGCCAGGTTCCTCAGCCTGTACAGCGCCGCCGCCAACCTTGAAGACGCTGCCGAGCAGGCCGATCGCCTGCTGGCCGAGTTGCCGGCCATTGATGTGCTGGTGCTGGGCATGGGCGATGACGGCCACACCGCATCGCTGTTTCCCAACAGCCCGAACCTCGCCGCTGCACTGCAGGCCGACGGTACCCGCCGTTGCTGGCCGATGCTGGCGCCGACCGTGCCGCACCAGCGCCTGACCATGAGTCGCGCATTGCTGGCCACGGCCCACTACACCGCGCTGTCGATTTCCGGCAGTTCGAAATTGACCACCTTGAGCGCCGCGCTGGCCAGTGACGACGTCGCTGCCATGCCGATTCGCGCGTTTTTGCAACCTACTTTAGAGATTTACTGGTGCCCATGAGCCAAGGATCAGCCGCTATGAAAAGCCCTCAACCGACCGTGTCCATGGCGGATAAAGTTGCCCTGATCGACAGCCTCTGCGCCAAGGCGCGGATCCTGCCGGTGATCACCATTGCCCGCGAGCAGGACATCCTGCCGCTGGCCGATGCCCTGGCAGCCGGTGGTTTGACCGCATTGGAAGTGACCTTGCGTTCCGAGTTCGGCCTCAAGGCCATTCAGGTGCTGCGTGAGCAGCGGCCTGAACTGTGCACCGGCGCCGGCACCGTACTCGACCGCCACATGCTTGAAGCGGCGGAAGTCGCCGGTTCGCAATTTATCGTCACTCCCGGCATTACCCGTGACCTGCTGGAAGCTTCGGTGCACAGCCCGATCCCGCTGCTGCCAGGCATCAGCAACGCCTCCGGCATCATGGAAGGCTACGGCCTGGGCTACCGTCGCTTCAAGCTGTTCCCGGCCGAAGTCAGCGGTGGTGTCGCCGCGATCAAGGCCTTGGGCGGCCCGTTCGGCGAAGTGAAATTCTGCCCGACCGGCGGCGTCGGCCCGGCCAATATCAAAAGCTACATGGCGTTGAAAAACGTGATGTGCGTGGGCGGCAGCTGGATGCTTGACCCGGAGTGGGTCAAGAACGGCGACTGGGCCCGCATCCAGGAAGTCACCGCGCAGGCGCTGGCGCTGCTGGATTGATCTGATTCATCGAATCGTTGTTGCTGTGCTTAACGGCATTTTTGCGGTGCACTTGGTCGGTGTACCGCTTTTTTTTTGCCGGTAAAAACCTGAGGCCCACCTTTAATCTCTGCTTAGCTCGGTAATGGCATTGACCAGGACATTGATGTCCTCCGCCGACGTCACCAACCCCGGTGTCACGCGGATACAGGTACCAAACGCCGCACCGGTGCGCGTAGTAGTGAACAGCCCATAGTCCTTGAGCATGCGATCCACCATCACCTGCTGATCCCGCCCGCTGAACTTGAACGCCGTAATCCCGCAATACAGCCGTGGATCATCCGGCGTCAGCACCTCGATCCCCGGCAACGGTCGCACCTGTCTCACCCATAAATCCCGCAGGTAATTGATCCGCGCGCCCTTGGCCGCCGCGCCACCCAGCGCGCGATGTTCTTGCAGTACCAGCGGCAAGGTCATCAGTGCCGGAAAGTTCGGCGTGCTGTACGACGTACGTGCCCGCACGTCGGTGGCGGGGTAGTGGAACTCGCCCATGTCCGGATCAATATCTGCCAGGCGTTCGGGGGCGATATAGAGAAACCCCAGGGTCAGCGGCGCGCCGATCCATTTGTGCAGGTTGAAGCCGGCGAACGCAATGCCCAGTTCGGCGAGGTTGAACTCGATCTGGCCCAGTGCATGGGCGCCGTCGAGGATCACGTCGATGGCATGCTCACGCGCAGCCTTGGCGATGGCCTCTACGGGCATCACCAGGCCGGTGCGGTGGGTCACATGGGTCAGTGCCATGAGCTTCAGGCGCGGGTATTGGGCGAACGCATCGCGATAGGTCTGCATCAGGCTGTCGAAACTGGCCGGGTGGGTGTGGGACAGTTCTATCACCTCCACACCGCGAACCCCCGCCAACCAGCGCATCGCGCCTTTGACCGTGTCGTACTCCAGGTCGCTGATCAGCACCTGATCGCCGGGTTGCAGGCGGTTGTAGTTGCGGATCAGCGACTGCAAGGCTTCGGTGGCGTTGCGGGTAAAGGCGACTGCCTCGGGGTCGACGTCGATCAGGCCTGCGAGTTGGCGACGGATCTCGACGTTTTCACCTTGCTCGAAGCGCTGGCGCACATACAGCGAGTTGCTGCGGTTGATAAACGCCACATGCTCCAGGTACTGCGCCTGCACCTCGCGGCTCATACGCCCGAAGTAGCCGTTCTCCAGGTTGATCGGGCCGGGCTCCAGCGCATAGCGCTGGGCGATGGCCTGCCAGTGAGGTTCGTTGTCAGCATTCCTTGGCATGGCGAGTCTCTTAATGGCGGGGGGCGGGTTTGCCGTGTTTAACGCGCAGCGGTTCCAACAATTCAGACAAGCCGTTGTGGTCGATTTCCTGCATCAATGCCAGCAACCCACCCAGTTCGCCGTGGGGAAAGCCTTCGCGGGCGAACCAGTTCAGGTAGGGACCCGGCAGGTCGGCGATGATCCGGCCCTTGTACTTGCCGAAGGGCATTTCGCGGGTGATCAGCAGTTCGAGTTTTTCGGGATTCATGGGCTTCGTATTGAGTGAGGCGAGGTCTTCGAAAATACAGGCATTCTGCATGAAGGCCAAATGACAGATCATGCAAATAACGTACATACAGATGGTTCAAATATTTTTAAGTGATTGAAAATAAACATAAAAGTAATTTTTCAAAACCTGGCACGAGCGCTGCAATCATTAAGGCAACCCTTCTTCACCTGCCTAAGGAATTGAAAAATGACTGACATCAACAAAGAATCGATCTCCGTACTGAACGACCTGATCGAGACCAGCATCGACGGCCAGAAAGGCTTCAAGGAATGCGCAGAAGACATCAAGCATCCGGAACTCAAGGCGCTGTTTGCCAAGCGCTCCGCTGACTGCGCTACCGCCGCCGCCGAATTGAAGACCGCCGTGCGTGCCCTGGGCGGTGATCCGGAAGACTCCGGCAGCGTAGCCGGCGCCCTGCACCGTGGCTGGGTCGACGTGAAGTCGATGGTGACCGGTAAGGACGAAGAGGCTGTGCTGAACGAAGCCGAGCGCGGCGAAGATCACGCACTGAAGGCTTATAAAGAAGCCATCGAGAAGATCAACAAGCACAACCTGCTGGGCATTCGTGACCTGGTTGAGCGTCAGTACCACGGCGTGCAACGCAATCACGACCAGGTAAAAGCCCTGCGTAACCAGGCTCGCGCTCAGTCGTAAGCGCTCCTAAGCGCTGCTGTGTAAGACATGTGGGAGGGGGCTTGCTCCCGATAGCGGTGGATCAGTCGATATTTCAATGACTGACACACCGCCATCGGGGGCAGCCCCCTCCCACATTTGCAGGGTGTTGGCCTTGAAAACCGTACTCAGCCGATGCTGATCGGCGGCAACTCGGTCAAGGTCACGACCTGCTGCTTGCGTGGTGCAAGAATTTCCGCCTCGCCATCCACGACCAGCTCATCGCGCTGGTTGAACACACGGGTGGCAATGCGTACGCGAAACTTCGGCAGCTTCTCGAGGATTTCCAGGCGCACGGTCAGGGTATCGCCGATTTTCACCGGCTTCTGGAAGCTCATCTGCTGGCCGATATAGATAGTGCCCGGCCCGGGCAGCTCACACGCAACGGCCGCGCTGATCAGGGCGCCGCTGAACATACCGTGGGCGATACGCTCCTTGAACATGGTCGCCTTGGCGTATTCGGCATCCAGGTGTACCGGGTTGTGGTCGCCGGACATGGCGGCAAACAGCTGGATATCACGCTCTTCGACGGTCTTGCTGTAGCTGGCGGTCTGGCCGACTTCAAGGGCTTCGTACGGGGTGTTGGTTACCTGGGTCATCTAAAGGTGCATCCTGTGGCTAATCGGTAATTTAACTATCTGATTTTAAACGTAAATTTATTCGCAGTGGGCCGGCCTGCGCAAGGTCAGGGCCTGGTCGAGCCACGTCAGCACATCGGCGGTGACTTCGTCGCGATTGGTTTCGTTGAACACTTCGTGACGCGCCTGCGGGTAGATATTCAGTTGCAGGTGCTGGCTGCCGGCCTCACGCAGGGCATGGGCCAGGCTTTTGAGACGCTTGCCCTCACTGACCGGATCACATTCGCCGCCCATCACCAGGATCGGCAGGCCCGGATCGATCTGGGCGAGATTGGACGCTTTGCTGATTTGCTGCAAGCCGCCGAGCAGATCGATCCATAGTTGGTTGGTACAGCGGAAGCCGCAGAGTGGATCGTTGATGTATTTGTCGACTTCGTTCGGGTCACGGCTGAGCCAGTCGAACGCGGTGCGAGTGGGCTTGAATGCCTTGTTGAACGAGCCGAACGACAGGAACTCGATCAACGCACTGCGCCCGCGCACACCCTGGCGCAGGCGTTCGGCGCGAGCGATCAGCCGTGCGGCGCGGTACAGCGCCACGGGCTGGAAATTCGAACCGCTGAGAATCGCTCCATGCAGGCTGGCGCTGTGGTGCAGCAGGTAGGCCTGGGCGATATAGCTGCCCATGCTGTGGCCCAGCAAAATGATCGGCAGCCCCGGCTGCTGCTGGCCGATGTGCTGGTTGAGGCTGGCCAGGTCGCCGACCACTTTGTTCCAGCCATCCTTTTCGGCATACAGGCCCAGCGTACCTTCGTCGGCGGTGCGGCCGTGGCCACGCTGGTCCGGCGCATACACGCCATAGCCTGCACTGCACAAGGCTTCGGCCAGCCGCGCATAGCGCCCGCTGTGCTCCGCCATGCCGTGGGACAGCATGACCACCGCCTTGGCCGGGCCGTCGGGCATCCAATGATTGACGTACAGGCGGCTGCGGTCATTCGCGGTCAGCCAGAAGGTGCTGTGGTTCATGGGGTTCCCTTTCTCAAGGTCTGCTCAAGGTCTGCTCGACGTTGTTGCAGTGTATAGCTCATCTGTCAGGCGACGGGGTATCTGCCTGCGCATCAGGGACAAGATTCATACAATCAATGACGCAATTTGCTGTATTTGCCTGCTTGGCCATAGCTGCTAACGTCCCCCAAGCTCCGCTTTCTATAAAAGCGGCCGGACACCTTCAGGTAAGGGGACAAGAATAATGCAACCTGATTTCTGGAATGACAAACGCGCGGCGGGCGTTCCCAATGACATCGACCTGTCGGCCTACAAGTCGGTAATCGAAGTCTTCGAGCGCTCGTGCAAGGCCTTTGCCGACCGTCCGGCATTCAGCAACATGGGCGTCACCCTGACCTACGCCGAGCTTGAGCGCCAGAGTGCGGCGTTCGCCGGCTACCTGCAGCAGCACACCGACCTCAAGCCCGGCGAGCGCATCGCCGTGCAGATGCCCAACGTGCTGCACTACCCGATTGCCGTGTTCGGCGCACTGCGCGCCGGGCTGATCGTGGTCAACACCAACCCGCTCTACACCCCGCGCGAGATGCGCCACCAGTTCAAGGACGCCGGCGTGCGTGCCCTGGTCTACCTCAACCTGTTCGGTTCGCGGGTGCAGGACGTGTGCACCGACACCGAGATCGACTACCTGATCGAAGCCAGGATGGGCGACTTCATGCCCGCTGCCAGAGGCTGGCTGGTCAACACCGTGGTCGACAAGGTCAAGAAGATGGTCCCGGCCTACCACCTGCCGCGTGCGGTGTCGTTCAAGCGCGCCCTGCGCATGGGCGCGGGCCTCGGCGTGACGCGCCATCCGGTGAACCTGGACGATATTGCCGTGCTGCAATACACCGGCGGCACCACCGGCCTGGCCAAGGGCGCGATGCTCACCCATGGCAACCTGGTGGCGAACATGCAACAGGCGCGCGCGTGCATGTCCCAGGTGGGCGACGACGGCCACCCGCTGATCAAGGAAGGGCAGGAGGTGATGATCGCGCCGCTGCCGCTGTACCATATCTATGCCTTCACCGCGAACTGCATGTGCATGATGGTCTCGGGTAACCACAACGTACTGATCACCAACCCCAGGGACATCGGTGGGTTTATCAAGGAGCTGAAAAAGTGGCGCTTTACCGGGCTGCTGGGGCTCAACACGCTGTTTGTGGCGTTGATGGACCACCCGGAGTTCAAGAACCTGGATTTCTCCCACCTCAAGCTCACCAACTCCGGCGGTACGGCCCTGATCAAGGCTACGGCCGAACGCTGGGAGCAGATCACCGGCTGCTCGATCGGCGAGGGCTATGGCCTGACGGAAACCTCGCCGGTGGCCAGCACCAACCCCTACGGCAAGAAATCACGCCTGGGGACCGTGGGCATCCCGGTGCCCGCCACGGCGATGAAGGTAATTGATGACGAAGGCACCGAGCTGCCCCTGGGCGAGCGCGGTGAGTTGTGCATCAAGGGCCCGCAGGTGATGAAGGGCTACTGGCAGCAACCGGCGGCCACTGCTGAGGCCCTGGACGCCGAAGGCTGGCTGAAGACCGGTGACATCGCGGTGATCGACGAAGATGGGTTTGTGCGCATTGTCGACCGCAAGAAGGATTTGATCATCGTCTCGGGTTTCAATGTATACCCCAACGAAATCGAGGACGTGGTGATGGCCCATCCGGCCGTGGCCAACTGCGCGGTGATCGGCGTGCCGGACGAGCGCACGGGGGAGGCGGTGAAGCTGTTCGTGGTGGCGCGTGCAGAAGGGGTGAGCCTTGAGGAGTTGAAGGCGTACTGCAAGACCAACTTCACGGGTTACAAGGTGCCCAAGCACATTGTGTTGCGCGACTCGTTACCGATGACGCCGGTAGGGAAGATCCTGCGCAGGGAACTACGCGACATCGCCTGATGTGAGATGCGGTAAAAATGTGGGAGGGGCGGTGCGACGATTCGACTTGCCCCCTCCCACATTTGTCGTGCGTCGTCCTGAAGGCCTTATTCCAGAGCCTTTCATCAAGGTATTTCACTTCTGTTTAAAGTGTGACCAAATATTGTAGGACAGTCGTGATTATGACTGCGGGGCCCTCTTTAGGCTCTAGTCGGCCCTTGGCAAAGCTGCTACTCTCGGCGCGCTTTGTGACGTCTAGGCCTGCTTGAAAGCGCCAGATTCACCAAAAAAAACATACACCAATAATAATCGCATCAAATGCGATGATGAATTCGCGTCGCTGAGGAGTGGGCTTCCATGCACGAAGACTTTTGGAAGGATAAGTACCCCGCCGGGATTGCTGCAGAAATCAATCCAGACGAGTATCCGAATATTCAGGCGGTATTGAAGCAGTCCTGCCAGCGCTTCGCCAACAAACCGGCCTTCAGCAACCTGGGCAAGACGATCACCTACGGTGAATTGTACGAACTGTCCGGCGCCTTCGCCGCGTACCTGCAACAGCATACCGACTTGAAGCCCGGCGATCGCATTGCCGTGCAGTTGCCCAATGTCCTGCAATACCCGGTCGCCGTGTTCGGTGCCATCCGTGCCGGCCTGATCGTGGTCAACACCAACCCGCTGTACACCGCGCGGGAAATGGAACACCAATTCAATGATTCCGGCGCCAAGGCGCTGGTCTGCCTGGCCAACATGGCCCACCTGGCGGAAAAGGTCGTGCCCAAGACCGCCGTCAAGCATGTGATCGTCACCGAAGTCGCCGACCTGTTGCCGCCGCTCAAGCGCCTGCTGATCAACAGCGTCATCAAGTACGTGAAGAAAATGGTCCCGGCCTATCACTTGCCCAAGGCGATCAAGTTCAACGACGTACTCGCCAAGGGCCAGGGGCAAGCGGTCAACGAAGTCTGCCCGGCCAGCGGCGATGTGGCCGTATTGCAATACACCGGTGGCACCACCGGCGTGGCCAAGGGCGCGATGCTCACCCACCGCAACCTGGTCGCCAACATGTTGCAATGCAAGGCGCTGATGGGCTCCAACCTCAATGAAGGTTGCGAGATCCTGATCACGCCGCTGCCGCTGTACCACATCTATGCATTCACCTTTCATTGCATGGCGATGATGCTGATCGGCAACCACAACATCCTGATCAGCAACCCGCGCGACCTGCCGGCGATGGTCAAGGAACTGTCGAAGTGGAAGTTCAGCGGCTTTGTCGGCCTGAACACTCTGTTCGTGGCGCTGTGCAACAACGAAGCCTTCCGCAAGCTGGACTTCTCCGCGCTGAAAGTCACCCTGTCGGGCGGCATGGCCCTGCAACTGGCGGCGGCCGAGCGTTGGAAAGCCGTGACCGGTTGCGGCATCTGCGAAGGCTACGGCATGACCGAAACCAGCCCGGTGGCCACGGTGAACCCGATCCAGCATATCCAGATCGGTACCATCGGCATTCCGGTGCCGTCGACCCTGTGCAAGGTCATCACCGACGACGGCGTCGAGCTGGCCCTGGGTGAAGTCGGCGAACTGTGCGTCAAGGGCCCGCAGGTGATGAAGGGCTACTGGCAGCGCGAAGACGCCACCGCCGAGATGCTCGACAGCGAAGGCTGGCTGAAGACCGGCGACATCGCGATCATCCAGCCGGATGGCTACATGCGCATCGTCGATCGCAAGAAAGACATGATCCTGGTCTCCGGTTTCAACGTGTATCCCAACGAGCTGGAAGACGTGCTGGCGGGCCTGCCGGGCGTGCTGCAGTGCGCGGCCATCGGTGTGCCGGATGAAAAGTCCGGCGAACACATCAAGCTCTTCATCGTGGTCAAGCCGGGCGCCACCCTGACCAAGGAGCAGGTCATGGAGCATATGCGCGCCAATGTCACCGGCTACAAAGTGCCAAAGGCCGTGGAGTTCCGCGATGCGTTGCCGACCACCAACGTGGGCAAGATCCTGCGCCGCGAATTGCGCGATGAAGAGTTGAAGAAACTCGGTCTTAAAAAGTAATCCGATCCAAATGTGGGAGGGGCTTGTCCCCTCCCACATTTTTTTGACCGCGTTCTTACACGGCGAACTGCGCGAAGCTGACACCCGCACCCGCCGGCCGCACATCCTTCAAGAACGAATCCTTATCCGCGCTCAGCTCCAGGGTAATCTCCGGCTTGCGCTTGCCTGCGTTGCGCACCACCAGTCCCTCGAGCTTTTCACGCAGGAACACGGTCGGCACCTTCAGGTGCAGCAGCTGGTCGGTCTCGGCGTTGTGCATCAACAGGTGAATCCACTCGTACTGGCCGACGGCAATACGCCCCACCGGCAGATCGAACCACCAGATGTTGCGTTTGCGGTCCAGGTCGGTGAAGTGGCAGTTATTGACGCCGAGTACGGCACCGCCCAGTTCCTGGTTTCTGCGGGCGATGGCCTGTGCTTTATTGAGTTTCATAACCTTCCTACGGGATCTGTTATTCAGCGTTGGAGCCTGAATGTGCCGGGCATTCTCGTGGGTTGGCTGCAAAACATAAAGCCAAACCTGTCGTTGGCGATGAAATGTTCACCGAAAAATAATTGAAACTCTGCCGAACGGCCTTGGGTCAATCTCTACGTAATGACCAAAACCCTTTGATTGTTCTTTCGGAGAAATACCATGGGCAGCACAGCGGATAAGGCAAAAGGTTTGAAAGACGAAGCCGTCGGTAACATCAAGCAAGGCGTCGGCAAAGTCACCGGCAACGACAAACTACGCGCTGAAGGCGTCGTGCAGGAAAAGAAAGGCCAGGTTGAAAAAGCCGTGGGCGACACCAAGGACGCGGTGAAAAAAGCGACCAAGTAAGACTGCCATCGTGCAGCCCGACGGCCATCCACGGATGGCCGTTTTTATGTCACATGCAGTGATTAAAGTTTCGAAATTGTTTCAAGGTCGCCAAATAGGCTACCTTGATGTAGAAAACGGCCCCTGAGTCGCCCACGACCCCCTTTTTGCGGCGAAAGGAGACGCTATGATTTTTCCGGTTCTCGATGGTCTCAAGCTCCACACAGTGCTGGTGCGCACCGTCAAGGAATTCGTCGATGACGAGATGTCCACCTACGCCTCGGCACTGGCCTACCAGATGCTGTTTTCGTTATTTCCCTTCCTGCTGTTCCTTATCGCCCTGATCGGTTTCCTGCACCTGCCGGACTTTTTCACCTGGCTGCGCCTGCAATCGGAGCTGGTGTTGCCGCCCCAGGCCCTGGAGCAGGTCAACCCGGTGATCGACCAGTTGCAGCAATCCAAGGGTGGCCTGCTCTCGGTGGGTATCGTGATTGCCCTCTGGACCGCCTCCGCTGGCGTGCGCCTGATGATGAGCGCCATGAACGCCGCGTACGACGTCGTGGAAGGCCGGCCGATCTGGAAGCGTTTCCCGCTGTCGGTTTTCTACACCATCGGCATCGCCGGCATGCTGCTGGCCGCCGCCGCGCTGATGGTGCTCGGCCCACAGGTGATGGAATGGCTGGCCGGCCAGATCGGTATGCAGGAATTCGTGGTGACCTTGTGGACCATCGTGCGATGGCCGCTGATCGTGATCCTGCTGATGTTTGCCGTGGCCCTCATGTATTACGTGATGCCGGACGTCGAGCAGAAGTTTCGCTTTATTACCCCGGGTTCGGTGCTCGCGGTGGTGGTGTGGATCGTCGCCTCCCTCGGTTTTGGCTACTACGTCAAAACCTTCGCCGACTACAACGCCATGTATGGCAGCATCGGTGCGATCATCGTGTTGCTCCTGTACTTCTACATTTCCGCCGCCGTGCTGTTGCTGGGGGCGGAGATGAATGCCGTGATCGAGCACATGTCGGCCGAAGGCAAGGAGCCAGGCGCAAAGGATTTCGATGAGCCCGCGCCCGCGCACGAAAAACAACATGTCTCCGGCCTCGGCCGCGACCACTCCAAACCCACTACCGATGAAGTCTGATCGATGATCCGTGAAATCCTGAAAATGGGCGATGAACGCCTGCTGCGTATCGCCCCGCCGGTACCGCCGGAAATGTTCGACAGCCCCGAGCTGTGGCAATTGATCGACGACATGTTCCAGACCATGGAGCACGTGGGCGGCGTCGGCCTGGCCGCGCCGCAGATTGGCGTCGACCTGCAACTGGTGATCTTTGGGTTCGAAGCCAGCGAGCGCTACCCGGATGCCCCGCCGGTGCCGCAGACCATCCTGATCAACCCGTTGATCACGCCGCTCAGCCCGGTGCGGGAAGAAGGCTATGAAGGCTGCCTGTCGGTGCCCGGACTGCGTGGTGCGGTGGACCGTTACCAGCAGATTCGCTACGAGGGGTTTGATCCGAAGGGCGAGCCGATCGTACGTTTTGCCGATGGCTTCCACGCGCGGGTGGTGCAGCATGAATGCGATCACCTGATCGGCCGGCTTTACCCCTCGCGCATTACCGACTTCAGCAAGTTCGGCTTTATTGAAGTGATGTTTCCCGACATGGACCCAACCGCTGACGAGTAATCGCCGACCCGTTGAGAACAAAATGTGGGCGGGACCAGGTTATTTGGCCGGTTTGACGAACCGCAACGTCATCCGGTCTGACTCGCCAATCGCCACATATTTTGCCTTGTCCTGCTCCCCCAATTTCAACGTCGGCGGCAACGTCCACACGCCGGCGGGATAATCCTTGGTGTCCTTCGGGTTGGCGTTGACCTCGCTCTGGCCTGCCAGCTTGAACCCCGCGTCGGTGGCCAGTTTCACCACCTGGGCGGTGGTCAGGTAACCGCTGTCCTTGATCGCCTCCAGCTCGGCCCCGTCCTTGGCCCGGTGATCTTCCACACCCAGCACGCCACCCGGTTTCAACACCGTGTAGAACGCGTGGAACGTGGCCTCGGCGGTATCGGCCAGCACCCAGTTATGCACATTGCGGAACGTCAGCACGGCGTCCGCCGAAGCAGGTTTGCCGAACACCGGTGCCTTGGGGTCGAACTCGACCACGTCTGCCTTGGCATAGCGCGTAGGGTCGGCGGCGAATTTGTTTTTCAGGTTCTCTTCGGACGTGCGTGCATAGGCGCTGCTGCTCGGCGCTTGTACGGCGGCGATGTAATGCCCGTGCTCCTTGAGCAACGGTGCCAGCAGTTCGCTGTACCAACCGCCCCCTGGGGTAATTTCGATCACGGTCTGCCTGGCGCGCAGGCCAAAGAATTCCAAGGTCTGCTGCGGGTGGCGATAGCCGTCGCGGGCGCTGTTGGCCGGGTCGCGCCAGTTGCCGGCCAACACGCTGGCGTATTGCTGGGCGCTGATCGGTGCGTCGGCGGCCTGGCTGAACGTGGGAACGAGGAGGGCGGTAAGGGACAGCGCTGCAAAGGTCGCTTTCATGATCATCCGAAAAGTGGGCCACTGTGTCGCCGAGGCTAGCATGGGGCCCATGCGGGGCGATCACACATTATCCGAGGACGACCTCACTAAACGATCTAAGCCCATCGCGATCATCGGTTTGTTACGTTTGTAGCGCACCAGTCGCTCGCTGAGGGATTGCGGCAATAGCGTGTCCTGGGTGAAACCCATGCGCTGATACAAACCCTCCAGGTCCGGATGGCACAACAACCACAGCGTGCCTTGCACCTCGGCCGCCGCCGCGGCTATCAATCGCCCCGCCAACCCCTGGCCGCGATACGCCGGGTCGACAAACACGCCGGTCAACCACTGTCCGCCGATCACGGGTGTCAGGCACAGACCGGCGACAATCTCGCTGTCGCGCGCTACCCACAAACGCCCGCCCTTGAGTGCCTTCATCGGTGAGTCATGACGGCGATAAAACTTGTTCAGCAGCGGCCATAGCGGCTCAGCCAGGGGGGCGATGTGCAGTTCGGGCATGGTGTTTGGGCAACATAATCAAGGGCCGGGGATTATAAGCGCCTTCTGTGCGGCAATAGGTGGTATACCCAGTGTTACATCCCCTGTAAGTGGAGCATGCATCATGGCCAAAGGTATGGATTCAAAGAAAGCCGCGAAGAAGAAACCGGCAAAGACCGCCGACGAAAAACGCGCCGACAAGAAAGCCAAGAAAACCGAGACAGGCCTGTTCGGTCACTGAGTTAATGATCATTCCCACGCACCCGCGTGGGAATGCCGCCAGGGACGCTCGGCGTCCCACCTGTGACTTAGATCGCCGCCAGGGTTTCCTTCACTGCCTGCGCCTGCGGGTCAGTGGTCTTCGCCGCTACCTGCTGCTCTTGCTGCTGCTTCAAACGTTCGGCCACTTGCTTGGAAATGGCGTCCTGCTTTTCCTGTGACATGTTCTGCACATCCGCCTCGGTCAACCCTTGTTCCTTGAGCAATTGCTCACGGATACGCTCGGCCGGGGTTTTGCTCATGTAATCGGTGAAGTCTGTGCGGGCGGAGCTGGTGGCGGGGACATCCGTCGTCACCGTGGTGGCCGCTGTGCTGGCCTGCAACTGCACGCGGGTCTTGGCGAAAGCTTCGTCGATGCGATCGCCCGCCTTGTCCAGATCCTTCTGCGCGGCCGGCAGGGTCACGCTTTGCTGCGCCGCTTGCAGGGCGCCGCTGTACAGCGTGCTGGCGGCGGCGTTGGCAGGGTCCATGTCGGGACGCGTGATCTTTTGAAGGGTCGACACGGCTTGGGGGTTGTTGTTAACCAGCATGATCGGTCACCTGGGAAAATGTTCGGTGCCATAGCGGGAGCAAATAACATGCCGGGTCCGATAACCCCGGTTTGACTGGATTTGGCCTGGCCGCCGCGGCAAACATTGTCCCGCAGGCGGCCAACCGTTGCCGTCAATGGGCGATATTTTCCAAGGCCAGGTTGCGCGTACGCGGGCCGAACCAACTGATGGTGATCATCACGATCAGCATGCTGCTGGCAATAAACGCCAACACACCGGGTGTGCCCAGGTGTTCGAGGATAAAACCGATCAACAGGCTGCTGAACACCGTCGACAAGCGGCTGAACGAATAGCAGAACCCCACCGCCCGCGCGCGAATATTGGTCGGGAACAGCTCGCTCTGGTAGGAGTGGTAACTGAAGCTCAGCCAGGCGTTGCAGAAGGTGATCATCACCCCGCAGATTACCAGCCCCACCGCCGTGGTTTGCAGGGCGAACAGGCTGCCGAAGATCACCGCACCCATGGCGGAGCCGACGATCTGCCATTTGTTTTCGAAGCGGTTGGCCACCTTCACAAACAGCAACGGCCCCAGCGGGTAGGCGAGGGTGATGATAAAGGCGTACAGCAAGCTGTGGGTCACGCTGACACCCTGGCCCGAAAGCAGCGCCGGCAACCAGTTGCCGAAACCAAAGAAGCCGATGGCCTGGAACACATGGAACACAATCAGCATCAACGCGCGGCGGCGGTATGGCGGTTGCCAGATGTCGGCAAAACGGCCGCTGCCTTGCACGCTGACGGTTTCGGGTTCGGGTTCATCCAGGGGTTTGCCATGGTCTTTCCGGCAGCGTGCCTCCAGGGTGTCCATGATCCTGCCGGCTTCTTCGAAGCGGCCTTTCTGCGCCAGCCAGCGCGGTGATTCCGGCAGGCGCTTGCGCAGTTGCCAGATAAACAGCGCAAACACCGCACTGCTCAGCACCACCCAGCGCCAGCCCGACACCCCGAACGGCGCCTGGGGCACCAACCACCATGACATCAATGCCACGGCCGGCACCGACAGGAACTGGATGAAAAACGCAAAGGCGAACGCCGAACTGCGCATGCGCTTGGGCACCAGTTCCGATAGGTAGGCGTCGATGGTCACCAGCTCGATGCCCAGGCCGATGCCCACCAGGAAACGCATGCCGATGATGCCCAGCGCGGACGTCTGAATGCCCATCAACACCGTAGCGACGGTGTACCAGATCAAGGCAAAGGTGAAGATCGCCCGGCGCCCGAAGCGGTCGGCGATGGGGCTGAGCAGGCTGGCGCCGAGGAACAGGCCGAGGAAGGTCGCCGAGGCGAACGCCGCCTGGTCGGAGAAGCCGAACACGCCCTCGCTGCCGGTGTGGAAAATCCCGTCACTGATCAGGCCGGGGCTGATGTAGGCGGTCTGGAACAAGTCATACAGCTCGAAAAAACCGCCGATCGACAGCAGCGCCACCAGGCGCCAGACCGTGGCGACGGCGGGCAGGCGGTCGATACGCGCGCTGATATGGGCGGCGCGGATCGGGTCGATGCCGTCTGTAGCAGGGAGTGCAGGCATGGCGGGAAAAACTCAGTCAGTGATGGGGATATCGAAGGTCTGAAATGCATCGTCCAGCGGATGGTAACCCAACACCCGTGTGGTTTCGCTCAGGTCCAGGCGCTTGAAGCGGTTATTGGAAATGCCATGGGCGATCAGGTGTTTCACGCCCTCGGCCTCCACTGCACGCTGCAGCAGCTGCACGGCATCCCGCGGGCTGAGCCAGGCGCTGAGGTCGCGGGCGTTGTTCAGGTCGTGGGTTTCAACGAATTCGAACGCGCCGATGCGCAGGGCAATCGTCGACAGCGGGGTTTTCGCCGCGTAGTAGCCACACAGCGCTTCGCCGTAGCATTTGCTCACGCCATACAGGTTGGCCGGCATCACCTGCATGCCTGGGCTGATCTGCCGGTCTACCGGGTAGCCTTCGATGGTTTGCGCGCTGCTGGCGAACACCAGGCGCTGTACACCCGCCGCCACAGCGGCTTCGAACAGGTAGGTGGTGGCGAGGATATTGTTCGGCAGCAATTCGTCGAACGTGGCGCTGGCGTGGGGGATGCCCGACAGGTGCACGATCACATCGATGCCTTCGAGCAAGCTGGCGAGGCTGGCTTTGTCGCTGAGGTCGGCGTGCACGAAGCGGTGTTCGCCCAGGTCGAAATCAGGCGCGATGCGGTCGGTGAGGGTGAAACGGTAGCGGTCTCTCGAGGCTTCGAAAAACGTCTTGCCGATTCTGCCGCAGGCGCCGGTGAGCAGTACGTTGAGTCCTTTCACGGGCATGTCCTTAGTTATGCCCGTCGAGGGCGAATAGCTGGAAGCCCTGGTGCTGGCCGAGGCGCTGGTAGTAGGCGGCAATGGCGGGGTAGGCCGGGCGCGCCATGGGCGTCATCTGCCAGCGGTGCACCGAGAGGCCGATCAGGATGTCGGCGAGGGTGAATTCATCGCCGGCAACAAAGGCCCCGGTTTTGCTCAGTTGTTGCTCGAGGATGCCCATCTTGTCGTTCCATCGTTGCACGGCGGCTTCAATCTGCGCCGCGTCCAGGCCGTCCGGGTTATTGCGTACCAGGGCGGTGAAGGCATCGCCCCAGGCACGGTTGAGCTCGACGGCCTGCCAGTCGATCCACTGCTCGACCCGGGCGCGTGGGGCGGGCTCGATGGGCAGCAGGTCGTGGCGCTGGTAAAGCCCCACCAGGTAGCGGCAGATGGTATTGGACTCCCACAGCACGCCGTGGTCGTCGATCAGCACGGGTATCTGGGCATTGGGGTTCAGGGCGAGGAATTCGGCGGACTGGGTGGGCTGGAAGCCGATGCCCCAGTCTTCGCGCACGTAGTCGATGCCCAGTTCCTGGCAGGTCCAGAGCACTTTGCGCACGTTGATGGAGGACGTGCGACCCAGGATTTTCAGTGAATGTGCCATGGTGCTTTCCTTGCGATGGAGAACAGCCAATCTAGCAGGAGGGAGAAGCTACGGCGATGCCTCCGAGCGGGCGGGGTTAAATGTGGGACTACGTGCTCTCGCGAACCTGCAACTCAAACCCCATATCCACCACCGGCTTGGCGATCCTGTTGCCCGCCATGATCGTCAACAAATGCTCCGCCGCCCGCCGCCCGATCGCTTCCCTGGGGGTACTGATGCTGCTCAGGCGCGGCACCATGAAGGACGACGCCGGCAAGTCGTTGAAACCCAGCACCGCGACACGTTCTGGCACTTTGATGCCGTGGCGCATGGCTTCCAGCAGCGCGCCCTGTGCCAGGTCGTCGTTGCCGAAGAAGATCGCATCCACATCCGGATGGGCGGCCAGCAGTTGCAGGAACAGTTCGCCGCCCAGGCCCACCGAGGAAGGGCGTGGTGTCAGCAGTTCCAGCGCCGGGTCGTACAGGCCCGCCTTTTGCAGCGCACGGCGAAAGCCTTCGCCACGCAGCAGGGTGCGTTGGTCCAGTTGCGCGCCGATATACGCCAGGCGCTTGCGCCCACGGGAGATCAAATGTGCGGCCGCGGTTTCACCCGCCGCCAGCTGCGAGAAGCCCACGCAGTTCACGCCGGCATTGGGGTCCAGGTCCATCATGTACACACACGGCACATTGCTGGCCTCGACCATCCGTCGGGCGCTTTCGGTGCGATCGAAGCCGGTCAGCAGCAACCCGCGTGGCTGATAGGCCATGTAGTTGCGCAGCAGGTTTTCCTCTTCGTCGCGCGAATAGTGGGAGTTGCCGATCAGCACTTCAAAGCCCTTGGGCCGCAGCACCTGGTGGATGGCTTCGAGGGTTTCGATAAACAGCAGGTTGGACAACGACGGCACCAGGACTACCACCGAATGGCTCTGGGCCGAAGCCAGGGCACGGGCGGCGGGGTTGACCACGTAGTTGAGTTCGGCAGCGGCGTGCTGGACTTTTTCCACCAGTTCGATGGCCACGGTGCTGATGCCGCGCAACGCGCGGGAGGCGGTAATCGGGCTGACGCCGGCCAGGCGGGCAACTTCGTTGAGGGTAGGGCGACCGGTGGTGCGGGTATTTTTATCGTTCTTGGAGGTCATCAGGCGGCTTGCCAAACAAAAATCGAGGCACTAAGGTAGCGCTGTCTCCAAAAGGCTGCAAATTATTGAACTATGGGTTGCCTGATCCGGTTCAAATGATTGGAGCGGATGCACGCGTCACTCCATAAAAATGACAAGACGGCGCGGGAAAAGCCTGTTTTTGCACTCGCCTCACGGCGTGCAAAGGTAGCGCTATCTGCGTCTTGAGGTGTTCCATGAGTCAACCTGTTACCGCCCTGGTCATCATGGGTGTTGCCGGCTGTGGCAAGACCAGCGTCAGCGAGGCCCTGTGCCGCCTGAACGGTGCCACCGCCATTGAAGGCGACAGCTTTCACCCCGCCGCGAACATCGAAAAGATGAGCGCCGGCCACCCCCTCAACGACGACGACCGCGCCGGTTGGCTCGACATCCTGTGCGATGAACTGCGCCGTTCGCTCAAAGCCGGTGAACATCCGGTACTCACCTGCTCCGCGCTGAAAAAGAAATACCGCGACCACCTGCGCGAAGCCGCGCCTGGCCTGGGTTTTGTATTCCTGGAGTTGACCCGCGAAGTCGCCGCCGACCGCGTGTCCCATCGCCCCGGCCATTTCATGCCGGCCAGCCTCATCGACAGCCAGTTCGCCACCCTTGAATCGCCCAAGGGCGAGCCGCTGACCCTGGCCCTCAACGCCAGCGAAGACAGCGTCGAGGAGTTGGCCAGGCAGACCAACGCCTGGTGGCTGACACACGGTTTTGAACCATCCAACTGATTTTTTGCCGGAAAAGATAGCGCTATCCCCGGCAGGAAATTCAACACCCGCTTTAATAACAACAACAAACAGGAGAGACCCCCCATGTTTGGCATGTCCCACGAGTCGTACCTGCTGTTAGATGCAGTCGTTACCATCATCGGGCTGATCGTCTTGATCACCCGCTTCAAGGTTCACCCATTTATTGCGCTGATCATCGCGGCCGGCTTCCTTGGCCTGACCTCGGGCATGCCGGTGGACAAGATCATCAAGGCGTTCCAGGACGGTTTCGGCGGGGTGCTTGGCTTTGTCGGCATCATCCTCGCGCTGGGCACCATGCTCGGCAAGATGATGGCCGAATCCGGCGGTGCCGATCAGATCGCCCAGACCCTGATCCGCGCCTTTGGCAAGGACAAGGTCCAGTGGGCCATGATGTTCGCCGCATTCCTGGTGGGCATTCCGTTGTTCTTCGAGATCGGCTTTGTACTGCTGATCCCGCTGGTGTTTATCGTTGCGCGCCGCACCGGCGTGTCGCTGATCAAGATCGGCATCCCGCTGCTCGCCGGCCTCTCGGCAGTCCACGGCCTGGTGCCGCCGCACCCGGGCCCGCTGCTGGCCATCGGTGTGTTTGGCGCCGACATCGGCAAGACCATCCTGTACGGCCTGATCGTCGCGCTGCCGACGGCCATCATCGCTGGCCCGATCTTCGGTACGTTTATCGCCAAGTACATTCCGGGCAACCCGTCCCAGGAACTGGTCGATCAACTGGCCCGCGAGCCTGAGAACAAAAACCTGCCGAGCTTCAGTATCACCCTGGTCACCGTGCTGCTGCCGGTGTTCCTGATGCTGCTCAAAACCTTCGCCGACATCGCCTTTGCCGAAGGCAACGTGGTGCGCAACTGGATGGACATGATCGGTCACCCGATCACCGCCTTGCTGCTGGCGTTGCTGCTGTCGCTGTACACCTTTGGCAGCCGCCAGGGCATCCATTCCAAGCAGATCCTCAAGCTGCTCGACGCCAGCCTTGCGCCGACCGCCGCGATCATCCTGATCATCGGTGCCGGTGGTGGCTTCAAGCAGATGCTGGTGACCAGCGGCGTGGGTGACGTGATCGGCCACATGGCGGTAAACGCACAGATCAACCCGATCCTGCTGGCGTGGCTGGTGGCGGCGGTGATTCGTGTGGCGACCGGTTCGGCCACCGTGGCGACCATTACCGGCGCGGGCATCGTAGTGCCGGTGGTGGGGATGATTCCCGGAGTTAACCGTGAGCTGCTGGTGTTGGCGACGGGGGCGGGTTCGTTGATCCTGTCGCACGTCAACGATGCGGGGTTCTGGCTGGTGAAGCAGTACTTCAACATGACCGTGGCCGAGACCTTCAAGACCTGGACGGCGATGGAAACCATCCTGTCCGTTGTGGCACTGATCTTTATCATGTTGCTGTCGTTGGTGGTCTAACAGACACGCTACAAGGCAAGGGTGAAAACCCAATCAACTGTGGGAGGGGGCAAGCCCCTCCCACAGTTTGACCACATTTGTTCAGGTGGATCGGGTCAGGCTTTAGCGACCAGCCCATCCGCCCGGAACATCCCGCGAATCCCGCGCACCGCCTGGCGAATCCGGTCCTGGTTCTCGATCAGCGCGAAGCGCACATGATCATCCCCATACTCGCCAAACCCAATCCCCGGCGACACACAGACCTTCGCTTCCAGCAGCAGCTTCTTGGCGAATTCCAGTGAACCCATGGCGGCATACGCCTCGGGAATCTTCGCCCAGACGTACATCGACGCCTTGGGGTTCTCCACCATCCAACCCAGCTCATGCAGGCCCTTGACCAGCACATTGCGGCGCTGGCGGTACTGCTCGGCGATGTCCTTCACGCACTGTTGGTCGCCTTCCAGTGCGGCAATCGCGGCGACTTGCAGCGGGGTGAAGGTGCCATAGTCGTGGTAGCTCTTGATCCGCGCCAGGGCATTGACCAGTTCCGGGTTGCCCACCATGAAACCGATGCGCCAGCCGGCCATGTTGTAGCTCTTGGACAGGGTGAAAAACTCCACCGCAATGTCCTTGGCGCCCGGCACCTGCATGATCGACGGTGCTTTCCAGCCGTCGTAGACGATGTCGGCGTAGGCCAGGTCATGCACCACCAGCACGTCGTACTGCTTGGCCAGGGCGATCACCCGTTCGAAGAAATCCAGCTCCACGCACTGCGCGGTCGGGTTGGACGGGAAGCCGAGGATCATCATCTTCGGCTTGGGGATCGACCCACGGATCGCCCGTTCCAGTTCGGCGAAGAAGTCCACGCCAGGCACCAGCGGCACCGAACGCACCTGGGCGCCGGCAATCACGGCACCGTAGATATGAATCGGGTAGCTCGGGTTGGGCACCAGCACCGTGTCGCCCTGGTCCAGGGTGGCCAGCATCAGATGCGCCAGGCCTTCCTTGGAACCGATGGTCACGATGGCTTCGGTCTCGGGGTCGATGTCGACAGCGTAGCGATCCTTGTACCAGCGCGAAATTGCCCGGCGCAGACGTGGAATGCCTTTGGAGGTGGAATAGCCGTGGGTGTCTTCACGCTGGGCGACGGTAACCATCTTCTCCACGATATGGGGAGGCGTGGCGCCGTCGGGGTTACCCATGCTCAAGTCGATGATGTCTTCGCCGCGCCGACGCGCAGCCATCTTCAGCTCGGCAGTGATATTGAAAACGTAAGGGGGGAGTCGATCTATGCGCGCAAAGCGGCGCGGCGAACCAAGGTCTGCCATTGTTGCCTCGAGAGTACGTAAGCGCCCGGAACCGTCCGAGCGACGTCGGCCACTGCGGTGGCCTGCGGGGCAGACAATACGGTCGATGATGGCCAGTTGTCCAGATGTGTCGGGAAATTTTCTGCATGGAGTACTGCAAGGATATGCCCCTATACTCGATACGGGTTTGTTCCCTCATAAGAAGGAGACTGTTCAGATGGACCAGCAGACAAAACAACCGTTAGAGCCACGCATGGAAGACGGCAAGGCCCTGGTGATCGCCGGGGTGCAAGGGCGTTATTCGAAGGCTACCGTGGGGGATATCCCCAAGTTGTGGAGTGTGTTCGACGAAAGCGTAAAACACATCAAGAAACGCGTCGGCGGAGTGACCTACGGCGTTTGCCATAACCCCAGCCACGGTGAATTCGATTACATGGCCGGGGTGGAAGTACCGTCCAAAAGCGATGTGCCGAGCAACTTCGAGTGCGTCGAACTGCCTGCGCACCACTACGCCGTGTTCCCGCACTATGGCCCGGTGCAGGCACTGGAGCAGACCTACGAGCGCATCATGTTCGAGTGGTTGCCGCACTCGGGCTACAAGGTGGCGGGGGCGGATTTCGAGCGGTACAGCGCGGATTTTGATGGGCGCAAGGGGACGGGGACGGTGGAGGTCTGGTTGCCCGTGGAACA
This sequence comes from Pseudomonas sp. JV449, assembly GCF_032424295.1. Taxonomy (NCBI): domain Bacteria; kingdom Pseudomonadati; phylum Pseudomonadota; class Gammaproteobacteria; order Pseudomonadales; family Pseudomonadaceae; genus Pseudomonas; species Pseudomonas sp. JV449. Next base: position 29,450 of record NZ_VYKD01000027.1, on the reverse strand, counting down.
CAAGTAACCCACTGGCTGAACGCTTGTCTCGCCGCAACCACAGGACGTTCAGCCACCAAAGCTGAGTTGATAGCCCTGCGCAGATTGACGTATGGCTTTCGCTACATCAGGGGCCAACCGGCAGTAATCGTCTTCGCGCTTGAGCACGGCTTCCAGGGTTTGAAGGAGTGCCTGAATGCGCGCTTCGGGATTTTCAATTTCGCAGGTTCTTGCAAATTCCAGGATGCCCAGGCGTGCAGCAAACAATGATTTGTTGCCGGACAGGTCAAGTGCCAGTGAGTCCTCAGGGAGATAGGCGGTGGTGTTCACAATGTCGTATACCGGTGCCAGCCGGGTATCCGATTTCAGCGGGTCGCTATAGAGCACGCCGAAGTTCTTCAAGTGAGCGTCGCCATTACCCACTATGCAGCTCAGTGCCACGCTGTCGAACAATTGATCAAGCGAGCTGCGTTGATGTTCTGGGGCGCAGAACACGCGTACGGCCTTGGCGATTGCTGCGTAACTCTTGGTGTACTTCTGCTCCGCAGACAGGCCCATCAAGGTGGTCATGTCTTCGAAACCCAGCGGGTTGAGCTGCTCGTCCCGATCAAAGCGCCGCATGATGAACAGCTTATGATTCTGCGACAGGTAAAAAGGTGGCACCGGCAAGCCTGCATCCCGGGCGATGGACATGCACAGGTACTCATTGATGGCCAACCCCGGAAACTCATCGCGCCCGCTTTTGATAATCAGGTCGTTGATTTTCGACGTGAACTTCTGCGCGGATGCCTGCGGTTTTTCCGGCACCAGTACTTTGGGCTGCACGCCAGAAATACCTGCTCGCAGGATGTAGCGATCCACCAGTTCCAGGAACAGATCCTCCGCGCCGTCCCAGGCGAGAATTTCGTTGAGGTTTTCTCCGCTGGAGGGAGGGCTGTTGCGCAGGATCAGGTCGTTTACTTGATCCGAAGACACGAACACCCTACCAATCGGTGCACTGCTGCCCGAGAGTGCCAGCAACAACATCGGATCGACCTTGACCGTCTTGGCGAGGCGATTGCGCAATTGCTCCAGAACGTAGCCTTCCGGCAGGTTCATCTGGAAGATGGGGTGAAGTTCTCGGCGGCGATATTCTTCGGCGCGAACGGGCATCGTCAGGCTGACTGCGGTTTGTGCCCGCAGGTTTTCGCCGTAGCGGAACAAATAGTCGTTGGCACTCATCAACACGCTGCCGCTTTTACCTTGAGGGGTATGAACGCGTAAATGGGGGCTAATCATTGAACAAGTCCTCCAGTTCCTCCAGGGTCGGCATGGTCACAGGCACTAATTTGAATTCGCTGCCCAAGGCGGCGATCACTCGGGCATAGGCATTCATTGAGACCGAGAGGCTGCCTTGTTCGACTTCTATCAGCTTCTGCCGGGTAACCCCTGCAAGTTTCGCCAGATCCGCTTGTTTATAGCCACGGTTAAGTCGCATGGCGCGAATTTGGCTGCCCAGTCGCTGAGTGATAACCGAAGTGTCCATGTCATATATTCATTACTTTTTAATTGGAAGTTATGTATACGTTACATTTAAAGTAAGTCAAGACCGCTTCGACCCAACACCCACCTCAACCTCCGCTCATACCCACCCCGCCCCTTATACGCCTCCCCGCTGTCCACCCATCCTGCGCCCAGATACAACCCCATCGCCGCCACATTGTGCGTGTCCACCGACAACTCCAGCGCCTTGATCTGCGGCCACGCCTGCAATGCCGCCGCCGGCAAGGCTTGCAAACAGGCCTTGCCGAATCCACGCCCTTGCTGCTGCCGATCCACCTGCAACGCATGCAGCGTTGCGCTGTGTTCATCGGCCCAGTGGGGCAGGCAGGGCGGGCGTTTAAGCAGGAGGAAGGCTACCGGACTGTCGTCGGCCAGCAGGGCAAAGCCTTTGACGCCGGGGCTGGGCTTGGCCAGGAGCGAATTGAGGGCGCAATACATGTCGCCGCAAAACGGCAGCTGTTCAGGGTGAACTTCGATGGCGCTGACATGCTGTTGTTGCACGGTATTCAGCGTTTCGTAGGCGACAAGGCGGGTTTGCATCGGCGTGTCCGAACAGCGGCAAGGAAGGGCGCAGTCTATCGGGTTTGTGCTGGACGACATTATTTTTCAACGGGCTGTCGATTTGCCCGAGGGCCGTTCGACTAAGGGTGTCTTCCGTGATTTTCCAACCCGAAGGAGTATCGCCATGAGTACCGCTATCAACACCCTGATCGAGCAATGGAAGCAAGCCGTGCTTTCCCGGAATATCGATAAGATTGTCAGCTATTACGCCGACGATATCGTCTCGTTCGACGCCGTGACCGCCCTGCAGTTCAAAGGCAAGGCAGCCTACCGTGCGCACTGGGAGGCCTGCATGGAGCACTGCCCCGGCCCGGGCATTTTCGAGTTCCACGAACTGCGTATCGTCGAATCCCAGGACAGCGCATTCGCCCACTGGCTCGCCCACTGCGGCGGCGCCGGGCCGGACGGTGAAGTGAAGGCCTGCTGGATGCGGGTGACCGCCGGCTACCAACGCTTCAACGGTGACTGGAAGGTGGTGCATGAGCACTGGTCGGCGCCGTTCGACATGGCAAGTGGCACGGCATTGTTCGACCTGAAACCTTGAGCGCCGCGAACTATAGTCAATAGTCCGAAGACGGAGACGCACATGAAATACCTCTGCCTGATCTACAGCAACGAGCAGGTGCTGCACACCTCGCCGGACAGCCCCGCAGACCCGGAGTGTCTTGCCTATGCGCAGTCCATCCAAAAAAGTGGCCGTATGCTCGCCGCCGAGCCGCTGGAGTCGGTAACCACCGCCACCACGGTGCGCATGCGCAATGGCAAGGTGTCGATCACCGACGGGCCGTTTGCCGAAACCAAGGAACAGCTCGCCGGGTTCTACCTGATCGAGGCGCGCGACTTGAATGAAGCGATCCAGGTGGCCGGTGGCATTCCGGCCGCCCGGGTCGGCAGTGTGGAAGTGCGCCCCGTTCGCCAATTGAATCTCTGAGCACAACAACCATAAGACTTGAGGAGGTTTAGCCATGCCTACGCAACCTGCCGAATTTGAACTGTCCATCAGCCGCGTGATCGATGCGCCGCGCAGCCGGGTGTTCCGCGCCTGGACCGAACCCGCGTTGTTGCAACAATGGTGGGGCCCCCATGGCATGACCACCCCCGAGTGCGAAATGAACCTGTGGGTCGGAGGGCTGTTTCGCACCCTGATGCGCGCGCCGGATGGCAGCGAGTACCCGACCCAAGGCGTGTTCCTGGAGATTGTCGCCCCTCGGCGCCTGGTGTTTACCGACGCCTATACGCCGGGCTGGATCCCTTCGGGCAAACCGTTCATGACCGCCGAAGTGACGCTGCAGGAAGTCGAGGGTAGCAAGACCCTCTACACCGCTCGCGCCATGCACTGGAGCGCCGAAGACAAGCAGGCCCACGAAGCCATGGGCTTTCACGACGGCTGGGGTCAGAGCCTGGACCGCCTGGTGACGCTGGTGACCCAGGGCATGCGCGATTGACGCCTCCCATCGAGGCGATCTACCGCAGTGAGTCCCGGCGCGTCCTCGCCACCCTGATCCGCCTGCTGGGGGATTTCGACCTCGCCGAAGAAGCCTTGCACGAGGCGTTCTTCGTCGCGGTCGAGCGCTGGCCGCAAGAGGGCGTGCCGGACAACCCACGGGCCTGGCTGGTGTCGACCGGACGCTTCAAGGCCATCGACCGTTTACGCCGCCAGGCCCGCTTTACCCCGTTATTGCAGGCGCAGGCCGACGCCCTGGAAGCCGCTGACTGGAGCGTTGAGGACGTGGAAGACGACCGCCTGCGCCTGATCTTCACCTGCTGCCACCCAGCGTTGGCTGCCGACGCCCAGGCGGCGCTGACCTTGCGTGAGATCTGCGACCTCACCACCGAAGAAATCGCCCGCGCCTTTCTGGCCACCCCGACCACCATCGCCCAACGCATCGTGCGGGCCAAGGGCAAGATTCGCGAGGCCAAAATCCCTTATCAAGTGCCGTCACTTGCCGAGCTGCCCGAGCGCCTGGACAGCGTGCTGCGCGTGATTTACCTGGTCTTCAACGAAGGCTATTCGGCGTCCATGGGCGCGGACCTCACGCGCGAGGACCTGACCCGCGAAGCCATTCGCCTCGGCCGCCTGCTGCTGGAGTTGCTGCCGGAGCCGGAAGTGATGGGCCTGCTGGCGCTGATGCTGTTGCACGAATCCCGCCGCGCGGCGCGCACCTCGGCCAGCGGCGAGTTGGTGTTGTTGGATGAGCAGGATCGTTCGCGGTGGGATGGGGGCTTGATGGCTGAAGGTTGCGCGCTGGTGGAACGGGCACTGACGCAGCGGGGTTTTGGCCCGTATTGCCTGCAGGCGGCGATTGCGGCGGTACATGCCGAGGCACCCAGCGCCGGGGAAACGGATTGGCCGCAGATTATCGGGCTCTACGATGTGTTGCTCAGGGCCGTGCCGTCGCCGGTGATCGAGTTGAACCGCGCCGTGGCGGTGGCCATGGGCGAAGGGCCGCTGGCAGGGTTGCAGTTGGTGGAAGGTATTCTGGCGCGCGGGGAGTTGCTGGATTACCACCTGGCGCATTCGGCGCGGGGCGAGTTTTGCCGGCAGTTGGGGCGGGTGGAAGAGGCCCGGGCAGCCTACGAAAAAGCCTTGTCACTGACCCAGCAGATCCCGGAAAAACGCTTCCTCAAACACCGCCTGGCCGAACTCAATCTCCCCAAGCAATGAGGATCACTCCAGCATCTTCCCCAACAACCAACTCCCCGCCGGCCCTGGCGGATGATGCCGTGACCACAGTGCATCCACCGCCACCGAGCGCGGCCAACCGCGTGCCTTGAGTTCGACCAGTTTCCCGCCACCAAAGCGTTCCACCAGCCAGCGCGGAATCGGGGCCCAGCCGAAACCCAACTGCGCCATCTCCAACAGCATCAGGTAACTGGGGGCCGACCAGACACGGCCGTTGGCGCGGGTTTCGTTCGGGTTGATGATGCTTGCCAGGCGCAATTCGCGGTGCTGTTGCAGGGCGTGCGCAGTGAGGGTATCGAGGCCCGCCAGCGGATGCTTCGGTGACACGAACAGGGCGATTTCGGTGCGTTCGTCCACGGGCGCGCGGGTCAGGTCAGGCGGATACTCTTCCTGGTGTTCAATAAACGCAATCTGCGCGCGGCCGCTTTGGACCAGGGCGATCAGGTCTTCGCACTCGGCGATCAGGCATTCCAGCTCCAGGTCCGGGTAGCGCTGTTCAAAGGCGCTGAGGGCGACTTCGAAACGGTCGGACTGGTAGGTATCGGACATGGCGATACTCAGCTTCGGCTCCAATCCCTGGGCCAACTGGCTCGCCGCCAATTCCAGCCGGCTGCTGGCCTCCAGCACCTGCTCGGCGCGTTGCAGCAACACATGGCCCGCCGGCGTCAGCGTCGGCTTGCGGCTGCTGCGATCGAACAGCACCACATCCAGGTCAATCTCCAGGCTCGCCACGGCCGCGCTGACGGTGGACTGGCTCTTGCCGAGCTTGCGCGCCGCCGCCGAAAACGAGCCTTGGGTGGCCGCCTGCACAAACGCCTGCAGCACTTCGTTAGAAGCCATGACTATCGCCTTGATCGATGGTTATTGGTTATGAAGTATCGAGTCAAAGGCTAATGATGACAACCATCGTCACTCACGGAGCCGGCTCATGAACCCTACCAAGTCGATTACTGAACGCGTTTGCCAGGCCATTGGTTTCGAAGCCCTGGCGTTGTTGATCTGCACCCCGTTGCTGGCGTGGATCATGGACAAGCCTGCCTTGGAGATGGGCATGGTCACCCTGGCGATCAGCCTGTTGGCGCTGGCCTGGAACGTGATTTTCAACGGCCTGTTCGACCGCCTCAAGGCGCGCCTGCAACTGGCCAGCAACGGCTGGACCCGCGTGCTGCATGCCTTGATGTTTGAAGGTGGGTTGATCCTGGTGTGTGTGCCGCTGATTGCCGCCTGGCTGAACATCAGCTTGGTGCAGGCGTTTATCCTCGACATAGGCGTACTGCTGTTTTTCCTGCCGTACACCTATGTGTATCACTGGGGGTATGACGTACTGCGTGACAAGCTCCTACAGAAACATGCCGCCCGACGCCTCGATACGTTGGCCGGTGATCCAGGCACTACCGTCGGCGAGCAGGCTGGCAATCGCGCCGCCGATATCGTCCGGTAACCCGGCGCGGCCCAAGGCGGTATTGCTGGCGACCATGGCGTTGAGGTTGGCGTTGTCGCGCACGGCACCACCGCCGAAGTCGGTTTCAATGGCGCCGGGGGCCAGGATGTTGACGCTGATGCCACGGCCGCCCAGCTCTTTGGCCTGGTAGCGGGTCAGCACTTCCATCGCGCCTTTCATGGCGGCGTAAGCGGCGTAGCCGGGCAGGCTGAAACGCGCCAGGCCACTGGAAATATTGACGATGCGCCCGCCGTCGCGGATCAACGGCAACAGCTGTTGGGTCAGGAAAAACGGACCCTTGAATTGGATCGCCACCAATTGATCGAACTGCGCTTCGGTGGTCTCGGCGAAGCTGGCGTGAATGCCGATACCGGCGTTGTTGATCAGAAAATCGAAGCGGTCCTGTGCGAAAACGTCCTTGAGTACGCCAGCAACCTCACCGACGAAATCAGCGAACGTCGCGCTCTGGCTCACGTCCAGTTTCAGCATCGCGGCACGGCCGCCCAGTTGTTCGATCTGTGCGACCAATGCCTGCGCTTCATCGGCCTTGCTGTGGTAAGTGCCAATGATGTCGACGCCTTGTGCCGCCAGGTGCAGGGCGGTGTTTTTGCCCAGGCCACGGCTGGCACCGGTGATCAATGCGATTTTACGGTTCATGGTGATGTCCTCGGTGATTGAGTGTGGGAAGCAGTGTATTTGTCCGGTCATAACGTGATAAACAGCGCTATGCCGGAATCACTGGCCGAATAAGGCGAACAATCCCATGAACAAACTGGAGCTGCTGCGCACCTTCGTGCGCGTTACCGAGCTGTCGAGTTTCACCGGTGCCGGCGAGAGCCTGGGCCTGCCGCGCTCCACGGTGTCGGAACATGTGCAGGCGCTGGAAGAACTGCTCGGCGCCCGCCTGTTACAGCGCACCACGCGCAAGGTGCAGGCCACCCAGGATGGCCGCGTGCTGTATGAGCGCAGCAAGGATTTGCTCGCGCACATGGAGGAGTTGGAGGGGCTGTTTCGCCAGGACGAAGCGCAACTGGCCGGGCGGATTCGGGTGGACATGCCCAACATGATGGCGCGGGACTTGATCCTGCCGCGTCTGCCGCAATTCATGGACGCGCATCCGCTGATCGAACTGGAGATCAGCACCACCGACCGCCAGGTCGACCTGCTCGCCGAAGGCTTCGATTGCGTGCTGCGCGTGGGCGCGCAGCCGGACCAGAGCGTGGTGGCGCGGCTGCTGTGCAGCATGCCGATGATCAACTGCGCGAGTGCCACCTACCTGCAACGCTACGGCGTGCCCCGGACACTGGCCGACCTGGCCGACCATCACCTGGTGCATTACGTGCGGCCGTTGGGTTCACGTTCGGCGGGGTTTGAATACGTGCAGGGCAACAAGGTGCTGCGCGTCCCCATGGCCGGTCGGGTCACGGTCAACAGCACCGATGGCTACAAGTCGGCCTGCCTGGGCGGTTTCGGGATTATTCAGGTGCCGGCCCTGGGCATGGGTGACGAATTGGCCTGCGGGGAGCTGGTGGCGGTCCTGCCGGACTATCCCGCACCACCGCTGGATGTGTCCCTGCTCTACGCCGGTCAGCGGCATCTACCCCTGCGGGTGCGGGTGTTCATGGATTGGCTGGCGACCATTCTGCATTCGCAGCTTTAACGCCGCGCCGACAGCTGTTGCGGCGCCAGGAAGGCGTCGTGGAAGTAATCGCGAAATGCCTGCATTGCCGGGGTAAAGGCGCGTTCGCGGTGCCAGGCCAGGCCGACGCTCATGGGCGTGACGGGGTCGGTGACGGTCAGGGTCTCGATGCGCTTGCCTTCCAGCGACCAGGGCCGGTGCACCAGGTCCGACAGGATCGCCACGCCGCTGCCATTGGCAACCATGCTGCGCACCGCCTCCACCGAGCTGGTGCGCAGCCGCACCTTGGGCGTTTGCCCGGCCTGTTCCCAATAGCGCATGGCGCTGTGTTCGGCTTCATCGACGGTGAGCAGGATGTACGGCTCCTGCGCCACATCCGCCAGGCTCACCGCACCGCGTTCGCACAATGGGTGATGGCTGGGCAGCCATAAACGACGTTCCGAGTTGAACAGGATTTCCGAGACGATCGCCGGGTGGGTGAGGTTCGCAGTGAGGACCACGGCCATGTCGAACTGGCCGTCGAGCAGGCCCTGTTCGATGGCCTGGCGCTCCTGCTCGAACACCTCCAGGGTCACATCCGGGTGCCAGTGCTCCATGCGCTGCAGGTGGTGGGGCAGGAAGTAACCCAGCACCGTGTAGCTGGCCGCCAGGCGCAGCACGCCGCTGGCGCGGTAGTCGGGCAACGGGCTGTTCAGCGCATCGTCGACACTGCGCACAATCACGTAGGCGCGGTTGAGAAAATGCCGCCCGGCATCGGTCAGGTTCATGCCCTGGGCCGAGCGCACAAACAGTTGCACGCCGAGCAGGGCTTCCAGCTCCTTGATCGCCGTGGTCACCGCAGACTGGGAGATGTTCAGGTGAATCGCCGCCTGGGAAATCTGGCCGATTTCGGCGGTGGCCACGAAGTAGCGGATTTGGCGCAAGGTCAGGGACATGGCTTTATCTGATTTTCAGAAGATGAGCCATCTGATAATAGATCTTCCCAAGGGGTCAAGCCGCAGCCTACTTTCGAGCATCACCTTTTGGCGGAGCGTCCCCGATGCAGGCAGTGGATTTCAATTCAGACATGGGCGAAGGCTTCGGTCCCTGGACCATCGGCGACGGCGTCGACGCGGAGCTGATGGCCTATATCAGCTCGGCCAATATCGCCACCGGCTTCCATGCCGGCGACCCCGGCACCATGCGCCGCACCGTCGCGCGTGCCAAGCAATTGGGGGTGGCCATCGGTGCGCATCCGGGCTTTCGCGACCTGGTGGGCTTCGGTCGTCGGCATATCAATGCGCCGGCCCAGGAACTGGTGGACGACATGCTCTATCAACTGGGTGCCCTGCGCGAAATCGCCCGCGCCCAAGGCATGACGCTGCAACATATCAAGCCCCACGGCGCGCTCTACATGCACCTGGCCCGCGACGAAGAAGCCGCGCGCCTGCTGGTACAAAACCTGCAAATCATCGAGCCGACGCTGTTGCTGTACTGCATGCCCAACTCGGTGATCTGGCGCGTGGCCAAGGAACTCGGGCAACCGGTGGTGCGCGAATTCTATGCCGACCGTGAGTACGATCTGACGGGCTCCATTGTGTTTACCCGCAACGTACGTGCGCTGGATCCGGCCACGGTCGCGGCCCGTGTCCTACGGGCGTGTCAGATGGGGCTGGTGCGTACCGTAGAAGGCGAAGACCTGTTTATTGAATTCGACTCCATCTGCCTGCACAGCGACACCCCCGGCGCGCTGGAGTTGGTGGAGGCCACCCGTGAAGCGTTGGACCAGGCGGGCATCACAGTCAAAACACCCTAATAAGATCGAACGTTCACTTTTTGCCTGCCTTTCTATAACGATTCCAAGAGGAACAGACATGGCTGAAACGTCCCCCATCCGCTACAGCTTCGGCGGTGATGAACACCTGTTTGCTGAAGTCAGCGAGAGCATGTCCCTGCAGGCTTTTTTCAAGGGCATGGCCGTGACCCGTGCCGTGGACCGCCTGGCGCTGGAAGGCGTGCTGGATGTGTGCTTGGCCAATGCCTCGTTCCAGATTCGCTTCGACCCCGACCGCATCGCCCCCCATGTGCTGCTCGACGCTGTGCAAAGCGCCGAAGCCCAGGCTGTGGCCGAACGCACCCTGCACACGCGCATCATCGAAATCCCGGTGCTCTATAACGACCCCTGGACCCATGAAACCCTGATGCGGTTTCGCGACCGTCATCAAGACCCCAGCGCCACCGACCTGGAATACGCCGCACGCATCAATGGCCTGGCCGATGTCGAAGCGTTTATCGCCGCCCACAGCGGTGCGCCGTGGTTTGTCTCGATGGTGGGTTTTGTCGCGGGCTTGCCGTTCATGTTCCAGATGGTCGAGCGCGAGCGGCAGTTGCAGGTGCCCAAGTACCTGCGCCCGCGCACCGACACGCCGAAGCTGACCCTCGGCCATGGCGGTTGCTTCGGCTGCATCTACTCGGTGCGCGGCGCCGGCGGCTACCAGATGTTTGGCGTGACCCCGGCACCGATCTACGACCCGGCGCAGCAGCTGGCTTACCTCAAGGCGCATATGGTGTTTTTCCGGCCGGGTGACATCGTGCAATTCAAACCCATCGACCGGGACGCCTACGACCTGGCGGTTGCCGAGGTGGAGGCAGGACGTTTCGACCTGCGCATTCGCCCGGTGGAATTTTCCCTCGATGCGTTTCTCGCCGACCCCATCGGCTATCCGAAAACCCTGCAGGAGGCGCTGGCATGATCAAGGTCCTCAAACCCGGCCTCGCCACCTCTGTGCAGGACCTGGGCCGCGAAGGCTATTACCACCTGGGCATTCCGCCATCGGGTGCTTTGGACCAATACGCCTTGAGTGCAGCCAACCATCTGGTGGGCAACCCGGTGGGCGCGGCCGGCCTGGAATGCACTTTGATCGGGCCGGAATTGGAGTTTCAACGCGATACCCTGGTCGCGCTCAGCGGTGCGTTGATGTCGCCGCGCCTGGACGGTGAAGTGGTGCATCAGGACACCGCCTTCGAGGTGCGTGCCGGGCAGGTGCTGCGTTTCGAATTTCCCAAGGCCGGTGCCCGCACTTACCTCGCCGTCGCCGGTGGCATTGACGTGCCGTTGGTGCTTGGCAGCCGTTCCACCTACACCCTCGGCGCCCTTGGTGGTTTCCACGGGCGACGCTTGCAGGCAGGCGATGAGCTGCCCATCGGCGAAGCCAGCGGTCTCGGGCGGGCAGGCAACAGTTTGCCGATGGCATTGCGCCGCTCGGTGGGCGGCGATGTCACCTTGCGCGTGGTGCCAGGACTGTATTACGAGCGATTGACCGCGGGCGCCAAGAGCAGCTTTTTTGCCGAACCGTGGACGGTCGGCTCCGAGGCGGACCGCATCGGCTATCGCTTCAAGGGCGGCAGTGCGCTGAGCTTTCAACCGCGTGAGCAGCCGTTCGGCGCGGGGTCGGATCCGTCGAATATCGTCGACAGTTGCTACCCGATTGGCTCGATACAGGTACCGGCGGGGCTGGAGCCGATTGTGCTGCACCGCGATGCGGTATCCGGCGGTGGCTACGCGATGATTGGCACGGTGATCAGTGCCGACCTGGACTTGATCGGGCAGATGCAGCCTAACCAGCGGGCGGGGTTTGTGGCGGTGACGTTGGAGCAGGCACTGGAGGCGCGGCGGGTGTACAAAAAACGGCTCAAGGCCATGGCGGGGCTCTTCAACAACTGACACGACACACATCCAAATGTGGGAGGGGGCTTGCTCCCTCCCACATTTTCAATCTGAGGTTGGTCAGAAGAGTTTGGTGAACAGCCAGTAGAGGCTGCCGGACAGCAGAATCGCCGCCGGCAAGGTGAGCACCCACGCCATCAGCAAATTGCGGATGGTCCGCATCTGCAACCCACCCCCATTGGCCACCATGGTCCCCGCCACCCCCGACGACAACACATGGGTGGTCGACACCGGCAGCCCGAACATATCCGCTGCGCCAATGGTCAGCATCGCCACGGTCTCGGCCGAAGCGCCCTGGGCGTAAGTCAGGTGGGTCTTGCCGATCTTCTCGCCCACGGTGACCACGATGCGCTTCCAACCGACCATAGTGCCAAGCCCCAGGGCGATGGCCACGACAATCTTCACCCACAGCGGAATAAAGCGCGTGGCATCGTCGATCTGTTGCTTGAACAGTTGCAGCTTGCCTTGGGTGTCAGCGTCGAAATTGCCGACCTTGCCTTTGTCCATCAGGCGAATGGTTTCGCTGCTCAGGTACATATCGTTACGCACGTTGCCCACGGCTTCGGCGGGGACTTTGGCCAGGGAACCGTAGCCTTTGACCTGGTCACCGATCTGGCCGGCGAGGGCGGCGAGGGCCGGAATCAACTCGGGCGTGGCTTCCTTGGTACGCATGTAGGTCGACAGCACCGGCCGAGGGTCACCCGCCAACGCCAGCAGCGCTGTTTTCATCAGCGCCACCTGGGTCACTTCGGCGACTGCGGCGAACTGCAACGATTGTTCGGCCGGCATGGCGCGGTTCAGCGCATAGGCCATGGGCAGGGTACCCACCAGGATCAGCATGATCAGGCCCATGCCTTTTTGCCCATCGTTGGAGCCGTGGGCAAAGGACACGCCGGTGCAGGTGGCGATCAGCATGCCGCGAATCCACCAGGGCGGCGGGGTGTCGCCCTTGGGGGCCTTGTACAACGCACGGTTTTTCACAAAGGCGCGCAGGGCCAGCAACAGCAAGGCGGCGAAGGCGAAGCCGATCAGCGGCGAGAGCAGCAGCGCATAACCGATCTTGATCGCCTGGCTCCAATCCACACCGCTGGTGCCGTCACGCCCGTGCATCAAGGCATTGGCCACGCCGACGCCGATGATCGAACCGATCAGGGTGTGGGACGACGAGGCCGGCAAACCCAGCCACCAGGTGCCGAGGTTCCATAGGATCGCGGCGATCAGCAACGCGAAGATCATCGCGAAGCCGGCCGATGAACCCACCTGCAGAATCAGCTCCACCGGCAGCAAGGCAATGATGCCGAACGCCACCGCGCCGCTGGACAGCAGCACACCGAGGAAATTGAAGAAGCCCGACCACACCACCGCAAACTGCGGCGGCAGCGAGTTGGTGTAGATCACCGTCGCCACCGCGTTGGCTGTATCGTGGAAACCGTTGACGAACTCGAAACCCAGGGCAATCAACAGCGCCACACCCAGCAGCAGGAACGGCGTCCACGTGGTGAGCTGGGCGCCCATTTCGTGCATGTCGTGCATGAGGCTGTAGGCGGTAAACAACAGGCCCATGGCAAGCACGGCGAAGAAAACGATCACCGTCACCAGGCCGGGTTTCTTGTCCAGGCGCGGTTTTGAATCGACGGAGGATGAGTGCGTTGAGGCAGTCAGGGAAGGGGTGGCCATGCCGGGCATCCGTGTGGGGAGGATGCCGTTCATATTCATTGCAGAATGTTACAGCGATGCTGCCGCAGGTCATTGTTTAGGTAATTGGATCTGCCACTGGTCTACAAAACACCGTAGTACTCATGTGGGAGGGGCGGTGCGACGATTCGACAGTTGATTGCATTTCAATTTGAAAACTTGCGAAACGCCCAGCGTCCGGCGATCAGCGTGAAGGTCGCGACCAATGCCACCAGGATCCAGAACCCCTCGGGGTCCTGTGAAAGGGGCACACCGCCCACGTTCATGCCGAAAAAACCGGCGATGATGTTGATCGGCAACGCCAGCACCGTCACCACGGTAAGGGTGAACAGCGTGCGGCTGCTCTGCTCGTTGAGGTTGGCGGCGATCTCTTCCTGCAGCAGCTTGATCCGTTCGCCCAGCGCCGTCAGGTCGTTGATGATCAGCGCAAACTCCTCGGTGGATTTGCGCAACTCCTTCACGTCTTCCTTTTGCAGCCATTGCGGCGGGCGGTTGAGCAGGCGCAGCAGCGAACCCGGCTCCAACGCGAGCAGGCGTTGCAGGCGCACCAGCACCCGGCGCGCCGCCCCCAGTTCCGCGCGGTTGGTGGACAGGCGCGAGGACAGCAACTGGTCCTCGATGTGGTCGACGCTGATGCTGGTCTTGCGCACGATCTGGGTCAGCACTTCCCCCTGGTCGCGCAGCAGGTGCACCAGCAGTTCCAGCGGTGAGCGAAAGCGTTCGCCGGCCTTGACCGACGAGCGCAACTTGTCCACCGAGTGCAAAGGTTGCAGGCGTGCGCTGATCAACAGCCGGCTGCGGGCGCAGACCCACAGCGTGGAAATATCCGACGAAACCATGCTGCTGAAGTTGAACACCACGTCGTTGACCACCGCCAGCAAGGCTGAGTCGACGTGTTCGATGCGAGTGGAGCGCGAGCCTTCGTGCAGGGCCTCGAAGAATTCTTCGGGTAAATCCAGGTTGGCCAGCATCCAGCGTTCGCAGGCGGCGTGGGCCAGGTTGAGGTGCAGCCACAGGAACTCTTCCGGGTCGGCGGGTTGCTGCAAGGCCGCGAGGGCAGCAGCCGAATCAATCTGTTCGCCCTTTTCACCGGGACGAAAACGAAAACCGTAAAGCAAGCCAAACAGGTCGGAGTCCTGGTGGCTGTGGTCGAGGCTGTGGTTCATGGAGACTCGCAGAGAAAGCGCCTGTAGGACGTTTCACAGGTTCGCGTGGGCGAATCATTGCAAGGAGGTATGACAGTTATATGACGTTTTAACGGTGCGCATAAAAAAACGCGCCACCCGGAGGTGGCGCGTTTTTTCTAGGTTCAACTCAAGTGTCTTGCTTGTTTTCCAGCACCGCGCCGGTCTTGGCGTCGAGCTTCACTTCAAAGCGCTTGCCAGCGGTGTCGGTCAGGTCGACTTCGTAGACCAGTACCCCGTTTTTGTGGTCAAGCTCGGTGTCGGTGATGCTGCTACCGGCGTGTGTGGCCACGGCGGCGGCATTGAGTTTCTCAAACGGCATCACGGCGCCGGACTTGAGCAGGCCTTCAATGTGGTCCGGGCGAACATCGGCCTGGGCCAGGCCGGCGGTCAGGGTCAGGGCGGTGGCGGCGAACAGGGCAGTCAGGGTTTTCATGGGGTGTGTCCTTCTCTGGTGAGCTGTTTAAGTGGCGCCAGATTAACCGGCGCAACTTAACTCATCCTTAATGGCGCACTGACACCAATGCCCGACTCACTCAGTACTTATAGTCGTTCAGCAGGTCTTGCACGCTGGACGACGGCCAGCGCTTGTAGAACTTCAACAGTTCGGCGGCGCGGTTGGTGAAGATGCCGTCGACGCCGGCCTTCATCACTTTGTCGAAGTCGACCGGCTCATCCACGGTGTAGACGTGCACCAGCAGGCCCTTGTCGTGGGTCAGCTTGTTCATTTCAGGCTTCACCAGGTCGGTGTAGCTCTGGTCGCCGTGGTCGGTCAGCTCAGCCGATGGGCCGGTACCGATGGCGCCGAGGCTCTTGGCTTCGTCGACCCACTTTTCGAACTCGGCGGCGTCTTTTGGCTCTTGCTTGGCGTAGTAGGCGGCCTTGGTCGGTTCGCCGGACTCGGCGAAGGTCTGCGTGGATTTCGGCTCGATGCTGCCTGGGCCAACCCACAACAGCAGGATCTTCGGCGTGTTCGGCATTTCTTTCTGCAGCTCTTTCAAGCTGTCTTTTTCAAACGTCTGCAGCACCACACGGCCCTTGCCCTGGCCGACGCCGGTGTTGCTCTTGCCCAGCTTGGAGCCGGCGGAGCTCAACCAGCCTTTATCCAGCAGCTTGTTTTTCAGGTCGGCTTCGATGCCCGGGAATTGCTTGGGCTCCTTGGTTTCGATGTACAGGCCGGGTTTGTGCTGCGGGTTGCCTTCGGCGATCTTGATGATGTCGTCCAGGCTCAGGATCTTCAGGCCAACGAAGCCTGGACGCGCACGATCCGGGTAGGCGGCGTTGAACCAGCTGCCGGCGTCGAGGGTTTGCAGTTCTTTCCAGGTGAACTCATTGGCCGGGGCGTCCTTGCGCTCAGGGAACTTGGTGGCCACGTCGGTGGTGCGCTGCAGGTTGTTGTCGTGCAGGGCGAACAGCACGCCGTCCTTGCTGCGCTGCAGGTCCAGTTCCAGGTAGTCGGCACCCAGGTCGCGCGCGACTTTGTAGGCGGCGGCGGTGGATTCCGGCGCGTCGTAGGACGCGCCACGGTGAGCGATCACGGCGGGGTAGGGAATGCCTTCGTTTGTCGCCAGTTCAGCCGGGCTGATCGGTTCGGCAGCCTGTGCCTGGCCGAGGCCAAGCGCCAGTGCGAGCAGCAGGGCGCTCTTGGAAAACGTGACAGGCATATGCGAAGTCCTTTCGTGGAGGTAGCTTTGAGAAGGCCTCCTTTTTAACAATTGATTGCGAAAGGCGCTATCACCAAACCGACATTAACGTGCGCACGTGCCAATTTTCTCGGTTTTTTTGCGCGGCATTGCAGTACTCTTGCTCGCAGCCGCCCCGCCAGAGGACGGTATTTTCTGCCACGCGTGTAAACCATCTTTCCAGTCCCTGTGGGACTTTTCAGTGAGGTTTACCATGCGCATCACCTCCGAGCTTATCTGCCAGGCCGCCGACCAACTCCGCGGTTTTGTTGGCCTCAACCGCAAGACCGGCCAGTACATCGTGCGTTTCAGCGAAGATTCCTTCGGCATGGACGTGGCCGACGACGGCATTATCCCCACCGCTGAATTTGTCTGGCTGCCGGCCCCCGAGCAGACCATGACCCTGTCCCGCGAGCGTATCCAGTTGCTGCTCGACCAGAATATCGACGACCGCATCAACATCAGCGAGCCGTTGCGCGTGTATATGAAACGGGTGGAAATTCCACAGATCAGTGCGCTGCGCAGTCTGGTGAGCTAGACGGCATAGGCGGTAAGCGAGCGTTCTGTGGCAGGCCGGCTTGTTGTGGTGAGCTGGCTTGTTGTGGTGAGCGGGCTTGCCCCGCGCTGGGGCGCGAAGCGGCCCCTGAACCAGACGCTGCGGTTAGTCAGGAGAACCGCGTCAACTGAATTGGGGCTGCTTCGCAGCCCAGCGCGGGGCAAGCCCGCTCACCACAACCGGCCCACTCACCACAACAAACCCGCTCACCACAACAGGCCTGCTCACCACAGCAGGCCTGCTCGCCACAGAGACTCAGCTGATATGAAGGTTACTGGCCTTGGAATGTGTAGGCCCGTTCCACCTTGCACACCCGTGTCTGAAACGCCGAGTACCAGATGGAGCGTCCTTGTTCACGCACTGCCCGATGCTCAGCCTGCTGCTTCCAGGCCAGGATCGCGGCCTCGCTGCTCCAATACGACACGGTAATCCCCAGGCCATCCTCCCGCGCCGATTCCACCCCGAGAAACCCCGGTTGATCGCGAGCCAACTCCAGCATGCGGGCGGCGGCCTGGCCGTAGCCTTGATCGCCGTCGGTGCGCAATGAGCTGAAGATCACTGCGTAGTAGGGTGGGGCGGGAGTCTTGGCGATCATGCGCACTGCTCCTGGCACGCCTTGAGCCAGGCAATCGCCAAAGGCGGCGTGATGCCCTTGAGGGCGGCGCGTTCAGGCTGGAACAGGGTGGCGACGAAAAATGGATGGTCGAGCAACTCCACCGCGCGTAGATCGCCGGCTGCGTCATGCCCGCTGGGAATCATCTCGCGCTCGAGCAGGGCATCGGCGAATTCGGGGTTGATGCCGTAGCGGCAGCGGTAACCTTCCTCGATTTCAAGACGGCCGTAGGCCTCGGCGATGCGCGTGTAGGGTGTCAAGCGCAGGCTGTCGGTGGCTTCAACCAGTGCGCAGCTCAGGGGGGTGATCACTGCGCGTTCAGCGCCCGGCGCCAGCTCGCCATGTTCGGCATCGGCCCAGCCCAGCACGTTGCGGGCGTATTCCAGCACTGCATGTTGAAAACCACCGCATGTGCCGAGGAAAGGTCGCCGCTGTTCGCGGGCAAAACGGATCGCCCGCAAGGCGCCGTCGGTGTCGCGGTAGGGGCTGGCGGGCACGCACCAGAATCCGTCGAAGCCGTGCAGTGCTGTGGTGGGCGTGAGGGTGTCGGTGTCGAGCCATTGCAGATGAACCTGCAAACCGAGGGTTTCGGCGGCCCGTTGCAGCGCGACGGGAATGGCCTGGTGCGCGATGACATCGGGGTTGTAATCGCCGATCAGGGCGAGGTGCAGGGTGGTGGCTTTCATCGTGTGCGTCCCATGGCTTGTGGTGTCCTGACGTGCACTATAGATTGGCGCGCACGCAATCAATATTGGCGTTTACCCACATGCTCAATGCAGCCACGCACTATCAAATCGATTACCCCGACCTGTCGCTGATCCTCGCCCTGGTGCGTGGCGGCACCCTGGCGCGCGCGGCGGCGTTATTGCGGGTGGATGTGTCCACGGTGTTCCGCGCGGTGCGACGGCTGGAGGCCGCATTGGGCCAGACGCTGTTTGAAAAAAGCCGCGCCGGCTACCTGCCCACCAGCCTCGCCAATAGCCTGGCGCAGCAGGCCGAACGTGCCGAACAAGCGCTGGAGGCGGCGCGCATCGGCGTGGAGCAGGGCGGCGAGGTGATCAGCGGTACGGTGCGCCTGACCTGTACCGACTCGGTGCTGCAAGGGTTGTTGCTGCCGGCGCTGGCGCAGTTCATGCCGGACTACCCGGCGCTGACCCTGGAGCTGAGCACGTCAAATGATTTCGCCAACCTCAGCCGCCGCGATGCCGACATCGCCCTGCGCCTGACCAGGACTCCGCCGGCGCATCTGGTCGGCCGTTGCCTGGGGGCCGTGGCGTATCAGGTGTGTGCCAGCCCCACGTATGCGCACCAACACGCCGCACGCTCACTGGCGGACCTGGCCTGGATCGCGCCGGACGACTTCCTGCCCGACCACCCCACGGTGACCTGGCGCCGCGAACACCTGCCCGGTGTACGCCCCAGCTATCGCTGCAACAGCATGTTGTCGGTGACCGAACTGGTGCGGGCAGGGTTGGGCGTGGCGGCGCTGCCGGACTTTCTGCTGGATGACGGCCTGCAACCCCTGGGCCCCGCGTTGGCTGGGCACGACACCGCGTTATGGCTGCTGACGCGCCCCGATTGCCGCGCATTGCGCTCGGTGGTGACGCTGTTTGATGAGTTGGGCCGGCATGTGCAGATGAAACCCTGACACACCCTCGCTCCCACATGGAATTGGCGTTGTTATTGAGGTTTTCGCACATAGTGCTCATGCATTTCGCACGTCAGGGTTTCGATGTGTTCGGTCAGTTGCTTGGTCATTTCCGTCAGCCGGGTGTTTTGCTCCAGCAATTCGAGCAACTGTCTGGTGGTTTGCGCGGCCTGGGCCTGGCGTTCGGTATTGGCGATGGCCAGGGCTTCACGGTGTTGCGCGTCGGCGTCGGACTGGGCTTTGTCGCGGGCGGCCTGGCGCGTCTGGGCCAGCAGGATCAGCGGCGCGGCATAGGCGGATTGCAGGCTGAAGGCCAGGTTGAGGAGGATGAACGGGTACACGTCGAAGTGGGTGATGCCGGTTACGTTCAGCACCACCCACAAGATCACGATCGCGGTTTGCGCACCGAGGAAGGTCGGTGTACCAAAGAAGCGCGCAAAGGCCTCGGCCTTGAGGGCAAAGGTATCGTTGCCGAAGGTCGGCGCCAGGTGGGCGTGGCGGCGGTGAAAACGCAGGTGATCGACGGGGGCGGTTTCGGGCTTGTCGGGGGTCATGGTGGGCTCGGGTCATCAACGTTAAGACAGTGAATCACTATAGTCCTGGCGACCTGTCTTACACATGAATAACCCGTGGCCTACTTAGTGGACACCCCGCTCATTGGCAAACGCACTCACCGCGTGCACCGCCTCGCTGGTACCTTCGCGAATCTGCAGGATCACCGTACCGGCCTGGTTGGCCAACTCCACGCCCAGGGCAGCACGGTCGCGGGTTGCGTCCATGCTGTCGATGGCTTGGCGGGTTTCAGCCTGGATCACCGCGATCATGCTGGATATTTCTGTGGTGGACCCGCTGGTGCGCGCCGCCAACTGCCGCACTTCATCGGCCACCACGGCAAAACCACGGCCTTGTTCACCCGCGCGCGCCGCTTCGATAGCGGCATTGAGTGCCAGCAGGTTGGTTTGTTCGGCAATGCCGCGAATGGTGTTGACGATGGTGGTGATCTGCTGCGAACGCTCGCCCAGCTTGGCGATCAGTTGCGAGGAGTTGTCGATGTCCGAGGAGATTTCACGCATGCCGCTGGCTGTTTTCTGGATCACGTCGGCACCTTTTTCCGCCATGTCCTGGGTGTGCAGGGACAAGTGATAGGCCTGGGCGGCACTCTGTGCGTCAGCGGCGTGTTGTTGCACGCGCGCGGTGATATCCGAGGCGAATTTCACCACTTTGCACAGGCGTCCGCTGGCGTCGTACACCGGGTTGTAGCTGGCTTCGAGCCAAACGGGCCGGCCGTTTTTATCCACGCGCTCGAACTGGCCGCTGAACAATTCACCCTGGTTCAGGCGTCGCCAGAACTCGCTGTAGGCTGAGCTCGCGGCGGTCTGCGGGGTGCAGAACAGACGATGATGCTGGCCCTGGATCTGCGCCAGGCTGTAGCCCATGCGTTGCAGGAAGTTGGCGTTGGCGGTGATGATCGTGCCGTCGAGGTTGAACTCGATGACGGCCATGGCCCGGCCGATGGCTTCCAACTTGGCGTTGGCCTCGCTTTCGGCCTGCAGGCGCGGGGTAACGTCCAGGGCGTACTTCACCACTTTGATCACACGGCCCGCGTTATCACGTACCGGGGTGTAGCTGGCTTCCAGCCACACCGACTGACCATTGCCGCCTACCCGTTCAAAGGTACCTGATTGGAACTGACCCTTTTGCAGGTTGGCCCAGAGTTGCTGGTACTCGGCGCTGCGGGCGAAGGCGGGCGTGCAGAACATCCGGTGGGATTGGCCTTCGATCTGCTCGGCGCGGTAGCCCAGGGTACTGAGGAAGTTGTCATTGGCCCGCAGCACGAGGCCTTGCGGATCGAATTCGATCACCGCCATGGAGCGTTCGATGGCGTCCAGCAGGCTGGCCTGGTGAGCCACGGTGTGTTGCAGGGTATCGATGGTTTTCTTATGGGCGTTGAATAACATGTTCGGGGGCTCGGGCAAGCACGCGTCTGGGAGTATCCATGTATAGGCGCCTGCCTCCGTAAGGCATTTGCCCTACGGTTGACCTGCTCATTGTCAGCTCCCTTGTGCTGACAGCGGGGGGTGGAACAACGGGTTAAGAGTCATCAGCCTGACAAGAAGTTCGCCCCATGGGCAGGACCATTTTTGGGTAGGCGACCAATGGAGGCATTACGCCATCTCCCGAGGCGTTGCACGGAAGATCAAGACCAGGTGTCGTAGGACAACGTCAGGCGGAGCAGGCTATCCGGTCGTCGTTGACACTGACTCGATTACGCCCGGTGTCCTTGGCGGCATAAAGTGCTCGGTCCGCCGCGTTCAGCCACATGGCTGCGTCGGTGAAGCGCGGCTGGAAGTCCGCCAGGCCGATGCTCAGGCTGACGCGCAATTCCGGTATGTGCGGGGTGCGGTAGTTGCCGAATGTTTCGCGCATCTGCTCCATGATCTGCGCTGCTTGCTCCAGAGGCATTTGCGGAAGAATCACACAGAACTCATCGCCACCATAACGTCCGGCCAGGTCGTTTTCCCGCAGGTTGCGCCGCAGTTCCAGGCTCAGTTGCCGCAGCACCGTGTCGCCGACGATATGGCCATGGGTATCGTTGATCTGCTTGAAGTGGTCAATATCGATCAATGCGATGGTGGCGTGGCTTTGCTGCTGCTGGCACTTGTGGAACTTGAGGTGCAGCAGGTCTTTCCACGAGCCGTGGTTGAGCAGGCCGGTGAGGCTGTCGGTGCGGCTCAGGGCACTGAGGGCGCGTTTATGTTCCGAGAGCTTGATCGCCAGTTGATAACAGACCATGCCGATGGCCATGGGGTAGAGGGTCAGCATCGGCAGGCAGGAGTAGACCTGAAGCAGGCTGACGTCGGGGTTGAACTGGATACCGAACAGCGCCCATGCCACGCCGATCCCCAGCACCTGGGCGAGCAGGCCACGCAGGAACAGGCGCCGGCCGCCGGCGGCGACGTTGTTCATGGTCATCATCGACAGGATGGTCACCGCTGTCAGCGGCGTGAACTGTGTGGCCGCCGCCCAGAACCCGCCGAGTACCGAGTCATACAGGAAGTTGCGCTGTTCAGCCTGGTAAGGAAACGGTGAACGGGTGGATAGCTGATACGCCAGGTGCGCCCAGGCAAACCCATTGAACAGCAGTAACGCCCAGACCCAGCCCGGCATGGCAAGCGGGTACAGGGCGCCGGTAACGCTGATGCTGCCGACACCCAGGCCGATGATCCTTGGCTGGTAGATACGCCGGGCAAATGAGAGCCCTTTGCCTCGTCTGTTTTCCATAAATTCCTGGTTCAGCTGTTTTTCACATTTACCGCGGCGCGCGGACACCGGATCGACCGTTGATCGCATAAGGCCTGTGAATATTGTCAGTTATTCCCATGGGAATAATCAGTGGCCTTCCAGGCCATTTGCGCAAAACAGAGGGCGAATGCGTCAAAAACGACCAGGAATGTCGCTCCTGCAACGGTTTTTACTCGGGGCAGGGGGCGCTGACTTCGTAGCCGGCCAGGAACAGGTCGATGGCCGACTCAATGACACGCGCCTGGTGAGCGGCATCCAGGGTCGGCTGGCCCAACGTGATCTGCGGCCAGAACGCGAAAGCCTTGAGCAGGCTTTGAATCTGGTGGGCGGCAAACGCCGGATCGGTGCAAGAGAGGCGGCCGTCTTCCTGGGCGGCGCGTACCCACTGGGTAAAACCTTCTTCGCGCTGGCTCAGGCGGGTGACCATGTCTTGCGCACGTTCCGGCGAGTGGATGGTGGCGGCGATAGCTACCCGGGCCAGATCGAGGAAATTGGTGTCCGACATCATCTTCATCTTGGCTTCCAGCAAACCACGCAGTTGTTCGCGCAGGGGGCGCTCGCTGGTGTAGCTGACGTCGAGTTGGGCGACGCTGCTGGCCCAGAGCTGGTGAAGGATTTCGGCGAACAGTTCTTCCTTGCTGGGGAAATGGTTATACACCGTGCGCTTGGAAACCCCAGCGGTGGCGGCGACCTTGTCCATGCTGGTGACCTCGAAGCCGTTATCGCGAAACTCAGCGATGGCCGCTGCCACGATGGCTTGGCGTTTGCGGTCGGTGAGGCGTTGAGGGGCAGTCATGGGTGGCGTTCGGCTCTTGAGGGTAAATTACACTGGGTAGTTTACTTGCTGCGGATTTTGTTGCAATCTTGAAACTACACTGTTCAGTGTAACTTATGCGCGGACCGTAGGAGTCACTCTGTAATGGCCACCATCTCAACCCGCCTCAAGTCTTCACCTGCGGCGCCCAAGCCTGCCGATCTGGACCTGGGGCGCTTCAGCAACGAGGCCCCCGTGCAGCACGGTGGCTTTGGCAAGACCTTGCGTATCTTCTGGAACATGCTGTTTAACAAACCACGCAGCACGCGCCCGGTGGGGCAGATCCCGGTGCAACCGCTGACCCGCGAGCAATTGTTGGCGGCGCCTGATCACAGCGTGTTCCGCCTGGGGCATTCCACCGTATTGCTGAAAATGCGCGGCAAGTTCTGGCTGACCGACCCGGTGTTCGCCGAGCGTGCCTCGCCATTCAGTTGGGCTGGCCCCAAGCGTTTCCACCAGCCGCCTATCCGTCTTGAAGAGCTGCCGCCCCTGGAGGCGGTGATTCTTTCCCACAACCACTACGATCATCTTGACCATAAGGCTGTCGTCCAACTGGCCGACAAGACCCGTTACTTTCTCGCGCCGCTGGGCGTGGGCGACATCCTGGTCAAGTGGGGTGTCGACGCCAGCAAGGTGCGGCAGCTGGATTGGTGGCAAGGCACCGAGGTGGATGGCATTCGCTTTGTCGCCACGCCGGCGCAGCACTTTTCCGGGCGCGGCCTGTTTGATGCCAATCAGACCCTTTGGTGTTCCTGGGTGATGATCGACGGCACGCGCCGTATCTTTTTCAGCGGTGACACCGGCTACTTCGATGGCTTTAAACGCATCGGCGAACAGTACGGCCCGTTCGATCTGACGTTGATGGAAACCGGTGCTTACAACGTCGACTGGCCCCATGTACACATGCAGCCGGAGCAAACCCTGCAAGCGCATATCGACCTCAGGGGCCGTTGGCTGCTGCCGATCCACAACGGCACTTTCGACCTGGCGTTCCATGCCTGGCACGAACCTTTCGACCGCATCATGGCGCTGGCGTGGGAGCGCAATGTGTCGATTACCACACCGCCGATGGGCCAGGCGTTCAGCTTGAACCAGCCGGAGCGTGGGTATGCATGGTGGCTGGAAGTGGAAACCCAAGGTGCACAAGAGCACCTTGTGGGCTGAGGGCGCAGAGGCGCCGAAAAAGGAGTTTTCAAGCTGTTTCGGGTCTGCGACAGGCGCCGGCGAAGGATGCGATGATCCCTGGAAAGTGTTTTCAGGGGAGGCGTACCGATGGACAGCATACGCAGATGGTTTTTGCGAGCAGATGCGGTTTGCCAGGTTGGCCAGCCGTTGTCTGCGCTCTTGGGCATGACCGACTCGGCATCTCCATGCCGCCGTCCTTCCCCTGATCAAGTGCCCCCCCGCAGTATCGAGTTTGATGTCGATCCCCCCCCTCAAACCCACCCCAAGGGTGGCGTCCTGATCCCCGGGTATAACGTACCGGCAATTCCCATCAGACCCATGCCTGATCCCTCGTTGACGCTGATTGCCCTGAGCGGTATCGACCCAGAGGGCCCAGTGATGGTGGAGGTGCCCCTGGTGCAGAACAATAGCCGCTTTGCCGCCATGCAAGCGTTGGCCGGCAGGCGCGTGGGGTATGCCGACCGATATGGACGTGGCGATGGGCATGAACCGATTCGACACCGTGCGCCCTTCATGCGTGCGCTGGACGTACTGCGCCGGGCCGGGGCGCAACTGATACCCGTGCCGGCGCAACGTATCGACGGCACCCTCACGTTCAAACTGCACACCCATAATGAAATCGATGAAATCGTGAATGAATACCGGCTGGATGCCCTGGTGTCGGACAGTCAAAGTGCTGCATTTCATAGTGCGTGCTGGAGTGGTTACCCGAGGTTTGGCGAGGCTCTCGATGGTGGCGCGACGTTGTGGTTCTACGGTGCGCGATGGTCGAAGGAATCGTTGGCCGCGCTGGCGCTGGGTTATCGCAATGCCAGGGAGGGAAGCCATGGCCTATAGAATTCATATCCTCGGTGCTGCGGGGGCGGGCACTACCACCCTGGGCAGGGCCTTGGCGGAGAGTCTGAACGTCGCTTACTTCGACACCGACTATTTCTACTGGCAGCAAACCGACGCCCCCTTCACCATTGCCCGGCCCAAGGATGAACGCATCCGCCTGCTGCAGGAGCAGACTGTCGGCCTGGAAGGCTGGGTGCTGTCCGGTTCACTGTGCGGCTGGGGCGACCCGATGATCGCGCAGTTCACCCACGTGGTGTTCCTGCGCCTCGACCCGCAAGTACGCCTGCACCGTCTGCGCATGAGGGAGGTGCAACGCTACGGTGATGAAATCCTGGAAGGTGGCAGTCGCCACGAGAACAGCGTCGCCTTCCTGGCCTGGGCCGCTCGTTACGACAGCGGCAACCACAGCCTACGCAGCCTGCGTCGGCATGAAACCTGGTTGGCGGCACTGACCTGTCCGGTGATCCGCTTGGACTCTACGCACCATTCGGCTGGGGCGTTGGTGAATCAATTGATGCCGCTGTTGAGCCCATCAGCCGCGAAATAATGTTTTGTGCAGCGGGTTCGGCTGGGGCGGTCTCAAACCGCCGCACACTCATGCCCCACCCCGGCGCAAACCCCGGGAAAAACACCAGCCCTTGCGCCTCCAACCGAAACGCCAATGCCAGGCGGGTTTCATCACCCACATCGCCCTGGCTTTCAAACTGTTGGATGGCATCCACCGTCACACCCGCCTGGCGGGCCAGCTCGTCGCGGCTCCAGCCCAGCATCGCGCGGGCCTGTACGCTGTGTTTGGCGGTGAATTGGTGCAGGACGATCTGCTGTTCTACGAAAGAGCTCATTGCCAGAGAGGACATGGGGTTTCTCCAGGATTCGACGGGGGAGGGCAAACTATACTGTGTTTTTGTACAGTTGTTTTGACCGCTCATCAACTGGATGCTTATCGACCCACTATTCCAACCCCGGCGCCTCACGAATGATCAGGTGATCGAGGTTCTCGATATTCGCGCTGAACACCCCGAAGGTCTGCTCGGGGTTTTTCTTGCTGGGCACTTGTTTCAGCTCCGGTGTCACCCCGTAGAAGAAACAATACAACGCCCGCTCACTGTCCGCCGCCGCCCTGATCTGCTCCAGGAACGCCTTGCGCTTGCGGTAGTTCTCGATGAGCTTTTTGCTCAGGTAGACGTTGACCGAGTAGGGCTTTTTGTCGAGCCACACCTTCTTTTCGAAGTCGATGCGAAAGCTGCTGGTGTAGTCCTTGATCGCTTTGACCTTGCCCCAGTAGATCAGGCCCTTGTTGTCTTGCAGGTATTCGATCTTCTTGAAAAACGCCGCGTAAGTCGCGGTGTGCTCGCCGATTTTCAGCGGCATGCTTTTCAGCTTTTCCTTGTCGTCGATGTTCGACACAAAACACTCCACCGGGTGGGCAAACACGCTGGTTTTTTCCGGGGTGGTGTCGCTGGCGCTGACAGATTCGTCGCTGCGGGGTGAAGGTGTTTTCGCTGAATCTTGTGGGACCAGCCCCTCGGTGCCGACCTCCGCGGTTTTACGCTCGTACGTACGACGTGTCAGCACAAACTCCGATGGGAAATTATCCTCACGCTCATCGTCGTTTTCGCCTGCTGCACCCTTGTGGAGACTGGCATAGCGGCAGCCGTCGATATGCCGGGTGCTCGGCGTGTTTTTGAAGTGCGGGGTGCGTTGGTAGTTGACGTTCCTGGCGTTGAACGTGCTCAGCACATTGCCTGCTTCGAAGGCGGCGCGACAGGCATCGTTGGGGCAGAGGAAACTGTCCTTGTCGGAATCGAAGGTGTTGGTTTCGTCGAAATTCAGGTCTCGTACGTCATAGATCGACAGCTTGTCATCGAGACTCAGGCTGTAGGCCGTGTCGAATTTCATGGGGCTCGGGTCCGTGAGAGGTTTCGCTATTAATAGCGGGAACCCGCGTAAATATCAGCAAGAACCTGCAACCCGCCGTCCGCTGCGAGGGAACAAGTCCACCTAGTTTAACCGCTCAACCCCAAGCACCCCATGCTAGTCGCGACACTCAAGCCTAAACCGCTCAACTGTGGGAGCTGTCGAGCCCCAGCGAGGCGGCGATGGGATCGACTCGGTGTTCCTGGTGGATCCCACCCACCCGCATCACCGCTGCAACTTGGCCCGCTTTTTCTTCTTCGCATGAAAATGCCGAAAATGTGCATCCTGCGCCGCCGCCAGCAACTCCCGATCCCCTCGCGTATCGCCCCAGGCCCTGAGCCGATACTCCCCCAGGTCCCCGTACACCGCCTCAAGCCGCAGCACCTTATTCTCACACCGGCAGTTATTCCCGGTGAGCTTGCCGGTCAACACCCCGTCGACCACCTCAAGCTCAGTGCCAATCAACTTGATCCCAAGCCGATCGGCAAACGGCTGCAGCACCAACGCCGGCGACGCCGAACACAGCGTCACCACCGCCCCCGAGCCCAACTCCTGCTCCACCGACAACACCCCAGCCGGGCGCATCAACCGCGCCCAATTGCGCTGGCAATACTCCTCGGCCTTCTGCTGCACCCACGTCTTCTCCACCCCAGTCATAAAGGTGCGGATCAACTGAGCCTTCAACTCATCCCGGCTGATCTGCCGCACCAAAAAGCGCAGCCCAGGCACGGCCAGCTTGACCATCCGGCCATAAAACTCTCCGGTGCCAAAGGCAAACTTGAGGAAGGGCACGAAACTGTCGTGGTGGGTCAGGGTGCCGTCGAAGTCAAAGACGGAGAGTACTTTGGCGTCAACGGGGCCGGCTTCGAGCATGTCTGGGTTCACGGGTTGGCCTCGGTCCTATCTAGTATTTTTGAGCGTGCATCAGGTGTGACAGCAGGAGTCTACTCCCGTGCCAATCTTCCGACCTTGGCGTAAAGCCCCTCGGTGAAAGCCGCCCGGTCACTCGACCGGTGACAACGCTGATGGCAATTGGGGCACAAGGCTACAGCATTGGTGATGCGATCCGAACCCTTCTGGGCCAGGTGCTTGACGTGATGTACTTCAAGAAATGGCAAACCGTCGACCTCAAACGGCGCGTTAGCGCCGCAGCCTTCGCAGATGCCCTCGGCCTCTTTCAGTACCCAGGCGCGTACCTTTGGGTCGCGAACAAAAGCGGTGCTGACGGTCGAGACCTTCTGCGGCTGGGCAATGCCGTCCGGTAGCTGAGTGAAAGGTTGCTGCTGCAGTTTGGACGCGCGGCGGATAAGCGTTTGCTCGTCTGCTGTTTGGGCGGCGTCTTCGGATTCGAATACACCCTGTGCGGCCAGCGCTTGGCGGATGCGTTGTTCGACGCCTGACCCTACGTTCTTCGCGGGCTTAAAGCCTTTTATCGGCTCCAGGCCCATACGGATAAGAACGGTAGAAATGTTTAGCATGCGGAACTCTACGGAGCCTTTTGCACGACCGGCTATCGGCCCCTCGCGCAAAAGGCGGTTTTCGAGCGCTTTATTGAAAGGCTGGCCGTTCTTTTCCTTGGCCAGCATCTTCAAGTAAGCCTCGACCGCTGCTGCCAACTCCGCGTCGTTCCAGTCCGTGTTGTCTTTCGTAATATCCATACAGCCGCCGAGGGTAGAAAACCCTCGGACGATACTGAGTAGCCATTATTGCGTCTACGAAATTTCCTACGTTCTGGCAGGAATTAGCGGTCAACGCCATTGGTAAATGAATTCGCTGCTTTGTCTTGAAGGTTTCAAGCGAGCTTGCATAAAAAAGCCCTGAACAAGTCAGGGCTTCTCGGTTTAGCTGAGAATTAATCCCAGCTCAATGCCCCACCCGTCTGATACTCAATAACCCGAGTCTCAAAGAAATTCTTCTCTTTCTTCAAGTCCATGATCTCGCTCATCCAAGGGAACGGGTTAGTCGTCCCCGGATACTCTTCCTTCAACCCAATTTGCGACAGGCGACGGTTAGCGATGAACTTCAAATAGTCTTCCATCATCGCGGCGTTCATACCGAGCACCCCGCGCGGCATGGTATCCCGCGCATATTCAATCTCCAGCTGAGTCCCTTGCAGGATCATCTGGGTCGCTTCTTCCTTCATCTCGGCATCCCACAAATGCGGGTTTTCGATCTTGATCTGGTTGATCACGTCGATACCGAAGTTCAGGTGCATCGACTCATCGCGCAGGATGTACTGGAACTGCTCGGCCACGCCGGTCATTTTGTTGCGGCGGCCCATGGACAAAATCTGGGTGAAGCCGCAGTAGAAGAAGATGCCTTCCAGCACGCAGTAGTAGGCGACCAGGTTGCTCCGCAGTTGCTTGTCGGTGTCGACGGTGCCGGTTTCGAACTTCGGCTCGGAGATCGAGCGGGTGTATTTCAGGCCCCAGGCTGCCTTCTTAGCCACCGATGGAATCTCGTGG